>CAZZVN010000045.1:0-5907 GCA_964657625.1 uncultured Steroidobacteraceae bacterium
GCCCACGTCAGGTGTCCGGGTAGAACTCCGACGCGATTGCGCGCAACAACGCGCCGACGTAGCCGGCGAACGAACGCCCCACCTCCAGATGGAACGTGTCCTCTCGGGTCCGCCAAAGAACGATGTCGGCCTTGGCGAGGACGGTCCGCGTGCACATGCCCACCGGGAATTCGCCGAGCTCGAGATCGAGCGGACAGGCACCGCACAGGATGTGTTCTGCGTGGGGACCGTGCACTTCGAGCGCGAACTGGCGGTGGCTGATCTCCACCAGCGCGCCGGACACCGGGGCGGCATCACCTGCGGGGTCTGTCCCGGATGCGTCGGCGGAGCGCGCGCCCTCCAGCCGCGACAGGAATTCTGAATCGGCCGCAGGGGCGGCGTCGAGCAACAGGTATTCGTCCGGGCCGAGCCACAGGGTCGCCCGCGTGCCCCGCGTCCTTGCACGGCAGGCTTCCTCCGCGAATGCGACGCCCCAGGCGGCGGCCATCGCTAGACGTGCCGGCGCACCGCCGTAGAAGGCATAGCGCGTCATCGGAGGCGCGATCTTCAACCACGGCGCGGGTCGCACGGCCGGCAGTATCCGGGAAAGTCCGTCAGCCATGCAGACGCGCTCCCTTGTCGTCATAGAATACCGGCGCAGTGACCTGCACCTCCAGATCGCCGCCCGGCATGGGCACGAACAGCGTTTCGCCGAGACGCGAACGGCCGCCCGCCACCATTGCCAGCGCGATCGGATGGTTCAGGACGGCGCTGTGGTAGGCGGAGGTGACGTGGCCGATGAGTTGCATCGGCGGGGCCTGACCGCGCACTGCGGCCACCTGCGCGCCTTCGTCGAGCACGGTGCCATCGCGTGTGCGCAGGCCCACGAGCTGTTTGCGGTCGGGCGCCTGCATGGCGGCCCGCGCCAGTGAGCGTTTACCGACGAAATCGGGCTTGGCCTTGCCGATCGCCCACGACAGCCCGGCATCATCGGGGGTCACGGTGCCGTCGGTGTCCTGTCCGACGATGATGTAGCCCTTCTCGGCGCGCAGCACGTGCATGGCCTCCGTGCCGTATTCCACGAGGCCGTGGGCCTGACCGGCGGCGTGCAGGGCCTGCCAGACCTCTGCGCCGAAGTCCGCCGGCACGTTGACCTCGAAGCCGATTTCGCCCGTGAAGCTCACGCGGAACAGGCGCAGCGGCACGCCGCAGATCCTTCCGTGGGCGACGCTCATATGGGGAAGGCTCGTTGCCGCGAGATCGACGCCTTCCACCAATCCCTCGAGCACCCGGCGGGCGTTCGGACCCTGCACGGCGAACACGGCCCATTGTTCCGTGGTCGAGGTCAGCCATACTTTCAAGGTGGACCATTCGGTCTGCCGATAGTCCTCCATCATGGCGAGCACGCGCGGCGCCCCACCCGTGGTGGTGGTCACGTGGAAGCGATCCTCCGCGATTCTTGCGACCACGCCGTCGTCGTAGATGAAACCGTCGTCACGGCACAGGATGCCGTAGCGGCAACGGTTGACCGCGAGGCTGCTCCAGTTGTTGACGTACAGCCGGTTCATGAACTCGGCCGCATCGCGGCCCACGATCTCGATCTTGCCCAACGTGGAGGCGTCGAACAGGCCGCAGGCATTGCGTACCGCGAGGCATTCACGTGCGACTGCGTCGTGCAAGCTCTCGCCGGCACGCGTGAAATACCGGGCGCGCTTCCACAGGCCGACGTTCTCGAACACTGCCCCGTGGGCGCTCGCCCAGCCGTGGGTGGGCGTGGTGCGCACGGGGTCGAACAAATCGCCGCGGGAAACGCCGGCGAAGCTGCCGAACGTGGTCGGCGTGTAGGGCATCCGAAACGTCGTGTGCCCCACCTCGGGGATGGGGACCTCGAGGTGTTGTGCGACGATGGCCAGGGCATTCATGTTCGACGTCTTGCCCTGGTCGGTGGCCATGCCGGTGGTGGTGTAGCGTTTGACGTGCTCGATCGAGCGGAACCCCTCGCGGGTGGCGAGGGCGAGATCGCGCGTGGTGACGTCGTGCTGCCAGTCGACGAACGCCTTGTCCTTGCTGGGCCGGGCCGGGCCGGGCAGCGCGCCCAGATGGTCATGGGTGCCGCGCCGGGGCGTCGTGACCGCGAAATGCCGCGTGGCGTCGCCCGGCGAGCGACGGGCGTGGACCGCGCCCGCCGGCCACGCGTGCGCCGCGCCGGCGGCGCCGGCCGCACCGGCCGAGTCGCCGTCCGTCAACACCTCTTCGAGTTCATAGACGCCCCGGCAGGCGCCCGCGCAATGGGTATTCTCGGCGGCCTGGCCGGGCAGGAAGGCGTGCAGGGAGTCGTCCCACTCGATCCTGCCGCGCGACTGCGAGAACAGATGCACGCTCGGCGTGAAGCCGCCGGACATCATCACCGCGTCGCAGTTGAAACGCGGCCCCTTGCGCACGCGTCCGCCCGCCACCCGTCCGAGTGCGATGCCGGTGACCTTCAGTTTGCCGCTGGTGCCGAGCACGGTGGAGCCGGGCAATACTTCGATGCCGGCGCGGCGTGCCGCCTCGGGCAGTTCGCCCGACAGCGCGGGGCGCACGTCCGCAACGGCGGCGACCACCACGCCGGCGGCATGCAGGTCGAGCGCGGCCTGGTAGGCGGCGTCGGCGGCGGTCACGATGACGACGCTCTTGCCGACGCGCACGCCGTAGCGGTTCAGATAGGTCTGCGCGGCACCGGCCAGCATGATGCCGGGCCGGTCGTTGCCCGGAAACACGAGCGGACGCTCGATGGCGCCGGTGGCGAGCACGACGGCGCGCGCCCGCACCTGCCACAAACGCTCGCGCGGCTGACCGTGCGGCGGGTCGGCGAGGTGTTCGGTGAGACGCTGGTTGAGACCGACGAAATTGTGCGGGAAATAACCAAAGGCGGTGGTGCGTGGCAGCAGGGTGACGCGGGGATTCTTCGCCAACGCGTCGACGGATGCGGCCACCCAGGCGGCCGCGGCCACGCCCTCGATCAATGCGCCGCCGTCACCGAGCAGCGTGCCGCCGAAATCCGCCTGTTCGTCGCACAGCATGACGCGACCCCCGCCGCGGGCGGCCGCGAGGGCTGCGGCGATGCCGGCAGGTCCTGCACCCACCACCAGCACGTCACAGTGGGCGTAGCGCTGTGCGTAACGATCGGTATCCGCCTCGGTGGGCGCCTGCCCAAGGCCGGCGGCACGCCGGATGATCGGTTCGTACAGCAACTTCCACGCACCGCGCGGCCACATGAAGGTCTTGTAGTAGAAGCCCGCGGGAAAGAACGGTGCCAGCCAGTCGTTCACGCGGCCGATGTCCCTTTTCAAACTCGGCCAGCGATTCTGGCTCCAGGCGTTCAAACCCGCATACAACTCGATCTGAGTCGCGCGCAAATTCGGTGTCATACGGGCGCGGTCGCGGGCGACCGTGACCAGCGCGTTCGGTTCCTCGGCGCCTGCCGCCAGCAGCCCGCGCGGCCGGTGGTACTTGAAGGACCGGCCGACCAGATGCACATCGTTCGCCAGCAGCGCCGAGGCCAGCGTGTCGCCCGCGAAGCCCTCGTAAGGGCGCCCGTCGAAGGTGAATGCCAGCGGCTGCGAGCGATCGACCCGGCCGCCCTGCGCGGTACGCAGCGTCACGGCGGTGCCTCGCCGACCTTGTAGGTGGCCGCGAAGAAATCGGTGGTCGTATCGCGCAGTGCATTGAAGAAGCGCCCGCAACCGCGCGAGTGCCGCCAGCGCTCGGCGTACAGACCCTTGGTGTTGACGCGCATGTACAGAAAGTCGCTCCAGGCTTGATCGTCGAGGTCGGTGGGCTGCGCGGGGCGCGCCAGATGCGCCTCGCCGCCATGGGTGAACTCGATCTCCGGGCGGTGACCGCAATAAGGGCAGGCGATGAGCAGCATGCCGGCGCGTCAGTGAGCCACGGCGGCCGCCGCGGCCTCGTCGATCAAGAATCCATCGCGAAACCGCTCGATGGTGAAGGGCGCATTGATCGGATGCGGCTCATCGCGTGCCATGGTCCAGGCGAACACATGCGCCGAGCCGGGCGTGGCCTTGAAACCGCCCGTGCCCCAGCCGCAGTTCACGTACAGTCCCGGTACGGGCGTCTTCGCGATGATGGGCGAGCGGTCGGGCGTCACGTCGACGATGCCGCCCCAGTTGCGCAGCATGCGCATGCGCCGAAAAACGGGGAACAACTCGCAGATCGCATCGAGGGTATGGGTGTTGATGTGCAGGGCACCGCGCTGGGTGTACGAGGTGTAGGCGTCCGTGCCTGCGCCGATGACCAGTTCGCCCTTGTCGGACTGGCTGATGTAGGCGTGAATGGTGTTCGACATCACGACGCAGGGAAACACCGGCTTGAGGGGTTCCGAGACCAGGGCCTGCAGCGGATAACTCTCCAGAGGGAGCCGTACACCCGCGAGTGCGAGCACCACACTGGTATTGCCGGCGGCGCAGACGCCCACCTTGCGCGAGCGGATGAGCCCGCGGCTGGTCTCGAGCGATTCCACCGCCCCGTCGGCGTCACGCTGGATGCCGGTCACTTCGCAATTCTCGATGATGTCGACGCCGAGGGCGTCCGCGGCGCGCGCGTAGCCCCAGGCGACGGCGTCGTGCCGCGCGGTGCCGCCACGCCGCTGCAGCGCGGCGCCCAGCACCGGGTAGCGGATGTCCCCCGAAATATTGAGTGGCGGGCAAAATTCCTTGGCGGCCGCCGGCTCCAGCCATTCGTTGTCGACGCCGTTGCAGCGATTGGCATGGACGTGGCGTTTGATCACCTGGATGTCGTGCACGGTGTGGGCCAGCATCATGACGCCGCGCTGTGAGAACATCACGTTGTAATTGAGCGTTTGCGCCAGGCCCTCCCAGAGCTTCACCGAATGGTCGTACAGTGCCGCACTTTCCTTGAACAGATAATTGGAACGGATGATGGTGGTGTTGCGGCCGGTGTTGCCGCCGCCGATCCACCCCTTCTCGAGCACGGCAATGTTGTGCAGGCCGTGTTCTTGGGCGAGATAATAGGCCGTTCCCAGCCCGTGACCGCCGCCGCCGACGATCACGGCATCGTAGGCGGCCTTGGGCGCCGACTTGCGCCATTGCGGCTGCCAGCCGGCATGGCCGTCGAGGCCGCGCCGGATCAGGGCGAGCGCCGAGAAGGGTTGTCTGTTCATGACGGCGACACGACCGCGCTCAAGCGCGCAGCTCCTTGTTTTCCGGATCGTACGGCGAGTCGACCAGGATGGTGGCCCGCTTGCGCTCGCCCAGAATCTCGATCAGCAGATCACCGCCCACGGCGGCGCACCGCGGCCTAACATAGCCCAGGCCCAGGCTTTTGCCGAGCACATGTCCATAGCAGCCGGCCGTGGCGCGTCCCACGAGATCTCCCGCGGTGTCATACAGCGGCTCGCCGCCCAGGGCATCGGCGTCGGTGACGTCGTGCACCTCGAACGTGACGAACCGGTTTGGAATTCCCTGCGCCTGCTGGGCCTGCAGCGCTTCCTTGCCGATGAAAGGACCCTTGCTGAGCCGCACGAAACGCTCGAGTCCCGCCTCGTAGGGCGTGTAGTCGGAACTCAGGTCGGTGCCCCACATGCGGTACGACTTTTCGAGCCGCAAGGACTCCATGGCGCGCATCCCGGCCATGCCGATGTGAAACTCTGCGCCGGCGTCGAACAGCGCGTCGAACAGGTGGTGGGCATACTCGATCGGGAAATGCAGCTCCCAGCCGAGCGCGCCGACGAAGTTCACGCGCAGGAGGTAGACGTCGGTGGCGAGGCCCACCTCGGCGACCTGGCCGGTGAGCCAGGGGAAGGACGCGCTGTCCAGGGGCAGGTCGGTGATTTTGGCGAGCACGTCGCGCGAACGCGGGCCGGCCAGCACGAAGCATCCACGGCTGCCGGTGACGTTGCGCAACAGATCG
>CAZZVN010000045.1:5917-30347 GCA_964657625.1 uncultured Steroidobacteraceae bacterium
TCACCCCCGACGGGCCGGACCCGGCAGGCTGCGCGACGCCGCCGTCCGGCAGCATCTGCTGCAGGTAGTCGCTGTCGTAGCGTTCCGCGGCGCCGGCGCTCACCACATAATAGTGCTGGTCGGCGATCTTGGTGATGGTGAACTCTGAGCGGATGCCGCCGCGGCGCGTCAGGGCGTGGCACAGGGCGATGCGTCCCGGTTTGGTGGGCACCTTGTTCGCCACCAGGCCGTCGAGCCATGCCTCGGCACCGGGGCCGGTCACTTCGTGCTTGGTGAAGGGCGTAAGGTCGATCACCCCGACGCGTTCACGCAGGCGCCTGGCTTCGACGCCGACGTGCTCGAAATAGTTCGAACGCCGGAAGCTCCAGCGGTCCCTGGCTTCCACGCCGGCAGGCGCGAACCAGTTCGCCCGCTCCCAGCCGTAGCGCTGGCCGAACACCGCACCCAGCCGGGCGAGCTTGTCGTAGACCGGACTCGTTTTTGCCGGCCGTCCGTCGGCACGTTCTTCGTCCGGATAGTGGATGACGAAAACGTTGCGGTAGGTTTCCTCGTTCTTGGCGACCACGTAGCGTTTGCTGGTGTAGGGACCGTAGCGACGCGGATCTACCGCCATCATGTCGATGCCCGGCTCGCCCTCGATGATCCATTCCGCCAGCTGCCAGCCGGACCCGCCGGCGGCGGTGATGCCGAAGCTGTGCCCTTCGTTGAGCCAGAGATTACGTGTGCCCCAGGCGGGCCCCACCAGCGGGCTGCCATCCGGCGTGTAGGCGATCGGCCCGTTGACGATATCCTTGATGCCGCAGCCGGCGAGCGCGGGCACCCGCCGCTGGGCGGCCTCCACGTGCGGCAGCAGCCGCTCCAAGTCTCCTTCGAACAAGCTCTTGCCGAACCAGTCGGGTACGCCGTCCGCGAAGCGCGCGGGCGCGCCGGCCTCGTAGGGCCCGAGGATCCAGCCCATGCGTTCCTCGCGCAGGTAATAGGACTGATCCGATTCGCGCAGCACGGCGAGTTCACGGCCCCCCTGCTGCCGGTATGATTTCAGCTCCGGCGACTCGTCGTAGACGATGTACTGATGTTCCACTGGGATGGAAGGCACGTTCAAGCCAAACAGGCGCCCGGTCTGACGCGCATGATTACCCGTGGCGCACACCACGTGTTCGGCGATGATGTCGCCGTGGTTGGTGGTGACGTGCCATTCGCCTGATGGCGTGCGTTTGACGGCGGTCACTTCGGTCTGCTCATGGATTTGCGCACCGCGGTTGCGGGCCCCCTTGCGCAGTGCCATGGTCAGATCGGCCGGGGCAATGTGCCCGTCGTCGGGGTGGTAGAGCGCGCCCACGACGTCCGCCGTCTCGCCTCCGCCGAGTTCGATGAGCGGCCACAGGTCGCGCACTTCCCGCGGCCCGATCACCTGAAAAGGCACCCCGATGGTGTTGGCCGTGCCGCAGTACTTCTGGTATTCGTCCATGCGGTCGCGGTTGGTGGCGAGCCGCAGATTGCCGGTGACGTGAAAGCTCACGTCCTGGCCTGTTTCGGCGGGCAGGCGCTTGTAGAGATCCACCGAATATTTGTGCAGCTGGCCGACCGTATAGCTCATGTTGAACAGCGGCAGCAGGCCCGCGGCGTGCCAGGTCGAACCGGCCGTGAGTTCGGCGCGCTCGAGGAGCACCACGTCGCTCCAGCCCTTCAGCGCCAGATGGTACAGGGTGCTGACCCCGACGACGCCGCCGCCGATGACGACGACGCGGGCATGAGTTTTCATGGTGGCTCCAAAGGTAACTGCGTCACGCAGTGTAACCAGCGCGGGCGCAAAGACGAGGCCAATTGCGACGGCCGCAGATGCATTTGCGACGGCGGTGGCGCCGGCCGGTGTCATAATCACGCCGGTTGCATTCACGGGAGCCGGTTCGATGGACGCCGCCGCGGCCTTGCACAAATGCAGGTATGCGTTTTTGACGCTGCCCAACTATTCGCTGATCGCGGTCGCGAATGCCCTCGAACCACTGCGCATGGCGAATCGGCTGGTGGGACGGGAGGTCTACGAATGGTCCGTGGTCAGTTTGGACGGGCGGGCGAACGAGGCCAGCAGCGGCCTGCATCTTGCGCCCACCCGCAAGCTCGGCGGGCTCGGTCCCATGGACGTCGTCTTCGTGTGCGGCGGCGTCAACGTGCGCGATGCGGTGTCGCCCGCGTTGATAACCGAGCTGCGGCGGTTGAACGACCGCGGCGTGCCGCTCGGCGCCTTGTGCACCGGTGGCTATGCGCTGGCCCGCGCCGGGTTGCTGGACCATTACCGCGCCACCATCCACTGGGAAAACCTGCCCGCCCTGCGGGAAGAGTTTCCGCGCGTGAGGATCAGCGATCAGGTCTTCTCCATCGACCGCGAGCGGTACACCTGCTCCGGCGGGACTGCGCCGCTCGATCTCATGCTGAACCTGATCCGCGCGAGGCTCGGCCCGCGAATATCCGAGAGCATTTCGGAGCAGTTCATCGTGGACCGGGTGCGCAAGGACACTGACCGCCAGTACGTGCCGTTGCGGGCACAGGTGGGCGTCGCCCACCGCGGTCTCATCAGGGTGGCGCAGCTCATGGAGGAGAACATCGAGAAGCCGCTGTCGCTCGACAAGATCGCCAAGGCGACCGGGCTTTCGCGCCGGCAGATAGAGCGGCTGTTCAAACGGGACCTGAACTGCGTGCCGAAACGCTATTATCTCTCGATGCGGTTGCGGCGTGCACGCGATTTGCTGCTGCAGACCGCGATGCCCATAATGGACATCACGGCCGCCTGCGGCTTCCAATCCCCGCCGCATTTTTCCAAATGCTACCGCAACCAATTCGGCCATCCGCCGAGCGCGGAGCGAAAGCTCGCGCATTGAACATGCGGGTGTCGTATCTGGTGTCGTGAATGTCGCATCGGAGTGATGCGCCGGGGCCGGTTGTTGTTATGGTAGAGGCCGTGGGCGGAGCAGGATATTCGACATGAATACGCGCGAAGACATGCTGCGGCGACTGCGCCGGCGTAAACCCGCAACGGCGTTGGAACGGGATTTCTACGTCAGCCCGGCCGACTTCCAGGTCGATCTCGACCTGATCTGGTATCGCGACTGGTTGTTCGTGGGCCACGACTGCGAGGTCCCGGACCCAGGCAATTTCCTCACCGTGCAGATCGGCGAGTATCCGGTCGTGGTGGTGCGGGACCGGGACGGCGGTCTGGGTGCTTTCCACAACTCGTGCCGGCATCGCGGTTCGCGGATCTGTGCCGCGCAGCGCGGCAATGCGGCCCGGCTGGTCTGTCCCTATCATCAGTGGACCTATGCGCTCGACGGACGCCTGCTGTCGGCGCGCGACATGGGCGGCGGCTTCGACAAGGCGCAATACGGCCTGAAACGCGTGCATTGCACCAGCGTCGGCGGTTACATCTGGGTCTGTCTCGCGCGCACGGCGCCGGATTTCGAGCCGGTGCGTGCCCAGCTCGAACCTTACTTTCTGCCGCACGCGCTGCGGAGCGCCAAGATCGCGTTCGAGAGCACCATCGTCGAGAACGCCAATTGGAAACTGGTGTGGGAGAACAATCGTGAGTGTTATCACTGTGCCGCCAACCATCCGGAGCTCATCCGCACCTTTCCGGAGGACCCGGCCATCACGGGGGTGGGCGGCGGGGCGGGCAACGAACGGATCGCTGCGAAGCAGTCCTATTGGGAGTCGATCGGTCTGCCGAGTGCTTTCAGGATTTCCGCCGACGGCCAGTATCGAACCACCCGTTTTCCGCTCATCGAGGGCATGACCAGCTACACCCTGGACGGACAGGCGGCGGTGACACGCCCGCTGGCGGACGCGGTGCAGGAACGCGATACCGGCACGTTGCTGTTGTTCCATTTTCCGACGACGTGGAATCACGTGCTGGCCGATCACGCGGTGACCTTCCGCATGCTGCCCCTGTCGCCCACCACCACGCAGCTCACCACCAAATGGCTGGTGCACCGGGATGCGGTGGAGGGCGTGGACTACGACCTGAAGCGGCTGACGGAGGTCTGGATTGCCACCAACGAGGCCGATCGCCGGGTGTGTCAGGAAAACCAAATCGGCGTCAACTCGCCGGCCTACGAGCCGGCACCGTACTCGACGCTGCACGAGGGCGGCGTCGCGCAGTTCGTCGACTGGTACAGCACCCATCTCGAAACACGGTTGATCGACGCCGTGGCCTGACGAGGCGTGGCGCGTGTTGCGGCGCGGTATCCCCGAACGTGCGCCACCGAGCAAATCCCTCACCTGCGTTTTGCGCCCTGAATTGGCGGTGATAGGGTCGGCCTTCATGGAGTCAATTCGCCCGCTCTTCGCCCGCGCAGTCTGGTACCTGCTTGCGGGTGTGCTGCTGATCACGGCCCCCGCGGTGCATGCACTCGACCCCGCGGTGAAGCTCAGCCAATACGTGCTCGATCGGTGGCAGGATCCGCAAGGACTGCCGCAAAGCGCCGTGCAGGCCATGGCGCGTACGCCCGATGGATATCTGTGGGCCGGAACCCAGGACGGTCTCGCGCGCTTCGATGGCGTGCACTTCACCGTGTTCGACCGCGACAGCGAGCCCGCGCTGCGCAGCAACGGCATCTTCACCCTGTTCGCCGATCGACGCGGGCGCCTCTGGATCGGTACCCAGTCGGGCCTGGTCGTGTTGGAGAACGGGCGCTTCACCCGGGTTGACGGGCCGAAGCCGCTCGCCGACGGCTACATCCGTACCATCGCGGAGGGGAAAAACGGCCGGTTGTGGGTGGGTACCGCCGACGGGCTGTTCGCGATCGGTGACGGCCCGACCCAGGCCTTTCATACGGCGGAAGGCCTCCTGAGCGAGGACATCAGCACCCTGTACGAAGATGCCGGCGGCGTGCTGTGGGTGGGCTCGATGCGCGGTCTGCAGCGCTTCGACGGACACGGTTTCGAGCTCGTCCCGCTCGGCAGCACGGGCAAGGAAGCGGTGACGACCATGCATGAAGATCCGGACGGCGCCCTGTGGATGGGCACTCAAAGCGGTGCCCTGTACCGTCGTGGCAAACAGGGTTTCGACGAGGTGGCCGCGCCGGGGACGTTGGGATCTTTGGTACGCGCCATGACGCGTGATCGGGAAGGCAATCTCTGGATCGCCACGCGGGGCAAAGGGCTCGCGCGGTGGCGGGACGGCAAATTCACCGTGCTCGACACCGGGCCGTTCGCCTCGAACGATCTACGCCAGCTGCTCGTCGATGACGAAGGCAGTCTGTGGGTGGGGAGCTTCGCCGGGCTGCTGAGATTGCGTGACGCCAAGTTCGAACCGCTCGGCGCACCGGAAGGGCTGCAGGGCGATTCGGCCTATGCGATCACCCCGCGACGGGCCGGGGGGCTCTGGGTGGGCACCGACAAGGGCCTGAGCAGCTATGCCGACGGCGTCTTCGAACCCATGGGCAGGCCGCCAGGCACGCAGAGCGTGCCGGTGCATGCCGTCCTCGAGACGCGCGAGGGTGTGTTGTGGGTGGGCACCGAAGGCGCCGGCTTGTATCGCTTCGAGCACGGCGCGGTGAAGGACGTCGATCAACGCAACGGCCTGTCCGGCGACACCGTGCTCGCTCTGCTGCAGGACCGCCAGGGTCGCGTGTGGATCGGTACCAACCTGGGCCTGGACATGATCGAAAACGGCGTACTGGTCTCGAAGCAGGCGTTGCTGCCCGGCGTCGGTTCCGCATTGATCTCCACGCTGCACGAAGATCGGGAGGGCCGTTTGTGGGTGGCGACTGAGACGCACGGCCTGTACGTGATCGATGCCGGCGGGACGCGACATTACGGCGTCGGCGACGGTCTGCCGAGCGACTGGGTGATCGCCTTCCACGAAGACGAGCGCGGTGTCGTGTGGCTCGGTACGACGAACGGGCTGGCCGCGTGGCGCAACGGCCGGTTGCAGTCCTTCGCCCGCTATCCCCGGCCGTTGGGGGGTTCCATCTACGAAATACTGGAGGACGACTCCCATCGGCTCTGGATGAGCAGCAACCAGGGTCTCGCGTCCGTGTCCCGCGCGGCGTTGGACTCGCTGGCACCGGGCGACGAGCTGCCGGAGATTCGACTGTACGGTCTCGCCGATGGCCTGCGCGCGGCCGAATTCAACGGCGGCAACACGACGCCGGGCTGCCGCACCGCCGACGGCATGCTCTGGTTTCCAAGCCTCGACGGCATCGTGCGGGTCGACCCCGCGCATATCCGCTCGAACCCGCTGGCGCCGCCGGTGCACATCGAGAAGGTGCTGGTGGATGGCGCGGCGCTGCCGTTGCGCGAGGACGTCGCCGTCGCCCCGGGGCGGCGTCAATGGGAATTTCACTATACGGCGCTCAGTCTTCTCGTACCGCAGAGCTCGCTCTTCAAATACCGTCTGCAGGGTTTCGACAAGAACTGGATCGACGCCGGCACCCGCCGTACCGCCTACTACTCGGGGATTCCGCCGGGCCGCTATGTGTTCCAGGTCATCGCCAGCAACAACGACGGTGTGTGGAGCCCTACGGGGGCCCGACTCGGATTCCAGGTCGAACCGTTCTTCTATCAGACCTGGTGGTTTGCCCTGCTCTGTGTGCTCGCCGGCACCGGCGCCGTCGTCGCGGTGTACCTGTTGCGGGTGCGCCGCTTCAAGCAGAACGCCGCGGTGCTCGGGGAGCTGGTGTCGCGGCGCACGCACGATCTGGAACTGGCCAACGCCGAGCTGACGGGCGCCAAGGAGCGGGCGGAACTCGCCGCGCAGGCGAAGTCGCATTTCCTTGCCAATATGAGCCACGAGATCCGCACACCCATGAACGGCGTCATGGGCATGACGGACCTGCTGCTCGACACGCAGCTCGACCGCACGCAGCGCAACTACGCCGATACGATTCGCGACAGCGCGGGGGGCTTGCTCACCCTCATCAACGACATCCTCGATTTTTCGAAGATCGAAGCCGGCAAGCTGGATCTGGAACGCATCGATCTGAACCTGCGCGAGACGCTCGATGACGTCGCTCGCCTGCTGGCCATCCAGGCACATGCCAAAGGTCTGGAGTTGATCGCGATCGTCGATCCGCTCATACCCACGTTGCTGCTCGGCGATCCGGGACGCCTGCGCCAGATCCTGCTCAATCTCGGCGGCAATGCCGTCAAATTTACGCAGGAGGGAGAAGTGTCCATCGAACTTCGCTACGTGAAGGGCGATGAGCAGGGTGCCTTGGTTCGCTGCGAAGTGCGTGACACGGGCATCGGCATCCCGGCTGCGCGAGCCGGACTGCTGTTCCAGCCGTTTTTCCAGGTTGATGCGTCGACCACGCGGCACTATGGTGGCACCGGCCTCGGCCTGTCCATCGTGCGCCGTTTGGTCGAACTCATGCAGGGTGAGGTGGGTGTCGACAGCGTTGCCGGAAAGGGTTCTGTGTTCTGGTTCACCGCCCGGTTCGAGGTGTCGACACAGCCATCGACGCGGCCGGTCGAACGGGCAGTGCTGCGCGGTCGGCGGGCTTTGGTCGTGGAACAGAACGCGGCTCAGCGACAGGCCTTGTCCCGGCAACTCGAACAGCTCGGCATGTCCTCGGTGGGCGTCGGCACGGCGGCGTCGGCGTTCGACGCCCTGCTGGCAGACGCCGAGGATAAACCGCCCTTCGACGTCGCGCTCGTGGGGGATAGGCTGCCCGACGGTCAAGGCCTCGAGCTCGGCAGCAGGATCGCCGCGGATGGCCGGCATGCCATGACGCGGCTCGTACTGCTGGCCGCGACTCACGGTAACCGCCGAGCGGAAGACATCGCCCCCTGTGGATTCTCCGCTCATCTGTTGAAACCGGTTTCGGATCGCGAGCTGCGTCATTGCCTGACCCGGGTCCTCACAGCGTCATCTTCCGCCTGGGCTGACTCCACCCAGCCCGTCCTGGTGACACGACCCGACGACACCTCCATCGCAGCGCGGGTGTTGCTGGCGGAGGACAATTTCGTCAATCAAAGAGTCGCCCGCGGCGCATTGGAGAAGCTTGGTTGTGCCGTCGACATCGTCGACAACGGCGCGGATGCGGTGGCCGCCTGGGAGAAGGGGCACTATCAGATCATCTTGATGGATTGCCAGATGCCGACGATGGACGGGTATCAGGCCGCACTCCACATCCGCAGCCGTGAACGGCCCGGCGTGCATATCCCGATCGTCGCCCTGACCGCCGACGCGATGAAGGGAACGGAGCAGCAGTGTCTGGCGTCCGGTATGGACGGCTACCTGACCAAGCCGCTCGATCGCGCGCTGTTGGAGAAGACGTTGCGATTGCATCTAACGCCGGTTGCGCCCGCCACGCCGCTCGTGTCCGACGAGCCCGCCGGTCCGTCTCCCGAGAGGACCACGAAGTCGACGGCGGCCGTGATGGCGCCCTCGACCGACGATGACCTGCCGGTGATCGACGACCCCGCTGCAATCGCCGCACCGGTCGATTGGGATCAATTGTTGTCGACCACGGACGGCGACACGGTGTTCGCCAAGGAATTGTTGCAGCTTTTCGTGGACTCCTCGGATGCGGTATTACGCGACATCGATGCCGCGATGCATCGCGGCGATCTGCGCGGCGTGCAACTCGGCGCGCACGCCCTGAAGGGATCGAGCGCCAATTTGTACGCCCACGCCGCCAGCGAGGCGGCGGGACGGCTGGAGGCGGCGGCCCGCGCCGGCGCCGCTCACCAGTTGCCGGATCTGGAGCTGCGGCTGCGCAAGGAGGCGGTGCGGGCGATGGACTTCATGCGGGCGAAGAGCGCCTGAGGAACGCGAGCACGTCTTCGATGTACCGCTGTTTGTGCGACTCGGTCAGGCCATGCGGTGCGCCGTCATATTCGATCAGAGTGCTGTTGGCGATGCCGCTCGCCGCGGCACGACCCGCAGCCTCGATGGGTACCGTCTTGTCGCCGGTGCCGTGGATGATCAGAGTGGGAACCTTGAACGCAGCCAGATCGGGTCGGAAATCCGTGGTCGCGAACGCAGTCGCGCAATCGAGCGTGGCCTTGAGGCTGGCCTGCATGGCGAGCGAGCGCGACCATTCCACCGTTTCTTCGCTGACCGGATGAGAGACCAATCCGATCCCATAAAACTGTTTCAGGAACGTCCCCCAGAATTTGGCGCGATCCTCCTTGATGCCCTGCGCCATGGACTCGAAGGTTGCCTGCTCGGTGCCGTGCGGATTGTCGTCGGTCTTGAGCATGAACGGCACGACCGATGCCACGAGCACGGACTGACTCACGTTGCGGCCGCCGTGCCGCGACATGTACCGCGCCACTTCGCCGCCACCCATGGAGAATCCGAGCAGCGTGGCGTTCGTTGCGCCGGTTTGCTCGATGACGGCCGCCAAATCGTCAGACAGGGTGTCGTAATCGTAGCCCGTCCAGGGCTGATCCGAGCGGCCGAATCCCCGCCGGTCGTAGGCGATGGCACGCATTCCGGCGCCGGCCACCGCGAGGGCCAGGTCGTCGAAGGTGTCGGCGGTCAGAGGCCAGCCATGCATCATGATGACCGGCCGTCCGCGGCCCCAGTCCTTGACATAGAGATTGATGCCGTCTTTGGTCTTTACGTGACTCATGAGAACTCCAGTACTGTGAACGGTGTGGCCGCCCGGACGCGAGGCGGTGCCCCGGGCAGGGGGCACTATAGGCCGGCGATCGTGCGCGGCAGGGTGCCGAGCGCATCTACTTCGCGTCAGATAAACGCTGAGGGGCCGCGCGCCGCAGAGCGTCCTGGAGGGGACCGAGCCACGGCTCGAAATGTCGCCATTGATCGATGCCGTCGCGATTGATGGGGCGTCTGACCTGTTCCGAGCTGGCGGTGTGAACGCGCCGGTGGGTGCGGTGAAAATCCAGACACGACGGCTCGAACTCCAAGCCGCAGAAGCCCAGCAGGCGGCGCACCTCCCGCTCGGGGTCCTCCACGACCTCCTCGTGCTGCACGCGCAGAATCTTCCCCGGCAGCACGTTGTCCCAGTGCGCCATGAGATCCAGGTACATGGCGTGATAACGCGACAGATCGTCGACGTCGTAGGTGAACTGCTGCCCCGAGGCGAACAACTGCTTGTAGTTGCTGAAGCAGCAGGCGAGAGGGTCGCGCCGTGCGTCGATGATCTTCGCGTCGGGCAGGATGAGATGGATGAGGCCGAGATGGCGGAAGTTGTTCGGCATCTTGTCGATGAAGAAGCGCGTCGCGCCAGTGCGATAGACGCGCGTGTCCGCGAGATACTTCGCGCCCAACCGCCGAAATTCGTCCAACGGCAGCTCGGCCAGCACGCCGGGATAGCGGGCTTCGGAATCGCGTGTTTCACGGCCTTGCAGCTCCTGCGCCATGCGCGGGATGTCGGCCAGTTCCATGGTGCCCTCGACGTCAGGGTGCGAGGCGAGTATCTGCTCGAGCAGCGTGGAGCCGGATCGCGGCAGACCGACGATGAAGATCGCTGCGGCACCGGCGCAGCCCACGCCGCGGCGTGCGGCGAAAAAGTCCCGGGTGCAGACGGATTTTTGCAGTCGCGCGTTGCGCTCGAGCGGCTCCGGGCGGTAGCGTGATTCGCTTTTCTTCAGGGCGTTGCCGCGGGCGTAGAACCCGAACGACTCGGCGAACAGTCCCTGGTCCTCACAGGCCTTGCCGAGCGCAAAGCACAGGTGGTAGCGATCTTCGAGCTTGACCTGCGGATCGGCTTCATCGGCGCGCATGGCGGCGATTTCCGCGGCGGTGAACCGATAGGTCTTCAGGTTCGCGAGACTCCAATAGGCCTCCCCGTAGCGCGGCCGCCGCCGCGCGATACGCTGCGATCGCCTCCGCGGTCCGTCCCAGCGTCTTCAGGGCGTGGGCGATCGACAGATGCAGCTCGGGATCGTGCGGCGTTTCGGCGAGGATTTCCCGATAAAGAGGCAGCGCCCGATCGTAGTCGCCGAAGCCCGTGCAGATGGTCGCATGGGTGGTGCGGTAGATCCGGTTATGCGGATCCTTGGCCAGCAGCATCTGCATCTGGGTGCGGGCCTCGACGTGTTTATGCCGCCGCAGCAGGGCGACCGCGTAGTCGTAGCGCGCGGCGTCGTAGTCGGGCGCGAGCCGCAGCACGTTCTCGAGCAGGATTTCCGCATCGTCCGTGACGTCCATCTTCAGGCCGATCTGCGCCAGCAGCCGCATGCCCTCGACGTGGTTGCCGTGCGTCAGCAGATACTGGCGCAGCAGACGTTCGGCGTCGTAGATCTCGTTGTCCGCGAACATGCTGAAGGCCGTCACGATCTGCGGCGGCAGCTTCGCGAGGTTCTCGACCTGCGCGGCGGCGTGCGCCGACTTGTCGGGCTGCCCGGTCATCCGGTACAGCGCCTGCAGCGCGCGCCAGCTCGCGGGCAGCGACGGATTCATGCGCACCGCCTGCTCGAAGGCCTCGATGGCGGGCAGGGCGGAGCGCTGGGTCACGTAACAGTGCCCTCGCTCCTGGTACAGGCGCGGGTAATCGGGGTGGAGGTCTTGAAGGCGGGCGAGAGTCGAGAGCGCGTCCGGGATGCGGCCCATGAACCGCTCCGCGACGGCCATCATGTAGAGCACGTCGCGGTTCTCGGGCACCTCGCCGCGCAGCGCCCGGGCGGCTTCGAATGCCCGGGCGAACTCGTCGTGTTCCAAGAGCGCGCGGATGCGCCCAACCTCGGCTTCGATGCGCGAGGACGCACCCTCGGCAGGTACCGCTGGTGCCGCTCGCTGCATCGGTTGCGTGCCGGAGCGTTCTCCGCTCAGAATTTGTAGCCGATCTTCACGCCCGCCACCCGAGGTCGCAGCACCGTTTCCGTGGTGATGAACTGGAAACTGCTGGTGTAGGTGCTGGCGAGTTTGTTGCCCAGGTTCTGCGCGAAGAACTGGATGTTCCAGGCGTCCTTCGAGACGCCGGCCGCCGCATCGAAGGTGGTGTACCCCGGCATGTAATAGTTGTCCACCGTGCCCACGCTTGAATAAGAACTCCCGAAGTACTGGGCCCCGACCTGGCCGAACGCCCTGTACGTGCCGAGCGGGAACTCGTAGCGCACCCGCATGTTGCCTTGAAACAGCGGCGACTGGCCGAGCGGGCTGCCCTGCAGGCCGTACACGTTCGCGATGGAGGTGATGGCCTTGCCGAAGTTCGGGCTGGCCGGGTTGTTGTTGATCAGGAACGGCGAGTTGCCCTGAGTGCTCTTGTTGTAGGAGGCCGATCCCTGCACGGTGAGCCCCTCGGCGGGCCGGCTCACGACCTGCAGTTCGCCGCCGCGCACCCGGTAGTTTGGACCGTTGGTCACGAAGGTCAGATTGCCGAAGCCCTGCTGAGGATCGAAGAACTCGACGATGGTGTTCTTCCAGTCCTCCTGATAGACGGCGCCGTTGATCTGCAGGTGATGGTTCAGGAACTCGGTCTTCCAGCCGAGTTCGTTGTTGATCAACGTGTCGGGGTTGTACTGCGTCGGCGTGGAGTACTGATATTGTCCGGCGGCATCCTTCTGCGTGTACTTCACGCCGCGGTTGAAGCCGCCGGGACGAAAGCCCTGCGACCAGGTGTAGTACAGCAGGACGTCGTCCGTCACGTGCCAGCTCAAGTTTCCCCGGCTCCTGAAGCCGTGATAGGTCGAATTGTTGTAGCTCGCCGCATTGAGGTCGGTGCCATAGGGCGCGAGCGGCCCGTTGGTGGCCGTGGTGCAGGGCCCGAAATACGTGGTGGCCGTGAAGTTCTTGCAGTAGAAACTGCCCACGTCGCCGCCCAGCTCGCTCTCGTTGTACTTGTAGTAGCGCGTGCCGGCCGTGAAGATCAAGGTCTTCGGGATGATGTCGATGTCGACCGAACCGAACGCCGCCTTCTGGATGATGGTGCGGGTGGTGTCGTCGAAGAACGCGACGCTGTCGTTGCGCTCGTTGGGGTTGTTCGCCGTGCTGCCGGGAAACGGCTCCACGTTGTTGAAGCAGCCCGACGTGACGGTCGAGGAACAGGTCGGTACCGTCTTGTAGGTCCAGTCGGTGTCGTCGTAGATCTTGTATTCCTCCCAATACAGGCCGCCGATCGCGCGCACCCGCCAGTCGTCCGGGGTGCTCACGCGGAACTCGTGGCTCTGGTGGGTGTTCTTCTCCTTCTCCTGCCACGTCGCGCTCGGCGAATAGCACTGTCCGGCGGCGGCCGAGGTCTTCGAATAGCCGACGCATTGATAGTAGTAGCCGAAGACGCCGCGCGAATAGTTCGTATAGTCCTGCTGCTGTTCGATGTTGCGCACGAGATAGCCGCCCGCGTAAACCAGTTTGAGGTCGCCCACCTTGCCGTCGATGGTCAGCGAGGTGTTCTCGAACTTGTCCTTGTCGTAGGAGGGGTTGAACAGGGCAACCGACAGGGACGGCAGGGCGCGCGCGCCCTGCGGCTCGCCCACGCTGTTGAAGGTGAGGCCCTCGGGGCCGTAGGGCATTTCGTAGAAGACGCCCTGGGCGTTCATGTTCTGATAGCTCTGCGTGAGCAGCGCGTCCCAGTCGTTGTTGATCTTGTACAGCGCGGAGAGGCGAAATCCGGTGTAGCTCACGGGATTGATGGCGTTGCCGGTCTGGTTGGCATTGCTGATCGGCTGGCTGTTGGTGGGCACGACGCCGCCGTTGTATCTCGCAAACCCCTCGTCGGTGCCCGATCGCGTGAAGGTGGCGGGCACGTTGTTGATGTAGCCGCCGCGGTTGTCGCTGTAGATCACGCCGCGGATGGCGAGCGTGTCCGGGATCAGCGGCAGGTTCAACATGGCGTCCACGTTGCTGTTCGGGTCGCCGTGCGCGGTGTAGCTGTAGCCGCCGTTGACGGCACCTTCGGTGACGTCGAGCTTGGGCTTGTTGGTGATGTAACGCAGCACCCCCGCCTCGGCGCCCGAGCCGAACAAGGTGCCCTGGGGGCCTTCGAGCACTTCGATGCGTTCGATGTCGGCGGCGTAGACATCGAGGTTGCGGCCGGGCAGGGCGCCCGACTGCTCGTCGAGGTAGACGGCGACGTTCGGGATGGGGCCGGTGGTGCCGGTACCCTGCTGGCCGGTGATGCCGACGCTCAAGCCGCGCATGAACACGCTGCTCTGGCCGGGGCCGGCGCTGGCCGTGGTGACGTTGGGGACGTACTTGACGAAGTCGTCGAAGGTGGTGACGTTCAGCTGGGTCAGGGTCTCGGAGGTCAGCGCCTGGATGGAGATCGGCACGTCCTGCATGTTTTCGACGCGGCGCTGCGCCGTCACCGTGATTTCCTGAATTCCGTCGGATTCGGCGGTGTCCTCGGCGGGAGCGGCATGGGCGAGACCCGCACAGCCGCTCAGGATCGCGGCAATGGCATAAGACAGCTTCGGATTAGAATTCATACCCGTTCATCCCTCAACTATGTTTTTCCATCGCAACACTGACATCGTCTTTATTTTTCGAGAATAACACCATGTGCGCAAACAGATAGATCAAAACCGCATAAGCGTATGGGTCGAATGCCCGCCGACGGGTGTTGCGTCGGGCATACAGGGTGCCGTCCCCGTTACCCCCCGCGCGTGCGGCATCAGCCGAGGGGTTTGTCCACCATTTCCAGGTGCAACGCGCCGGAGCGCGGATAGGGATTGGCGAGCGCCACGGCTTCGTTCAGTTCCACGCCGAGGCCGGGTGCGGTGGGCGGGATCACGTAGCCTGCCTCCCAGCGCAGCGGTGTTTGCAGGAGAGCGGCGTGAAATCCGCCCCAGCGCTGGATGCCCTCGAGTATCAGAAAATTCGGTGAGCATGTCGCGAGCTGAATGTTGGCGGCGCCGACGATGGGACCGCAGTACAGGTGAGGGGCGATCTGTGCGTAGTGCACCTCGGCCAGTGCCGCCACCTTCTTGGCCTCGAGCATGCCGCCGACCCGGCCCAGGTTCAGCTGCAGAATGTTGGCGGCGCCCGCGGCGAGCACCCGCGCGAATTCGTATTTCGTAGTCAGGCGTTCGCCGGTGGCAATGGGGATGCACGTGCCGCGCGCTACCAATGCCATCTGTTCCGGCAGCTCCGGGGGCACGGGTTCCTCGAACCAGAGCGGGTCGAACGCTTCGAGCCGGCGGGCGAGTCGAATGGCACCGGAGGGAGTGAATTGACCGTGGGTGCCGAGCAGGAGGTCCGCCTGAGTGCCCACCGCGTCGCGTACCCGGCCCACCAGACGTACCGTCCGCTCCAGCTGCTCCTGGGTGGGCTGGCGCGGGTCGTAGGCGGAGAACCCGCCGGTGGGATCGAATTTCAGGGCGGTGAAGCCTTGAGCGACGTACTCGGCGGCGCGTTCTGCCGAGCGGTCCGCGTCGTGATAGAACTCGTCGCCTTCGCCGGCCCCGGGATACAGGTAGGTGTAGGTGCGCAGTCGCTCGTTCACCTTGCCGCCGAGTAGCCGATACACCGGCTGCCCGACCGACTTGCCGACGATGTCCCAGCACGCCATCTCGAGCCCGCTCAGCACGCCGAGCAGGGACAGGTCCGGCCGTAGACTGAAGCCCGACCCGTAGGTCTCGCGCCACATTGACTCGATCTGGAACGGATCGCGGCCGAAAAAGCGGCGTGCGAAGACGTCCTCGATCATGGCGGAGAGCACGTGCGGCGAGAAGGTGGCGGCATACACCTCGCCGACGCCTTCGATGCCGCAAACGGTCTTGAGCTTGAGAAACACGAAATAACGGCCGCCGAAACTCGGTGGCGGATTGTTCACGACGAATACCCTGATGCTGTCGAGTTGCATGCCGGTTTCCTTGATCAAGCGAGTATCAGATCGGCCGCTTTTTGCGCCACCATCAGCGTGGGGGCGTTGGTGTTGGCGGCGGTCACGGTCGGGAACACCGAAGCGTCCACGACCCGCAAGCCTTGCACGCCATGCACGCGCAGCGCGGCGTCCACCACCGAATCGCGCGGGTCGCGGCCCATGCGGCACGTGCCGACCGGGTGGTATACCGTCGCGGCACGCGCGCGAAAATCCGCGAGCAGGCCCGCATCATCGAGTGTCCCGAGTTCCGGGCCGAGTGGCGCGCGTACAAGACTCCGCATCGCGCGGGTGCGCATGAGGGTCTGCAGCAGGCGTCCGCCGTGGACGACGTCTTCCACATCCTGCCCGGTCGCCAGATAGTTGGGGTCGATCCGTGGCGGCACGCGGTAATCCGAGCTCGCAATGTCGATGCGGCCCTCGCTGGTCGGGCGGCTGGGTTGAAAACAGACGTAGAAGCCTGGAAACGGGTCCACCCTGATGCGGGTGCGCGCCGCATCCCCGGTTTCGTAGGTGACGGGATTGAAGTACAGCTGCACGTCGGGCCGGGTGGCCGCGGGATTCGCGCGCAGGAATCCGCCGAACTGGTTGACGCTCAAAGCCAGTGGTCCGGTCCTCGCGGCGAGATACCGGAGGCCGGCCCACCACCGACCGCGAGCAGAACCGAGTTCGTCGTTCAGCGTAGGCCGGGTGGCCTGGTACGAGTAGACGACGGCGAGGTGATCCTGAAGATGACCCCCCACCGCGGCATTGTCCACGAGCGTCGCGATGCCGAGTCCTGCGAGCAGCGCACCGGGCCCGATGCCGGACAGTTGCAGCAGCTGCGGCGAGTTGACCGTGCCGCCACTGACGATCACCTCCCGGGCGGCCCCCGCCGTGAAGTGCCGGCCGTTGCGCCACCACTCGACGCCGGTCGCACGGCCCGCGTCGAGAGTGATCTTGCTGACCCAGGCGTGACTTTCGAGTTTGACGTTGCCGCGCCTCAGGGCAGGGTGTAGAAAAGCATCCGCGGCGGAGCGGCGACGGCCGTCGCGAATGGTCACCGCGTAACTGCCCAACCCTTCGGGGTGCGGGCCGTTGAAGTCGTCGGTCACCGGCAGGCCCAATTCGGCCGCGGCTGCGCGCCAGCTCGCGCCCATGGCGTGCAGGTGGCGCGATACGTCCTTGACGTCGAGCGTGCCCTCGCCCGAGACGTTGCCGGCGCCGTCCACGCGCCGTTCGGACATTTCGAAATATGGGCGGACGTCCGCCCAGCCCCAGCCTGCGTTGCCGAGCGTCTGCCAGTCGTCGAAGTCGCCGGGCATCCCGCGGCAATACACCAGCGCGTTGATGGAACTCGAGCCGCCGAGTACGCGGCCGCGCGGCCAGTACATGCCTCGGCCGCCGAGCCCGGCACTCGGCTCTGCCTGATATTGCCAGTTCACCGCGGGGTCGGCGAAGGTGCGCCCGTAGCCGATGGGCGTCCTGATCCAGAACCGCGCATCGGAACCGCCGGCCTCCAGGATCAGCACCCGGTGGCGTCCGCTCGCGGAGAGCCGGTCGGCAAGCACGCAGCCGGCGCTGCCCGCGCCGACGATGATGTAGTCGAAATGCTCCACGCCGGCAGCTTAAGCCTATCGGCTGCTCACGTCGCGGATCGCGGGCGAACCCTGTATGGTGCGATGAGATCCGCTGCAAGGTTGCCAGGGTTTGAGCACAACCGCCGTCGACATCCCGCGCACTCAGACTTCCTCGTCGATCGAGCGCTGGTATGTGCTCGTGCTGATGTGTCTGATCTACGCCATCAACATCGCCGATCGTTACGTCGTGTCCACCGTGCTCGAACCCATCCGGCGCGAGCTGCATCTGAGCGACGCGGGCGTGGCGTTTCTTACCGGCGTACCGCTGGCGCTGTTCTATGTGTCGTTCGGCATCCCGATTTCGTGGCTGGCGGATCGCTCGAACCGCCGCAACATTCTCGCCCTGTCGCTCGTGCTCTGGTCGGGCTTCACCGTGCTCTGCGGTGTGTCGAGAAATTATGCGGAGTTTTTACTCGGCCGGCTGGGCGTCGGTGCGGGCGAAGCCGGCGGGACGCCGCCATCGAGTGCGATCGTCGCCGATTATTTCCCGGCCGACCGGCGTCCCATGGCATTGGCGGTGCTCGCGCTGGGCGCGCCCATCGGTGCGTGGCTGGGCGCGGACATGGCCGGCGCCGTGGCGCATGCGTATTCGTGGCGGGCGGCGTTCATCGCGCTCGGCGTCCCCGGACTGGGCGTGGCGGCCGTGGTGTATATCACGGTCCGCGAACCCAAACGCGGGCGCCTCGACGCGATGGCGGACGAGGCAGGCCCCTCGCTGCTCGAATCGTTGCGTTTCCTGTGGCGGCAGAAGGCGGCCGTGCACATCATGGCAGGCGGCGGCCTGTGCGCGCTGTGGGGTTGGGGGCTGATCTACTGGACGCCCACCTTCCTGCAACGGGCCTACGACCTCGACGTGGGGCAGGCCGGCGCCGTCACCGGCGACATTCATCTGTGGGGCGGTTCGACGGCCACTCTCGCCACGGCGTGGGTGCTGTCGCGGCCCTTCATGAAGGACCCGCGACGCGTGGTCTGGCTGCTGGCGGCCGGCGTGGGCTTCGCCACCTTCCCATCCATCGGCGCCTATTGGACGCATTCACTGGTCGTTTGCAAGTTCATGTTCGCCCTTTTCATTCCGGCCATTTACTTCTACATCGGTCCTTGCTTCGGGCTGCTCAACAACCTTGCACCCTGCCACATGCGCAACATGTTCATCGCCCTCTCGCTGCTGGTCGCCAACGTACTGAACCTCATGGTGGCGCCTTGGATCGTAGGCCTGTTGAGCGACCATTTTGCGCGCGGAACGGACGCCGCCTCGTCGTTGCGGTGGGCATTGCTGTTGCTCGCCCCGACGGGATTTTGGGCGGCCTGGCACCTGTATCTTGCTTCGCGCACACTCGTTGATGACCAACGGCGCGCCGTCGCCTACACCCGGGCGGAGCTGCGATGAAGAATCATGTCCGGGCGGTGGTGATCGGCGGCGGCGTGGTGGGTGCCAGTGTTCTTTATCATTTGACGAAGGCCGGGTGGAGGGACGTGCTGCTGATCGAGCGGGCGGAACTCACGGCGGGATCCACGTGGCACGCCGCGGGCGGGATGCACACCGTGAACGGCGATCCCAACGTTGCCAAGCTGCAGCAATACACCATAGAGCTGTACCAGGAAATCGAGCGCATTTCCGGCCAGTCGTGCGGTATTCACATCACCGGCGGCATCATGCTCGCCGGCACGCACGAACGCCTGGACTGGCTCAAGATGGCACAGGCGCGCGGCCGCTATCTGGGCATGAACCTCGACATCATCTCGGTGGACGAGGCGGCGCGGCTCTTCCCGCTGATGGACAAGAAACACTTCAAGGGTGCGATGTACGACCCCATAGAGGGCCATGTCGATCCCTACGGCGTGACCCACGCGTACGCCAAGTCGGCGCAGATCGGCGGCGCCCAGATCGTGCGTCAGACCCGGGTGACCGATCTGAAGCAACGCGCCGACGGCACCTGGGATGTGATCACGGAGCAGGGCAACGTGCATGCCGAGCACGTGGTAAACGCCGCCGGCCTGTGGGCGCGCGAGGTGGGCCGCATGGTGGGGATCGAATTGCCGCTCCTCGCGATGGAGCACCAATACCTGATCACCGCCGACATGCCGGAACTCGCGGGCCGGCCGGAGATGCTGCACGCCATCGATTTCGAGGGCGAAATCTATCTGCGGCAGGAACGCGGCGGCGTGCTCATGGGGACCTACGAGCGGGCAGCGGTGCCGTGGTCGGTGGAAACCACGCCCTGGGACTTTGGCCAAAATCTGCTGCCGAACGACCTGGAACGCATATCACCCAGCCTGGAGAGGGGCTTCGAACATTTTCCGGCCCTCGGCGATGCCGGCATCAAGAAGGTGGTGAACGGGCCGTTCACCTTCGCGCCCGACGGCAATCCGTTGATCGGGCCGGTGGCGGGTTTGAAAAATTTCTGGGTGGCCTGCGGCGTCATGGCCGGTTTCAGCCAGGGCGGCGGCGTCGGGCTCGCCTTGTCGCGCTGGATGGTGGACGCCGATCCGGGTGCGGATGTCTGGGGCATGGATGTGGCGCGGTACGGCGACTGGACCACGCTTGCCTACACCAATGCCAAGGTGCGCGAGAACTATTCGCGCCGGTTCAGCATTCGTTTTCCCAACGAAGAACTGCCTGCGGCGCGGCCCCTGCGCACCACGCCCATCTACGAACGGCTAGAGGCCCGGCATGCCGTGTTCGGGGACTACTGCGCACTCGAACACCCGCTGTGGTTCGCGCCGAGCGCCGCGCAGGCGCATGACGAGGTGAGCTTCCGTCGATCCAACGCACACGCGCACGTCGCGGCGGAATGCCGCGCCGTCCGCGAACGGGTCGGCCTTCTCGAAATCTCGAACTACGGCAAATTCGAAGTGACCGGCGCGGGCGCGGCGGACTGGTTGTCGACCGTGATGGCCAACGGCGTGCCGCGCGTGGGCCGCGTCGCCCTGACTCCCATGCTGAACGAACGCGGCAGGCTCATCGGCGACTTTACGATGTGCCGGGCGGCCGAGCGGCATTTTTTCCTGATCGGTACGTACGCCGCCGAAAGCTTTTATCTACGCTGGTTCGAACGCTCGCTGCCGGCGGACGTGAGGGTGCGTCCCTGCGCAATGCAATACGTCGGCCTGTCGGTGGCGGGACCTCTGGCACGCGACCTGCTGCAGAGCCTGGTGCGCGAAGATCTGTCGACGGCGGCATTTCCCTTTTTGTCGTTTCGGCGCATGGAGGTGGGGATGGTGCCCGCTTTCGTCGGCCGGATGTCGTTCACCGGCGAGTTAGGTTACGAGTTGTGGGTGAGCACGGAATATCAGCGTGCGTTGTACGACGCACTGATCGAGGCAGGGCACGATCACCGTCTACGGCTGTTCGGGAGCCGGGCCTTGAACGCCCTGCGCATCGAGAAGAGTTTCGGCACCTGGACGCGCGAGTATCGCCCCCTCTACGGCCCTTTCGAGGCCGGTCTCGGCCGTTTCGTGGATTTCGAGAAGGGCAACTTCATCGGCCGCGCGGCCGCCCTCGAGGAGCGGGCAAACGGCGGGAAGCTACGTCTCGTGGCGTTCAAAGTGGATGCGGTGGATGCGGATGCACTCGGCGACGAACCCATCTGGCATGACGGCAGGGTGGTGGGATGGGTGACTTCGGGCGCTTATGGAGCGCGCGTGGACGCTTCCCTGGCCCTCGGGTACGTCCCGTCCGACCTGGATGCCCGGGAAGGATTCGAGATCGAACTCATCGGTGAGCGGCGTAGCGCCGTCCGCCTGCAGGGCGCGGCGTACGATGCGGGGGGGGCGCTGATGCGGCGTTGAGCGCCGCTCGATCCGGCGATTTTGAGACGTGCCGCAAACGGCCGATCCGCTGGAAATGCTACCTTTCATCCCCATGATAGTGGCTGCCGCGAGATTGCAAGACGCGGCGTATATGAGGATCGAAATGAGGAGATTCAGATGATTGGAACGATCGCCCGTTGGGGCAGCAATACATTACTTTTGGGCATGGCGCTTTTGACCTATGCGGTGTTCGTCGCCCTGCGTTGAAGAAATGTTTCATGACGATGTTGACCATGTGAGGGTGGCGGAAGGCGCTCAGGTCTTCCGCTTCGCCATGTTTTCTTGACCGTCAGCCCGTCTCGGGCGGCAGGTCGAACACCAGCACTTCCGCCTCCTGACCCTCGCCGATCTGCAGTCGCGAGCCTGTCACCACGCGCAGCGCATCACCTGCCGAAAGCCGCCTGCCGTTGACCGACAGCCGGCCACGCGCGATATGTACATAAAGTCTGCGTCCCGCCGGGACGCTGAGCTCTGCGTGCTCATGCCCGTCGAACAATCCTGCGTACAGCCGGGCATCCTGATGTATGGCCAGCGAGCCCTGCGCGCCGTCCGCGGATGCGATCAGGCGCAGCCGGCCACGCTTGTCGCCGGCGGCGAAATGTTTCTCTGCGTAGCTGGGCTCGATGCCGAGCACGTTCGGCTGGATCCAGATCTGCAGAAAATGGACGCCTGCCGTCCGCGACGGGTTGAACTCGCTGTGGCGCACCCCGCTGCCCGCGCTCATCCGCTGCACATCGCCCGGGCGGATGACGGAGCCATTGCCCATGGAGTCCTTGTGGGCAAGTTCCCCCTCGAGCACATAGCTGATGATCTCCATGTCGCGATGTGCGTGGGTACCGAACCCGGCACCGGGCTGGACTCGGTCTTCGTTGATCACGCGCAAAGGACCGAATTCCATGTGCAGAGGATCGAAGTAATCGGCGAATGAAAATGTATGAAAGGACCTGAGCCAGCCATGATCGGCAAAGCCCCGTTCCGCACTGCGTCTCACATCGATGTCATTCATAAGACCTCCAGAAAAGAATCATGCAATAGAATAATTGAATAGAAAAGCGCAATATTCCGCTCGTATCTATTCGATAAATGGATGAATACATGGCCGCCCGCACCTCCTTGGAACAGTGGTCGGTGCTGGCCGCCGTGATCGACCACGGCGGCTTTGCGCAGGCGGGCGTGGCTCTGCACCGCAGCCAATCGGCCGTCAGTTATGCAGTCGCGCGGTTGCAGGAAGCGATCGGGGTGCCCCTGCTGACGACCGTGGGCCGCCGTTCCCTCCTCACCGATGAGGGTCGCCTGCTGCTCGATCGCGCCCGGGCCGTGCTCAAGGATCTCGAACGATTGGAGAAGCTGGCGGAGAGTCTGCAGCGTGGATGGGAACCGGAACTGAGGTTGGTGGTGGATGCCGCGTTTCCGCGCCAATGTCTGCTCGACATTTTATACACCCTGCAGAAGAGCTGCCCGAACACGCGGATCGAACTGACCGACGCCATCCTCTCCGGTGCGGAAGACGCCATCATCGACGGCCAGGCCGATCTGGTCGTCACGGCTCATGTGCCGCCGGGATTTACCGGAGACCGCTTGCTGGAGGTCCGTTTCGTCGCCGTCGCGCGACCCGACCACGCGCTGTTCCAACTGGATCGACCGGTGACGATGGACGATCTGACGCGACACGTGCAGTCGGTGGTGCGTGACTCGGGCACGGCGCGGCGGCGCGACGATGGCTGGCTAGGTTCCTTGCACCGCTTCACGGTCGGCAGTCTCGACGCGGCGCTGGCGACCGTGGTGGCCGGTCTCGCGTATGCATGGCTGCCGGAGCACATGCTCGCCGCGTCGCTGGGCGAAGGAAAGCTACGTGTTCTGCCGCTGGTGAGCGGAGCAACCCGCCACGTGGCGCTCTCGCTGGTGGCGGTGAACGCCGAGTTGTTGGGCCCGGCGGGCATGCGCGCGGTGCAGGCGTTTCACGAGGGCGCCACGGGTAGGAGTAACCCTACAGGAGAGAACAGACCGCGGTACTGAAGTCCGGCAGGGGATGTAAGTATCATCCGCGCCTTGTTAGAGGGGCTTGAATCCTGCGGCGATAGGCGCAGGCGGGCATGTAGACAAACAGTTGAGTGGGACGGAGATTTCAATGTCATTTATCGCTTGGATCGTTCTTGGTTTGATTGCCGGTTTCATCGCGAGCAAAATCGTGAATAAAACGGGTGAAGGCATGTTGATGGACATCGTGCTGGGTGTCGTCGGTGCGGTCGTGGGCGGGTGGCTCTTCCACACTTTCGGGATGCCAGGCGTCACCGGCTTGAATCTCTACAGCATTCTGGTGGCCGTGGTGGGTGCCGCGGTGTTGCTGATCATCTACCACGCCGTGACCCGACGCTCTGTCTGACGGTTGTCGGAGTTCCTACTCCGCTGCGTTTGTTTTCGAGTTTGATCGGCCATCAGACCGCTCTGGTCTGATGGCCATATTTTTGTGCCGGCGTCCTGCGGTAAGCTTCCGTACATGCCACTTACTCCCCGCCCGGTCTTCCCGTTCTCCGCGATCGTGGGTCAGGACGATATGAAGATGGCGCTCGTCTGCGCCGCTGTGGATGGGTCGCTCGGTGGTGTCCTCGTGTTCGGCGACCGCGGTACGGGTAAATCTACCGCCGTGCGCGCGTTGGCGGCACTGCTTCCGCCGATGCGTGCCCACATTGCCTGTCGCTATGGTTGTGATCCGGGGGATGTCGATCAATGGTGCGAAGAGTGCCGTGAGCGGGCGGCGCGGGGCGTCTTGAAGAGTCATTTGATTGCGGTGCCGGTGATCGACATGCCGCTCGGCGCAACGGAGGATCGGGTGGTCGGGGCGCTCGATTTGGAACGTGCACTGGCTCACGGCGTCAAAGCGTTCGAACCGGGCCTGCTCGCGCGGGCCAACCGCGGTTTTCTCTACATCGACGAAGTGAACCTTCTGGAAGATCACCTCGTCGACCTGCTCATCGACGTCGCCGCCTCCGGCGAAAACCTGGTCGAACGAGAGGGTTTGAGCGTGCGCCATCCGGCGCGCTTCGTCCTCATCGGCAGCGGCAATCCGGAGGAAGGGGAGTTGCGTCCGCAGTTGCTGGACCGTTTCGGCCTGTCCGTGGAGATCAAAACGCCGACCGAACTCCACGAGCGCGTGCAGGTGGTGAAGCGTCGCGACGAGTTCGAACGCGACAAGGGCGCGTTCATTGCGAAATGGAAGAAGCACGACGATGCCCTGCGTCGGCGCATCGTCGCCGGGCGTAAACGGCTGGCCGA
>CAZZVN010000045.1:30447-32460 GCA_964657625.1 uncultured Steroidobacteraceae bacterium
AGCACGACGATGCCCTGCGTCGGCGCATCGTCGCCGGGCGTAAACGGCTGGCCGACATCGACGTGCCGGATGCAGTCATCGAGAGCGCGGCGAGGCTGTGTATGCATCTCGGGACCGACGGTTTGCGTGCCGAGTTGACCCTGATCCGCGCCGCGCGGGGTTATGCCAGCTTCGAACAAGCCGAGTCCGTGGCGGTGACCCATCTGCGCAGGGTGGCCCCTGCCGCCCTCAGGCACCGCCTGAGGCGCGACCCGCTGGATGATTCCGGCTCATCCGCACGGGTGGAACGTGCGCTGGCGGAGGCGCTCGGGGAGTGAGTGCCGCCGCCGATGCCGCGGCTGCGGTTTCGTTGCTGGCGGTGGATCCCATCGGCCTGGGTGGGGCCTGTCTGCGCTCGCCGCCCCAGCCGGCGCGCGACCGGTGGCTCGCGATCTTGCGCGAACTGCTGCCGGCGCAGACTGCCTGGCGGCGCATCCCGTTCAACATCTCCGACGGGCGCCTGCTCGGGGGATTGGATCTTGCCGGGACGCTGCGCGCCAACCGTCCCGTTGCCGAGCGCGGCGTCCTCGCCGCGGCGGACGGCGGCGTGTTGATCGTTTCTCTGGCGGAGCGGCTGTCCGCGCACACGGCAGCGTGCCTGAGCGGCGTGCTCGACACCGGCGAAGTGACCGTTTCCCGGGACGGAGTGCACCTCGACCACCGCACGCAAATCTCGGTCATCGCGCTCGATGAAGGCATCGAAGACGAGGAAGGCCTGCCCGGCTCCCTGCTCGATCGGCTGGCATTTCTGATCGACTTGAACGGTTTCGACCTGCGCACCCGCATGATTGCGGACCATGACGCCGGGCAGATCCTCGCCGCGCGGCGCCTGCTGCCGAGCGTACGATTTTCCGCTCCGCTGCTGGAGGCGTTGTGCGCGACAGCCATGGCGTTGGGCGCAGGCTCGGTACGGGTGTCTTTGCTGGCTCTTCGTGCGGCCCGGGCGGCGGCGGCACTCGATGGCCGAATAGACGTCACGGAATACGATGCCACGCTCGCGGGACGTCTCGTGCTCGCACCGCGCGCGACGACCGCACCCGCCGCGCCGCCCTCTGCCCCGTCAGACGATGCGGCGCAGGCGGACCGGGGACAGGAGGGATCGGCGCACTCGGGCGAGGTGCCGCCCGGACCCGAGCAGACCGCACCCGGCGCAGCGGAGGAAGCCGAAGCCGATCGAGATCAGGAGGCGCTGACTCCGCCCGGGGTGCCCACGGAACCCACGGGGACCGGAACCGAGTCCGCCGGCATGACGCCGCCGGCAGGCGGCCCCGAGACCGATTCCGCTGCGACGCCGCCCGGGCTCGCCGGCCGCGACGATGGGTCGGCCGAGGAGCGACTGCTCGCGGCGACCCGCGCCGCCATCCCCGCCGGGTTGCTGCTGCAGTTGCGCGATCGTATGACCCCTGCGCGCGGCGCCCTGGGTACTGCCGGGCGCATGGGCACCTTGCGCGACGGCGGGGCCCGCGGCCGGCCCGCCGGCGTGCGCCCGGGCGTACCCACGGGCAACGCCCGGCTCAATGTGCTCGAGACCTTGGTCGCGGCGGCGCCCTGGCAGCGCCTGCGCGGGCGGGTGGAGGAGGGCGCCGGGCGCTTGCGCGTAGAAGCCGGCGACCTGCGCGTGACACGACACAAGCAGCGCGCGACGACCCTGACGTTGTTCGCCGTCGATGTCTCCGGGTCGTCGGCATTGAACCGTCTGGCCGAGGCGAAAGGCGCGGTCGAGTTGTTGCTAGCGGACTGCTACATCCGCCGCGATCAGGTCGCCGTCCTCACGTTTCGAGGCCGCGCGGCCGAATTGTTGCTGCCCCCCACGCGCTCGCTGGTGCGTGCCAAACGCTGTCTGGCCGGCGTGCCGGGCGGCGGCGGCACGCCGCTTGCCTCCGCCCTGCAAAAAGCCGTCGACGTGGCGCTCCGCTCGCAGCGACGCGGGGAAACTCCGACGCTGGTGCTGCTCACCGACGGTCGCGCCAACGT
>CAZZVN010000046.1:0-32402 GCA_964657625.1 uncultured Steroidobacteraceae bacterium
CGCCGCTCCCACCCCCGCGAGGTCCGCGGCCCCCGCCACCCTGCCGGGGCGCCCGCACCGTGCCGTGCTCGACCGCTGCCTCACCGTCCAACAATTCGAAGTCGATCTGGCGTTGCGTCATATCGACGCGGCTGAGGCGTACTTGGACGGTGTCGCCCATCTGCCAGCGTCTGCCGGTGCGCTGCCCGACCAGGCCCATGCCTCCGTTCTCCAACTCCCAGTAATCGCCCGGGATCGCGGATATGTGCACCAGGCCGTCGATGGGCGCCTCTTTCAAGGTGACGAACAGGCCGAACTCGAGTGCGTTGGAGATCGTCGCCTCGAAGGTTTCGCCCACCCGCGGCTGCAGATAGAGACATTTGAGAAACCCCATCACATCGCGCGACGCCTCGTCGGCGCGCCGCTCCCGTTGCGAGCTCTCGAAACCCAGGATCTGCAGCTCGGCGCTGGTGTACTTGCGGCCGGAAACGGTGTTGCCCAGCACGGCCGCCTTGAGCGCCCGATGCACGAGCAGATCGGGATAGCGGCGGATGGGCGAGGTGAAATGGGCATACTCTTCGAGCGCCAGACCGAAATGGCCGATGTTCGTCTGTTGATACACCGCCTGCGCCAGCGAACGGATCACCAGCGATTCGAGCAGCAATCCGTCGGGCCGCGCGGCCAGCCGCTCGACCAGCTGCCGGAACTCGCGCGGGGTCGGCTTCTCCGAAAACACCGCACCGACCTGCAGGGCGGTCATCACCTTCTGCAGTTCGTTGACTCGCTTGTCCTCCGGCTGCCCGTGGACCCGAAACAAGCTGCCCGCCTTGGCCAGACGCAGCGCCACCGCCGCCTGCACGTTGGCCGCAATCATGCATTCCTCGATCAAGCGATGCGCATCGTTGCGGGTGACGGCGTAGAAGCCGTCGATCCTGCCGTCCTCGCCGATCCGGGCCTTGGTCTCGCCGGCGCGAAAATCCAACGCGCCGCGCGCGTCACGTGACTTCTTCAGCACGCCGTACACGGCATGCAGCATCTTGAGCGAGGTGCGCACTTCGGACGTGAGCTCGACGCTCGGGGTAGCCTTGGGATTCTCGAGATGATCCCAGACCTGGTCGTACGTCAGCCGCGCATGCGAGCGGATCACCGCCTCGTAGAACTTGCCGCCCGACAGCTTGCCCGACCGGCTGACCTTCACCTCGCAAACGAAAGCGAGCCGCTCAACCCGCGGCATCAGCGAACAGAGGTGGTTCGACAGATGCTCCGGCAGCATGGGCAGCACGCGATCCGGGAAATACACCGACGTCGCCCGGGCACGGGCCTCGCGGTCTATCACGTCGCCGTCGCGTACGTAATGGCTCACGTCCGCGATGGCGACGAACAGACGCCAGCCGCCGAATCGGATGTTCTCGGCGTACACGGCGTCGTCGAAATCGCGCGAATCGGCGCCATCGATGGTCACCAGGGGCAGGTCGCGCAGATCGACGCGCCCCGCGTATTCGCCCGGCAGCACGTCGGGCGGAAACAGGTTGGCGGCATGGATCACTTCAGCCGGGAATTGCTCCGGGAGATCGTGGCGCAGGATCGCGAAACGCGCCGCCAGGTCCGAGGGACGCACGTCGTTCAGGATTTCCACGACACGGCCCTGCGCGGGCGCCTCGCCCTGCGGCCGCTTCGAGATCTCGACGACGACGCTGTCGCCTTCACGTGCGCCGTGACGATCGCGCAGATTCACTTCCACCGAATACCAGTGGCCCGGATCCTCGGGCTCGACCCGGCCCTTGCCCTGCGCCTGCCCCTCGCGCCACAGGCCGCCCAGGTAGCGCGGACCCTCGCCCGTGCGCCGGATGAGGCGCGCGATCCGCCGGCCGCGGTCGTTCATGCCGACCGCCAGCACCTCGACCCGGTCGTTGTGCATCAGCGTCGCGGTGTCCGCACGCGCCAGCATTAACGGCGCGGAACCGTCGTCGGGCAGCACGAGCACGTCGCCATTGGCCCGCCCGCGCACCCGGCCGGCGAGCCGCTCGCCCTCGCCCGCCGTGGCGAAGCCATTCGGCCCCTGGACGGCCTGACCGTCGCGGACCATGGCGCCGAGGCGCTTGGCCAGCGCGTCGCGCTGGGCGTCCGTGTCGAGCCCTAAGCGCTTCGCGAGGCGAGCCGCCGTCAGGGGCTCCGGCGCTTCGGACAGGTGTTTGAGCAAGAGTTCGCGGCTGGCGATGGGATCCGCGTAGCGCGACTTCTCGAAATCTAGGTTGGGATCTTCGCCGCGCCAATCCGGCGGGGCTGACGCCGCGTCCGTCGAGGTCGTTCGGCGCGAGTCTCTGGGACCACGTCGTGTCATAGCCCTGTAGGGTATCAGCTTTGCGCCACGGCGGGCGCCTTACGCGCTCGGCTGCGACCGTGACCGGGCCGCCCCCCCGACACCGCTGCGGTCGCCTAGGTCGCGGTATACGGCCGCGGACCGCCGGTCGCCCAGTCGAGCAGTTCCGCCACATGCACCACCGGAATCCGCGTACGCAGGCCGATCTGCGCACGGCAACCGACGTTGCCGGTCGCGATCACGTCGGGGTCGAGGGCCTCGAGGCTGTGCGCCTTGCGCCGGCCGAGCTCGCCCGCCAGCGCAGGTTGCAGGATGTTGTAAACGCCCGCCGAACCGCAGCACAAATGCGCGTCGCGCGGCATCCGCACCGTAAATCCCGCCGCCGCCAGCACGCGCGGCGGCGCGTCGTGAATGCGCTGGCCGTGCTGCAGCGAACACGCCGGGTGATAGCCCACCACGGCGCCGGCGCCGACGTTGCCGAGCAGGGGCGGCAGTCCGACCCGCAGCAGCAACTCGCTCACGTCGCACGCAAGCGCCGCCACGCGCGTCGCCTTCGGAGCGTAATCCGGATCGTCGCCGAGCAGGTGCACGTAATCGCGGATCAGCGTGCCGCATCCCGAAGCCGTGACCAGGATGGCATCCAGGCCGGCGGTTTCGATCTCGTGGTGCCAGGCATCGACATAGGCGCGTGCCGCGACCTGCGCGGCAGCCACGTTACCCAGATGATGCGACAAGGCACCGCAACAGCCCTCCCCCGCCCTCACCACCGCGCATCCCGCGCGCAGCAGCAAGCGTTCCGTCGCCTTCTGGATGCCGGGGTCGAGCACCGGTTCGACACACCCATGCATCAAGCCCACACGCGGCGCAGGCGACGCCTGCACTCGCAGCGTGCCTCGCGCATCGGCGCGCAGCGGCCGCGCCGCCCCGGTGCGCACGGGCCGCGCCGCGCCCGCCAGCCGGAGCATGGCCGCCCAGGGTCGCGATACCTCACTGCGTTCGAAAACGGCGGCCAGCGGCTGCGCCCGGGCGGCCGCCCACAAGGCGATCCGAAAGCGCCGCCGATGCGGTAGCACCGACGCGAGCACCGCACGCAACCACCGCTCGTGCAGCGGACGGCGGTGGCGCGCGTCGACGTGAGCGCGGCCCGCGTCGATGATGCGACGATAGCTTACGCCCGACGGGCAGGTCGTCTCGCAGGCAAGGCAGGACAGGCACCGATCGAGGTGCTCGACCACCCCGGCGGAGGGCTGCGCGTCTTTCTCCAACATGTCCTTGATGAGCATGATACGGCCGCGCGGGCTGTCGAGTTCGTTGCCGAGCAGCACGTACGTGGGGCAGGTGGCGGTGCAAAAACCGCAATGAACACAGCTGCGGATGGCGTCCGCGGCTGCGGGCACCGAAGCATTGGCCAGTTGCGCCACGGTAAAGTTCGTCTGCATTCAAACCTCGCCCGCCGGGTCGACGCCGGGATTCAAGATGCCATGAGGATCGAAGGCGGCCTTCACCCGCGACCGCAGCCGCTGCACACCGCTGTCGGGTATGACGGGAGCATGGCGCGGCATCGACCCCGCGTCCACCAGCCATGCATGGCCGCCGAGCGCGCGTGCCACGCCGGGCAAGGCGGCCGAACCGGTTTGGGCTTCCTGGTCGGCAAATGCCACCCACACCAGTGCGCCCCCCCAGTCATAGAGAAAGGCCGCGGCGGAGCTCGGCAGAGCCGCACGCACCCGCCAGCCATTCGCCGGCGGCACCGACACGCGCCACAGCATGCCTCCCTGACGAGGCAGCAATGCGACGCTGCGCACCTCCTCCCACAGCGCAGCACTGCGGCAGGCCTCGAGCACGGAGCAGGCCGCGCGCGGCGACAAGGCCCGCCGCAGCTCGCGGCAGCGAGCAGCCACCGAGGGTTCGAAGCCTTCGAGCCGGAGCACGGTGCGGGGGGACACGCCTGCTCCTGCCGCGGAAGCCGGCAGGTGGGCCGCACAACTCACAGCCGCCGGCAGTGCCATCGCCGCATTCATCAAGGCAGCGGCCTGCTCATCGCTCAACCCCTCGAAGACCAGTGTCTTTTCCGAGCGCGGGCGCGGCAGCACGCGAACCGTGATCGACGTGAGCACCACCAACGTGCCCCACGAGCCCGCCATCAGCTTGGGCAGATCGAATCCCGTGACGTTCTTGACCACGGCGCCCCCGCCCTTGAATGCCTCCCCGCCGCCGGACACCGCCGAAAAGCCGAGCAGATGATCACGCGCGGCGCCGGCCGTGAGCCGGCGTGGGCCCGAGACGTTGGCGGCGACGATGCCGCCGAGCGTGGCGCCGCCGGACGGGCCGCCCCATAACGACGAGTGGTCGAAAGGATCGAACGCGAGCATCTGCCGTCGCGCCCCGAGCGCCTCCTCGATTTCCACCAGCCGCGTGCCCGCGCGCGCCGTCAGCACCAATTCGTCGGGATCGTAATCGGTGATCCCGGCGAGGCCGCTCAGGTCGAGAACGGCACTGGCCGGCTCGCACCAGCGCAGCGCCCGCTTCGTACCACCGCCGCGCACTGCGAGGCTGCGGCCGTCGGCAAGGGCGTCGGCGACGATGGAGTGCACCTCTGCCGCCGTCGCCGGGGCATGCAGGCAGCCCCCGTCGGGCCCGCATCGTCCCTCGCCGGCACCGCTCACGTCAGAACCTCGGCAGGTGTGCAAATGGCAACGCGCCGCCATGCACGTGCACCCGTCCGAGTTCCGCGCAGCGATGCAGCGTCGGAAACACCTTGCCCGGGTTCAGCAGCAGGGCGGGATCGAACGCACTCTTGATGCGGTGCTGCTGCGCGAGCTCCACGTCGCTGAACATCACCCCCATGAGGTCACGTTTTTCCACACCCACGCCATGTTCCCCCGTCAACACGCCGCCCAGGGCCACGCACGCGCGCAGGATGTCGGCCGCAAATGCCTCGGCACGCTCCAGATCACCGGGTGCGTTGGCGTCGTAGAGAATCAACGGGTGCAGATTGCCGTCCCCGGCATGGAACACGTTCGCGACCCCGAGCCCGTGACGGCGCGACATGTCCGCCATGCGTTCCAGCATCTGCGGCAGACAGCGCCGCGGGATGGTGCCGTCGATGCAGTAATAGTCCGGCGAGATGCGACCGATCGCCGGAAAGGCCGCCTTGCGCCCGGCCCAGAACCGCAGGCGCTCCTCCTCGCTCGATGACACGCGCAACGTCGTCGCCCCGTTGCGCTCGGCGATCGCGCTGATCAAGCCGATCAGGTGCAGGCATTCCTCCGGCGGTCCGTCGACCTCGACGATCAGCAACGCATCGACGTCGCGCGGATACCCCACCCCGAGAAAGTCCTCCGCCGCATGGATCGCCGGGCGGTCCATCATCTCCATGCCGGCCGGAATGATTCCATCGGCGATCACGTCGGCCACGCACTGCGCGGCCGACCCCACGGTGGCGAAACCGAGCAGCAGGGCCTGCGCCGTCTCCGGACTCGGCAGCAGCCGCAGCGTGACCTCCACCACCACGCCCAGCAGTCCTTCCGAACCCACCACCACGCCCAACAGATCCAGTCCGGGCGAGTCCAGACCCCTGCCGCCGAGTTCGATCACCTCGCCCGTCATCAGCACGACCTTCACACCGAGCACGTTGTGCGACGTCATCCCGTATTTGAGGCAGTGCACGCCGCCGGAATTCTCGGCGACGTTGCCGCCGATGGTGCAGGCGATCTGACTGGAGGGATCCGGCGCATAGTAGAACCCGCGTCCCGCCACCGCCTGGGACACGGCCAGGTTGGTGACTCCGGGTTGCACCACGGCGACCCGGTTGTCGTAGTCGATATCGAGGATCGCCCGCAACCGGCTCAAGCCCAGCACCACGGCGTCCGCCAGCGGCAATGCCCCGCCCGACAGCGACGTTCCGGCGCCGCGCGGCACCACGCGCACGTTGTGGTCCGAACACCAGCGCAGGATCGCGCTGATCTGCGCCGTCGTCTCCGGGAGCACCACCAGCAGGGGGATCTGCCGGTATGCCGTCAACCCATCGGACTCGAAGGCCACCAACTGGTCCGCCTGATCGATGACCCCTTCGCCCGGCACGAGCGCCCGTAACGCAGCGATGATCTCGTCGCGATGCAACAAAGTCGTCGGGTCTGACATGGGCATGACCAGGGGCATGGCGGTCAGTATGCGCGCCGCGATCGCCCATCGGCCCGTTTCACGAGCGCGTCATTCACCCATTGGCGGGGGCAGCAATTGACAAGCGCAGGGTGGGTGCGTAAATTCCTGCGCCTCGCGCTAGGCGACCCATCTTGCCCAGGTGGCGGAACTGGTAGACGCGCTGGTTTCAGGTACCAGTGGAGCAATTCGTGGAGGTTCGAGTCCTCTCCTGGGCACCAGTCTGTTTAAACTATTGCAGTGACGGCTAATCGGATTCCCCATGAACCTGCACTTGAGTATTGCACCCCTCGTCGCGCTGCTCGCCGGTATCCTGATCCTCATCATGCCGCGCCTGCTGAACTTCATCATCGCCATCTATTTGATCGTGATAGGCGTGGTGGGTCTGTTCGGCACGCCGGGCCACTATATTTGACGGCCGGCCGGCCTAGAGCACCCCGAGCACGGCCGCACCGTTCGGCGAACCCAGTCCGGTGCAGGCATCCCATCCTGCGACCGCTGCGAAATCGCCGTTGTTGCCCTCGGTGACGTCACGCAGAGCGTGCGGGTTCTTGTATAACTGCGGTTGAATCAGACCGGACGACCTGCCGTTGTGTTGATTGATGCGGGCGATCAGCGCCGCCCAGAGTGGAGCGACGGCGCTCGTGCCGCCGATCACCGTATCGGTGCCGTCGACACGCACGTCATAACCGGTCTCGGGATCGGCGTCTGCGCAGACATCGGGCACCCCGCGCATGGCCAATGCCGTCACCGCGCCGCCGGTCCGGTTGACCTTGAGGCCCTGCTGCCACGTGGGCAGCGGGAAAAAATTGCTGACGCCACCGCCCGTGGCACCGCCCCCGCTGCCGTCGTTCCAGACGCTTTCGCCGGCAACGGTGTTCGACGTCGCGCGCAGGTTGGTCCCGCCGCACGCCAACGCATAGGGACTGGAGGCCGGGAAATCGACATGATCACCGCCACCGGAGGCGCCGTCGCTCGATCCGTTGTCCCCCGATGCCACGCAGACGGTGATGCCCATGGTGGCGGCGGCCTGAAAGGCTTCGTCCATGGCCGTCATGGCCTGGTCGGTCCAGGAGGACTCGGGACCGCCCCAGCTGATGGAAATCACCGAAGGCTTGTGGGTGGTGTCGTGAATCGCGGTGGTGATGGCATCGAGAAAGCCCGCGTCGGTGTTGGGCGCGAAATACACCGCAATCGTCGCTTTGGAAACGATGGCGCCCACCACCTCGATGTCCAGCATGACCTCGCCGTCAGGACCGTTGCCATCGCCGGTGGGCGCGTTCTTGCCCTGATCCACCGACACCGCGATCACCTTGGGAGCACTCACGCCGAGCCCCGCGAAGTAGGTGGCAAGGTCGGCCGGCTTGTAGCCACCCCCCAGTTCGATCAACGCCACGCACTGACCACTGCCATCGCCCGCCGGATACCCGTACAACGCGGCGAGCTGCGTGGGCGAGAAGGAGGCGGGCGTCGCCCCCGCATGTCGTATCGCACCCTGCGGACGCAGACGAAAATGTGTTTTGGCCTGCGGCCGGTCGTCGAGCCCCAGCACGGCCTCGACGATGTCCTGCAGCTCGTCGGGGATGAATATCTCGCCCGTGCGACCGCGGTAGGTGCCGCCGTCATGCTCGACGTGGTGCAGCTCGACGCCGAAGGCGGCGCTGAACTGGGCCACCGTTGCGGCCAGCACCAGCGTGCGTCGTCCGGCGTGCTCCTGCAGAACGGACACACCGTGCGCCGCGGCGAATTGCCGCACCTTCGCCATGTCGGCCGGATCTGCGCCATGGTGCCGGGTGAATTCCTCGCGGGACAGGAACACGTGCGACGCCCCTCCCATGCCGAGCTCGGTGACCCTCGATTTCATGGTTTGCGCGGAGCGCCGGCGCACGATCACGCTGACTTCGAACCGTTCGGCGGCGTCGGCGGCCGAGACGACACGCGACCCGTGTAGCAGCTCGCGTCTGCTGCCTTTCAACGAGACAGTGGCCATGGCGGATTCCTCCAGGTGATGACGTCCAGTGTATGCGCCGGATGCTGCCCTGCAACTCTAGTTGCTGGCGCCTGCCGCCAGCGGCCGCCGGGCGAACCAGCCGAACAATAAAATGCCGAGGTAACACACTCCGGGCACCGCCAGCGCAAGCTTGAGCCCCCAATAGTCGGCGGCGTTGCCGGTGACCAGAGGAATCACGGCACCGCCGACGATGGCCATGCAGATCACGCCCGACCCCTCCGCCGCCCGCTTACCGAGGCCTTCGCTCGCCAGTGAAAAGATGGTCGGGAACATGATGGAATTGAACAGTCCGACGGCGAGCAGCGCCCATCCGCAGACGAGCCCGGTGGTCTGCGAGGAGATCGCCAGCAACGCGATGGCCGTGGCGGCGGCACAGGCGAGCACCTTGCCGGGCATGAAGATACGCAGCAGGTAGGCGCCGACGAAGCGGCCCAGCATGGCACCGCCCCAGTAGAAGGGTACGTGCTTGCCCGCCTCGACCGCGGACACGCCGAGTGCCGAGCTCTGCATCAGATAGCTCACCAGCAACGAGCCGATCGCCACCTCGCCACCGACGTAGAGAAAGATGCACAGCGTGCCGAAGGCAAAGCGAGGCTGCGTCAGAAGATTGAACGCGCGCGACACCGGGGTATCGGCCGACTCGGTTTCCACCAAGGCCTTGCGCCGCAACCACACCAACGCGGCGAGCAGCGTGAGCGCGGCGGCCAGACCGAGATAGGTGTGGACGATGATGCGCGTTTCGGAACTCCGGAACTGATCTAGGGCGGCCCCGGACAACGTTGCCGGATCGGTGGTCGCGAGCGCACCGAGAATCAAGATCGACCCGACGTACGGAAATATCGTGGTGCCCAGTGAGTTGAAGGCCTGCGCAAAGGTCAGCCGGCTGCTCGCGGTCGCCGGCGTGCCCAGCATGGAGATCAACGGATTGGCAACCACCTGCACCGTCGTGATGCCGGCGGCCAGGACGAACAGCGCCACGAGGAAAAGACCGAACAGCCCATTGGAGGAAGCCGGGATGAACAGCAGACAGCCGGCGGTCATGGTCAACAACCCGGCAACGGCCGACCGCATGTAGCCGATGCGACGAACCAGCGCGGCCGCCGGTATGGACACGATGAAATACGCGGCGAAGAACGCGGATTGGACCAGCATCACTTCGCCATAAGAGAGCGTGAACAGTGCTTTGAGCTTCGGAATGATCACATCGTTCAGGCTGGTGATCCCCCCGAACGCGAAAAACAACGCGAGTATGAAGGCGCGCAGATCGGCCGAATATCGAGCGGCGGGCGCGTTGGCCCGATCAGGCTCGCCGAGCGCCGGCGGGGTGGCTGCGGTATTGAGTGCCATAAGGATGGTTCCGTTTTTGATTCACGTTATTCGATGCCGCGGCAACGGGCCGCGGTACCGGGCCATGACCGTTTCGCCACCCACTCGCAAGTCCACCGCGGATGCACCGATGCCGACGCGATAGATTCCCCCATCGATCTGCCATTCGTCGTTCGGTCCGCTGAACGACGCCACCAGGCGCGGATCGACCTCCAATCTAATAGTACGACTTTCACCGGGCGCAAGCTCGACCCGCCGGAAACCGATGAGACGTAACATGGGTTTGCCGGCCGCTGCCGTCAGATATGCCTGCGGTACGTCGGCGCCGGCACGCGGGCCGACGTTGCGCACCACGAAGCTCACCGAGAGACGCCTGCCGCCGTTGACGGCGACATCGCTGTAGGCAAAGCGCGTGTACGACAGGCCGTGGCCGAACGCGAACAGGGGCGCGGCGGCGCGCCGGCGATATCCGCGGTAGCCGACGTCCGCGCCCTCGGTGTAATCGATGCTCACGTCGCTGCCGGGTTCGCTGCGCAGGTTCGGCAGCGCCGGTCGGGGCAGATCGGTTTCCGCGGCGGGAAAACTGATCGGCAGATGGCCCGATGGATTGACGATGCCGAACAGGACGTCGGCGATGGCCTGACCGCCCTCCTGCCCCGGGTACCACGCGGCCAGCACCGCCTTGATGCCCCCGAGCCAGGGCATGCTCACCGGATTCCCCGTCTCGAGCACCACGACGGTGTTCGGATTGGCGGCCGCCACCGCGGTCACCGTCTCGTTCTGCCCGCTCGGCAGCGCCAGATCGGGGACGTCGGCACCCTCGGTCTGTGGCTGGGTGACGAACACCACGGCCAGGTCCGCGCGCGCGGCGAGCGCCGCGGCACGCGCCGGAAAAGCGCCGTCGTCGAAAGAGAAGCGGCTCGCGGGGGCGGCGGCCTGCAGAGCGTCGTACGGCGCGGACGGATCGTAGACCTGGCCGTCGACGACGCCGCCGGGGCCGGGGGCCGTGCGGCTCTTGAACGGGGTCACCTGGGCCGAACCGCCGCCGGACAGAACACCCAGCCGGGCATTGCCGCCGATCACGGCGATGTGCGCCGGCACGCGCGTGATCGGCAGCAGCGCGGCATCGTTCTTGAGCAGCACGATGCCCTTCTGTTCGATCTCGCGGGCGAGCCCGGCGTGGGCGGGATAATCGATGGTGCCGTTACCGGCCGCCGGGGTGGGCACATCGATGCCCACCTCGAACATGGAACGCACAATCCGGTGCACCATGTCGTCGACGCGGGCCAGCGGCACGGACCCCTCGGCCACCGCCGCGCGGAGCGGCGCGTCGAAGTAATCCACGGCATCCAGCTGTTCTCCGGACTCCTGATCGAGGCCGGCGCTGGCGTACCGCACGTCGTGCACGGCGCCCCAGTCGGACATCACCCACCCGGGATAGCGCCACGCCCCCTTGAGCACGTCCTGGAGCAGCCAACGATTCCCACAGGCGTATTCGCCGTTCACCCGGTTGTAGGCGCACATGACCGCGCCCGGGTGGCCGCGCTCGATGGCGAGTTCGAACGCCAGCAGGTCCGACTCGCGCAGGCTCGAGCGATCAACCCTTGCATCGAGCGTGGTGCGGTTGGTTTCGTTGGCGTTCAGCGCAAAATGCTTGACGGTCGAAACGACATGGTGATCCTGGGTGCCGCGCACGGCTTCGCCCGCAAGCGTGCCCGCCAGCAACGGATCCTCGCCCAGATATTCGAAGTTGCGGCCGTTGCGCGGGTCGCGCGCGAGGTTCATGCCGCCCCCCAGCAGTACGTTGAAGCCCTTTGCACGAGCCTCGTCGCCCACCAGGGCTCCGGCCCGGTAGGCGAGCGCGGGATCGAAGGTGGCGGCGAGTGCCAGCCCCGCCGGCAGCGCCGTGGCGACATCGCCGGGGCGCAGACCCCGGGGGTTGGTGACGCCCAGGCTCGCATCGGTTTCCTTCAGCGCAGGAATCCCGAGCCGCGGCACACCCGGCACGTAGCCGGCCGCGGGAATGGCGTCGGGCGGCAGCACGGGAAGGCTGCGGCCCACCGCGGCGAAGGGCAGCGCCATCGGGCCGTGCAGCAGGCTAAGTTTCTCGTCGAGTGTCATGGCGGCGACGGCCAGGGTCGCGCGCGCGTCGGGCGAGCGGCGGGTGTCCAGCCATGGTGCCGGGGCGTGAGGCGCTTCCGCGGCGGAGCCCGCCCTCGCGACGTGCGCGACGCCCCACCCGATCATCACGCCGCAGATCATCGGCGCACACCACCGCCGGATCGAGACGGCGTCAGCCGAACGGGTTGCGCCGGATGATGGTCTGCTCACGGTCGGGGCCGGTGGAGATGATGTCGATGGGAATGCCGACCAGCCCCTGCAATCTCTCGAGGTAACTGCGGGCATTTGCCGGCAGTTCTTCGTACCGTGTGATGCCAACGCTGCTCTCCTTCCAGCCCGGATGCTCTTCGTACACGGCCCGGCATTCCCCAAAATGCGCCGGCAGCAGCGGCGGCGTCTCGAGCACGATCCCGTCGATCTCGTAGCCCACGCAGACGCGGATCGTATCGAGACCATCGAGCACGTCTAGCTTCGTGACGCTCAGCGAGGAACAGCTGCTGTGTACGATGGAGCGTCGCAGTGCGACCACGTCGAACCAGCCACACCGTCGCGGGCGGCCCGTGACGGAGCCGAATTCGTGCCCCACGCGCGACAGATGCTCACCGAACTGGTCGAACAGTTCGGTGGGAAACGGTCCGGCCCCGACGCGGGTGGCGTATGCCTTGACGATGCCGAGGACCTCGTGCAGCCGGCGCGGGCCCAGGCCCGTGCCCGCCGCGGCCCCGCCGGCCGTGGTCGTCGAGGAGGTGACGTAAGGGTAGGTGCCGAGATCCACGTCGAGCATCGCGCCCTGGGCGCCTTCGAACAGCACGTTGCCGCCGTCCCGGCTGAGCTGCTCGAGAATGCCCGTGACGTCCGCGACCAGCGGCTTGAGTCGCTCGCCGAACTCGAGATTTGACTCGAGCACCTGTTGGAAGTCGACGGGCGCGGCCTGGAAATAGCGTTGCAGGACGAAATTGTGATAGTCCAAAATCTCGCCCAGCTTGGCCGCGAAGCGTTCGCGGTGGAACAGATCGGCAACGCGCAGCGCCCGCCGCGCCACCTTGTCTTCGTACGCCGGGCCGATGCCGCGTCCCGTGGTGCCGATTGCATTCGCCCCCTGCGCCTTTTCACGGGCCCGGTCGAGCGCCACGTGCGAAGCCAGGATGAGCGGACAGTTCGGGCTGATCTTGAGACGCTCGAACACCGGAACGCCCTCGCCGATGAGCGTTTGCGCTTCTTTGAAGAACGCCTCGAGGGACAACACCACCCCGTTGCCGATCAGGCATTGCACGTGGCCATGCAGGATTCCCGACGGAATCAGGGACAGGATGGTCTTCTTGCCGCGGATGACCAGCGTGTGTCCCGCATTGTGCCCGCCCTGGAACCGCACGACGGCCTGCGCCTTGTCGGTCAACAGGTCCACGACCTTGCCCTTGCCCTCGTCGCCCCATTGCAGGCCGATGACCACCAGGTTCCTACCCATTGCGCACCATCCATAGAAGTGCCAATCCCGCCACCATGCTGATCAAACCGCCCCAGCGCAACTGCTGGGTTTCGGTTTGCGCCAGACGTGCCATGAGGCGTTGCGCGGCGCCCGGATTGAGGAATGGCAGGATTCCCTCGAGCACGAGATACAACGCGAAAGCACCGCCTACATAGCGGGCAAGTTCGCTCCAACCGATGTCCATCGTCAGATCCCGAACTTCAGCGCGCGGGCTGCGGTTGTTTGAAGTACTTGAAGTACGCGCTGTCCGGGGCGATGACGAGCACGTCGCCCTGCGTCCCCACCGACTCCCGGTACGACTGCATGCTGCGGTAGAAGCTGTAGAACTCGGCGTTCTTCGAATAGGACTTCGCGTACACCTCGCTTGCCGACGCATCGCCCTGTCCGCGTGTCTCGCTGGCCTTTCGCGAAGCGTCCGCGAGGACCTCGGTCTGCTCCTTGTCGGCTTCGGCGTGGATGCGCTCCGAGGTTTCGACGCCTTCGGCGCGCAGTTTCGCCGCCTGCGCCTTGAAGGTCGCACGCATCCGCTCGAACACCGAGTCCTGAACCTGCTGCGGCAGGTCGATCTTCGTGATGCGCACGTCGACCAGATCGATGCCGAGCTGCTGCGCGGCCGGCCGCGCGCTCTTCATCATGGCGTCCGTGAATTCGGCGCGTTCCGCCGTCACCACCTGCTGCAGGGTTCGCTGCGTCACCACGCTCTTGATGCTGTCCTTGATGGTCTCGCCCAATCGTGCGTTGGCCACCTCCTCGGTGCCCCCGGTCGATTCGTAATAGCCCCGCAGATCCGAAATGCGCCACTTGACGTAGAAATCGACGTTCAGCTGCTCCTGCTCTCGGGTGAGGAAATGCTCGGCGTTGTAGGTCTGGGTGAGGATGCGCTTGTCGAAACGGCTCACCTCGTTGATGAGCGGTATGCGCAGGTGCAACCCGGGCTTGAAATTCGATTCGATGATGTTGCCGCCCGTCGACTTGATCGCGAGCTGCCCCTCGCTCACGGTGAACACGCTGGCGCGCACCACCAGGATCACCGCGACCACGCTCAGCAGGATGTACAAGAGTCTGTTCTGCATCATCGCACTCCGCGCGCCCGGGCCGGGTCTTCGATCGGCGCCACCTGCACCTCCGGTATCCGCGCCGCAGGCACCGTCATCGTGTCGTTCGGCATTGCGACGGCCTGCGGTCCGGCGGCGATCAGCTTGTCCAACGGCAGATACATCATGCTGTTGCCGCTCTTGGCATCGACGATCACCTTGCGCGAATTCTTGTATACGTTGCCGAGAGTGTCGAGGAACATGCGCTCGCGCGTCACGGCGGGCGCCCGGTCGTACTGCTCGAGCACCTGGTCGAAGCGGGAGGTCTCACCCTGCGCGAGCGCCAGGACCTGGAGCCGGTAGGCTTCGGCATCCAGCACCTCCTTGGCCGCCGCGCCGCGGGCACGGGGCACCACGTCGTTGCGGTACAGCTCGGCCTCCTGCTGATACCGCTGACGGTCCTTGTCTGCCTTGATGGCGTCGCGTTGGGCGTCCTGCACCGCATCGGGCACGATCACCTCGCCGAGCTTCACGCTGATGATGCGGATGCCCATGTCGTAGGTATCCATGGTTCGTTGCAGCAGCACCCGAGCACGGTCCGTGATGGACGGGTCGAACCCCAGGGCCTTGTCGAGTGAGGCCTGGCCCACCGCCTCGCGCATCGCGCTTTCGCTGACCTGGGTGAGCGTATCTTCGACATCCTTCACCCTGAACAGATATTTCAGGGGATCGGGCTGGGTGTACTGCACCGCCGATTTGACCTCCACCAGATTGGTGTCGGCCGTCAGCATCCGGGCATCGTCGGTGACGCTGTACTGGCGCGACACGTTGACGATGATTCGCCGCTCGACCGGCCACGGCAGATGCCAGTTGTAACCGGGCCCGTTGGTCTGGACGTATTTGCCGAAACGCAGGATGACGGCGCGTTCCTGGGCATCGACCCGGTAGACGCCGCTCGCCACCCACACCGCGAGCAGAATGACGAGCGCCGTGCCGAGACCCTTGCCCAGACTGGGAGCGCCCTGCCCCCCGCCCAGTCCGCCGCTGCCGCGGCCGAACAGGGTCGCCAGCTTGCGCTGAAAATTGCGCAACACATCGTCCAGATCGTTCTGAGACTGTTGGGGGCGGTTCCACGGGTTGCGTTTCTCGCCGCCAGGTTCGTTCAAAGCCATTCGTCGTGCCTAGATTGTTTGTGGACTGTTTATTCGCTGAGCCGCAGCCGGGCATTCTAACAGCCGACGTCGCGCTCGACCAAACTCACCCCGCGATTGCCCAGCAATTTGCCGATTTCCGACAGATCGAGCTCGACGTCGATCTCCCAGCTGCCATCCTCCTGCTGACGTTCGGCACGCAGGGCATGACGGCTGTACAGATCAGAACGGACCGCCGCGGCGGCGAGTTCCAGATGCAGCGTACGGCGCACCTGATGCGGCCGCACCGCCCCGGCGATGGCCTCGCGCAACGCGTCGAGCCCGGCGCCGGTGACCGCCGAGCCCCACGCCTGAACGGCGATCCCGTCGTCGCCGGCGATGACCCGCGGCGCCTCGCCGGCCAGATCGATCTTGTTGAACACGAGCAGTTCGCGTATTTCGCCCGCGCCGATGCCTCGGAGAACTTCACGCACCTGGTCGATGCGTTCGTTTCGCAGCGGATCGCTGGCATCCACCACGTGCAGCAGCAGATCGGCATCGCGCGCTTCCTGCAGCGTCGAGCGGAACGCCGCCACCAGTTCATGGGGCAGGGACCGCACGAACCCCACCGTGTCGGCCAACACCACTTCCCCGATGCCGCTCAACTCCACACGGCGCACCGTGGGATCGAGCGTGGCGAACAGCTGGTCCGCCACATAGGTGGACGAGCCGGTCAACGCATTGAACAACGTCGATTTGCCGGCGTTGGTGTAACCGACCAGGGCCACCGTGGGCACGGGAACCTCACGCCGCACGTGGCGACTGGTATCGCGTTGCCGGGCGAGTTTTTCCAAACGACCCTTCAGCGTGCGGATGCGTTTGGCGATCAGACGACGATCCGTCTCCAGCTGGGTCTCACCCGGGCCGCGCAGACCGATGCCCCCTTTCTGCCGCTCGAGATGCGTCCAACCACGCACCAGGCGCGTGGCCAGATGTGACAGCTGCGCCAGCTCCACCTGCAGCTTGCCCTCGAAACTACGCGCGCGTTGGGCAAAAATATCTAGAATCAAGCCGTTGCGATCCAACACTCGACGGTTCACCAGCTTTTCGAGGTTCCGTTCCTGGCTGGGACTCAGCCCCTGATCGATGAGCACCAGATCCGCATCGTTCGCCTCGGCACAGGCCCTGATCTCGTCGGCCTTGCCGGAACCCACGAAGTACTTGGGATCGGGACGTTCCCGGGTGGCCGTCACCAGACCAACGCTGAGCGTGCCGGCCGATGCGGCCAACGCCTTGAACTCAGCCGTGTCATGGGGATCTACGGGCTGCCCGATCCCCACCCCGACCAATATCGCACGTTCGCCGCCCCCGGGGCGTTCAAACAACTGCAGGGAACCGCCCGGTACCGAGCCGGTTACTCATTCGACGATGGCCGGTTCCGTGACTTCGCCGTCTTCACCGGTGGGCAGCCTCACGTTGCGTGCCGGCACCACGGTGGAAATGGCATGTTTGTAGACCATCTGGCTCACGCTGTTGCGCAGGAGAACCACGAATTGATCGAACGAGTCGATCTGTCCTTGCAGTTTGATACCGTTCACCAGGTAAATGGAGACGGGCACGCGTTCTTTGCGCAGGGCGTTCAAAAACGGATCCTGCAGAGACTGGCCACGGGCCATGGGGAGCTCCTTGTTTTTTAGTGTAATTCGCATTGCCGTGCCACTTCCCTGAGACAACAGGCGCATACCGATTGAATGCTAGCACAGGACGCTACCACGACGGACGAGCCTAAGACCACTGTGTAAATCCTTGCTCCGCCAGAGCATTCAAAGTTACCGACAGCACAGGATCACGCATCGAGTCGATGCATCGTGCGAAGGGACGCGCACGCAACCAGGTCATTTGTCGCTTCGCCAGCTGTCGCGTTGCGGCAATCGCCTGAGTTCTTGCATCGTCCGCTGTGCACTGACCTGCCAAATGTCGCCATAACTGCCGGTATCCGACCGCACGCATGGACGGATGTTCCGCATCGAGATCGGATCTTTTCTGCAGCTGGCGCACCTCGTCGACGAAGCCCTGTTCGAGCATGGCGTCGAACCGGGCCTCGATGCGCGCGTGCAGCGCCGCCCGCTCGCCCGGCACCAGCGCGAGCTCGGCGACCATGGCGTCGCCGAGCACGGACTGCCGGTGGGTCTGCAGGCGGGTCATCGGCTCGCCGGTGATTCGGTGCACCTCCAGGGCGCGCTGAATACGCTGAGCGTCATTTTCGTGGATTTTCGCCGCCGCCTGCGGATCGATACGGGCCAGTTCACGATGCAACCCTGGCCAGCCGAGGACGCCGGCGCGGGCGTCGATATCGGCGCGCACGGCGAAATCCGCCTCCGGGAGCGCCGCAATTCCTTCCGTCAGCGCGTGAAAGTACAGCATCGTGCCCCCCACCAGCAGCGGATGCCGCCCGCGCCGCCAGACGTCCTCCATGATCCGCGCGGCGTCCTGTACGAATTCGCCGGCCGAATAACGCATGGCGACGTCGCGGATATCGATCAGGTGGTGGACGATGGTTTGCCGGATGTCTGGGGGCGGCTTCGCAGTGCCGATATCCATGCCGCGATACACCATGGCAGAGTCGACGCTAATGATCTCCAAAGGAAGCCGTTGCACCAGATCCAGGGCGAGCTGCGATTTGCCGGCGCCGGTCGGCCCCATCAGCAGCACCGCGAAACGGCCGGGGTGAGGGGAAGGTGTCACCGTCCGCGCATGAACAGGCGGTCGAGGTCGCCGAGTGAGAGGCGCAGCCAGGTGGGCCTGCCGTGATTGCACTGGTCGGCGCGCGGCGTGCGCTCCATCTCGCGCAACAGAGCGTTCATTTCCGGCACGCTCAAGGAGCGCTGCGCGCGCACCGCCGCGTGGCACGCCATGGTGCCGAGTAGATGGTTGATCGATTCCTGCACGCGCCGGGAGCGACCGGTGGCCACGAGATCCGAGAGCACATCCCGCACCACGCCCGCCGGATCGCGCCCTGCCAGCAAACAGGGCACCGCACGCAGGGCAAGCCGATCCGGACCCAGACGCATGACGTCGAAACCCAGCTCCGCGAATTCCGCAGCATGCACCTCCGCCGCATCGGCCTGCGCGGGGGCGACCTGCAGGATGTCGGGCACCAACAACGCCTGTCGGGCGGTCTGCCCTGCCAGTACGTTTTTCATCCCCTCGTACATGACCCGCTCGTGCGCCGCGTGCATGTCGACGAGCACCATGCCATCGGTCGACTGCGCAAGGATGTACACGCCGTGCAGCTGCGCGATGGCATACCCCAATGGCGTTTCGGCGGCGGCGGCGTAGTCCGCGCCGGCGGCATCGGACACGTCGGGGCCGCCGGACGGCTCGACCAGGCTTCGGTACGCATCGGCGCCCGTCTGCGGTCTGGCGTCGGGAAGCACGAGGCGGGCCTGCGCGGGTGGCGGCAGATGCCGAAAGCCTGCACTGCCGGTGAGCCAGTCCGCCGGGGCGCTGCCGGACGACTGCGCGACGGGCCGGATGCTGCCGAGCGCACGCTCCACGGTGCGGAACAAGAAGTCGTGGACCCGCCTCGATTCGCGAAACCGGACCTCGAGCTTCTGCGGATGCGCATTGACGTCCACCAGCGTCGGATCGAGGTCCAGGTACAGCACATAGGCACAGAAACGGCCGTTGAACAGCACGTCCTGGTAGGCGAGCCGCGTCGCACCCGCCAGCACCTTGTCGCGAACGTAGCGGCCGTTCACGAATGCGAACTGAAGATCCGACTGGCTGCGCGAGAAGGTCGGCAGGGCGAGCCAGCCGGACAGCTTCAACGCCTCGGTGTCGTGGCGCAGCTCGATGACGTGCGCGGCAAAGTCCTCGCCGCAGAGCTTGCCCACGCGGCCGAGGTGTTCGGCAGGCGTGCGTGCCGACGCTAGATTCCAGACGATCTTGCCGTTGTGCGTGAGGGTGAACGCCGTTTCGAAACGGGACAGGGCCAGACGTTCCAGCATACGGGCCATGTGCTGGAATTCGGTGCCTTCGCTGCGCAGGAACTTGCGGCGGGCCGGCACGTTGAAGAACAGATCGCGCACCTCGACGCTGGTCCCCTGAGGATGCGACGCCGGCATGGGCGCCGTCCGGTCACCTTCACGCGCATGCACGCTCCAGGCGTGTTCCGCGTCGGCGGCGCGCGAGGTCAGCGTGAGCCGAGACACCGAGCCGATGCTCGGCAACGCCTCACCGCGGAACCCGAGCGTGGCAATGTTCTCCAAATCCTCGAGCGAGGTGATTTTGCTGGTGGCATGCCGGGCCAAGGCGAGGTTGATCTCGCGCACGCCGATCCCGACCCCGTCGTCGCGCACCCGGATCAGCGCGCATCCGCCGCGTTCGAGTTCCACCTCGATGCGTCGCGCACCGGCGTCCAACGCGTTTTCGACCAGTTCCTTGAGCACGGAGGCCGGTCGTTCGATGACCTCGCCGGCGGCGATTTGATTGACGAGTTCGTCGGACAAGACCTGGATGGACACTGGGGGCGGCTCACGTGACACGCTGGGGCAGGCGCCCAGTTTCGCACAGGCGGCCCCGAAACCCCGCCCGCCCGACGGGCCGCCCTCGCCGCTCAGCCGCCTGGGTCGTCCGCGGTCGCGACCAACGCTGCATGAGGGGTGGCGCCCGTGGCGAGCTGTGCCACCCGCGTCCCGGCCGGCGGATCGGCATAGAAATAATCGCGCATTCCTCGGTGGATGGCGGCGGCCAGCGTCGACTGATGCAACGCGCCTTTCAGCCGCTGCTCCTCCAGGGGGTTGGAAATATAGGCGGTCTCGACCAACATCGACGGTATGTCCGGCGATTTCAACACCATGAAGCGGGCCTGCTGCACCGACGGCTTGTGGACCTCCCCGACGCGATTCAACTGCTGCAGGACGTGCTCGGCGGCGGTCTGACTCGCGTTCAACGACGCCGATTGCGAAAGATCCAGCAGCACCGACGCCAGCACGTCGCCTTTGTCGTCGAGCGATACGCCGCCGATGAGATCCGCCGCGTTCTCCCGTTCGGCGAGCCAGCGCGAAGCCTCGTCGGTGGCGCCGCGCGAGGATAATATGTAAACGGACGAGCCGTCGATGCTGCGGTCACGTACCGCATCCGCGTGGATGGAGACGAACAAGTCCGCCTGCTGCACACGGGCCCGGCGCATGCGGTCGCGCAGCGGCACGAAGTAATCCCCGTCCCGCGTCAGCACCGCCCGCATGCCCGGCTCCGCGTCGACCCGCTTTTTGAGGATGCGGGCGATGGCGAGCGTCACATCCTTTTCGCGGGTGCCGTTCTTGCCGATTGCGCCGGGGTCCTCGCCCCCATGTCCGGCGTCGATGGCAATGATCACGTCGCGGGCTGCCGGCGGCGCGTGCTCGACCTTGACCGGCGTCTCCATGCCAACGCTTCCGGACAGCTCCACCACCAGCCGATAGCCGTCGCGATCGGTGGGCGGGGACAGGAAGCTTCGCGCCTGTACGGGATGAGTCAGGTCGAACACGATGCGCAGATCGCCAGAGGGCCGCCGTCCCATGCGGACCCACTTCACCGCCCCCGCCGGCGCAGGCGCGGCCACCGCCGCGGAGCTCAGATGCGCACCCGGGACGTCGAGCACCACCCGGTCGGGATTCTTGAGAACGGACAGGGTGTGCTGGGCGCGGCTCGTCAATGCGAGTTCGATGCGGGTGCTCCGTGCATCCGCGGAGAGGCGCACTTCACGCACATCCACCGCACCGGTTTGCACCGGGCCCGCCGGCTGCCGATGGGCTGCCCAAGCAGGCGCTGCCATGGCCGCGGTGGCCAGGCTGACTGCAAAGAAGGATGCCAGTCGCCGCGTCATGATAGGAAGTTAACGCCTACCCGAAGCAAATTTCAATTCTTATTAGATACATAGGGAGTTAAGCTAGCGTCATCTGCGAGATCTCGCAACCACGCCTGGCCGACCGCGGAAGCGGACTGCAACGCGGCCTCGCGCCCCGCGCCCGCATAGCCGAGCGTCAATGTCAGATCGGCGGACGGCACCAGCCCCCTCCCCAGCTCCGGCCACTCCACCAGCCACAAATTGCCTGCCAACGCATGCTCACGCAATCCCAGTTCTTCGACCTCCAGAGCAGAACGCAGGCGGTACAGGTCCAGATGCAGGCAGGTTGCCCGCTGCAGCGCGTAGACCTCCACCAGGGTGTAGGTCGGACTACGGATCAAACCTGCCGCACCCAGCGCACGCAGCAGACTGCGCACACAGGTCGTCTTCCCTGCGCCAAGTTCCCCCTGTAAATACAACACCACCGGCTGCGCCACTGCGCCAGGAAGGCCCCGCGCCAAGGCGGCACCGAGGCGGTCGGTGGCGAGCGCATCGGGCAGAGTGAAGTGAAGGGCCGGCGCCATGGGTCCCATTATAGAGGTCGCTCGGGTAGTCTTGCGCCGTGACCCTCCGGCATCCGACTGCTTCACGCCGCGCCGACCCCGACGCGCTGCTCATCGATCTGCGACGCTGGGCGGCGGAGCTCGGTTTCGCACGCGTGGGCGTCGCGAACATCGATCTGGCGGATGACGAGGCACACCTGGCCGACTGGCTCGAGGCGGGTTTCGGCGGCGAGATGGCCTATATGTCGCGGCATGGCAGCAAGCGCACCCGTCCTGCCGAACTGGTCCCGGGCACGGTCTGCTGCCTGAGCGTACGCATGGACTACTGGCCCGGCGGCGCCGCCGACCCGCATGCGGTCCTGGCGGACCCCGAGCGGGGCTATGTCTCACGCTACGCCCTCGGCCGCGATTATCACAAGCTCATGCGCCACCGCTTGCAGGCGCTGTGCGACCGCATCGCAGCCGCCATCGGACCGTTCGGGTACCGCGTCTTCACGGACAGCGCCCCGGTGCTCGAGAAAGCACTGGCACGCAATGCCGGACTCGGCTGGATCGGCAAGCACACCAACCTCATCGATGCGAATGCCGGTTCTTATTTCTTTCTGGGCGAGATTTATCTGGACCTGCCGCTTGCCGCGGACGTGGCGGCATCGGCGCATTGCGGCACCTGCAGCGCCTGCATGCCCGCCTGCCCCACCGGCGCGATCGTCGCACCCTACCGGCTCGACGCCCGGCGCTGCATCTCCTATCTCACCATCGAGCTCAAAGGCTCGATCCCCGTCGAATTTCGCCGCGCGATGGGCAATCGCATCTACGGCTGCGACGACTGCCAGCTCGCCTGCCCCTGGAACCGTTTCGCACGTCCCAGCGCGGAAGCCGATTTCGCGGTACGGCACGGCCTCGACGACGCAGGTCTCTGCGAGTTGTTCAACTGGGACGCCGCCCGGTTCCTCCACCACACCCGCGGCAGCGCCATCCGGCGCCTGGGTCACGAGCGTTGGCTGCGCAATCTTGCCGTGGCGCTCGGCAACGCGCCGACGTCACCCGGCGTGCTCGCAGCGCTGCATCACCGCGCGCAGCACGCCTCGCCCATGGTGCGGGAGCACGTGCAGTGGGCGCTTGCCGAGCACGCCGGCCGCTCGGCCGTCGTTCCGCTCAAGGCGGCAGCAGCGTCCCGCCTGCCGGATTGAAGAAATGCCGCCCGCGGCGCATCTTGACGATCTGCTCGAACAACTGCTGATAATCACTTTCGTTGCTCACCGGATCGATGGCCGCCGAATTCACGATCAGGAGCGGGGAGGCATCGTAGCCATGGAAGAACCGCGCATAGGCCTGCGTCAGCTTTTCCAGATACCCGCGTTCGATGTGCTGCTCGTAACGGATTCCCCGTTTCGCCACGCGATCCATCAGGATGTCGACGGGCGCCTGCAGATACACCACCAGATCGGGTTTGGGAACGTCCGCCACCACCCGCTCGTAGACACGCTCGTACAGCTCGAGCTCGGCGTCGTCCAACGTGACGCGCGCAAACAAGCGATCCTTGTCGAGCAGATAGTCGCCCACCCGCACCGTGCCGAACAAATCCTCCTGGCGCACTTCCTCCAGCTGCCGGGCACGTTGAAACAGGAAGAAGAGCTGCGTTTGAAAGGCAGCGGCCCGCGGATTCTTGTAGAAACGCTCGAGAAAAGGGTTCTCCTCCGCCTGCTCCAGGACGAGCTGGCCGTTCAAGGAGTGCCCGAGCCGCCGCGCCAGGCTCGTCTTGCCGACGCCGATGGGACCTTCGATCACTATGAAGCGATGGGGAACGGCGCTCATCATGCGTTCCCGCTGGAGGACATCACCGAAATACCGTCACCGCCCGCGCGCGCCTTCAATTCCACGACCCGGCCATGTCCCGGAATGTGCAACGTCGGTGCAATATCGCATAGCGGGTATAGCACGAAGTTGCGGGCCGACACTCCCGGATGGGGCACCGCCAACCCCGGTTCGTCGACGACGACGCCGACCATCCACAGCAGGTCGAGATCGATGATGCGCGGCCCCCAACGCTCACGCCTATCGCGTCCCATCACCCGCTCCACCTCGAGCAGCGAGCCGAGCAGGTCCCGTGCGCCCAGCTGCGTCAGCACGCCTGCGACCGCGTTGACGAATTGCGGCTGGTCCTGCGGACCCAGCGGATGGCTCGAATACAACCGTGAGCGCGCCTCGACACGCACGCCGGGCAGCGCACCGAGGTGTTGCATGGCGGCCAGAACTTGTCTGCGTGGTTCGGCCAGATTGCTGCCGAGACCCACATAGGCGGGCCGCCACGGCAGGGGCACCCCGCTAACTTCGTGCCGCCCCACCACCACCGCCCCGCCGTCGCCGCCGACGCCGGGCCGGTGCCACGGCCGTGCCTTCCGGCAGCGCGTCGGCAGGCCGCGCCTGCACCATCGCCACCCGCTCCTCCTGCGGCAGGACCTGCACGTCGGTCCACCACTGTGCCAGTTCAGGATCCGCCACGCCCACCTGCGCACGCAGCAGCAGGAAATCGTAGGCCGCACGAAAGCGCGGGTGTTGCAGCAGACTCAGCGCCTTGATGCCGCTACGCCGGTTGAAGCGCGGCTGCAGCATCAACAACTCGCGCATGGGTGCCGCAAAGCGCCGCGGAATCGCCACCCGGGACTGTTGTGCACGCAGCACGGTGTCACAAGCATGCATGAGCTGAGCCAGGTCGGGCGCAGGCCCCGCCGACCGTTCGTTCAATTCGCGCAGCACCGCACCCCACAACAACACCGCGAACAAGAAGGTCGGCGTGACCGGTTTGTCGGCGGCGATGCGCGCATCCGTGTTCGCGAGACCCAGCACCAGCATGTCCTTCGCATACGCATACGGCGCCAGCCCGAAGGCCGCCGCCGACATGGGAAAGAGGTGTTCGAACAGGCCGTAGCGCTCCAGCAACGCGAAAGAACGCGCGCCGAATCCCGACAGGAACAGTTTCAACGACTCGTCGAACAGCCGTGCGGGAGGCACCCCGTCCAGCAGATACGCCAGTGCGTGGATGGGCTGGTCGGTGCCCTCCTCGATTGAAAAATCCAGCTTGGCCGCGAAGCGCACCGCGCGCAGCATGCGCACCGGATCCTCCCGGTAGCGCGTTTCGGGATCGCCGATCAACTTCAGGCGCCGTGCACGCACGTCGCTCACCCCGTCGACGAAATCCCAGACCGAAAAATCCTCGATGCTGTAATACAGACCATTGGCGGCGAAATCCCGACGCCAGACGTCCTCGTCGATGGTGCCGTAGATGTTGTCGCGCAGGATGCGCCCGCTGCGATCGAAGGCCCGCTGCGCCGAATCGTACGGCGCGATCGGCGCCGACATGATGGCCTCCGCATCGGTGTCCGGATCGAGATCCTCCGCATCCTCACGTTCCGGCGCCGCCGCCGCCCGGAATGTCGCCACCTCGATGATCTCGTTGCCGAAATGCACGTGAGCCAGGCGAAAACGCCGCCCGATCAGTCGGCAGTTGCGGAAAATGCGGCGCACGTCGTCCGGCAGCGCATCGGTGGCCACGTCGAAGTCCTTGGGTTTGATGCCGAGCAGGAGGTCGCGCACCGCACCGCCCACCAGGAATGCCTGGAAACCCGCTTCCTTGAGCTTGTACAGCACCTTCAGGGCGTTCGGCGAGATGGAGGCCCGCGAGATCGAATGATCGGCACGGGGAATCACCAGGGGAGAGAATTGCGTCGAGGGTCGGTTCAAAAAGTAGAGTTCCGCTTGAGTCCAAAAATTTGGCACGTATACTACCAGCCCTCCGTTAAGCCCGCTCCCTTCGTCTAGAGGCCTAGGACACGGCCCTCTCAAGGCCGGTACATGGGTTCGAATCCCATAGGGAGCGCCAATTTTGCGTCAGCGCCCCAGTTCACGCTGTACCGCACGCGTTGCCCGCCGCAGCAAGTCTCCTGCAAGGCTCGTGGCGTCTCCGATAATATGCGCCGTACCACGCAGTTCCTGAGGTGGCGCGCCGGCGGTGCGGCAGGCGACCAGCCGGGCACGGAACACGGTTTCGGTCGGCAACAACGCGCCTGCGGGATCGGCCTGCACTCGCACCGGACCGCCATACGTCGAAGCAAAGTACGGCGCGTCGAGCGCACTCAGGTTGATCCGGTCGACCGCGCCCACGGCGCAGGAGACCCGCCCCTGTTCGGCACGCTCGGATACGAACACGGCCGCGTGAGAGGTCATCCGCGGCAGGTCGTCCTCGCGCACCAGAACTTCGCCCTTGGCGCCTGCGAGCCCGGCCACGTGGACGAGTTTTTCGTGCACCGACACCCAGGAGCCCGGCACCAACGCCTCATCGACGTAGACGACCCGGCCGGCGAAGGGTGCGCGCACGGTGAGTTCGTCGACCTGAGCTTCGAGTCCGGCAACTTCGGCGCTTGCCGCCGCCCAGCGCTCCTGTACTGCCGCGTTCTCGTCGAGCAGCTTGGCATCGAGTTGCAGACTGTCGAGTTCCCAGCGCACGCGCTGGGCCTTGTTGCGTGCCAGGCCGAGCTGGTGCACCAGATCCGGGGACTCCAGGCGCACGAGGACGTCGCCCTCCTTCACCAGACTGCCCACGGGCACGGGTGCGCCCACCACCCGGCCGGCGGCGACGGCATACAGCTCCTGGGACTGCGCCGCGCCGAGCACGGCGGGCGCGCGAATATCCCGCTGCAGCGGTAGAAACACCACGGCCGCCGCCACGGCAAGCACGCAGAGCGAACGCCGCGTGGCAAAGTTCCAGGTCAGCTCATCGCGGCGGCGCCACCAGACCTCGAACTCGCGAAACATCGGCGCGACGATGAAGAATCCGAGTTCCACGATCAGCAGGAACACGCCCAGCAGCTTGAAGACCGCGTCGTACACCAGGTACGCAATGCCCAGAAAAACGCCCAGCCGATAGCACCAGGTGGCGAACGCGAAGGCGATGAGGAAGCGCCGGCGCGCGGGTTTGAAGTGCTCGGGCGCAGCATCGGGCCAGCCGAACAAGACGTGGCGCAGCCACCAGCGGCCGAACGCGAACGAGCGGCTGTGCAGGTTGGGCATGTCCAGCCAGTCGCAGAGCAGGAAATAGCCGTCGAACCGCATGAAGGGGCTCGCATTGATGACCAGCGTCAAAATCCAGGTGGTCGTCGCGAGCAGGAACACCCCGGCCCGCACCGGTCCGTCGGGGAGGAAATTCCATGCCAGCGTGGCGATCGCCCCCAGTGCGAGTTCCGCCGCGACGCCGGCGGCGGCGATCCTGAGCCGCTGCCGTTTGTCGGCGATCTTCCAGGCCTCGTTGGTGTCGGTGTACAACACCGGCAGCATGACCAGGAACGCGACCCCCATGGTCGACACCCGGCAGCCGTAGCGCTGAGCGGTGAACGCATGTCCGAGCTCATGAAGAATCTTGGCCAGGCTCAACGCCCCGGCGATGGCGATGAGACCGCCCAGGCTCTTGTATTGCGAAAACGTCCCGATGAACGTGTCCCACTGCCGGGCCGCCAGGCAGACGCCCACGATGGCGCACAGCAGGATGGCCACCCAGAACAGAGGGCGGTACACCCACGCGACGAAGGGCGCACCACGGTCGAGCCAGTGCGCCGGGCGCAGCAGCGGCACGCGCAGGAAAAGATAATTCTTCAACAACCACTGTGCGGGGGAAAGCCGCAGGGCCTCGGCCGCCCGCAGCAGCCGCTTGGTGTCCGCCGGCGCTTGTGCGTCGAGGAGATGAAACTGCGCCAGAAATTTCACGAGCGATTCCAGGTCTTCGCCGTCGACGGCGAGCGTCGTTTGTTGATTGACGCCCGCCAGCACGGCTGCCGGATCGCCGAGTGGCCAGCGCGACAACAACTCGAATGCGGGCCAGCTCAGTGAATAGAAGCGGTTCGCCGGCGGATCGTGCAACACCCAGGTGGGCGAGCCATCCTCGGCCAGGGGGCCGGAATGCAGCGACAGGTCCTGGCGCAGCGGCGGCAACATGATTTCACCACCCCAACCACTGCCGCACCGTCGCGATCGGCCTGCGCAGCAACACGTAGCCGAGCGGTTCGAGGCCCGCGCGCACCTTCGCCATGCCCTGCAGGCCGATGCGCGGCGCGGCGGCCCGGGGATCGAATTGAGCTTTCAGCCGATAGGCCAGCAGGCCGTCGTGCGCCGGCTCGGCGCGGTAGGCGACGACTTTCAAGGTCGCCGCAAACGCGGCAAAGGCAGAACCGTTCGGATACAGCGTGACCTCGGACCCCGCCTTCAGATCGATGGCGTCGCGGACCGGCAGGTACACATTGAGCTCCACCTTGGTCGGATCTGCGAGGGTCAGCACGCGTTCCCCGATGGCCACCGCACGACCCTGCCAGTCGTTGGCATCGGCGAATACCGCAACGCCCGCCCGCGGCGCTTTCACCAGCACCCGGTCCAGCAGTTGTTGCGAGTAATCCATCTCCAGCGCCTTCTCGTCGCGCTCGCCGCGGCGCTGGACCATCTCGAACTTGCTTTTCTCGTCGGTGACGGCACGCTGCGCCGCCTGCCGATATTCTTCCGTCGCGACGTCGTACGCCTTGCGCGCCACCCGCGAATGCGCACTCAACGTCGTGGTGTCCAGATCGAACAGCGGATCGCCCGCCGACACGGATTGATTGGGGCGGACGTTGAAATGGTCGATCACCCCTTCGAGCGGTGCGCGCACCAGGAAGGGCTCGGAGGGCACCACTTCGGCGGGCGCCAGCACGCTGAGATGCACCGGTATCAGGCCAAGGGCGACCACGCCGGCCGCGAGTTTCCAGCGGTGACGCACCGACCAGCTCGCCACCCGCGATCTATCCCGCCACGATCCGTTGTGGGTGAAGCGCGCCAGCGCGAACCCGTATATCGATGCGAGTTCTCCGGCGAGCGCCACGTCCCGCTCGCTCCATGGCTCCTCGCGGGCCAGCAGCAGGAAACCGAGTATTTCTGCACCCGGGCCGGGCAGCGGCAGCACCAGGCCGCGGGCCGGCAACCAGGCGTCCCAGTCGCGCGCCAGCAGCTCCTGCAACGCGTTCGCCTCGAACGCGAACGCCGCGGGCCTGCCCTGTGCGACGAGCTGGCGAAACACCTGGGCCAGCCACTGCACGTAGGGGGCCTGGGCATCCGGCTGCGGCAACCCCGAAACACTCAACACCTGCGCGGGCAGGCCATTGCCGACCACGTTCGCGCGGCCGAGCGCCGCTTGGCGGAACCCGAACAGCTGACGCGTCTCGTTCACCATCACGAAACCGAGCGCCTCGATGCTATCGGCGTCGCGCGCACGCCGTCCCAGCTGCAGCAGCGCGGCCAGATCGCGTACCGGGTCCGCGCGGAAGCTTGCCGGAGCGCCCGGTGTGCCGGGTGCGCCCGGACCGCCCGGCGCGCCCTCAGCGCGTCGCGGCTGCGACGCGTTCATCGTTCTTGTCGAAGGAGGCCCAGCCGCTCATGCCCGGCAGCAGCTGCGCATGCGGGCCCTCCACCCGGCCGGCGAGCGATATCGACTGGCTCACCGGGTCGATGCGGGCGCCCAACCGCTCGATCCGGCCGGTGAAGGTACGATCCAGTTCCTCGACGTGCACGCTGAATTTACTGCCCACCTTGAGCCAGGCGAGCCACTTGGAGGGGACGATCATCTGTAGTTCCAACTGCTGAGTGTTCAAGATCTCGAGCAGCGCCTGTCCGGGCGCGACGTACTGGTATTGCTTCGCCGACACCTTGGCCACGCGCCCGGCAAACGGTGCGGCCAGGCTGCACTTCGCCACGGTGGCACGCATGGCGCCCGCCTCGGCCTCCGCCTCCTTGGACTTGCCCGACGCCTGTTGCACTTCGAGCGCGCCGATGGAATTGAGTTTGTTCAATTGCTGGTTGACGAGCAGCGTTTCCCGTGCGGCCTGTGCCGCGGCCTCCGCCTTGGCGAGTTGGGCGCGATACAGGCTGCAATCGAAGGTCACCAGCGGCTGACCGAGGTTGAACGTGTCGCCCTCGCGCAAGGGCAGCGCGGAGATCTTCGCCGACAGTTCGCTCGACAGCACTGTCTCGTGAAGCGCGCTGAACTGGACACGCACACCCTGGTCCGGGTCCGTCGGCCGCTTGGTCTCGGCGTGCGCCGCTGCGGCCAGGCCCAGGACCAAGCCCAAAGCCAGCCCGGCGTACGCCACGCTCTCGTGAGTCACCCCCGCGTCAGCCACCCCCTCGCGAACCACCGTGGCGTGCGGCGCCGCATGCCGCAGCCGCCGCGGCCGCGTCACAGCGAGAACCCGTGCTCTTCCGATTCCTCGAGGGCCTGGGTGAGGCTGTCGACGTCGACGGCTTTCATCTGGTCCGGCAGCGGGTCCGCGCCGAGCGTCGCGAGCATGAGTCCGTAGGCGTTTTGCAGGGCGCCGTAATCCTGGTAGGAACGGAAATCCGAGAACAAGGACTGCACTGCCGAATTGATGGAGGCAAGACGGCCCTGGGCATCCGTCTGCGCCGCGTTCTGCGCATGCTCGAACAACGCATGGTCGACCTGTGCCAGGCTTTGCGTCAGCTCGAACTGACGCTTGCGTCCCTCGTAGTCGCGGTAGGCTACGTGCACCTGCGCGAGCACCGCCATGTTGAGCGCCAGGCGCCCGGCATGCGCGACGTCCACGGAGGCCTGCGCGTTTGCCTTGCTCTGCCGGTAGGTCAGCGCGTTCATCAGATTCCAGGTGACCCGCAGGCCCGCTTCGTTCCAGGCACTCTTCACCAGGAAGCTGTTGCTGTCGTAATGCGAGCCCAAGTCGAATTCGACGCCCGGGAGCACCCGCGCCAGCGCGATCTTGGTGTCGAGCACGCTGATGTGCTCTGCGTAGCGGGCCTCGACGAGTTCGGGACGGCGCAGCAGCGCCATTTCCTCCATGGCGTCGAACGCCGTCTTGATCTGCGGCTCGCGCATCGACGCAGGGGCGACCAGCGTGAATGGCGTACCGGGCTCGATGTTGATGAGCGCCGCCAGGCGCGGTTTACCACGCGCCAGTTCGTCACGCACGCCCTCGAGCTGGCGCATGTTGATGAGCAGCTGGCGGCGATAGTTCAGCGTCTCCACCGGCGAGCTGAGTTTCTCCTGCTCGATCTCGCGCGAATTCGCCAGGGCCTGTTCGACCTGCTGCATCAACGGCTCGATCTTGCCCTCGAGCAGCTGCGCGCCGAGCGCGAACCAGTACGCTTCGCGCACCTGCTGCATCAGATTCTGGATGACCTTGCGGCGCCGCTCCTGCGCGATCAACGTGCGATCGCCCTGCTGCTGGGCCTGGTAGTAGCTCACGCCGAAATCGAGCACGTTCCACTGCACGCCGAGATCGGCGGTGCGGCGCGTGCGATCCTCGGAGGTGGACGGCACCAGGGACTGCTGGCCGGTGGCGACCGACCGCGAGGAGGCGGCCATGTCGGTGTCGTGCGTCACGTAGCCGGCCGAGGCCGTCACCGCGGGCAGCAACGACCAGTTGTCAAGCGTCAGCTGACGCTGGCTGAGCACTTCTTCCATGAGCTTCTGGCGCTGATCCAGGTTGTAGCGGATCGCACGCGCCATCGCCTCGGCCACCGTGATCGGCTTGGTGATGGGTTCCTGGTCGCGGAACATCATCTCCCGATCCTGGTGCAGCTGGAAGGCCTGGGCGTCGGCCGTCATCGGTCGCGGCTGGACCACGCACGCGGTGAGGACGCTCGCGCCGAGGGCCGCCAGGCTGACGGTTCGCAGGCGGCTCAGGCCGATTTTATGTTCGCTTTGCATACTTTGCTGTTCCTTGGATAAGCGTCATTGCTTGGACCTCAACCATGGCGGGTCAAGGCGTTGATTTCTCGTTGCCGGGCAGGGTGGCCGTGGCGGGAAAACTGCGCCGCCAGCGAGGCTTTGCCCACGGCGGCACGGAGTGGCGGTGCGCCGTCGCGCGGGACCGGTCTTCCGGTACGGGCGGCCGTTTCTGAAAATTGCACCTGCACCTGGAGCATGGTCTCGTGCCCGTTCTGATCGCGCGCGCTGATGAGGATGCTGAGCGGCGCACGCCAGCCGATGGGTGCCATGCCTTCGAATTTGCCGGTCCCGGGGTCGAAGGTCATCCACGGCGGCAGGGCCCTGCCATCGCTCAAGGTAGCTTGGACCACCACTGTCGCTCCCGGTTCGAACTGGAACGCGCTGACCGGCAGCGAGAACGAGAACATGCTCTCCACCGGCTCGACCATGGCGGGAAACCGCGTGCCCGACGGCAGGATGATTTCCTCGAGGCTGACCGCGTCGGCGGAGGACGTGGTCTGTCCGACGATGATCGAGTCGATGGGGGTCAACGTGTCGGCCGGCAGATACAGACCGGTGGTCAGCGTCCGGTCCGCGTTCAACTGCTCGCTCAGGCGGCCGACCAGTCCGGCGAGCATCGTCGGACTGGTCACCGTGCCGCCCCCCCCGGACGCGGGGGTCTCCGTCACC
>CAZZVN010000047.1:0-5147 GCA_964657625.1 uncultured Steroidobacteraceae bacterium
AGCAGCACGTCGCCCGTACCGCCCACCTTGCCCGACATCACCTTGTCGACGTTGATCACCAGCCGGCCCACCGGTTTGGTGTCGCGCAGTTGCGAGAGCAGCGACTGGCCGACGGCCAGCCCCTGCGCTGCGCTCGCCGACGCGGCGGAACTCGTGGTGGCGGCACTGCTTGCCACCGCCTGCAGCGACAGGGCCGCGAGATCGCTCTGCAGGCGGATGGAATAATCCTCGAGCTGCTGCTTCTCGCGCTTCTTCAATTCTTCGCGAACGAACACGGCGCCGTCGTCGAACGCCAGGTCGGTGAAGCCGCCCGCACGATGCAGAACCGACGACAGGGTTTCCCCGCGATGGATGGGGTAGGTGCCGGGGAACCTCACCTCGCCCGCAAGTTCGATCGTGCCCGGCTCTTCCCACTGCGGCGTGATCTTGACCACCAGCACGTCGTACGGCTTGAGCGGCACGTCCGCGGTCGCGTCGCCCTTGCGGATGGCGGACAGGTTGATGGGGATCAGGGCGGTCTGCCGCTCGACTCCGTCGATGATTTCGTAGCGCGTGAGCTCCGCCTCGCCTCCGTACGCGGAGTCGTCTAGGCTCCCGCCGGCGCGGATCAGGTCGCTCACCCGCATCGACGGCTCCAGCGGATAGCGGCCCGGCGATTTCACCTTGCCGTCGATGCTCACCACGTCGGCGGGATGCTCGGGCGAGCCCTGCAGCTCGAGGTCGCGGATCAGCGGCGCCACCACCCGCTCGCGGTCGGCGGTTAGGTCGAACACCGTGATCTTGTCGCGCGGCCGCAGCTCGGGATCCGCGCTCGTGCCCTTGGCGTGCAGCGCCGACTCGAGGTTCGCCGAGAGTACCTCGATCTTCTCCTCGGGCGGCACTTCGCGGCGGATCATGATGTAGCGCCGGTCGGCATTCGGCCGCAGCTCGTCGAAGCTCGTCAGCACGTCGCTCAGGCGCAGGCCGGGACGATACTCGAACGAGCCGGGCCGGAACACGAATCCGTCCAGCACCACCGAGTTCTCCAGGGTCGGCCGGATGGCCGGAATGCGCAGCTTGTCGCCGTTGTCCACGCGCGCCGCGCGGCCCGCACCCGAGGTGAGGTCGACGTTCACCATCTCGCGCAACGAGGACTGATGGATCCGTTCGAGCTGCACCAGCTTCGGATCGGCGTCGGCGACCAGACCGCCGGCGAGGTCGACGATCTGCCCCACGTCCTTCTCGCCCTTGAGCTCGTAAATGGCCGGACGGTGCACCGCCCCGTACACCGACACCGTGTCGCCGATGGGCGGGATGAAGATCACGTCGCCCGGCATGAGCTGCGTGTCGCGGCTCGTGTTGCCGTGCAGGAGCAGATCGTACAGATCGAGCACGGTGACGGTGCGGCCGTTGCGCTTCAGCTCGATCTTGCGCAGCGAGCCGATCTTCTTGACGCCGCCGCTCACGAACAGCGCGTTGGTCATGGTCGAGAGCCCGCTCACCGTGTACGAGCCCGGCTTTTCCGCCTCGCCGAGCACGAACACCCGGATGGAGCGCAGGTCGCCCATGGTGACGCTCACCCGCGAGCCGATGAGCTGCTGTTGCACCCGCTCCTCGATGGCCGCCCGCGCCCGATCGTAGGACATGCCGCTGACCATGATGGGTCCGAGCTTGGGGAAATTGACGCGTCCGTCACGGCCCACGGTCAGCGAGTAGCTCGCGGGCTCGTTGCCGTAGAGCTGCACGTTCAAGGTGTCGCCGGGTCCCACCAGGTAGTCTACCGGCACCTGGATATCGGACACGGACGCGAAGGTGCTCGGCACTCCCTCGAACAGATCGTAGCCGAACGGCTTCAGGGACTCCTCGTCGAACGGCTTCAGTCGCAGCAGAGTGATCTTGACGCGAAAGTCGCGCAGGTCCGGATCCGCGCTCAGCCGGTTGGTGGCCTCGTCCGCGGTCAGGCCCGCGAGCGGGATCGAGGGCAGCCCCGGCAGCTCAAGCACGCCGAAACGGTTCAAGTGATACGGATTGCTGCTGAGGATGAGCCGACGCATTTTTTGCGACCGCTCCTTGTCCTCGTCCGTCCGCGGCTTGATTTCCTCCTTGATGCGGCCGTAGTCGTAATTGCCGGGCCGGCGGGTGCCGTTGGCATTCGCGCCGCCGGTAGGTCTGCCGTTGGCGTCGACGCCGTTCTGGTTCGCCATCGCGTCGACTTCGGTGTCGTTGACGCCGGTCGAGGCGTTGTTGCCGGCATCCTCGTTGAGGCTGCTGTCGTTCGAGTTCTTGCGGCGGATGGGCACGTACAGGGGCGTGAGGTCGATCAGCACCGTGTCGTCGGCACGCAGCTCCGGGTCCTCGTCCGCCATGCGCAGCGGATGACCGTCACTGCTCTTGTCCTTCGGATACAGCCCGTTCTGGTCGGGCGTCTGCTCGTTCTTCGGCCGCACCGACTGCGGCGTGCTCAACTTGGGATCGGACTTGACGCCGCTGTTGCCCCGGCCACTCCCGCCGGTCACGCTCTGCAGCAACGAATCCTGCTGATCCTGCGGCAGGTTCTTGAGCGAGTTGATCTGGTCCTGGGTGAGGGTCTGGGCGGTGGCCACGAGCCCCAGCAGGGTCAGGCCCAGAAACGCAGCGATGGATCTATTTTTCATACCGACCGCCGGGGGGACCTCGTGCTCATTCGCCGCGGATTGTAGTGAGCCACCGCCACCCTGGCAATCTTTCCCCGCCGCCTGCGATCTTTGCGATACAAAGTTGGGCGCGGTCGTTCACGGCGCCCGGTAGTTCGTGTCGATCCAGGCCGCGTAGTCACGCCCGAGCAGCGCCTGCCACCACGCCGGGTGGTCCAAAAACCAGTCCAGGGTGGCGCGCAGGCCTTGGGCGAGATTGCGGCCGGGGGCGTAGCCTAAGTCCCGCGCGGCCTTGCGGTAGTCGATGGCATAGCGCCGGTCGTGTCCCGGCCGGTCGCGCACGAAGGTGATCAGGCTCTGCGCCCTGCCGCCGGTCGCGGCGGGGGACTGCGGAAACGCCGCGCGCAGGTCCGCCCGGACCGCGAACGCCTCGTCCACCAGATCGCACAGCGTCTTCACGATGTCGAGGTTCGCCGTCTCGCTGTTGCCGCCGATGTTGTACACCTCACCGGCCCGGCCCCGCCGCAGCGCGAGCGTGATGGCCTGGCAGTGATCGGCCACGTGCAGCCAGTCACGGATCTGCAGCCCGTCGCCGTACACCGGCAGCGGCTTGCCGGAGAGGATGTTGATCATGATCAACGGAATGAGCTTTTCCGGGAACTGATACGGCCCATAGTTGTTGGAGCAGTTGGTGATGCACGTATCCAGGCCGTACGTCTCGTGATACGCGCGCACCAGATGATCGGACGAGGCCTTGCTCGCGGAGTACGGCGAGTTGGGCGCATAAGGGGTCGCCTCGTGGAACGGCGCATCGTCGGGGCCCAACGAGCCGTACACCTCGTCCGTCGAGACGTGATGGAAGCGGTGCGCCCTCCCCTTGCCGTCGAGCCACACCGCCCGCGCGGCCTTGAGCAGCGCATGCGTCCCCACGATGTTGGTCTGGATGAACGCGTCCGGTCCCAGGATCGAACGGTCGACGTGCGATTCGGCGGCGAAATGCACCAGGGTGTCGATGCGATGCCGCTCCAGCAGCCCACGCACCTGCGCCTCGTCGCCGATGTCGCCGCGCACGAACGCGTAGCGCGGGTCGGCGTCGAGTCCGTCGAGACTCGCGATGTTGCCCGCATAGGTCAGGGCGTCGAGCACCACCACCTGGCCGGCCTCGGTCGCACCCAGCCAGTGCCTGACGAAATTGGCGCCGATGAACCCGGCCCCGCCGGTGATCAGCACGTTATGCGGCTCGAAGCTCATCCAACATCTTCCTCAGGTTGTGCCGCCAGTGCAGGGCCGGCGGAGTCACCACGGCACGGGTCGCGGTGGTGTCGAGCACGCTGAACGCAGGCCGGCGCGCGGGGGTGGGATAGGCGGCGGTCGCGATGGGCACCACCGGCACCGCCCGCGACAACAGACCCCGCGTCAGCGCCTCGTCCTGGATGGCCACCGCGAAATCGTACCAACTCGCCACCCCGAGGTCGGTCCAATGGTAGAGGCCGCCCGCCGCGCCCGCGTCGATCAAGCCCCACAGCGCCTGGCCGAGGCCGTGTGCCCAGGTGGGCGTACCGATCTGGTCAGCCACCACCCGCACCTCGTCCCGCTCACGCATCAGGCGCAGCATGGTCAGCGCGAAGTTACGCCCGGTGGCCGCGTACACCCACGCCGTGCGCACCACCAGCGCGTCGCGCGCATGCTCGAGCACCTGCCGCTCGCCGCCGAGCTTGGTCGCCCCATACACGCTCAAGGGATTGGGCCGGTCGTCGGGCCGGTACGCCCGGTTTGCCGCCCCGTCGAACACGAAATCCGTGGACAGATGCAGCAACCGACACCCCGCGCGCGCGGTGGCCCGCGCCAGCAGCCCCGGCGCGGTCTCGTTCGCCGCCAACGCCACGGCCGGTTCCTTTTCTGCAAGGTCCACCGCCGTGTAGGCCGCGCCGTTGACCACCCAGTCGGGCCCGTACTCGGCCAACGACTGCGCCAGGGCGGTGGGATCGGTGATGTCGAGCTCGCCGCGCGACCGGACCAAAACCTGATGGTGTGCAGGCGCTGCCTGCGCCATGGCACGGGCGACCTGGCCGCGGCCGCCCAGCACCAGGATCTTCACGGAAATTTCTCGACGTCGGCGAAACTCTGGCCGGTCATGTCCTTGGGCGAGAGCTTCGGCTCCAGGCCCGCCGGCAGCGGCCATTCGATGCCCACCGCGGGATCGTTCCACGCCAGCGTGCGTTCGTGCGCCGGACTGTAGACGTCGGTGCATTTGTAGAGAAAATCCGCCGTCGCCGAGGTCACCAGCATGCCATGCGCGAGCCCCGGCGGCACCCACAGCATGCGGTGATTCTCCGCCGTGAGTTCCACGCCCCACCAACGCCCGAAGCTCGGCGAGCCCGCGCGCAGGTCCACCACGGCGTCGAACACGGAGCCCGCGGTGACGCGCACCAGCTTGCCCTGAGTGTGTTCCACCTGCATGTGCATGCCGCGCAGCGTCCACTGCGTCGAGCGGCTCTGGTTGTCCTGCACGAACGCGGCGTCGATGCCCGCCGC
>CAZZVN010000047.1:5247-31311 GCA_964657625.1 uncultured Steroidobacteraceae bacterium
ACTGCGTCGAGCGGCTCTGGTTGTCCTGCACGAACGCGGCGTCGATGCCCGCCGCCGCAAATTTGGGCGCCTGCCAGGTCTCCATGAAGAAACCGCGCGCATCGCCGAACACCTGCGGCTCGATCAATGTCACGCCCGCGATGGGGGTGTCCAGGAACTTCATGGCTGATGCTCGTCGCGCAGGATGCGCAAGAGATACTCACCGTAGCCGCTCTTCTGCAGCGGCGCCGCGAGACGTTCGACCTGCGCCGCGTCGATGAACCCGGCGCGCCAGGCCACCTCCTCGACGCACGCGACTTTCAGTCCCTGCCGCTCCTCGATGATGCGCACGAACACCCCGGCGTCGAGCAGCGAGTTGTGGGTGCCCGTGTCGAGCCAGGCCGTGCCGCGGCCGAGCCGCTCGACGTTGAGCGCGCCCTCGCGCAGGTACGCCCGGTTCAAATCCGTGATCTCGAGTTCACCGCGCTCCGACGGCTTGATGGAGCGCGTGATGTCGGGCGCCCGTTCGTCGTAGAAATAAATGCCCGTCACCGCGTAGTTCGACGGCGGCTTGACCGGCTTTTCGAGGAGGTCGGCCACCTTGCCGGCCGCGTCGAACTGCACCACGCCGTAGCGTTCCGGATCGTGCACGTAGTAGCCGAACACCGTCGCGCCGCTCGCCCGGCTCGATGCCGACTGCAGCAGGTCCGAGAGGTTCGCGCCGTAGAAGATGTTGTCGCCCAGGATCAGCGCGGACGGCGCCCCGTCCAAGAAGTGCTCGGCGATGAGCAACGCCTGCGCGATCCCGTTCGGCTCGGCCTGCACCGCGTAGTCGAAGCGTACGCCCCACTTCTCGCCCGAACCGAGCAGGTCCCGGAACGCCACCTGATCACGCGGCGTGGTGATGATGAGGAACTCGCGGATGCCCGCCGACATGAGCGTCGCCAGCGGGTAATAGATCATCGGTTTGTCGTAGACCGGCAGCAGCTGCTTGCTCTGCGAGAGGGTGATGGGATGCAGCCGAGTCCCCGCCCCCCCGGCCAGGATGATGCCCTTGCGTTGTTTCCCCACCATCGCCCCCGTCGTCGTTCGGAGTGCGATTATAGGGTATCCCGCTACCGATGCGTCGCCACGTAGTCGATCAGCGACGCTAACCCCGCCGCGCCATGACCCGTGGGCGCGGTCTTGCCCGTCATGTCGATGCCCACCGCCAGTTTCTTGCCGAGTTCGACGCCGAACTGGTCGAAGGAATCGATGCCCCACACCGTGCCCTGGACGAACACGCTGTGCTCGTAGAGCGCGAGCACCCCGCCCAGGCTGCGCGACGTGGTGCGCGGATAGAGCAGCAGCGAGCTCGGCCGGTTGCCTTCGTACACCTTGTGCGCGCGCAGCCGCTCGATCTCGGCCGCGGTCGAGCCGGCCTTTTTCATGTCTTGGTCCACCTCGTCGGCCGAGTGGCCGAAGGCGAACGCCTGCGCCTGTGCCAGGCAGTTCTTCAGCGCGAGATCCTGTCCCTCGGTGCCGCCCCAGGAGCCATACAGGGGCGCGATGAAATCGAGCGCGGCGGTGGCGGTGCCCTGGTGCAGCATCTGGAAGAACGAGTGCTGTGCGTTCGAGGCAGGCTCGCCCCACACCACGGGCGCGGTGGCGAAATCGACGCGCTCGCCGTCCTCCGACACCGACTTGCCGTTGCTCTCCATTTCGAGCTGTTGCAGGTACGCGGGCAGCCGTGCGAGCCGCTGATCGTAGGGCAGCACGGCGAGCGTCGGCAGTTTCAGGAAGGTGCGGTTCCACACCGCCATCAGCCCCATCAACACGGGCAGGTTGCTTTCCAACGGCGCGGTGGTGAAATGGCGGTCGATGTCGCTCGCCCCGGCGAGGAACTCCTCGAACTTGTCGCTGCCGAGCACGAGCTCGGCGACCAGACCGATGGCCGACCACACCGAATAGCGCCCGCCCACCCAGTCCCACATGGTGAAGCGATGATCCGCGGCGATGCCGAAGGCGTCCATCGCGGCGGCGTTGGTCGACACCGCGACGAAATGCCGGGCCGGCGACTGCTCGCCGAGCGCAGCCACGATCCACGCGCGCGCCGCGTTGGCGTTCGACTGGGTCTCCATGGTGACGAAGGTCTTCGAGCAGACGATGATCAGCGTCTCCGCCGGATCGAGCGTGCGCATGACGTCGTCGAGCTGCGTGCGGTCGACGTTCGACACGAAATGCGGCGTGAGGTCCCCGCTCCACTCGTGACGCAGCGCATCGCACACCAGCAGCGGCCCCAGATCGGAACCGCCGATGCCGATGTTCACCACGTGCTTGAAGCGCCGCCCGGTGCTCCCCAATTTGGCGCCGGAGCGCACGGCGCCCGTGAACGCGGCGAGTTTGCGCCGCGACGCGCCGACCTCCGCCTGGATGGCGGGGCCGCCCGCGAACGGCGAGCGCAGCGCCGCGTGCAACACCGCGCGCTGCTCGGTGCCGTTGATGAGGTCGCCGCGGAACATGGCGGCGATGCGCGCCTCCAGGTCCACCGCGCGCGCGAGCTCCGTGAGCCGCGACAGCGTCAGGCGCGTGATCCGCTGCCGCGACAGGTCGAGCAGCCAGCGGTCGTGTTCGACGTGAAATCCCTGCCAGCGCTCGGGATCCTCGGCCGCGAGGTCACGCAGATGCACCGCTTGCATCTGCAGGGCGTGGTCGGCGAGCCTGCGCCAGGCGGGCAGGGAGGAATTCAGGTGCGGCATGGGGTGCTCAGGATGGCATGTGATGGTATTCACGATACCATTCGACGAAATGCTTGACACCCTCTTCGAGCCGGGTGACGGGACGGTAATCCACGTCGCGCGCCAGCGCCTCGACGTCGGCCCACGTATCGAGCACGTCGCCGGGTTGCTGCGCGAGCATGTTCAGCTCGGCCTTTCTGCCCAGGCACTGCTCGAGCACCTCGATGTAACGCATCACCGACACCGGCGTGGAGTTGCCGATGTTGTAGATCTTGTAGGGCGCGCTGCTCGTGCTCGGATCGGGCGCGACCGCATCCCAGGCCGGATCGGGCTGCGCCACGTGATCGAGCGTGCCCAGCACGCCGTCGACGATGTCATCCACGTAGGTGAAGTCGCGGCGATGGCGGCCGCCGTGGAACACGTTGATGGGCTCGCCGGCGAGGATGCGTCGGGTGAACAGGAACAGCGCCATGTCGGGGCGTCCCCAGGGCCCGTAGACCGTGAAGAACCGCAGGCCCGTGGTAGGCAGGCCGTACAGCGACGAGTAGCTGTGCGCCATCAGTTCGTTGGCCTTCTTGGTGGCCGCATACAGGCTGAGCGGATGATCCACGCCGTCCCGCTCCGAGAAGGGCAGCCGGGCGTTGGCGCCGTACACCGAACTGGTGGAGGCATAGACCAGGTGCTCTACCTCGAACCGGCGGCAGCCCTCGAGCACCTCGAGAAACCCGGCGACGTTGCTCTGCACGTAGGCGCGCGGATTCTCGAGCGAGTAGCGCACGCCGGCCTGCGCGGCGAGGTGCACCACGCGCGCGAAGCGCTCCTCCTCGAACAAGCGCTGCATGCCCGCGGTGTCGGCGATGTCGAGCCGCACGAAACGGAACCCGGTGGCGGGTTCGAGCACGGCCAGGCGGGCGCGCTTCAACTGCGGGTCGTAGTAGTCGTTGAGGTTGTCGATGCCGACCACCTCGTGTCCGGCCTGCAGCAGGCGCCGGGCGGTGTGGAAGCCGATGAAGCCGGCCGCGCCGGTCACCAGCACCTTCACGACTTGCGCCACACCGTGTTGCCGCGGGACGCCTTGTCGAGCAGCGCCATCACGTGTTCGTGCGCCACCAGCTCCTCGGCGCTGGCCTCGATCACCGCGATACGGATGCCGCCCGGGGGCGGCTGGGCATGCCGGGCCCGGCTGCGGGCGGTGTCCGACTCCGCGCTCAGGGTGAGCTTGGCCTGCCCGCCGGTCATGGCGAGGAATACCTCGGCGAGGATGCGTGCGTCAAGGAGCGCGCCGTGATACTCACGATGGGAGTTGTCCACCGAATAGCGCTTGCACAACGCGTCCAGGCTGTTGCGCTGGCCGGGGTGCATCTGGCGCGCGAGCGCGAGCGAGTCGAGCACCCGGCACAGCTGCTCGATGCGCGTGCCGGCGCGCTCGAGCCGCGCGAGCTCTGCGTTCAGGAAGGCGACGTCGAACGGTGCGTTGTGGATGATGAGTTCCGCGTCACGCACGAAGTCGATGAACTCGGCATGCACCTCGGCGAAGCGCTGCTCCTTGGCGAGGCGCTCGCGGGACAGGCCGTGCACGGCCTGCGCGCCGGCGTCGATGTCGCGCTCGGGGTTCAGGTAGCGGTGGAAAGAGCGCCCCGTGAAGCGCCGGTTGAACAGCTCGACGCAGCCGATCTCGATGACACGGTGGTGCTGTTCGACTTCCAGGCCGGTGGTTTCCGTGTCCAAGACGATCTGGCGCATCAGCGATTACCCGGCCGCGAGCAGGGTGTCGATGGCGACGTTCGCGAGCCTGTCGACGTGTTCATTTTCCACATGTCCCGAATGACCCTTCACCCAATGCCATTGAATGTCGTGGGCCGCGGCGGCGGCATCCAGCAGTTCCCACAAATCCTGATTCTTCACCGGTTGCCGGGACGCGGTGCGCCAGCCGCGCGCCTTCCAGTTCGGCAGCCACTCGGTGAGGCCCTGCAACACATATTTCGAGTCGGTGTACAGATCCACGGCGCAGCGGCGCTTGAGCGCGCCCAGGCCCCCGATCGCTCCCATCAGCTCCATGCGGTTGTTGGTGGTGGCGGCCTCCGCGCCCGACACCTCCCGGCGCTCGTCCCCGGCGACCAGCAGCGCCGCCCAGCCGCCGGGACCTGGATTACCGCGGCACGCGCCGTCGGTGTAGATCTGCACCTGCGTCATCGTCGTACTTTCATCGTTCCACTTTGCGCGAGCCCACCTTGGTGGTCGGCTCCGCGACCGGCACCAGCACCCGTTGCCGGGCCCAGCGCCGCGGTCGTATCAGCGTCAGCGTCTGCACACGTTTGCGCGCCTTGAGCAGATAGGCGCCGGCGGTGAGCGGGCGCCGCGGCCGCATCTCCCCCTCGCGCGAGGTGGCGTCGGCGAGTTTGCGCGCACGGCCGGTCAGCGGCAGCGGTCCCAGGTAGCCATAGACGGCGTCCACCTCGAAATCGAGCAGCGCCATCCAGTCGCGCAACCGATGTTCACCCAGCATGCGCCGGGTCTGCGGTGGGAACGCCGGTCGCCTCAGATAGTTCCCGAACACACGCCGCGCGCCCCAGCCGCTGAACGGGTTGAAGCCGCAGATCATGAGGCAGCCCTCGGCGCACAGCACCCGCTCCGCCTCGCGCAACACGGCATAGGGGTCGGCCACCCGCTCCAGCGTGTGCGGCAGCAGCACGGCGTCGATCGAGTCCGCGGCGAAGGGCAGCGTGTCGAGCGGCGCGCGCAGCGTGACGCCGGGCGCTGCGCTCGGCGCGAGCACGGTGGTGTGCTGGGTGCGGGCCCCGCCCAGCAGCTCACGCGCGGGTCCCCACGAGCCGAGCTGCAGCAGCTCCCAGCCGAACACGTCGTCGAGCACCCGGCGCACGAGCGCCGCCTCCTCCTGCAGCACGTACGCGCCCAGCGGTCCGCCAAACCAGTCGATCGGCATCGTGTCTCGCGGGGATTCCAACCGGGGCTCCTTCGTCAAACTACTGGCGCACTGCGAATGTTACAGGTTAAATACTGCGCAAAATGACCAACCACACATCGCAGCTTCGCGTGCGGCCGGTCCGTGCATTCGCCGACAACTACATCTGGCTGATCGAGACGCCACGCCTGGCCGGCGGCGTGGTCGTGGTCGACCCGGGTGACGCCGCGCCCGTGCTGGCCGAACTCGAACGCAGCGGCGCAAGCTTAGCTGCGATTCTGCTCACCCACCATCATGCCGATCACATCGGTGGCGTGGCGGAACTTCTCGAGCGCGGCCCGGTCCCCATCATCGGACCCGACGACGAGCGCATCCCGCTGCGTACCCGCACCGTGCGGGACGGTGAGCATTGCGACCTGCCGGAGTTGGGACTTGGCTTCGAGATATTGGCGGTGCCGGGGCATACGGTGAGTCATGTTGCGTTTTGGGGGCATGGCGCGCTGTTCTGTGGCGATACGCTGTTCAGCGCCGGCTGCGGTCGAATGTTCGAAGGTAACCCTGCACAGATGAGTGCGTCACTGGACCGGCTGCGGGCGCTGCCGGCGCAGACCCTGATGTACTGCGGCCACGAATATACCGCCGCCAACCTGCGTTTCGCCGCCGCGGTGGAGCCCGGCAATACCGCGGTGGCGGCGCATCGCGACACCGTCGGCCGGCAGCGCGCCGCGCAGGCACCCACCCTGCCCTCCGTGCTCGACCTCGAACTGCGCATCAACCCCTTCCTGCGCTGCGACACCGATACGGTACGCCGCGGCGCCGAGGGGTTCGCCGGCCGGTCCTTGAGCGACCCGGTGCAGGTGTTCGCGGCGCTGCGCGCCTGGAAAGACGGGTTCCGCTAGGGAATCCGCGAGGCCCATGCGCACCCTACTGCTCGCCGGTCTCGCCCTGCTCCTCGCCGCCTGCGCGCAGCATCCGGCCACCCCCGACGGCCGCGAGCGCATCGTCATCCCGACCACCGCCACCGCCCCGCCCGGCACCACCACCCCGAGCCCCGCACTCGCCGGCGGCACGCCCTCCATGACCATGCCCGCCGAGTGGCAGCACCACAACGGCGAAGATTACGACGACGTGTTCGACCGCATGCGCGCCGGCTTCGCCCTGGACGAGGTGCAGGAGCCGGCCATCGATCAACAGCTCGCCTGGCTCGAGCACAATCCGGACTATCTGGAACGCGTGTTCCAACGCGGCCAGCGCTATCTCTACCACGTCATCACGGAAGTCGAGGCACGCGGGATGCCGCTCGAGTTCGCCTTGCTGCCGGTGGTCGAATCGGCCTATGAGCCGTTTGCCTATTCCACCAGTCGCGCGGCGGGCCTGTGGCAGTTCATACCGGGCACCGGGGTGCGCTTCGGCCTGAAGCAGGGCTGGTGGTTCGACGGCCGCCGCGACGTCCTCGAATCGACCCGTGCGGCGCTCGATTACCTGCAGGCCCTGCACGATGAGTTCAACGGTGACTGGCTGCTCGCCATCGCCGCCTACAATGTCGGCGAGGCGTCCGTGGAGCGCGAACTCGCCCGCAACCGCGACGCCGGCAAGCCGGCTGACTTCTGGCACCTGAATCTGCCCGCCGAGACGCGCGCCTACGTGCCGAAACTGCTGGCGCTCAAGCGGCTGATGGCCGAGCCGGAGCGTTACGGCCTCGAATTCGCGGTGATCCCCAACGAGCCGTACTTCGCCGTCATCCAGACCAGTTCGCAGATCGACCTCAAGGTCGCCGCCAAACTGGCCGGCACCCGCTACGACGAACTGGTGGCGTTGAACCCGGGCTACAACCGCTGGGCGACCGACCCGGAAGGTCCCCACAGGCTGCTGGTGCCGATCGACGCTGCCGATGCATTCGAGACCGCGCTGAAGAGCGTCTCCGCCGAGGACCGCGTGCCCATGATCGTGCACCAGGTCGAGCGGCGCGAGACGCTGCCCGTCATCGCGCACCAGTACGGCGTCTCGGCGGCCGTGCTCGAGAAGATCAACGATCTGCACGGGGGTCGCGTGACGGCCGGCGACTCGCTCAAGATCCCGCAGCTCACCGGTCAGCTGCCCGACAAGGTGCTGCTCGCGGCGTCGCGGGTGGACCGTCCCGAGACCGACGTGCCGGGACGCAAGCAGATCGTCTACCGGGTGCGCGCCGGGGAGACCCTGTCGAGCATCGCCCGTCGGCACAACATGGCGGTGGGTACGCTCGCACGCCTCAACAACATGGGTGCGGGCGACCGGGTGAACACCGGCCAGCAGCTGGTGCTCAAGACCGGTGCGCGGCAGCATCGTGACGAGGGCGTGGTCAGCGGCCGGCGCGTGCTGTATACCGTGCGCCGGGGCGACACCGTGTTCAGCATCTCGCGCCAGTTTCAAGTATCTGCGGACAAACTGAAGAGCTGGAACGGCATCAACCAGCGTCATCACATCAGAGCCGGACAGCGGCTGGTCATGTACGTCGACTCGAATCGACGCCAGGGGTAGGAACGGACATGGGTTTTTTGAACGGCAAGCGTGCCTTGATCGTGGGCCTTGCCACGGATCGCTCCATTGCGTGGGGCGTGGCGCAGGCCATGCATCGGGAGGGTGCCAGCCTGGCGTTCTCCCACATCGAACGGATGGCCGAGCGCGTCGTGCCGCTCGCCGCACAGCTGGGCTCCGACATCACCTTCGAGATGGACGTCGCCGCGGACGAGAACATCGAACGCGGCTTTGCGCATCTCAAGACGCGGTGGGACGGGTTCGACATCCTGGTGCACGCGGTGGCGTTCGCGCCCCGCGAAGCCCTCACCGGCCGCTTCATCGATGCGACCACGCGCGAGGGCTTCCGCCTGGCCCACGACATCTCGAGCTACAGTCTCACCGCCCTGACGCGGGCCGCGTTGCCGTTCATGACGGGGCGGCCCGGCGCCGTGGTCACCTTGAGCTACCTGGGCGCGGTGCGTTCCCTGCCCGGCTACAACGTCATGGGGCTCGCCAAGGCCAGCCTCGAGGCCAACGTGCGGTTTCTGGCCGCGGATTTAGGGCCGCTGGGCATCCGGGTCAACGGGGTCTCGGCGGGGCCGATCAAGACGCTGTCGGCCGCCGGCATCCCCGGGTTGCGCAAGATGCTCGCACACGTCGCTTCGGTCTCCCCCATCAAGCGTAACGTCACCATCGAGGACGTCGGCAATGCGGCGGCGTTCCTGTGCTCCGACCTCGCCGGGGGCATCACCGGCGAGATCACCTACGTCGACGGCGGTTTCAATTCGGTGGGGATGAGTTTCCCCGGCGATGCCGAAAGCGCGTGATGTCAACGCCGGTGCTTTTGCTGCGTTGAACTGCAAGCGATCAAGCTCGGCCCGACGAGGCCAATAAGGCGGTCATTATGTCAAGTAGAACCCTTTTCACGGTGTTGGTAACCGGCAGCGTCCTGATGGGCGTCGGTGCCTGCACCTCGCTGCCCGTGCGGGTGGATGCCAACCCCGCCCTGTCGGTGGGCAGCTGCCACAGCTACGCCTTCGCGCACGAGCACGTCGCCAACGCCGAAGCACCCTCGGCCTTCGGCAATCCCTTGAATGCGGAACGGCTGCGGCTGGCCATCCAGGGCAATTTGCAGGCCCGCGGCATCACGCTCGCGCCGGACGCGAAAGCCGCCGACTGCGTGGTCGGCTACGCCATGGGCACGCGCCAGGTGTTCGACGATTTCTACGGCGGTTACGGCGTGGGCTTCGGGGGCGGCTGGGGGGGTTGGGGCGGTCGCGGCGGCTGGGGCGGCTGGGGTGGTTTCGGTTACGACCAGCCCTTCGTTCGCGACGAGACCCGCATCGCCGTCGACGTGTTCGATGCCCGGTCGCGCACGCCCATCTGGCATGCCACCGTGAGTCAGACCCTGTCCGACCTGCGCGGACCGCGCGCCGAGGAGAAGATCAACGCCGCCGCGTCGGCCATCTTCGCCAAGTTCCCCGGCGGCATGGTCCCCGCCGTGCAGACACCGACGAGTGGCCGGTCGACTTGAGGGTTTACACCCCGAAGAACAGGTAGTCGATCGCGGCGAGCAACTCGCCGCGAGTCGGCGAGAGAGTGCCCACGGGTCGACCAAGATCGCGCGCGGGGATACTGGTCAATCTCGGCACCATTACGACGTAGGATTGGGAGTCGAAAGTCGCGATAGGCGTCAAACGCCCTTTAGCTTGCTGCAATGCTGTTCGAGGGGCCAGCGGCGCAACGAGCTGCTCCCGAAATGCGTGAGCGACATCTGCCTGCAGCACTACCAAGTACGGATAGGCCGCCCGTGTAGTTCGTATCGGATTCGGGTGGACATCAAATTGCACCGTCTTCCCGCTCGTAGTGCTCACGCACCGACTCCGCAAAAGAGCCGTGTTGTTTCTCGTACTCTTCCATCGCGGCAAGATCTTGTTTCAGTTCAGCAGTGATTCGCGCAGCGTGCCGCGTGGCATAAGTTTCGGCCAAGGCCTGCTCGGCAACTTGAGATGTATTGATGCCCATGTCTTTCGCCATGGCGTACAGCTCCGAGTTGACGGTGATGCTCACTGTTTGCTTGGGTCCTTTTGGATCGAAAACTGCTCTGCGCATGTTCACCGCCCCCAAACCCCTGCTTTACACACGTGTAGTTTACACGGGTAACGCAACAACGCAATGGCGCTCATTTCCCCTTCAACCGCTGCGCCGGCCGCAACACGAATAGGTAATACAAGGCGCCCAACACCGCCACCACGGCCAGCACCAGCAAGGAGAAGCGGCGCAGGGAGCCCTGCAGTACCTCTGGGTGCTCGCCGAGCGTACGTCCCGACCAGGCCAGTACCGTGGTCCACAGCGCCGAGCCTGCGAGCGTTGCGAGCGCGTACCAGCGAAAATCCATGCGCAGAATCCCGGCAGGTATGCCGATGAGGTGCCGGATCACCGGCAGCAGCCGCGAGAAGAACACCCCGGGCCAGCCGTAATGCGCGGACCAGGCTTCCGCCAGTTCGATCTTCGCCGCGGCCAGCCCCACATACGGCCCGATGCGCAGCACGATGGGCCGCCCCAGCCAGCGCGATCCCCAATACATGACCGAGGCTCCCACCCAAGACCCCACCGTCCCCGCCAGGATCACCCCGGCCAGCGAAAACTGACCCTGCGTGTGGGCGAGATAGGCGGCCGGCGGAATGATCACCTCGCTCGGAATGGGCACGATCGTACTTTCGAGCGCCATGAGCGCGGCGATGAGCCAATAGCCGCCCTGCGCGAGCTCGCTGAGATACCACGCGGTCAATTGATGGATGAGGTCTGTCATCATTCGATGGCCGGCAGGTTGAGCGACACCTTGGCGTCGGCCCGCGCCGCCGCCGCATAGCCCTGCGCCTCGCTGGCGGCCTGCGCCTGCGCATACTGGCGCTTGAGCGCGACCGCCTGCTGCTGGGCGTCCCCGGCCGGATCCTCCCGTACGCCGCTCAGACTCAGCACCGCCGCATTGCCGTCGGCCAGGGGCACCTCGAAGTACTCGGGCTTGCCCTCCGGACGCGGCGCCTCGAACGCCATGCGACGGATCTCGACGGGCACCGCCTGGTCGCCGCGCGCCACGAATTTCGCCGGCTGCACGGCCTCTCCGAGGCCCTTCGCCACCGTCTCCCAGCTCTCGCCCGCGCTCAGTCGTTTGACCGCGGCCGCGGCGGCCGCGACGGCCAGCTCCTGGCCGCGTTGCGCCTTCCAGGCGGCGGTCACCGCGTCGCGCACCGCGGCGAACGGCTGTTGCTGCGGCAGGTGATGATCCGTGGCACGCAGCACCACGCCCCGGCCCTTGTCCACCTCGATGGTCGGACTCAGACGGCCGTCGAGCACGTCCTGGCTGAACGCCGCCTCGATCACCGGCGCGGCCTTGCCGAGGTCACCGCCGCCGTCGGCACGGCTGAAGTTTGCGATGTCGTGCACCGCGAGGCCGGCCTTGCGCGCCACCACGTCGAGGTCGGTGGCGTTCTGCAGCGCCGCGTCGGCGAGCTGATCCTGCGCGAGATTGAACAACCGCTCCGCCTCGCTGCGCCGGTATTCGGACTCGAGATCGCCGCGCGCCTGCTCGAAGGTCTTGGTCGCGGCAGGCTGGATGCCGTCGAGCTTGAGGATGTGATATCCGAACTGGGTCTTCACCAGACCGCGGATCTCGCCCTCCTTCATGCTGTAGGCCGCATCGGCGAACGGTGCCACCCATACCTTGCGGTCCGACCAGCCGAGATCGCCGCCCTGCTGTGCCGACCCCGGGTCCTGCGAGAACTCCTTGGCGAGTTTCGAGAAGTCCTCGCCGCCCTGCGCGCGCTTCAAGACGCCCTCCGCCTTGAGCTTGACCGCCGCGTCGTCCTTGGGCGAGTCGACCTGGAACAAGATGTGGCGCACGCGGCGTTGCTCGGCCTGCGTGAAACGTTCGGGCGTTTTGGTCTTTTGATCTTCGAAATAAGCTTTGAGCTGGGCGTCGTCGACGTTGACCCGGGACTCGAGCTGCGCCAGGTTGATCTCGACGTAACGCAGATTCACCGTCTCGGGCGTCATGTACTGGGCCTTGTGCGCCTCGTAGTACGCCTCGAGCGCCTTGTCCTCCACCGCCGCGCCGGCCGCGTACTTCGCCGCCGGCAGGGTCACCCACGCGAGCTCGCGCTGCTGCCGGGTCAGCGTGCGCAGCCGCGCCACCTCGCTGGCCGTCGCGAAACTCGACAGATTCAAGGCGCTGTCGAGCTGGCGCAGCTTCACGTCCCGGCGGAACAGTCCCTCGATCTCGGCGACCGAGCGCCCTTGGGCCTTGAGCACGGCGATGGCGTGCGCCTGGTCGAACTTGCCGTCGACCTGGAACTGCGGCACCTGCGCCATGTATTTCAACAGTTCCGCATCGCTCACCCGGTAACCGAGGTCGTCGGCGCGGGTCAGCACCGCCTCGGTGTTGACGTAGTCGTCGAGCACGCGCCGTTTCAGCAACTCGCGTTGCGCGTCGTCGATGTTGGCGCCGTTCGACTGCTTTTCGACCCGGGCGAGCTGCTGCTGATAGGCGTTCTTGACCTCGGTGGCGGAGATCTCGCTGCCGTTGACCTTGGCGGCGTAGGTGGGTGCACCCAGCGTCCAGTTGATGCCCCAGAACACGAACACGAGTCCGATCGCGCCCAGCACCACGCCGGCCAGCCAGCCTTTCAACTTGTCGTGAATCGTTTGCAGCATGTTCCTTTCCCTTCAACCAACGCGTCGTGCCTGCGGCGCGGCCAGATGGCTCGCGCAGGACTCTTCGTCAGGGGAAATGGCGGAGTGGACGGGACTCGAACCCGCGACCCCCGGCGTGACAGGCCGGTATTCTAACCAGCTGAACTACCACTCCGCGTGCTGGTGGGTGCTGAGGGGATCGAACCCCCGACCCTCGCCGTGTAAAGGCGATGCTCTACCAGCTGAGCTAAGCACCCCCTGGAAGAGGCGCGGAAGTCTACGCGAGGAGATGGCGGTTGGCTAGGGCCGTGGAGGATTATCCCGCCCGCGGCGCATACGCGCCGGTGCGCGGCAGCGCTTCGAGTGCCGAGAGACAGGCTGCGCAGAGCTCACGAAATTCCTCGCTCACGCGCGCATCCAGACGCAGCTCGCGCCAGTATTTTTCCGCAAGTGCACGCGCCGCCGCCCAGACGCTCAGCGTTCCCGCGACTGGGTCGGGCGGCCGCAGAACACGCGCGATGATCTGGCCATGTTCCGGCGCGAACAACATGGGTAACATGTCGTAAATCGGCGCGAGTTCGAAGCGTCCGTCGTAGCGGTCGTAGAAGGCCAGGTTGCCGAAATGCCGGTCGGTGTTGCCGATGAGCCCGCCGAACGCGAACGCCAGCCGTACGCACTCCAGCGTTGCCGCATCGATGCGGGCGTCCCGGCACAACCGGGACACCGCCGCGATCCAGTCATCGAGGCGGCCATACCGGGCGCTGTCGATGGCGAGCAGGGACGTCACACCCAACCGGCCGGCGGCCCCCGCCCGATCGAAGCGGTCCGTCTCGAGATACGTCCGATCGCCAAACCGGAACACCCGCGACGCGACGGCGGGCACGCCCGCGTGGCGCAACGTTTCGGCGGCATGATGTTCCGCGATGAGAAGATCCGCCCAGCGTCGACCCGCAGCTTCGTTGGCCGGCGGCGAGAACTTCACCAGCACGGCGGTGGCGCCTCCGGCGTTCGCCAACATCGCCGTGAATTTTGGCTGTTCGCCGTGAGCCGAAGATCCTGGGAAACCGCCCTGCATGACTTGGGACACGTAGCGTGGATAGAGTTGCTCTCGCTCGGCAGGCTCGATGGCCGACGGCTCGCGTTGCCGCGCGATGTATTCCCCCAAGGCCTGCTCGCCTAAAATGAGATCCCCCACGGCGTCGGAGCCGTGGGTGACCAGATAGCGTAAATAGTGATCGTCGGACCAGTCGCCGACGCGCGGCGGAACATCCAGATCAGGATGGCGATTCGGTACCAGCCGACCGAGGAATCCCCCCGGACGTTGATCCTGCAAGAAATAAGGCAGCCCTGAATACAGCCCGCCGGCGCTGAATCCGGCGGCGGTGCCGGGCGCCGTTTCGAAGTAGTACTGTTCGGTCGCCAGAGCGTTCAGCATCCCCAACGTTTCCACGGCGCCGTCCGGCCGCACCCGGTATAGAGGCCATGCTGAGCCGCCACTCGGGATGCCGCGCTTCAAGCCGTAACGCGCACCCCGGGTGGTGCCCAACCGCACCACACGTCCCTCTCGTATCAACGCCTTGAGACACCCGGTGACCCACGATTTCGAGGCCGCCACCTGTCGTTCGAGTTCCGCCGTGGTGGCGACGCCCGCGCTCAGACGAATGACGATCTGCTCGAGTCGGTCCTCCACCATGGTGACAGCATAGCGTGATGGAGAAACTCAAGCTGATAAAAAATAGATACTCCAACCGAAATATCTATATATTTCAATCCTCAACCCTAATTTTCCACTATTATTTACGAGATCTAGTGCGCCCGCGCCTGCGCCTTCGCGCGCGAGGGCTTGCGCTTTTTCTCCCCCGCGATGGGCGCCGCGGGTTTCGCTTCCGCGGCCGGCAACGGCGTCGGCATGTGCGTGAGTGCGACACTCAACACCTCGTCGATCCATTTCACCGAACGGATGTCGAGCTTTTCCTTGATGTTGTCGGCAATCTCCGCAAGATCCTTGACGTTCTCGTCCGGGATCAACACCGTGGTGATGCCGCCGCGGTGGGCCGCGAGCAGCTTCTCCTTGAGACCGCCGATGGGCAGCACCTCGCCGCGCAACGTGATTTCGCCCGTCATCGCGACGTCGGAGCGCACCGGGATCTTGGTGAGGGCCGAGATCAACGCCGTGCACATCCCGGCGCCGGCACTGGGGCCGTCCTTCGGGGTCGCACCCTCGGGCACGTGGATGTGCGTGTCGGCCTTCTGATAGAAGTCGATGTCCAGCCCGAGCATGGCCGACCGGCTGCGTACCACCGTCATCGCGGCCTGGATGGACTCCTGCATCACCTCGCCCAACTGACCGGTGTGGGTGAGCTTGCCCTTGCCCGGCACGACGGCGGCTTCGATGGTCAACAGTTCGCCGCCCACCTCGGTCCACGCGAGTCCGGTGACCTGGCCGATGCGGTTGCTCTCCTCGGCCTTGCCGTAGCGGAAGCGCTTCACGCCCAGGTACTTGTCCAGATTGTTCGAATCGATCGTCACCGTTTTTTCCGCGGGCGCGAGCAGCAGCTGTTTGACCGACTTGCGGCTGATCTTCGACAGCTCGCGTTCGAGGTTGCGCACCCCCGCCTCGCGGGTGTAGTACCGGATCATGTCCTGGATCGCGTTGTCCGCGACCACCAGTTCGTCGGGCTTCAAACCGTTCTGCTTCACCTGCTTCGGCAGCAGGTAGCGGCGCGCGATGTTGGCCTTCTCGTCCTCGGTGTAGCCCGGGATGCGGATGACCTCCATGCGGTCGAGCAGCGGCGCCGGAATGTTCAGGCTGTTCGCCGTGCACACGAACATCACCTCGGACAGGTCGAAGTCCACTTCGAGATAATGATCGTTGAACGTGCTGTTCTGTTCGGGATCGAGCACCTCGAGCAACGCCGAGGAGGGATCGCCGCGGAAGTCCGTCGACATCTTGTCGATCTCGTCGAGCAGGAACAAAGGATTGCGTACGCCGCACTTGGCGAGGTTCTGGATGATCTTGCCGGGCATGGACCCGATGTAGGTGCGCCGGTGCCCGCGGATCTCCGCCTCGTCGCGCACGCCGCCCAGCGACATGCGCACGAATTTGCGGTTGGTCGCGCGCGCCACGCTCTGCCCGAGCGAGGTCTTGCCGACGCCCGGCGGCCCCACCAGGCACAGGATCGGACCGCGAAGATTCTTCACGCGTTGCTGCACGGCGAGATACTCGACGATGCGCTCCTTCACCTTGTCGAGCCCGAAGTGATCGGCCTCGAGCACCTTCTCCGCGGCCGCGATGTCGAGGTGCACCTTGCTGCGCTTCTTCCACGGCGACTTGACCAGCCAGTCGATGTAGTTGCGCACCACGGTGGCTTCCGCCGACATGGGCGACATGAGCTTGAGCTTGGCGAGCTCGGAGTTCGCCTTCTCGCGTGCCTCCTTCGGCATGCCGGCCTGCTTGATGCGTTTCTCGAGCTCGCCGATCTCGTTCGGCGCATCGTCGAGTTCGCCCAGTTCCTTCTGGATGGCCTTCATCTGCTCGTTGAGGTAGTACTCGCGCTGGCTCTTCTCCATCTGCTGCTTGACGCGGCCGCGGATGCGCTTCTCGATCTGCAGCACGTCCATCTCGCCCTCGATGACGGCGAGCATGTGCTCCAGGCGTTTGCGCACGTCGGGGATCTCGAGGACCTTCTGTTTCTCCGAGAGTTTGAGCGACATGTGCGCGGCGACGGTGTCGGCGAGCCGGCCCGCCTGTTCGATGCCGGCGAGCGAGGTCAGGATCTCCGGGGGCACCTTCTTGTTGAGCTTCACGTACTGCTCGAACTGCGTGATGACGGAACGCGTCAGCACGTCCATCTCCCGCTCCTCGTAGCGCTCGAGGTCCGGCATCGCCGTGACTTCCGCGGAGAAGAACTCGCCTTCGATCAACTTCTCGATGCTGGCGCGATCGACGCCCTCCACCAGCACCTTGACCGTGCCGTCGGGGAGCTTGAGCAGCTGCAGAATGGTCGCGACCGTGCCGACGCGATACAGGTCCTCGCCCTTCGGATCGTCGACGTCGGCCTGTTTCTGGGCCACCAACAAAATTTTCTTGTCCGACTTCATCGCCAGATCGAGCGCGACGATGGATTTCTCGCGCCCGACGAACAGCGGGATCACCATGTGCGGATACACGACCACGTCGCGCAGCGGCAGCACCGGCATGCCGGCCTGCACGGGACTCAGGGAAGGAACATCGATACTGGGTTCGTCACTCACTAGGCTGGCCTTATGGTTAGGTCACGTACAACGACGTTGAAGTACATGCGGCCGCCTACCTGGCGTTTCAAGCAGGATTCCCACGCAGGGGTTCCCGCCCGAACGCCAAGGGCTCACAGATGGTCAGAGCCCGTCGGTCGCCGCTGTTCCTCAACCGGAGGAGCCACCAACCGAGTCTCCTCGGTCCGGTGGACGATGTAAGGCTTGTTCTGGCCTTCGATCACCTGCTCGTCGACCACGACCTTCTGCACGTTGCGCAGGCTCGGCAGGTCGTACATGGTGTCGAGCAGCACGTTCTCGAGAATGGTCCGCAGGCCCCGCGCACCCGTCTTGCGCTGCATGGCCTTGCGTGCGACCGAGCGCAGCGCGTCCTCGCGGAAGTCGAGTTCGACGCCTTCCATGTCGAACAGCTTGCGGTACTGCTTCGTGAGCGCATTCTTCGGCTGCAACAGGATGGAGATCAGGGCATCTTCGTCCAGCTCTTCCAAGGTCGCGACCACAGGCAGCCGGCCGACGAACTCCGGGATGAGGCCGTATTTGATCAGATCCTCGGGCTCGGTGTCGTGGAACACGTCGTTGCCGTGCGGGCGGGCGTTCTGCTCTCGCACCTCCGCCATGAACCCGATCCCGCTCTTGTGGGTGCGATTCATGATGATCTTTTCGAGGCCCGCAAAAGCGCCGCCGCAAATGAACAGGATGTTGGTGGTGTCGACCTGCAGAAATTCCTGCTGCGGATGCTTGCGCCCGCCCTGTGGCGGAACCGAGGCGATGGTGCCCTCGATGAGCTTGAGCAACGCCTGCTGCACGCCCTCGCCCGACACGTCGCGGGTGATGGACGGGTTGTCGGACTTGCGCGAGATCTTGTCGATCTCGTCGATGTACACGATGCCCGTCTGCGCCTTTTCGACGTCGTAGTCGCATTTCTGCAGCAGCTTCTGGATGATGTTCTCGACGTCCTCGCCGACGTATCCGGCCTCGGTCAGGGTGGTCGCATCGGCGATGGTGAACGGCACGTTCAGAAGCCGCGCCAGCGTCTCCGCGAGCAGCGTCTTTCCCGAACCCGTGGGCCCGATCAGCAAAATGTTGCTCTTCGCGAGCTCTACGTCGTCACGCGAGCGCACGCCCTCGGTGCCGCGGGTCTGAAGCCGCTTGTAATGGTTGTAGACGGCGACCGACAACACGCGCTTGGCGCGCTCCTGTCCGATCACGTACTCGTCCAGAACCTTCTTGATTTCCTGGGGTTTGGGCAGCTTGTCACGGGTGCGCTCGGCGCGCTCCTCGAGCTCCTCCCGGATGATGTCGTTGCAAAGCTCCACGCATTCGTCACAGACGAATACCGATGGTCCGGCAATTAGTTTCCGTACCTCGTGCTGGCTCTTCCCGCAGAAAGAGCAGTACAACAGTTTGCCGTCATCATGTTTGCCGCGCGAATCTTCGCTCATGCTGTCCTCAAGTTGGCTGCAAATTCACCGCTATCCGGGAAATTGCAGCGACGCCTATGACTATATAGCACCCAATTCAGCTTCCGCAAAGAGAGCCTCGCGAACGCTGTGATCGGGGTCCGTACCGGGAGATGACGCCGCAGTCGCCGTAGGGTCGTCCCCGATACCCCCTCAACGGGAGGCCTGCCTGCCCCTCCACGTCACAGCGGCGGTCGCCGAGGGGACACCCCAGGCTGGCATCTATGCCTTGGAAGGCAATTCCCCACGCTTTTCCAGCATGGAGTCGACCAACCCGTAGGCCCGGGCCCCTTCCGCCGTCATGAAGTTATCACGGTCGCTGTCCAGCTTGATCCGCTCGATGGTCTGACCGGTGTGTTTGGCCAGAATCGCGTTCAAACGCTGCTTGGTCTCCATGACGTCGCGCGCATGGATGTCGATGTCCGACGCCTGGCCCTGGAAACCGGCGGACGGCTGGTGGATCATGATCTTCGAATTGGGCAGCGAGTACCGCTTGCCCGCCGAACCACCCGCCAGCAACACCGCACCCATGGAGGCGGCCAGACCGACGCAGATCGTGCTCACGTCCGGCTTGATGAACTGCATGGTGTCGTAGATCGCAAGACCCGCGCTCACCGACCCGCCCGGCGAGTTGATGTAGATCGCGATGTCCTTTTCGGGGTTTTCAGACTCCAGGAACAACAGCTGGGCGACCACCAGGTTCGCCATGTAGTCCTCGACAGGACCCACGATGAAAATCAGTCGTTCCTTGAGCAGCCGCGAATAAATATCATAAGCCCGCTCGCCACGGGCAGTCTGTTCGACCACCATGGGGACCAGATTCAGAGCGCGAGTCGTCATATATTCGCCTTGGTTGATTTGAGCCTAAGATCACTTGAGGCGGCGCAGCCGTTTTCAAGCTTCGCCGACTCTACCTAGCCTTCGAAGTTCATCAGTTCCTTGAACGTCGACGCCTTCTCCTGCACCTTAGCATGGGCGAGTACCCAGTCCACGACCTGGTCCTCCAATGCCAGACTCTCCACCTGCCGCATGGCATCGGCATTCTGCAGATAGGCGTTTTTCATCGCCGGCGCATCGCCGTAGGCCCCCACCATTTCATCGAGACGGGCATCGGCCCGCTGCCGGTCGACCACGATGTTCTCGCGCCGGATGATGTGGTTGAACAATAAGCCGAGCATCACCCGTCGTCGCGCCGGTTCCACCAACGGTTCACGGGGCGGCGCCTGCGACGCGTCCTTGGCGCCCGCGCGACGCATGGCCTCGATCTGCATGTCCCGAATCTGCGGCTCCAGGAGCGCGTTCGGCACCTCGAGCGGGTTGGCCTGGGCCAGCGCGTCCATCACCGCCGTCTTGTTGCGGTTGCGCAGCGTCTGCTCCAGCTCGCGCCGCATGTTCGCCGCCACGTCTTCGCGCAACTTCGGGACGCCGCCTTCGGTGACCCCGAAGAAAGTACAGAATTCCTCGTCGAGCTCCGGCAGCGACGGCTCCTCCACGCTCTTTACATCCACCTTGAAGCTGGCACGTTTGCCCGCCAGCTCGGTCGCGCGATAGTCCGCCGGGAAATCGACGTCGACGGATTTTTGCTCCCCGGCCGCCACCCCGACCAGGCCGTCCTCGAGCTGCGGCAGCATCCGATGCTCGCCGAGCACGATGGGGACGTTCTCGCCCTTGCCGCCCGCGAACGGCACGCCGTCGATGGAACCCTCGAAGTCCACCGACACCTTGTCGCCGTTGGCGGCAGCGCGCGCCACCGGCGCGAATTTCATCTGTTGCTTGCGCAGCCGCTCGATCATCGCGTCGATGTCCGCCTCGGTCACCTGCGCGGTGACGCGCTCGATGGACAACGCGTCGAGGGGCGCGAGGGCAACCACGGGAAACACCTCGAAGGTCGCCACGTACGTGAGGTCCTGGCCCTCGGCGACATTCTGTGGCTCGATGCGCGGCTGCCCGGCAGGCGCCAGCTGGTTCTGCGTCACCGCTTCGCTGAAGCTCGACTGCAGCAGCTCACCGATCACCTCGCGATGCACCTGCGAGCCGAACTGCCGGCGGATCACCTGGATGGGCGCCTTGCCCGGCCGGAATCCGTTCAGCCGCGCGGTACGACTCAAATGCTTCAACCGCGTCGCAATTTCCTGGGTGACGCGTTCGGCAGGCACCTGCACCTGCATGCGGCGCTCTAATTTACCGGTAGTCTCGACGGAAACCTGCATGGCAATCCTTCTGGTTTTAAGGGGCGAATCGACGAACGATGGTGCGAAAGGCGAGACTCGAACTCGCACGGGTTACCCCACCAGATCCTAAGTCTGGCGCGTCTACCAATTCCGCCACATTCGCATCTGAACAGCCAGACAGTATATCGCAGCGCCGGCGGCTGCGCTCGATGCACGCCGCCGCCCGCGCTCACCGCGGCTCGCTCTCCCGTACCAGCATGCGCGCCACCTCGCGCAACGCCGGCAGGCCGTTCTCGAGCATGAAATAGAGCGGACTATCCCCCTCGAACGGCGCGTCCGGTCGCGGCGCGTTCACCCACGCCCAGGCATGGTCCGCCGCCGGCGACTCCGCCTTGAGCGAATACTGGATGTTGGCGATCAATGCCGCACGCTCTTGCTGCGTTGCAGAAAGCCGCGGCGCCTGACCGAGGCGATAGCGCGCGAGCACCTGCGGCGAGGGAATGTGCAACAGCCGGCACTGCTGCAAAGGAGACAGTTCCCACGCATCGGCAATCGCGAAAAACCGCCTCAGAGCATGCGAACTCGTCGTCAGGCCCGCCCGCCGGGTGGCCGGTTGCAGAACCAGACGAGGACCGGTACGAAGCTTGCGCGGTGCGGCGGCTTTATGCATTGACTCCCGAGCATACTCCCTAATCCCGCCGCCACTCGCTCGCGGCCCCTGGCACCCGCTCGCGACCCCGGAGCGCTCCCGGTATCATCGTGCGATGGCCGTCGCCTTCGCCGAACGTTTGACCCACGCCTCGACGGTGAGTGCCGGTCTCGTCTGCGTGGGTCTCGACCCGGATCCCGCCCGGCTGCCCGAGGACCTGCGCCACGACGTCTCCCCCCTGCTCGCCTTCAACCGCCGCATCGTCGACGCCACCGCCGACCTCGCCGCCGCCTACAAGCCGCAGATCGCCTTCTACAGCGCTCTCGGACAGGAGGCCGCACTTGACGCCAGCATCCGCTATATCCGCACGCGCGCACCGCACGCACTCGTCATTCTCGACGCCAAACGCAACGACATCGGCAACACGGCCGAGGCCTACGCCCGGGAGGCGTTCGACCGCTACGGCGCGGACGCCGTGACCGTGAGCCCTTACATGGGCGAGGATTCGGTGCGACCCTTTCTGGCCCGTCCCGACCGTGGTGCCATCGTGTTGTGCCGCACCTCGAATTCCGGAGCGCGCGATTACCAGGACCTGTTGATCGACGGCCGGCCCTTGTACCTGCATGTGGCCGAACGCGCCGCCCGCTGGAACGATCACAACAACCTCATGTTGGTGGTGGGCGCCACCTATCCGTCGGAAATGGCCGCGCTGCGACGCGCCAACCCTGACCTGCCTTTCCTGGTGCCCGGCATCGGCGCGCAGGGCGGCGATCTGGACGCCACGCTCGCCGCAGGCTTGGGCTCCCGCGGCGACGGCCTGTTGATCAATTCGTCACGCGCGATCATTTATGCCGGCGGCGGCACCGCGGCCGCGATCCGCGCCGCGGCGCTCGACCTGCATACGGCCATCAATCGCGGCCGTTCTCTCAAAACGCGCTCTTGATGACGCCGCCGTCGACGCGCAGCGCCGCCCCGTTGCTGGCCGAGGAGAGCGGGCTCGCGACGTAGGTCACCAGCGCCGCCACCTCCTCGGGAGTGGTGAAGCGTTGCAACAGCGAGGTGGGCCGGGCGGTCTTGAAGAACTCCTGTTCCACGGCCGCCGCTGTACGACCGGACGACGTGGCCATCTGCTCCACGAAGTCGCCGACGCCGCGCGAGCGCGTGGGACCGGGCAGCACGGTGTTGACCGTGACCGCGCTGCCCGCCGTGGTTTCCGCAAGGCCGCGGGCGACGGCGATCTGCGCGGACTTGGTCATTCCGTAATGGATCATCTCCGCAGGAATCTGATACCCACTCTCGCTGGAGATGAAAATGATGCGGCCCCAGTCCTGCGAGCGCATCGCCGGCAGGTAGAGCCGCGCCAGGCGCACGCCGCTCAACACGTTCACCTCGAAGAACCGCCGCCAGCTCTCATCGTCGATGTCATCGAAGGCGCGCACCTCGAAGATGCCGAGATTGTTCACCAGGATGTCGAGGTGAGGATGCCGCTCGAACAGCGCCGCGGCCATGGCGGCCGAACTCAAGTCGCCGGCAAAGCCCTGCACGTCGCCCCCGGTCGCCGCACGCATGGCCGCCACGGCGGCGTCGACCGCCGCGTCCGTCCTGCCGTTCACGATCACCGACGCCCCCTCGCGCGCCAACGACGTCGCGATCGCGTTGCCGATTCCCGCCGTGCTGCCCGTGACCAACGCAATTTTCCTGCCGAGCTGTAAATCCATGTCTGCCGCCTTTAGTATCGAGACCTGTATGAAAATCGCGGTTCTGTCAGATATCCACGGTAATCTCGGCGCACTCGATGCGGTGCTCGCCGACGTCGGCCGCCGCGGTGTCGACGTCACCGTCAATCTCGGCGATATTTTATCGGGTCCCCTCACGCCGCGCGAGACCGCGGACCGCTTGATGGCCCTGGATCTGCCGACGATCCGCGGCAATCACGAACGTCAGTTGCTGGACCCTGACGTGGGCAGCATGAACGCCTCCGACCGCCACGCCGCTTCGACCATCACCGCTGCGCAGCGGACCTGGCTCGCCGCCCTGCCGCCGCGTCTACGCCTGAGCGACGAAGTGCTGCTCTGCCATGCGACGCCGGACAGTGACGTCGCGTGCTATCTCGAAGACTTGCGCGACGGCGAACTCATTTCCGCACCGCTGGCCGAGATCGAGCAGCGAACCGGCGACTGCGATGCGGATCTGATTCTGTGCGGCCATTCTCACCTGGCGCGCGTCGCCCACCTGCCCAGCGGTCAGGTGATCGTCAATCCCGGCAGCGTGGGCAGCCAGGCCTATTTCGGCAACCATCCCGCCCCGCACACAGTCGAGGTGGGCTCGCCGCATGCGCGCTATGCCGTGGCGGAACGCCGCGCGGGCGCGTGGACCATCGAACTCATCGCCGTCCCTTACGACTGGGAGTCTGCCGCGCGCATGGCCGAGCGATTCGGCAACCGGGATCAGGCCCGCGCTTTGCGCACCGGGTTCATCAGAACGTAAGCGCTTGGCCACCGCGCCGCTTCGCCGCTGCGCCGAGCCGGCGCTTCGCCACGGCGCCGCAATTTTCCGTCGGCGGCTCCCTACACTGGGCGCCGAAGACTGCTTGGTCAGCCACTTGACGCATATAGTTGAGATGTTTCATCCGTTGACGCCGACGACGGAAATCAGCAACGTCGCAGCATGGCAACCCAACCCCGATCCATCGCGTCGTTGACGATTTCCTTCGGTCTCGTCGCCATTCCCGTCAAACTCTATTCCGCCACCGTCACGTCCGAACGCATCTCGTTCAATCTGTTGCGCCAGAAGGATGGGTCGCGCGTGAAGCAGCAGTATGTGGCCGTCAACGACGGCAAATTGGTGGAACGCTCCGAAATGGTCAAGGGGTATGAGTTCGCCAAAGATCAGTTCGTCATGTTTTCACCGGACGAGCTGAAGGCACTGGAGGATGCGACCACGCGCTCCATCGACATCGGCCAGTTCGTGCCGCTTGAGTCCGTCGATCCGGTGTACCTGGACGGCACGTACTACCTGGCGCCGGACAAGGGCGGCGCCAAGCCTTATTCGTTGCTGGCGCTGGCGTTGCGCAACAAGAAGCAGTGCGCGGTCGGCCGTTGGATTTCGCGCGGCAAGGAACACATCATCGTCATCCGTCCCATCGGCGACGGGCTCGCCATGCATCAGCTGCATTTCCAGGCGGAGGTCCGCGCGGTGAAGGAACTCGGGATCGAAGCCGCCCCGGTCTCGGACTCCGAGTTGAAACTCGCTGAACAGTTGATCGATCACCTCGCGGCGAAGCGGTTCGATCCCAACGAGTTTCACGATGAGTTCAAAGGCCGCGTCGAAGCGGCCATCCAGCGCAAGGTGGCCGGCAAACAGGTATCGCTGGCGGAAGCGCCGGTGGGCAAGCCCTCCGGCAACGTGGTCGATCTCATGGAAGCCTTGAAGGCGAGTTTGGGGGCGCGGACCGACAAGCCCACCGCCGTGGAGCGCAAGCCGCCGAAGAAGGCCGTCCACGCCGTCAAAAAGAAGGCCGCCCGGCGCTGACCGGCCTGAACTTTGCCCGTGGCTAAAAAAATCAAAGTACCGAAGGCGGTGGACACGGCCCATGCCCATTACCTGAGCGGCGTCGATCTCGAGGAGGACGACGCGACGGCCGCGCGGCGCGCGTACGAGGCGTGCCTCGAGGGCGATTGCACGCACATGAATGCCCGCATCAACCTCGGCCGCCTCCTGCACCTCGAAGGCAAGCATCGCGAAGCCGAATCGATCTACCGGGACGCGGCGGAACACGACGCCATTCTGTATTTCAACCTCGGCGTGCTGCTCGAGGACCAAGGGAAGCCGGCCGCCGCCGCCGCGGCCTACAAGGACGCGCTGTTGCACGACCCCGGAATGGCGGACGCCCATTTCAACCTGGCGCTGCTGCACGAACGCGCGGGCGAGACTCAGGCGGCGTTTCGCAATCTGCTGGCCTATCGGCGACTGTCCCAGATTCCGGCACGCCGTCGCCGCTGACGAGCGGGAGCCGGGCGACATGCGTGAACTGCGTCGAAGTCCTGGTATGCGGCGGTATCCAAGGCCAGATTCTGTCGCATAGGATTTACGCCGGGTGAACACCGGCGTATCCGGCATGGGATTTCCTCGTGCTGCACCGCGCCCCGACCAACCCGGTTGGGGGGGTGTGAGTCCATGGAGTTGCCGATGCCGTGCCGTCCCCATCCGTTGCTGCTGCTGCTCGCGATATTGCTGCCGTGTACCGTCCATGCGCTCGGCCTCGGCGAGATCCATGTCGACTCGGCGCTCAACGAACCGCTGTCGGCCACGGTCGACATCGTCGGCGCCAGCCCGGAGGAACTGCTGGCATTGCGGGCAAGCATCGCCGACAAAGACACCTTCCAACGCTACAACGCCGATCGACCCCAATTCCTGAACACGGCGACATTCAAGGTCGGCCGCGACGCCCATGGCCACTCCGTGTTGGTGATTCGCACGCAGGCCGCCTTCACCGATCCGCTGGTGAGCCTGTTGGTGGATCTGCGCTGGTCGCGCGGACAGCTGGTGCGCGAATATTCACTGCTGCTCGATCCACCGAATTTTGGCGCCGGCGCCGACCCGGCCCGGCTCGCGGAGGCAACCCCCACGGCGGCAACTCCCGCCTCCGAGCCGCCGACCGGGCTGACCGCGGCACCGGCGAGTGACGCGCGGTCTCCGGCGAGCGACGCGCCGTGACGCCGGT
>CAZZVN010000048.1:0-30941 GCA_964657625.1 uncultured Steroidobacteraceae bacterium
CTATGATGCCGTCGAGACCTTCGGCGGGCAGCTGCGCGACGGGATCGCCGGTCTGCCGACCGCCTTCCTCGAACAGCGCGCAGCTTTCACACAACAGTATAGCGGCTGCACCACCGGCGCGGCGGGTGCCGGGGCAACCACGGCGGTTGCCGCGGCGGCCTCAGTTCGAGAAACGCCGGGTCCCCGCCGCGGGGCGCATGGAAGGTATCAACGTATCCGGATGTTTCTTGGCCAGCGCAAGATCGAGCGGCGGCGCAAGGCTGCTCATCCGTGGCGACCGCGACGTGCGTTGGGCCGTCTTGCTCGCGCCCTCGAGCAGTTTGCCCATCTGTTCATGCAGCGCGGTGAGCTGGCGCCGCTGACGCGCGATCTCACGCCGTACTTCGCTGGTGTCGAGCACGATCACGCTTTCGCAGTGCGGGCAGTTCATGTGCCGTTGCGCGCTCAACCATTTGAGCGAACGCCCCTCGTGCCAGTCGCACTGCCAGCAACGCACGTCGAGTTCGCGCGCTTCGATCATTTCCTCTATCGCTTCCATGACTCTCCCTCGTGACAGCGTTGATCAACCAATTCAGTGCAAATCTCATCCCAGCGGCATCATGCGGAAAGTCCCGGACGAAATCATGTAGGCGACCCCCGGCAAGGCACTCGTAAACGGGTCCATGAAAGCGCACAAAAAGGTTCAGACATGTAAATGCCTGTAAATAACTGCTGCTCGGGCGGAAAGCTGCGCAATTGATCGAAATTCGTATTCGCCGGTGAACATTCATTTTTGCGACGCCCGTCTCGTTTCTCGGGATTCGCGGCGCCGCACCCGGCTGTTCCTGCGCAATCCGGCGCCCGGCAGTGTGATTTCAACGGAGGGGTTTGCTGTGCCGCACTGAAACCGAAGCGTGATCCAACTCGCAAAGACCCCGATGACCGCTGCTACGATCGTGACATAAGTCCATCTCGCTGGGTGGGCAGTACCGACAGCAACGTTTCGACGCCGAAGCGGGAGTTCACCGAACGATGGAGACGAAGTCCGGCGCAAAATCCAACAGCGTCCACGCCGGCCTGTTCGCTTCGTACGGACAACTCGCCCGGCGCCTGCTGCCTGCGGCGCAGCACATTGCGTTTTTCAACGTCGACGGCGTATTGGAGTGGCATGACGGCAGGTCGACCATCGAACCGGCCGGCGACGGGTTGCTCGCGCCCCTGCTCGAAGGCGGCATCGAAGCGCAGATGGCGCGGCTCTCCCCCACCCTCGTGGCGGCCGCCATTCCCGTCGTGCTCGACGGCAAGACCTTGAGCATCCTGCTGGTGCACTCGCCTGCCGACGCCGCCCAGTCGGAGCGGTACACATTGCGCGAACTGGCGAGCACCGCCGCGCCGCTGCTCGACTGCATGTGCCGCGAACTGGGTCAGCTCGGCCGCAAGGCTGCGAAAGGGGCGACCCTTTCCGAGCGCACCGAAGAACTCGAATGGCTGTTCGGCCTGACCGAGAGCCTGCACTCGAACTCGAACGATCCGAAGGCCATCCAGCAGCTGCTGGGTGCAGCCGTCGAAAGAATGAAATGCTGCTTCGGCGCCGTGGTGGTGCCGGAGCACGGGTTGCATGCGACTTACGCGTCGCTCGTGCACATCGACATGCAGGCCGCAGGCACCTTCGAGCGTATCACGCCGTTTTTCATGAACTTCGTGCAGCGCCGCCGCGAGCCGTTGATCGCCAACAAGATCTCGACGACGCCCAACATGCCGCAGTTCAAGGTGCTGGTCATTCCCATCGAGCCCCACAAGGACAAGGTGATCGGCTATCTCGCCTTCCTCAAACAACCCGCGATGCCGAACTTCGGCCGTCGCCAGCTGTTTCTGGGACGGCATCTGGGTCACCAGATCGGAACCCTGCTCGAGAGCCAGTACGATCTCGCCACCGGTCTGCTCACGCGCAACGCCTTCGAACAGGATGTAGCGCGGGTGCGCCCTGCCGGCACTGCACGCATCGATTCGCTGCTGTACCTGGACATCGACCGGCTGCATGTCATCAATGACACCATGGGATTCGATGTGGGCGACGAGGCCATCATGCGCATCGCGGACCTGCTGCGGCCGCCGGCGCTGCCGGACGACGTGATCGCGGGACGCATCGGCGGCGACAGCTTCATCGTGTTCATGCCCGACCACGATGCCGACGAAGCCTGCGCACGGGCCGAGCAGGTGCTCGCCGCCGCGTGCCACACCGCGGTGGGACCCGCCGACAACCGATTTCCGCTGAGTCTCAGCTGCGGCGTGGTGCGGCTGGCCTCGCAGCAACCGGGACTGAGCGGTCCGCTGGCGACGGCCGAGATGGCCTGCACCAGTGCCAAGGATCATGGCGGCAACCGCACAGAGATCTATCTGGATGTGGACTCGAGCATGATGCGACGCCGGCACGACATGTTCGAAGTCGGCAACCTGCGCAACGCACTCGCCAACAGCCGCTTCTGCATGTACGCGCAGAAGATCGTCTTGGCGGGTGACCTCGACCACGTCCACGGTCTCGAATGTCTCATTCGCATGGTCGGCGCGGACGGAACGATCATCGGTCCGAACGAATTCATGCCGAGCGCACAGCGTTATCAGATGTTGCAGGCCATCGACCACTGGGTGATTGCAAAGACGCTGCGCGAATTGAAGCCGTATCGCTCCTTTCTGCTCGGTGCCCGCATCAGCGTCGCCATCAACATCTCCGGTCAGTCCATGCAGGACGAGGCTTTCATAGACGCCATCGAACGCTGGCTGCTCGATTCCATGGTGGCCCCCGCGCTCATCCGCTTCGAGATCACGGAGTCGGCCGCCATCTCCAATCTCGCCCGTGCCGAGCATCTGATCCGCAAGCTGCGCAGGCACGGCTGCGGTTTCTCACTCGATGATTTCGGCACCGGCGTGAACTCCATGTCCTACCTCAAGTGTCTGCCCGTCACCTGCGTGAAGATCGACGGCAGCTTCACGCGCGACCTGTTGTCCAACAACCGCTCGGACGTGGTGGTGCAGACCATCGTGCGCATGGCCAAATCCCTCGACATGGAGTGTGTCGCCGAGTGTGTGGAGACGCAGGCCATCGCCCTGCGCCTGCACGAACTCGGCGTCGATTACATACAGGGCTACATCGCCCACCGTCCCGAGCCCCTGCGGGACGTGCTCGAATCGTTGAAGAGCGACGAATCCCAGCGGCTGCACCAGCTCTACCTCGCGCAGTAGCCCAGGGGCGCAGTGGCTCGGTGACGGAAGCGGGCCGGATCGGGGCCGTCGTCAGGTGACGAAGAGGGTCTTGTAGCGGGCGGGTTGGCTGCGCAAATACTGTTTCGGTGCCGAAACGGTGGCGCCCAGATGTGCGGCGGCATGCCACGGCCAGCGCGGGTCGTACAGCATCGCCCGCGCGAGCGCGACGGCATCGGCCTCGCCGTCGCCGAGAATGGCCTCTGCATGGTCCGGTTCGCTGATCAGGCCGACGGCGATGACGGGCACCCGCAATTCCGCCTTCAGGCGCTTGGCAAAAGGCACCTGATATCCGGGTGCCAACGGTATCTTCTGTTCGTTGGAGATACCCCCGGAACTCACGTGGAGCGCGGCGCAGCCCCGCTGCTCCAGCGCACGCGCGAACACCACCGAACTCTCGATGTCCCAACCGCCGGGCATCCAGTCGGACGCCGAGATGCGCACCCATACCGGCCGCTCGGCCGGAAAGGCCCGACGCACCGCCTCGAAGACCTCGAGCGGAAACCGCATCCGGTTTTCGAGCGATCCCCCGTACGCGTCACTGCGCCGGTTCGCGATGGGTGACAGGAACTCGTGCAGCAGATAGCCGTGGGCGGCGTGGATTTCGACGGCCTCGATGCCGAGCAACGCTGCGCGGCGGGCCGCCTGGACGAAGTGCTCGCGCACCAGGTCCATGCCGTGCCGGTCGAGCGCGACGGGCGCATCGTCGCCGGGCGTGTGCGGCAACGGCGACGGTGCCACGGTCTTCCAGCCGCCCGGGGCGGTCGGCGCGATCTGCAGGCCCCCCTCCCACGGCACGTGGCAGGACGCCTTGCGTCCCGCATGTGCCAGCTGCACCGCCACCGGAATGCGCGAATAGGCGCGCACGGTGGCGAGCACCTCGGCGAGCGCCGCGGCATTGTTTTCGTCGTACAACCCGAGACAGCCGGGTGTGATGCGTCCGTCCGAAGAGACGGCGGTGGCCTCGATGGTCAGCAACCCCGCACCCGACAGCGCGAGCTGGCCCAGGTGGACGGTATGCCAGTCGGTGGCCGACCCCTCGCGCGCCGAGTACTGGCACATGGGGGCGATGACGATACGGTTCGGCAGCGTCAGATTGCCGATCGTGAGGGCGGTGAAAAGACGACTCATGGCTGATTCCGATGCTCTTCGAGCGCAGGCGTTACGAGGGACGGCGATGGGTGCGATCGCGCCCCGCGATTCATCGGGTGGACGTGCGCGTCGATTGCGGATATCCTACAGGCAGTTAAGTCAGGTCGGTACTCGGTCAGTGCCACCTTTAGCTCGCGGTCCGTCTTCGACGCACTCCGTCCATTTACCCCCCCTCGCTCCTGACCGCTGCAGCGCCCTCGATGGCCTGTCGTGCGAGTCCAAATTTCGTAAGGATATTCATGTCATTTTCCGATCTCGGGCTGTCGCCCGAACTGTTGCGTGCGGTCGCCGACAAAGGCTACGACGCCCCTTCACCCATCCAGGCGCAGGCGATTCCCGCCGTGCTCTCCGGGCGGGATGTGCTGGCGGGTGCCCAGACCGGCACGGGCAAGACCGCAGGCTTCGTGCTGCCCGTATTGCAGCGCCTCAGCGTCGACGCCCAGCACGGCACCAGCCGTGCGCCACGGGCATTGGTGCTCACGCCCACCCGTGAACTCGCGGCGCAGGTTGCCGAGAGCGCGCGCAATTACGGCAAATATCTTCAGCTGCGTACGTACCAGGTGTTCGGCGGGGTGAGCATCAACCCCCAGATCACCGCTCTGCGCGCCGGCTGCGACATCCTGGTGGCGACGCCCGGCCGTCTGCTCGATCTCGCGCAGCAACGCGCGGTGGACCTGTCCAAGGTGCAGGTGCTCGTGCTCGACGAGGCGGATCGCATGCTCGACATGGGCTTCATCAACGACATCCGCAAGATCATCCGGTTGCTGCCGCAGAAGCGGCAGAACCTGCTGTTTTCGGCCACGTACTCCGACGACATCCGGGGTCTGGCCGAACGCCTGCTGCATGACCCCCTCTCCATCCAGGTCGCCCCGCGCAATGCGCCCATCGAGCTGGTCGAACAGCGTGCCTACCGAGTCCAGAAGGAACAGAAGCGGCATCTGTTGGTGCACCTCATCCAGGAAGGAAACTGGCATCAGGTGCTGATCTTCAGCAGGACCAAGCATGGCGCCAACCGTCTTGCGCAGCAGTTGGAAGGTGCCGGCATCAAGTCGGCCGCGATCCACGGCAACAAGAGCCAGGCGGCGCGGGTCAAGGCGCTCGACATGTTCAAGCGCGGTCAGGTGACGGCGCTGGTGGCCACGGAGGTCGCGGCACGCGGCCTCGACATCAAGGAGCTGCCTCAGGTGGTCAATTACGAGCTGCCCAACGTTCCCGAAGACTACGTGCACCGCATCGGCCGCACGGGCCGGGCGGGCGCCGCAGGCGAAGCCATATCGCTGGTGTCCTCGGACGAGACAGGCTATTTGAGAGACATTGAGCGGCTGCTCCGGCGCAGCATTCCCGTGGTGGCGACGCCGGTGTTCAAGATCGTCGAATCGGCGCCGCAGGGCTCGCACGGCGACCGTGGCGCCGGGGACCGGCCGCAGGGACAGGGCGGCCGGCCGGCGCATCACTCCGGCAACTCGCATGGCAACCGTGGCACCGATCGACGTGACTCGCGTCGTGGCTCGAGTTCAGGCTCGTCGGGTGCGCGTCACCAGGGCGGACAGTCCCAGCGCGGACGCTCGCACTGAGGCCTGCAGTCGCGGGCACGGGCTGCCACCCGTGTCCGCGACGCTATAGTGTTCCGACGTAATCCTTGAGGTAAGCGGCGAAATCCCTGCCCAGGCTGGGATGTTTCAAACCGTATTCCACGGTGGCCTGCAGAAACCCTAGCTTGCTGCCACAGTCGTAGCGCTTGCCCTCGAACTCGAACGCATAGACGGGTTCACGTCCCATGAGTTGCGCGATGCCATCCGTGAGTTGAATCTCGCCCCCCGCGCCCTTGCCGATCTTGGCGAGGTCTTCGAATATCGAACCCGACAACACGTAACGTCCCACCACGGCCAGGGTCGAGGGCGCCTTGTCAGGCTTCGGCTTCTCGACGATATGCGACATCAGACTGACGCCGGGCCCCACCTGCTTCTCCACGGAAACGATGCCGTACTTGTCGGTGTCCTGTTTGGGCACGCTCTGCACGCCCAACAGACTGCCGCCATGCCGGGCGTACGCGTCGACCATCTGCTTCAGGCACGGCACCCGCGCGTCGATGAGATCGTCGGCGAGATGCACCATGAAGGGCGCATTGCCGATCACGGGCCGCGCGCACAGCACGGCGTGCCCGAGGCCGAGCGGCGCGGGCTGACGAATGTAGACGCAGGACGCCCAGCCCGGCAGGATGCCCCGCAGGGCGTCGAGCAGTTCCTGTTTGCCCTGCGCCTGCAGGCTGGCCTCGAGTTCGGTGTCGCTGTCGAAGTGATCCTCGATGGCACGCTTCGCCTTGCCGGTGACGAACACCAGCGTCTCGGCGCCCGCCGACAGGGCCTCGTCCACGGCATACTGGATCAACGGCTTGTCCACGATGGGCAACATTTCCTTGGCCGACGCCTTGGTCAGCGGCAGGAACCGGGTACCGCGTCCGGCGACGGGAAATACAGCGTTTTTGATGGCTTGGTTGGGCATGGCGGAAATGATAGCGGATTTCAACGCAACTTAACGATGGCGTAAGTCTCAAAACTATCCCAGGCGTGGCAGGCCGGACAATGCCAGTAGAAGGCACGGCCGGCAAAGCCGCATTCGTTGCAGCGGTAGGTGTCCGCGTGTGCGAGCAGGACGCCGATCTCACGCGCGATCGGGTGGCCGCCGCCCGCCGTTGCCTCGCGCCGCGTGCCCGTCGTCCACACCGCACGCAAGGTGCTGTCCTCCTGGAAGACCTGCGCGATGGAGGCCTGCAGGGGCGGTGCGTCCGCTAGGTCTGCGGCGAGGGCGGCGAACACGAGTCGTTTGAGGTCGCCGGTGCCACGCGACCTTGCTTCGGTGACCAGTTCACCGAGCACCTCGTCCCGGTCGGCCTCTTCCACCAGACGAAGCAGATGTGGCAGCTCCGCCTGAAGCAGTCGTGGCGACTGGCGCAGCGCATCGCGCAGCAGACTGGCCGCTGCCGCTCGTTGGCCATGATCCTCGGCGATTTGCGCGCTGAGCAGGGTGGCGCGCGCGAACGGCGCGACTTCGCGTGCCGCCTGACGCAGCAGCTGTCCGGCAAGCCCGGAATCACCGCCCTCCCTGGCGGCGGTGGCGAGTTCGCAGAGATAGTGTGCGGCAACCATCCGTGGCGGAGCTGCCTTGATCCGCGCCAGCAGTCGATACACGTCCAGGGCCTGCTGCCATTCGTGCTGCAGTTCGTAGACCCCGCGCAGCGCATCGAGGGCGATGGCGCGCAGCCGCGCCACCTCGCTGACCTGCTGAAACAAGCTTTCGGCGCGGTCCAGCACGCCGGCGCGCAGATAGTCCTGGGCGAGGGCGAGCAGCGCTTGTTCACGATGCTCGGGCGCCAGCGCTCCACGCGCCAGCACATTCTGATGGATACGGATGGCCCGCTCGACCTCGCCGCGCCGGCGGTACAACGAGCCCAGGGCAAAGTGAGTTTCGAGGGTGTCGCTGTTGGCATCCATGAGTCTCAGGAACATGTCCAGCGCCCGGTCGGGCTGCTCGGTCACGAGATAATCGAGACCGGTGAGATAGTCGGGATGCAGCTTGTCTGAAGGCGGGCCGAACAGGCCGAACCCGCGTTTACCCCACCCAAAGTGGCCGACGAAAATACCGAGAATGAGGGCGGCAACCCCGGCGGCCCAGGTGAGCAGCGGCAGGTCGGTCATGACGAAAAAAACGCGCGTCGCCCGTCCACGCGCGACGGGAGGACGGGTGCGTCAGTCGCGGATTGGCTGGTCCGCACCGTCGTTGACGCGCTCGCGAAGATCCTTGCCCGGCTTGAAATGCGGAACATGCTTACCGGCGAGCGCGACGGCCTCGCCGGTCTTCGGATTACGCCCCTGGCGGGGTGGACGAAAATGCAGCGAGAAACTGCCGAATCCGCGGATCTCGATACGCTCTCCGGTTGCCAGCGCATCACTCATGATCTCCAGCAGCTGCTTCACCGCGAGTTCGACATCTTTCGCCGGCAGGTGTTTTTGTTTGGCCGAAATGATCTCGATGAGTTCGGATTTCGTCATTATCGATCCGTGGGAATCAATAGTCATACGTAGCAGCGCGCACGCAACGGCCTGGAACGGCCGTGGCGTACGCCTTTACTCCCTCAATCCTGGCCGGAAATCTGTTCTTTGAGCAAGTCCCCGAGACTGGTGCCGGTCGGTGAGTCGGTACGGTAATTCTGCATCGCTTCCTGCTCCTCATGGATGTCCTTCGCCTTGACCGACAGCGAGATGCTGCGACCCTTGCGATCCACGCCCGTGAAGCGTGCCTCGACCTCCTGACCGACCTTCAGCAGCAGACGGGCGTCCTCGACGCGGTCCCGCGACAGTTCCGACGCACGCAGCTGGCCGTCGACGCCGTTGCCCAGATCGATGATGGCGCCCTTCGCGTCCACTTCTCGAACCGTGCCGAGCACGATGCTGCCCTTCGGGTGGTCGGCGATGTACGCCGAGAAGGGATCTTTGGCGAGTTGCTTGACGCCGAGGCTGATGCGCTCGCGTTCCGGATCGATCGACAGGACCATCGCGTCGACCTGCTGCGCCTTCTGATAGCTGCGCACGGCCTCCTCGCCCGGCATGTCCCAGGAAATGTCGGACAGATGGACCAGGCCGTCGATACCGCCCGCCAGCCCGATGAAGATGCCGAAGTCGGTGATGGATTTGATCTGGCCGCTGACCTTGTCGCCCCGGTTGTAGTTCTCGGCGAATTCCTTCCAGGGATTGGTTTTGCACTGTTTCACGCCGAGGCTGATGCGACGACGTTCTTCATCGATGTCGAGCACCATGACTTCGACTTCCTGACCCACGTGCACGACCTTGGCCGGGTTGACGTTCTTGTTGGTCCAATCCATTTCCGAGACGTGCACCAGACCTTCGACGCCCTCTTCGATCTCCACGAAACACCCGTAGTCGGCGATGTTCGTGACCTTGCCGAACAGACGCGTGTTGGCCGGGTAGCGCCGCGCGATGTTCTGCCAGGGGTCGGCGCCCAATTGCTTGAGGCCGAGCGAGACGCGCTGCCGTTCGCGGTCGAACTTGAGGATGCGCACGTCGATCTCTTCGCCCACCTTGACCACTTCGGAGGGATGTTTGACGCGTTTCCAGGCCATGTCCGTGATGTGCAGCAGGCCGTCGATGCCGCCCAGGTCGACGAACGCACCGTAGTCGGTGAGGTTCTTGACCACGCCCTTGACCGCCGCACCCTCCTGCAGGTTGTCGAGCAGCGCGGAGCGTTCGGCGCTGTATTCCTGTTCGACCACCGCACGTCGCGACACGACCACGTTGTTGCGCTTTTGATCGAGCTTGATGACCTTGAATTCGAGGGGCTTGTTTTCCAGATAGGAAGGATCGCGGACCGGCCGCACGTCGACCAGCGAGCCCGGCAGGAACGCGCGGACGTTGTCGATCTCCACCGTGAAACCGCCCTTGACGCGGCCTGTGATGATGCCGATGACGACTTCCTGCTTCTCGAACGCCGCTTCCAGCCGGGTCCAGGTTCTGGCGCGCTTGGCTTTCTCGCGGGAGAGGCGGGTTTCGCCCGAGCCATCCTCCACGCTGTCCAGCGCCACTTCGACGGTTTCGCCGACGACCACCTCGATCTCACCCTTTTCGTTCTTGAATTGCTCGGAGGGGATCACCGCTTCGGACTTCAGTCCGACGTTGACGATGACGTAATCCTGGCCGACTTCGACGATCAACCCGTTGAGGATGGTGCCAGGACGGATGCGCTGGCTCGCAATGCTTTGTTCGAACAGTTCCGCGAAACTTTCTGTCATGTTTACTCTTGAACTATGCCCTAGCACCTATCCCACGTGCATTGGGGTTAACACAAAATAACGGCGCTCGATCCATGAGCACCGCGGTGGATTCAAATCTCCCGCGGCACGCGCTCGCCCGCGATGTCCAATACACGTCTGATCACTGCATCGACGGACATCCCCGTGGTGTCCAAGACGACAGCATCGTCGCTGGCGACGAGAGGCGAGGCTGCACGCATGACATCGCGCCGATCACGTTCGGCGATCTCACGCGAGAGATCAGCAAGGTTAGCAGCAACCCCCTTTTCTTTCAACTGCTTATGACGCCTCGCCGCACGTTCGTCGGCACTGGCGGTAAGAAAGATCTTGGCCTCGGCGTCGGGAAATACGACGGTGCCCATGTCACGTCCGTCCGCGACCAGGCCGGGCGGCACGGCGAAACGACGCTGACGGGCGAGCAGCGCCGCCCGCACCGCCGGCAGGGCTGCGACCTTGGAGGCGTCGTTGCCGGCCTCCTCGGTGCGGATCTCACGGGTGACCTCCGCGCCGGCGAGCCAGATCACTTCCTCGCCGGACGGATCCGCCCCGAAACGGATGTCGAGCGCGAGGGCGGCCTGCGCCAGTCCCGACGCGTCGTGGAGGGGGACGCCGGCCCGCCGGCCGGCGAGCGCGACCAGCCTGTACAGGGCACCGCTGTCGAGCAACGACCAGCCGAGTTGCTGCGCGGCGGCACGGCTGACGGTCCCCTTGCCCGAGCCCGACGGGCCATCGATGGTGAGTATGGGCACCCGCTTCATTCGAGGTCGAAGCCTGCCGAACGCGCCAACGGCACGAAACCCGGGAACGAGGTGGCCACATTGGCGACGTCGCGGATCCGGATCGGGCCGGCGCAGCGCAGGCTGGCGATGGCGAACGACATGGCAACCCGGTGGTCGCCCTGGCTCTCCACCGTCCCGCTGCCGAACGCCGGACCCTCGGGCCGCCCGACGATGCGCATGCCGTCGGGAAGCACTGCATGCTCCACACCGAGCGCCGCGAGGCCGCTGCTCATGGCCGCGATCCGATCGCTTTCCTTCACCCGCAGCTCCTCCGCGCCGGAGATCGAGGTTTCGCCCTGCGCACACGCCGCCGCGATGAACAACACCGGAAACTCGTCGATGGCCAGTGGCACCAGTGCCGCCGGAACGTCGATCCCCTGCAATGCGGATCGCTTCACGAGCAGGTCGCCCACCGGCTCGGCACCGCTTTCTCGAACCTCGTGAACTTCGATGTCACCGCCCATGCTGCGCAGGATGTCGAGCAAGCCCGTGCGCGACGGGTTCAGGCCGACGTTACGGATGAGCAGACCGTCGGGTCCCGCGCCGAGCAGGCCGGCAACGATGAAAAACGCCGCCGACGAGAAATCCCCGGGCACGATCAGCTGCTGAGCCGACAACGCCCGCGGCGGGTACAGCGTCGTCGTGAGGCCTTGCGTCTCGATGCGCACGCCGCAACTCGACAGCATGCGTTCGCTGTGATCCCGGCACACCGCGGGCGACTTCACGGTGGTGATCCCGTCGGCATACAAGCCGGCCAGCAGCACCGCCGATTTGACCTGCGCGCTGGCCACGGGCATCGAATAATCGATGCCCTGCAGCGGACGCCCGCCACCAATGTCGACCGGCGGCGTGCCGCCCTGCGTGCGCACATCGGCGCCCATCAGGCGCAGCGGCCTCGCGACCCGCTCCATCGGGCGTTTCATGAGCGATGCATCGCCCACCAAGCGCGACGGGAAGGTCTGCGCCGCGAGCAGGCCGGTGAACAGCCGCATCGCCGTGCCGGCGTTGCCCATGTCGAGCGCTGCGCCGGCGCCGGCCAGACCGTGCAGTCCGACCCCGTGGATCACCACGTGCGTCGGTCCCGGCCGCTCGATACGCACGCCGAGGGCGCGCATGGCCGCCAGACTCGCCAGGCAATCCTCGCTCGCCAGGAAACCGGTCACCTCGCTGATGCCCGTGGCCAGCCCCGACAACATCAGCGAACGGTGCGAAATCGATTTGTCGCCGGGCACGCTCATCGCGCCGGACACCGCACGAGTCGGGCGTGCCACGAAGTCCGGCATCAGAGCACGGCACGCGGATAGGAACCGAGAACCTTGAACAGCGACGCGCGCTGCTCCAGCGCCGCGAGCGCCCGGGCCACAGGCGCATCGCTCACGTGACCCTCCACGTCGATGAAGAACACGTAGTCCCACTTACGTTTCTGCGAGGGACGCGATTCGATGCGCGTCATGTTGACACGATGGTCCGCCAGCGGTTCGAGCAGACGGAACAGCGCGCCCGCATCATCCGTGCCGCTGCCCGACACGAGCAGCGTGGTCCGATCCGCGCCGCTGGCGCTGAACAAGGTGCGGCCGACCACGAGGAAGCGGGTGGTGTTGTCCGCGCGATCTTCGATGTCGTTGGCGAGCAGGGTGAGCCGGTAGATCTCGGCGGCGGCGCGGCTGGCGATGGCCGCCGAGCCCCGCTCGTCGCGCGCCCGCCGGGCCCCTTCGGCGTTGCTCGACACCGCGACCCGCTCGACATCGGGCAGGTTTTCATCCAGCCAGCCGCGACACTGCGCCAGAGCCTGCGCATGCGCGCAGATTCGCTCGACGTCGGCGAGCCCGGTCATACGGCCCATGAGGCAGTGATGAATGCGCAATTCGACTTCGCCGCAGATCTTGAGCGAGGAGCCCAGAAACATGTCGAGCGTGTGATTGACCGTGCCCTCGCTCGAGTTCTCGATGGGGACCACGCCGAAATCGGCCACCCCGCCTTCCACCTCGTGGAACACCTCGTCGATCGCCGCGAGCGGCAGGCCGCGGACCGACGAGCCGAAATGCTTGATCACGGCGGCCTGCGTGAAGGTGCCCTCCGGTCCCAGGAAGGCAACCTTGAGCGGCTCCTGCTGGGCGAGGCACGCGGACATGATCTCGCGGAACAGACGCGCGATCTCCTCGTTGCGCAGGGGACCGCGGTTGCGCTCGAGCGCCTTGCGCAGCACCTCTGCCTCACGCTCCGGCCGGTAGAAATCCACCGCCTTTCCCGACGCGCTCTTGGAGATGCCGACCTGCTGGGCAAAACGCGCCCGCTCGTTCAGCAGGGCGTGGATCTGGGCATCGATCGAATCGATGCTGGCACGGATGGCACCGAGGTCCACGCGCACGCCCTGCGCATCGACGGGCGGCAGTCCCGGCAGGTTCTTGTCGACCGGCGCCTGCGCCCCGACGTCGCGGCCATCCTTGTTCTCGGCACTCATGTGAACGACCTCGTCAAGCCCGCGCGCGTTCGAACTCGGCCATGAACGCCACGAGCGCGTCCACGGCTTCGAGCGGGACGGCATTGTAGAGGCTCGCACGCATGCCACCGAGCACGCGATGCCCCTTCAGACCCATCATTCCGGCGGCGTGGGCCGCCGCGAGAAAGTCGGCATCCAGACCGCTTCGTTCGAGCGTGAACGTCACGTTCATCCAAGAGCGCGAATCCCTGGCCACGTCGTTCTTGTAAAGTTGTGAACCGTCGATGGCGGCGTACAAACGTTCCGCCTTGACCCGGTTGCGTTCGCCCATCGCCGCCAGGCCGCCGGTCTTCTTCAACCACTTGAAGACGAGACCGGACATGTACCAGGCGAACGTGGGCGGGGTGTTCAACATGGAGTCGTGTGCCGCGACGGCCTGGTAATCGAACACCAGGGGCGTGCCGGCCCGCGCGTGCCCGATGAGTTCCTCGCGCACGATCACCAGCACGAGTCCCGACGGACCGATGTTCTTTTGAGCACCGGCATAGATCAGCCCGAACTTCGCGACGTCGAGAGGCCGCGACAGCAGGGTCGACGACATGTCGGCCACCAGCGGCACGGAGCCGCTGTCAGGGACATACCCGAACTCCACCCCGCCGATCGTCTCGTTCGGGGTGTAGTGCAGATACGCGGCTGCCGGATTCAGCTCGAGTTCGCCTTGCGGTGGCACACGCCGATAGTCGCCGCCCGCATCGGCCGCCACCCGCACGTGGCTGTAGCGACGGGCTTCGACGATGGCCTTGCGCGACCAATGACCGGTATCGATGTAATCCAGATGCGAATCCGCGGCGGCGAGATTCATCGGTACCAACGCGAATTGCGCCGAAGCCCCGCCCTGCAGGAACAAAACCTTGTAACCGCTCGGCACCGAGAGCAGCTCGCGCAGGTCAGCCTCCGCTTCGGCCGCCACGTCGATGAACGCCTTGCCGCGGTGGCTCACTTCCATGACCGAAGTACCGCCCTCGTTCCAGTCGAGCAGCTCGTCGCGCGCCTGTTCCAATACCTCGAGCGGGAGAGCCGCCGGTCCGGCGGAGAAATTAGCGGCCCGCATCGCGCGCCCTCACTCGAGCGGACCCGCGTCGGCCGAGTCTGCCGCGTCGCCGTCCGCCTCGGCGTCTTCTGCGGCACCGCTCTCGAGGCCGCCCACCGCCACTTCGCCCTCGGCGCCGAGGCCGTCGATGCGCTCGAGCCCGGACAACTGGTCGCCCTCCTCGAGCCGGATCAAGCGCACGCCCTGCGTATTGCGCCCCACCACCGAGATATCCTTCACCGGCGTCCGTACCAACGCTCCGCTCTGACTCATCAGCATGATTTCGTCGTCCGTCCCGACCTGCAGTGCGCCGATCATGCGGCCGTTGCGGTCGGTGACCTGCAGCGCGATCACGCCCTGACCGCCGCGGCCGTGAGTGGGATAGTCCTCGAGCGGGGTGAGCTTGCCGTAGCCGTTCTCGGATGCCGTCAAAATGTAGCCGTGTTCGGCGACGATCAAGGCATTCACCCGCTGATCGTCGCTCAGTCGCACGCCCCTCACCCCCGCCGCTTCCCGGCCCATGGGCCGCACCTCGTCCTCGACGAAACGGATCGCCTTGCCGCCCGTGGTGAACAACAGAATGTCCTTGCTGCCGTCCGTGATCGCAACGCCCACCAGTTTGTCACCCGCCTCGAGCACCACCGCGATGATGCCGTTTGCCCGCGGCCGGGAGAACGAGGCGAGCGAGGTTTTCTTGACCGTGCCCAGGCTGGTCGCCATGAACACGAATTTGCCCTCTTCGAACTCCTTGATCGAGAGCATGGCACTGATGCGCTCCCCCTCCTGCAGCGGCAGCAAATTGACGATCGGCTTCCCGCGCGACCCGCGACTCGCCTGCGGCAGCTGATAAACCTTGAGCCAGTAGAGTTTTCCATGATCGGAGAAGCACAGCAGAGTGTCGTGCGTATTCGCCACGAACAGCTTGTCCACGAAGTCCTCGTCCTTGACGCTGGTCGCGGCCTTGCCGCGTCCGCCGCGCCGCTGGGCCTGGTAGCTGGAGATGGGCTGCGACTTCGCGTAGCCGCTGTGCGACAACGTCACCACCACGTCCTCCGGCGAGATCAGATCCTCGATGGTCAGATCTTCGTGGGTGGTGATGATCTCGGTGCGGCGCGGGTCCGAGAAGGTGTCGCGTATGTACTCGAGCTCCCCGCGGATCACGGCGAGCAGCCGTTCCGGACGCGCGAGGATGTCGCCGAGGTCCCGGATGGTGACCAGCAGGTCCTGAAACTCCGTGACGATCTTGTCCTGCTCCAAACCGGTCAGGCGGTTCAGGCGCATGTCGAGCACAGCCTGAGCTTGCAGCTCGGTCAGGCGATAGCCCCCGGGGACGATTCCCAGTGGTGCGGTCTCGCCTTCCGGCCGGGTGCTGATGGCCCCGGCGCGCTCCAGCATCTGCGGGACGGCGCCGGAATGCCAGGGCCGCGACGTCAAGGCCAGCTTCGCCTCGGCGGGCGAGGCTGACGCCTTGATCGCGGCAATGATCTCGTCGATGTTGGCCAGCGCGATCGCCAGGCCCTCGAGAATGTGGCCCCGCTCGCGCGCCTTGCGCAGCTCGTACACCGTACGTCGGGTGACGACCTCGCGCCGGTGCCGCAGAAAGGCATCGAGCATCTCCTTCAGCGACAACAACCGCGGCTGGCCGTCGACCAGGGCGACCATGTTGATGCCGAACACCGTTTCCATGGTGGTCTGCGAATACAGGTTGTTCAGCAGGATCTCGGGCACCTCGCCCCGCTTCAACTCGATCACCACCCGCATGCCGTCCTTGTCGGACTCATCCCGCAACCCGTCCGAGGCGATGCCTTCGATGAGCTTGTCGCGCACCAGATCGGCGATGCGCTCGATGAGCCGCGCCTTGTTCACCTGGTAGGGCAGCTCGGTGATGATGATGGCCTGGCGATCGCCCTTGCCGACATCCTCGAAATGCGTGCGCGCGCGCACGTGCAGACGGCCCCGGCCGGTTTTGTAGGCCGAGACGATCTCCTGGGCGCCGTTGATGAATCCCGCGGTGGGGAAATCGGGGCCCGGAACGATCTGCATCAACTCGGCGAGCGTGATCTGAGGATTCTCGATGAGCGCGATGCAGGCGGTCACGATCTCACCCAGATTGTGCGGTGGAATGTTGGTGGCCATGCCGACGGCGATGCCCGAGGAGCCGTTGACGAGCAGATTCGGGATGCGCGTGGGCAGCACCGCCGGCTCGCTCTCCGACTCGTCGTAATTCAGATTGAAATCGACCGTCTCCTTGTCGATGTCGGCGAGCAGCTCGGCGGCGAGTTTCGACATGCGCACTTCGGTGTAGCGCATGGCCGCCGGCGGATCGCCGTCGACCGAACCGAAATTGCCCTGACCGTCGACCAGCAGGTAACGCATGGAGAACGGCTGCGCCATGCGCACGATCGCGTCGTACACGGACGCGTCGCCATGAGGATGATACTTGCCGATGACGTCGCCCACGACACGGGCGGACTTTTTGTAAGCCTTGTTCCAGTCGTTGCCCAGCTCGCGCATGGCGAACAACACGCGGCGATGCACCGGCTTCAATCCGTCGCGGACATCGGGCAGCGCCCGCCCCACGATCACGCTCATGGCGTAATCCAGGTAGGATTTGCGCATCTCGTCTTCGAGATTTACGGGCAATATTTCGCGTGCGATCTCGGCCATTTGCGAGAGTCCGATCAGCCGTTAATTCGGCTTGTTAAAAGGGTTTGTCGGGGGCGAGACGAGGTCTCAACATCGACGAATTCTAGCACACATCCACGCCCGTCTTGAGCCTCGCTTGGCATAAGCCGATATACTGCAAACATGGCAGGCCCTCTCGTCGATTTGTGCATCCATGCGCGTTGGCTGGTACCCATGAACTCGCCCGACGCCGTGTTGCACCGGCATGCCGTGGTGGTGCGCGACGGACGCCTCCTCGACGTGCTGCCGAGCGAAGCGGCGGCCGGACGTTACACCCCGCGCGTGGTCGTGGAGCGACCACGTCACGTCCTCATGCCGGGACTGGTGAACGCCCGGGCGGCGCTGGTGCCCGAGGGCGCCCGGCCGCTGCACACCGAGCAGGCGTACGACGCTGCGCTGTTGTCGGCGGCGCGGCTGCTGCGCGCAGGGGTCACCTGCATGTGCGCCGTGGGTTTTCATCCACGGGAATCCGCCCGCGTCGCCGCCGAGCAGGGACTTCGCGCCGTGATCGGGCTGCCGGTGGCGGAGCACGGCAGCGACTGGGCGGCCGGCCCGGCCGACTACCTGACGCGTGCACTCGCTTTTCGCGACGAGTTTCGCGGCCATCCGACCATCGGGACGGTGTTTGCGCCGGTGGGTGCTGCGCACTTGAGCGACGCCGCGTTCGGCCGCATCGCAACCCTTGCGAACGAACTCGATGCGGGCATCGTGCTCGCCTTGCACGAGACCCGCCTGGCCGTGGCCGACTCCGTGCGACGGCACGGCATGCGACCGCTCGCGCGGATGCACTTGCTCGGGCTGTTGACACCGTCGCTGTGTGCCGTGCACATGATTCATCTCGACCCTGCGGACCTGGCCCTGGCGCAGCTCGGCGGGATCGCCGCGATCGCGTTGCCCACCGCGGGCTTGATGGCCGCACAGGGAATGGCCGACGCGGCCGCCTGGCGCCGGGCCGGTTTGCGCCTGGGTGTGGGCGGCGAGGACCCCTGGAGCGAGTTCAAATTCCTGACCCTGGTGCCGGCCGCAGGCACGAACAGCGCGGCGGGCCTTCCCGACGACCCGGAGCCCCGGCCTTTGACGCCGTGGGAGGCGCTCGCCGTGGGCACGAGCGGCGGCGCCTGCGCACTCGGCCTCGAGGCGGAGGTGGGCACGCTCGAGGCCGGAAAATGGGCGGATCTGTGCTGCATCGACCTCGGCGGCACGAGACAGCCGTCCGAGCACGAGCCACTGGCACAGCTCGCGTATGGCGGCGGGCGGGAGCAGGTGAGTGACGTCTGGATAGCCGGACGGCATCTGTTGAACGAGTGCAGGTTCACACGACTCGACTGGCCGGCATTGGCCGCACGATTTTAGGAGAGCATCCATGAATTCCGCCCCCCTCGACGCGACCAACTCGGACGCGGCAGAACTCGCCAAATTCAGCGCGCTCGCGCAAAGCTGGTGGGACCCGCAGGGACCGTCCCGACCCCTGCACGAATTGAATCCGCTGCGTCTGCGCTACGTCCAGCGCATCACGAATCTGACGCAACGCAAGGTGCTCGACGTAGGCTGCGGAGGCGGTATCTTATCCGAGTCGATGGCCCGGGCAGGTGCCGACGTGCTCGGCATCGATTTGAGTCAGGCCGTGCTCGACGTGGCCCAGCTCCATGCCCTCGAGTCCCAGGTGTCGGTCGCGTATCGGTCCATCGCTGCGGAAACGCTGGCGGCGCAGTCACCCGGCGCCTTCGACTGCGTGACCTGCATGGAGATGCTCGAGCACGTCCCCGATCCTGCCGCCACCTTGCGGGCGCTGGCGGACCTGGTAAAACCGGGTGGCGATGTCCTGGTGTCCACCCTGAACCGCAATCCCCGTGCCTTTGCCATCGCCATCATCGGCGCGGAGTACGTCGCCCGGGTGTTGCCGCGCGGGACCCACGAGTATCTCAAGTTCATCAAGCCCTCGGAGCTTGCGCGCTGGGGCCGGCAGGCCGGTCTCGAGCTGCTGGATCTTTCCGGCATCACCTATCATCCGCTGACCCGGGCCTTCGAACTGTCGTCGGACACCCGCGTGAATTATCTGGCGCATTTGCGCCGACCCATCGATGCCTTCTGAGGCGGGAAAAACGTTCCGTGCGGTGCTGTTCGATCTGGACGGCACACTGCTCGATACGGCGCCGGACATGGTCGGTGCGTTGAACGTGCTGCTGCGGGAAAGCGGCATCGCGCCCGTGCCTTTCGAGTCGGCGCGTGACGTCGTCAGCCACGGCGCGGCCCGGCTGGTGGCGCTCGGCTTTCCGCACGCAGACCCTGCGCACACGCCGGACCTCATCCGGCGCTATCTCGAGGTCTATCGAGGGGCGTTGAGCGTGCGGACACGTCTCTTCCAGGGCATGGACGCCGTGCTCGCCGCACTCGAACTGCGCGGCCTGAAGGCCGGCATCGTGACCAACAAGCCTGCCTGGTTGACCGGTCCGCTGCTCGAAGAATTACGGCTGACCGGCGCCTTCGCGTGCGTGGTCAGCGGCGATACCGTGAGTGAACGCAAGCCACACCCGCAGCCCATGTTGCATGCGGCCCGGTTGGCAGGGGTCGCTGCCGCCGACTGTCTCTACGTCGGCGACGCGCGACGCGACGTCGAAGCCGCCCATGCCGCGGGCATGCAGGCCTTGGTGGCGGTTTACGGCTACATTCAGCCCGATGAGAACTGGCGTGACTGGGGGGGTGACGGACACATCGACCGGCCGGGCGACCTCCTCGAGTGGCTCGATCGCGGGCAGCGTGGGCACGGTCGAGACGCGCCGGGCGCCGTCCCGTAATGGAGGCCGGCATGTTCATCGTCTTCGGCCTCGGCGCCGCGCTCGGCGTCGCGTTCGGGGCGCTCGGCATGCTGTCGTGGCGCTACCGCCGCGAACAGAACCTGCGTGTCGCGGTGGAGGTTCTCGAGGCCCGGCTGCGCAGCGACGACGCGATGCGCGAAGAGCGCGACCGCTCGCTGGCGCGGACCCGCGAGCAGCTCTCGGCGGCATTCGGTGACCTGGCGCGCGACAGCCTGCGCGACAACAACGAGATGTTCCTGCAGCTCGCACGCGAACGTCTCGACCGGCATCGAGCAGAGGCCTCGCAGGATCTCGACGAGCGCACGACGGCAATCGACCGGCTGGTGCAGCCCATCCGCGACGCACTGGCGAAAACCGAAGCGCAAATAGACCATATCGAACGCGAGCGCATCGAGTCCTTCGCCGCGCTCGGGAATCAAATGGAGGCGTTGTCGGGGGGACAGTCGCTGCTGGCCCGGGAGACCCGCAACCTGGTGACGGCGCTGCGCCGTCCCGACGTGCGGGGGCAGTGGGGCGAGATCACGCTACAGCGCCTGGTTGAATTGTCCGGTATGACCGCGCACGTGGATTTCACCCTGCAGCTCAGCCACCCGACCGACGGCGGCGTGGTGCGGCCGGACATGATCGTGCACCTGACCGCGCAGCGCGACATCGTCGTGGATGTCAAAACCCCGCTTGACGCCTACCTCGCGTCTGTCGAGGCGCGGGACGAATCCGAGCGCACCGCGCAGCTGCGGCGGCATGCGCAGATCGTGGGTGCACGCATCCGCGAGCTCGCGTCCAAACAGTACTGGTCGCAATTCGAGAGCAGCCCCGACTTCGTCGTGCTGTTCCTGCCGGGCGATCAGTTCCTGTCCGCTGCGCTGCAGATCGATGCAGGGCTGCTCGAAGACGCGCTGCGGCAAAGCGTGATGCTGGCGACGCCCACCAGCCTGGTGGCCTTGCTGAAGACCGTCGCGCACGGTTGGCGGCAGGCGGCGCTCACGCAAAACGCGGCGGAGATACGCCGCCTGGGAGAGGACGTGTACAAGCGGCTCGCAGTGTTCACCGAACATCTGGCCAGACTCGGCAAGTCGCTGGGCAGCAGCGTGGACTCGTTCAACAAGGCAGTGGGCTCGCTGGAGCAGCAGGTGCTGCCCGCGGCGCGTCGTTTTCCGGACCTGGGCTTGCGCGTCGCGCGCGAGCTCGATGCATTGGAACCCGTTGCTGCGCTGGTGCGCGCGCCGCAGGGTGCCGCGGACGGGGGGAATCCTGAACCGCCTTGAGGAGCCGTATCGGAGCCGTGGCGTCGCCCGCGGCAGTCCTCGATATTGGAGCTGGCTGTTTGCCGCCGAGGAAATGCGTTCCCCGCTCCTCGGCTGCTATGCATTGATGGCGGAATGGGGCGCCTTGATGGATGCGCGCACCGAACCGGCCGCGGCCGTGATCAAGCTCGACTGGTGGCAGGACGAAATGCGCAGATTGGCGGCGCACGCGCCGGTGCATCCGATCAGCCGCTTTCTACACGCCCTGCCCGGTGCGCACGGAGTCGATTTCGAACCACTGGTGCGAAGCGTTCGAGCCACCGCCGCCCACATCGCCGGGGCGCCGCTCGCGACGGGCGCCGATCTGCTCCCGCACGGCGTGGCCCTGTACGGTCTGCCCCTGCAGGTCGCGGCGCGCCTGGGCGGCATCGCGGATGTGGCGCCGCCGGACCGTTGCATCGAGGAACTCGCGCAGGCGCAATATCTCGCCCGAACCCTCCTCGACTACCGGCGGGACGCGGCAGTGGGTCGCGTGTCCCTGCCGGTGGATGAGCTGCTGGCCGCGGGAATCGACAACGCCGACCTGAACGCGGCAGACGTGCCGCCCCGCCTGCGCAGTCTTGTCGAACGTTTGACCGGGCGGGCGGCGGCGCACTTCACCGCGGCGGCACGAGCCTCGAGCGCGGCCGCGGTTCCGCAGGCGCGTCATCTCGCGGTACTCGCCGCGCTCGGGAGCGCGCACCTGCGTGGCAGCACGTCGCGCACGGACGCGGACTTTCGGCTTCAGGACCTGTATAAGGCCTGGACCGCGGCACGGCGTGCCGCGGCCGGCCGCTGAAAAAACCACGGAACCCTCATGCCCCTACCCGTCCCCCTCGCATTTCCCGAAGACTGTCTGGAGGGCCGCGTCCTGCTGATCACCGGCGCGGGCAGCGGGCTTGGCCGCGCATTGTCTCTCGCCTGTGCGGAGGCCGGCGCCAGCGTCGTCCTCTGCGGACGAACTCAGTCGAAACTCGAGCGTGTGTACGATGAGATCGGCCAGCGCGACGTGCCGACGCCCGCCATCGCCCGTCTGGACCTCGCCAACGCGACCGCGGTCGACTACGACGGTCTGGCGAGGAGCATCGACACGGAATTCGGCCGGCTCGACGGCCTGGTCCATTGCGCCGGGCTGCTCGGCGAGCGCACGCCGCTAGAGCAATACGACGTGCCGACCTGGTGCCGGGTGTTGCACGTGAATCTCACCGCGCCATTCATCCTGACGCAGGTGCTGCTCCCCAGCCTGCGCAAGTCCGCCGACGCGTCGGTCATCTTCGTGAGCAGCGGCGTGGTGCGCAATTCGCGCCCGTTCTGGGGAGCCTACGCGGTGTCCAAGACCGGGCTCGAGGCGGTGCGGAGCTTGTTCGCGCAGGAACTGGCGAACGAACCGAACATCCGCGTGAACACCATCAATCCCGGCAGGATGCGCACGTCCATGCGGGCCGCGGCGTATCCGGCCGAGGACCCGAACACGCTGCCCTCGCCCGCTTCCGTCACGGCACCATTCCTCTATGTGCTCAGCGCGCAGGGACACTCAATCCGCGACGAGTACATCGACGCGCAACCGCCGTGAAGGACTTTGGTCGCGGGCACGTCAGTCCGCCACGACCGGCATCGTCACCGAGGACGACGAACTCGAATTCTGGCAGTAGAACTTGTAATTCCGCGTACCGCCGGCCGTCGCCTTCTCCCGGGACGAGCCCTTACCGGACATCGAACCGGTCCATGCGCCGGAACCCGAGCAGCTCGTCGCATTGCGGGACAGCCAGCTGAGCGTCGAGGAGTTGCCCGTCTTCAACGTGGTCGGCGTGGCCTGCAGAACGGCCCGAACGCCAGATTTGTCGAGGCTGACCAGTCGCGAATTATTGGCCTTGATGGTGTAGTCCAGCGACACAGAGTTGTCCGTGCCGGCGAAAGTCGCCAGGGGAATGCCGGCACCTCCCCAGGCGTTCATCGTCACACGGACATTGCTGAACACCATTTTTTCCGTCGACTCGTCGGTTACGGTGGTGATCGGCGCGTGCATGGTGATCGCCGCGGTGTCGGTCAGCGTGATGTTCTGGAACGTCACGTTCTTGTACGGCGCCTCCGGGAAACGCCAGGCCGCGTACAGGTTGTTGGTGAAACGTGAATCGTAGGTGGCGGTCACATTGGAGATTTTGACGCCGTCTGACGGCAGCAGGTCAAGGAAGCCGTCCGGACGATTGGTGACATACTGATCGACGGTGCAATTCCGGCCGCCGAGCTTTAAAGACTCCGCGAATCCGCTGATCGTGTCCGTACCGCCCCGGTCGCGAGCGGTCCCGACCCGGGGACCCGAATCGATGACGTCGTGAATGCTGATGTTTTTGTTGATGAGGGCCACGTCCGCCGTCGTGTCGTATTTAAAGTAAAACAGGTGCGGCGGCGCGAACCATTTACCGACGCCGCCGACATGTTTGCCGGCCGCGTCCTGAAGATCACCGTATCGATGCGAACGCACCTTCTCGATGACGATGTTCTGCACGTTGCCCTGAAATCCCATGTAACTGCCGTCGATGTCGATGTCGTAGAAGCTGAGGTCATGAGGCACGCCGACGTGTTCGAATGTCTTCGGCGTGGACAGCGTGACGTGCTGATTGCTCTTGTAATTGGCCGTCAGGGAGAAGGCCATCGGTATGAACCGATCGCCTCCCGCGGACTTCGGAACTGACATCCGCATGCCGGTGACCCAGATGTTGCCGGTGTCGCCGGTCAGAAAGAATACGGCGCTGGTGTTGGTCGGCCCCGCCCAGATGGCGAACACGGAGCCGTCACTTCTGTCGAATTTGATGGCCCGATGAGCGGTCAGCCAGGCCGTGATGGTCTGGTTGGTAAATGCAGTGGAGGCCGGCGTGTTGCCGTCCGACGCGAACCGCGCTCCTTCGACGTCGTAAGAACCGGTTTTCATGTAGGTAGGCATGCTCGCGTCGTAGACCACGTCCCAGTCGGTGAGTGTGATGTTGTTGGAATTGGCGATGACGAAAGCCGGTTCCAGCACATTGTCGACGGTGAATTTACCGCTGCCGCTGAATTCCACCGTGGTGCCGCTGTCGATGAAGATGGAGCGCGAGATATCGCTGCCGATATGAATCCGCACCGGGCAATCAACCTCGAGGGTGAAGGCGCCGTTCTTGGCCGCTTCGAACGCCTTTGCCACGCCCGCGTACTCGTCGGAAGAGCCATTGCAGCTGACCCACTCCGAAATCGACCTTTTGGTCGAGGTTGAGCCACTCGCAGCGCGCACGATGAGTGGCAGGCAAATTATCGCGGACACTAATGACAACCCAACAACTCTTAGCACGGATCGTCCGATGATTCCGTGAAGCAAACCGCGATACTGATCTGCAACAGCCTGGGTGCGTGGAAATACGTTGAACAAGAGATTCATCCCGTGTGTGATTGCCGACATGCTCGGCGCACGGGAATTTACTTAATGCGTTTTGCACCAACAACCTGACGTGATTTGGCGACAAACATTCGAGCGACACATGGTGCGCCGAGATCGCGCGTGAATCGAATCGGAACGCGCCAAATAGATGCAGGAGAGCTACCGCGCACGACACCGTCGGCGCGGCAGCACAACTCAGCGCGTCGACGACGTCGTCATAGTCGGCGTCGCACCGCCTTTCTGCACGCTGTGGATGTGGGTGGAGTCGGCGGCCATCACGTAGTCGAGTGTGACGTCATTGTTTTGACCCGCCATCACGGGAATTGGCGAGCCCTTGCCTCCCCAACGATTCATTTCCACCCTGACGTTGGAGAACGTGATGGCGTCGTTCGTTGCCTTGTCGGCGCCGGTGATCGGTGGTTGCACGGACACGGCGGCCAGGTCCTTGAATACCACGTTCTTGATGGTGACGTTCTTGTAGGGCGCCTGCGGAAAGCGCCATCCCGGATACAAGTTGTTCAAGAACGACGAATCATAGGTCGCGTTGACGTTCGAAATGGTGATCCCGTCGGAGGACAGCACATCCATGAATCCATCCGGATGGTTGGAGGTGTAACCGTCCACTTCGCAGCCGATACCACCGATTTTGATCGACAGGTCGTAACCGCTGCCCGGGTCGGAGCCGCCTTTGTCGCGTGCCGTTCCCACCCGGGGGCCCGCATCCACGACATCGTGGATCTTGATATTGCGGTTGAAAAGCCCCGCATCGCCGGTGGTCAGGTAATTCAGGTAGAACAGGTGCGGCGGGGCGAACCATTTGCCGACGCCGCCGACGTTCCCGCCACGCTCGTCCTGCAGGTCGGCATAGCGGCCGGAGCGAATTTTCTCGAACAGCGCGTTCTGGGCCGTGCCCTGCCACCCCATGTAGATCCCGTCTAGGTCGATGTTGGAGAACACCAAATCATGCGGGATACCGACGAATTGTGCCGTTCTCGGCGTCGTGCCGGTCACGCGCTGGTTGCTCTTGTAGTTTGCCGACAGGGAGAACACCATCGGCACGAAGCGGTCGCCGCCGGCGGCGGCGAGGGCATGCAGCCGCAGGCCGGTGACCTTCACGTTCGACGTGTCTCCCACGAAGAAGAACACGGCGCTGATGTTTGTCGGGCCGGGCCACATCGACGCAACATTGCCCTGTGTCTTGTCGAATTGCACGCCCCGGTTCGCCGTGAGCCACCCGGACAGACGCAAATCCCAAAATGCACCCGCGGCCGGGGCATTCGCCCCGGTGGGTACGACTTTGCCGCCGTCCTCGTAGCTGCCGGTTTTCATGTTCACCGGCAGGCTGGCGTCATAGTCGACATTCCAATCCTTCAGCACGATGTCTTTGGAGTTTGCGATCGTGAAGGCGGGATGAAACACGTTGTCGATGATGAACTTCCCCGCCCCGGTGAACTCCACGTCGGTGCCGTCGTCGATGAACACGGTGCGCGCGATGTCGACTCCAACGTGGATCCGCACCGGACAATCGACCAACAGGGTAAAGGCCCCGTGGCGGGCTGCTTCGAACGCTCGCGCGACGTTGACCGCATCGTCCTGGACCCCGCTGCAGCTCGCCCAGCCGGAGATGGATTTTCGCTCCATCGGTCCGGCCCGGGACGCTTCGGAAGCTAGCAACCCCAGGGAAAGGGTCAGCGCAAACACTGCAAGTTTGGAAGAATTCACGGATCGATTACTCCTGAGGTTTCGGCCCGAACGCGCATGGCTCGTCCAGGTCCGCATGGTCGACGACGCAGCTGACGTCGGGTGCTGTCGGCCCGATTGCCGATAAGGTCGAGTATTGCAGAAAACTTTCAGGTAAATTTATCCGATGACAACATTCAGGATCGAAGACGGGGTGCTCGGAGAATTCTCATGAACACCGGTCGAGATGACTTGCAAAGCGGCGCCGGGTGGCAGCGATTTCGCCGGGGCGCACTCATCTTCCTTCTATTTTGCGTGCTGGTTTGGATCGTTCTGTATGCAATTTACGTGCGCTTTCCCTATCTCCAGCCGGGCAGCAACATCGTCAGCAATGCCAAGCGGTCCTATTCGCTGACTCACCCTCTCTTTGATGCCGGGTCGGAGCGTCGAATTCTGGTATTCGGCAATAGTAAGACTCTCGCCGGCTTCAATCCGCAGGTTTTCGACAGCGCTCTGGCAAAGGACGGGGTTACCGGGCGCATCGAGAGCATCAACGAGGCGTTGCCGGGTGAACGACGGTTCGTTGTCTATTTGGACCAGCTTCTCGCGGCTGGCGCACGGCCCACTCACGTGCTCGTCCAGTTCCCTCCCATCCCCACTGATCACGAAGTCCAATGGAGCGAATGGATACGGCACGACAAGATGATCGTCGACACGCTCTTTCCGTTCCGCTTCATGCCCCGTGATTTTACCCTTTTTGTTTTCGCATCCATCGGCCACGGCGGCATCTCCGGCTTCTATCGCGAAAGCGCCGCGGTTGCGCAGCAGCTCGTTCGCGATCGCGGCTATTATTTTTTGAAGGGCCAGAGTCATTTTCCGGGCGACAGGCTGCCGGACGACTACGCTTTGCCCACCGATACGCCGACGCGAATCGCCACACGCCCCATCGACGCGTCGCTCCCCCCTTTCGTCAGGCTGGCGCGCCTCGCGGAACGCTATGGCTTCCAGGTGATCCTCTTCCCACCGGTCTATCGGGTGGGCGAATACGCACCCGCGCCCGCTAGAGCCCCCCCAGTCGAGGGAATCCCGGGCCTCGATCGCTTTCGCATCGTAGGTGACGACTACTGGCTGATGCCGCCGGGCTACTTCTCCGATCCCGTGCATCCGAACAGGGAGGGCGCCGCCCTTTACTCGGCTCGTCTCGCGGCGCTGCTGGCGCCGGTGCTGATCAAAGACGGTCTCTGACGTGCTGTTCAATTCGTTCGAATATGCGGTATTTTTCTCGGTAACCCTTGCGCTGTATTTTGGCCTGCGTCTGCGTGCCCGATGGCCGATATTGCTGATAGCGAGCTACATCTTCTACATGGGGTGGCAACCGCTGTTCGTGCTCCTTCTCATGTTCAGTACCCTGGTCGATTACACCGGCGGGCTGTTCATAGGCGGCGCCAAACGGCAATCCGTCCGAAAACTCGCGCTGTGCGTAAGCGTCGGCGTCAACCTGACTCTTCTCGGGTTCTTCAAATATTACAATTTCTTCCTTCACAATGTGACGTCCCTGGGACACACCTTCGGACATGACTTTCAATTCGTCTACATCAACGTCATCCTGCCCGTGGGAATCTCGTTCTATACCTTCCAGTCGCTCTCCTATACGTTCGACGTCTACGCCGGAAAGCTGCCTGCCCAGCGCAATCTGTTTCGTTATGCGTTGTACGTGGCGTTCTTTCCGCAGCTGGAAGCCGGGCCGATCGAGCGCGCCGCGCGCCTGGTGCCGCAGCTTCAGCACGACAAACAGGCTGATCCCGCCCGCTTCCGGTCGGGTCTCTGGCTGATCGGGTACGGTCTGTTCAAGAAGATGTGCATCTCCGACGTCATCTCGCCCGCCGTGCAGGCGGTCTACGCCCAGCCGCAGAACTTCGCCGGTTCGTATCTGCTGATCGCAAGCTTTCTGTTCGCCATTCAAATCTATTGCGATTTCTCCGGCTATTCCGACATCGCCATAGGCTGCGCCCGCATGCTCGGATTCGACTTGATGATCAACTTCCGGCAGCCTTATTTTTCGCGAAGTCTCACCGAATTCTGGCGCCGGTGGCACATATCGCTGTCGACCTGGTTTCGTGACTACGTCTATTTCCCCCTGGGCGGCAGCCAGCGCTCCGTGGGGCTCGCGTTGCGCAACATCATGATCGTGTTCCTGTTGAGCGGCGTGTGGCACGGCGCGGCATGGACCTTCATCATCTGGGGTGCCCTACACGGCATCATCCTGTGCGTGGAGCGGGTGGGCGTGATGGCCCTCAATGCCACGGGAACCCACCGCGAGGGCGCTCGGCCCGTTGCCTATAGATTCCTGCGTGGGACCGCCGGCCTGTTGTGGACCAACGCCATCGTGCTGATGGGCTGGGTGTTCTTTCGCGCCCAGTCTCTGCGTGACGCCACGTACATTCTTACGCACTCGTTGCGGTTGAGCGGGCTCAGTTACGGCGTCTTCAAGAATATCGGCTTCGCCTCCTTCGAGATTCTCCTGACTTTGGTCCATCTGGTGCTGCTGTTCGCCGTCGACTACCTGATTTCGTTTCGGATAGATGTTCTGAAGAAGCTGGAGGGCCGCCGTATTCTCGCCATCGGTGTCGCGGCGCTGCTGTTCTACGACATCGTCATGTTCGGGGTGTTCGAGAAGAAGGACTTCATCTATTTTCAGTTCTAGCCCGGAGGCCTGCCGCGTCGCCTCGCAGGCGACGCTCGATGGCTTCTAGCCACCGAGCGTCGGCGGGTGGTTTCAGTTGAAGACCACCGGCATCGTCACCGACGACGAGAGGCCTGAGTTCTGACAGTAGTACGCATAGTCGAGCGTGCCGGCGGAATTCGACTTCTGCAGTCCGGAACCATAGCCGGACATCGAGCCGCTCCAGGCCCCGGACCCCGAACAACTCGTCGCATTGTGCGACAGCCAGTTGATGGTCGCGGAGCTTCCCGCTTTGAGCGTGGCCGGCGTGGCCTGCAGCGTGACCCGGAGGCCCGATTTGTCGAGGCTGACGATGCGTGAGTCGATGCCGTTGATCGTGTAGTCGAGGGCGATGGAATTGCCCGTCCCGGCGAAGGTGGCCAGGGGCAGCCCCGAACCACCCCAGCTGTTCATCGTCACGTGGACGTTGCTGAACACCATGTTTTCCGTCGCGTCGTCGGTAACCGTGCCGATAGGCGCGTGCATGGTGATCGGCGCGGTGTCGGTCAGGGTGATGTTCTGGAAAGTCACGTTCTTGTACGGCGGCGTCGGGAAGCGGAAGGACGCGAACACGTTGTTGGTAAATTGGGAGTTATAGGTGGCCGTGACGTTGGAGATCTTCAGACCGTCCGACGCCAGCACGTCCAGGAAGCCGTCGGGACGATTGGTCACGTATTGATCGACGCTGCAATTATTGCCGCCGATCTTCAACGACTCGGCGAATCCGCTGATGGTGTCCGTACCACCCTTGTCGCGTGCGGTGCCGATGCGCACCCCATAATCGATGACGTCGTGGATGCTGATGTCCTTGTTGACGAGCGCCACGTCCGCGGTCGTGTCATATCTGAAGTAGAACAGGTGCGGCGGTGCGAACCACTTGCCGACGCCGCCGACATTGTTGCCGTTGGCGTCCTGCAGGTCACCATAGCGATGCGAGCGCACCTTCTCGATGACGACGCTTTGCGCGTTGCCCTGCCATCCCATGTAGCTGCCGTCGATGTCTATGTTGGTGAAGTTGAGGTTGTGCGGCACCGCCACATACTGTGCGGCCTTCGGGGTCGCCAGCGTGACCTTCTGGTTGCTCTTGTAGTTCGCCGACAGCGAGAACGCCATCGGTATGAACCGTTCGCCCCCGGCCGTCGCCGGCACCGACATCTGCATGCCGGTGACCGTGATGTTGCCACTGTCGCCGGCCACATAGAACACGGCGCTGGTGTTGGTCGGCCCCACCCACATCGAGAACACGGCTCCCGCGCTGTTGTCGAAGGTGATGCCGCGATGAGTCGTCAGCCAATTCGTAATGCGCTGGTTGGTAAACGCTGAAGAAGGTGGCGCGTTGCCGGTGGAGAGAACACGCTCCCCGTCGTTTTCGTAGAAGCCGGTTTTCATGTCCACCGGCAGGCTCGCGTCGTAAACCAGGTTCCAGTCGGTCAGGGTGATGTTGCTGGAATTGGCGACTACGAAGGCGGGTTCGAACACGTTGTCGACCGTGAACTTGCCGTTGCCGCTGAATTCAACCGTGGTGCCGTTGTCGATGAAGATAGACCGCGCGATGTCGCTGCCGACGTGAATACGCACCGGGCAGTCCACCACCAGCGTGAACGCGCCGTTCTTGGCCGCGTCGAACGCCTTCGCCACGCCCGCGTAGTCGTCGGACGTGCCGTTGCAGCTGACCCAGGCGGAGATGGACTTTTTGGTGACGGTCGGCGCCGGGGTCGGGCTGCTGCCGGTGCCGGTCGACGTGCCGCCGCCGGTGGTGGTGCCAGTGCCGGTTCCGGTTCCGGTGCTGCTGGCCGCGATGCTGCCGGTGGACAGCGATTCCGG
>CAZZVN010000049.1:0-12111 GCA_964657625.1 uncultured Steroidobacteraceae bacterium
CGACAGGTGCAGGGGCCGCGGCGTTAGGTGCCGATGCCGCGGGCGCCGCATCCTGCGCGCCCGCCCCGCCGGCCAGCGCCACCGAGGCCAGCACCGAGCATAGTTGTCTCAAGAGTACGTTCATGCAGGGTCCTTTTTGACGGCCGGCGTGGCGACGCGCTTGCGCAATTCCGTCACCCATCCGGCGACTTGTTTGTTGTCGCCCGCAAGCGCGAGGTAATGCTCGAACTGCTCCAGCGCTTTCTTCGGCTCGCCCATGTACAAATCGTACAGGACACCCAGATTCAGATAGGCCGGCGCGTAATTGGGCTCTGCGGCTATCGTACGCTGATACGCCGCCTCGGCCTCTGCAAATTTACCCAGGCGACGCTCGACGATCCCGAGTTCGTTGCCGGCCACCGGATTGCCGGGATGGCGCTCCAGCGCCCCCTTGAAAACACCTTCCGCTTCGGGCAGCCGCCCGGCCTCGAGATAGAGGATTCCGAGGTTGAGCTGTGAGCCCGCCAATCCTGGGTAGGCTGCGGCCAGTCGCTCGAATTCACGTTCAGCCTCGGCGCTGTGTCCCGCCTTGCCAAGCGCGACGGCCGCTTCGTATTGCCGTGCAGCATCGGCGGGCAGGGCGACGTCTCCTGCGCCGTTGTCCCCCGCACCCGTCCCCGCGGTCTGCGAATCCAGCGGGGTGGCGTCCGGGTGGCTCGGCAGGCTGTGGCAGGCCGCCAGCAGCAGTGCGAGGCCGGCACTAGTGGATCGATTCGACCAGCGGCTCACTGATTTCCACCTTGCCGTAACGGCCTGGGTTGAGTTGCGCCAGGGCGGCGAAGCTTTTCTGCACCCACTCGTCATAGGTGCCATCCCGGGTGCGGGCGGCATTGACCTCGTGCAATTTGATCGCCTTCTCTTCGAAGGGGAACGCCTGCTCTTCGAGGAGGACGTCGTACTGTTCCAGCTCGTCCTTCGACAGGTTCTTGGGACGCTCGGAGCTCATCAGATCCTTGCCGAGCTGACGATACAGTTCGGCGCTTTCGAAGGTGGCGGCGGTGGTCACCTCGAGCACCTCGTAATCGGCGGCCTGGCCGTACGCCTTGAGCGCTGCCTCCATCGACTTGCGCTTTTCCGCCAGCGATCTCTTGAGCGGTGCGACGAGCTTCACGCGCATGAATTCGGCGCGCGCGGGTGCCGCGAGGGTCAATGTCGCCCGCGCGGCGAGCGCGCGGCCGCGCGCCGTGCGTGCGGCCCCTGCGCCCCGGTCCGCGGCGATGATTTCGCGCAACCAGGCATCACGGCCCGCACCGTCACCCGCCTTGTCGGCGATGACGCTGAGTCGGTAGCGTGCTTCCATGGCCGGACCCGGCGGCTGGGGAAAATGCTTGACGAAAGACTCGAGCATCGCCTTGGATCGCGCGGCGTCTCCCGCCTTCTCGTACAGGTCCGCGGCACGCAGGCTGGCCTCGCGTCGTGCTTCCGGCGACTCCTGGGGCGATTCGGCGATCCTCGCGTACTCGGCCGCCGCCGGACCGGGGCGGTTCGACTCGGAGTAGGCGACGGCGAGCTTGGCGGTCACCTCGCCCTGCAGCGGACTTTGCGGAAAGTCGCGCCGAAACCCTTCCAGCACGACGATGGCCCGGTCCCATTGTTTGTCGCTGATCAAGAGCGCGGCCGCGTCGAAATCTGCATTGGTGCGCACCGTCGAGGAAGGCGCCGTTTTGGCCACGCGCAGGAAATCATCCACGGCCGCCGTCCGGTCGCCGGCCTCGCTCCGCTGCTCTCCTTGCTTGTAGATGGAGGCGGCGAGCCGCTCGACGACGGCGCCTCGTTCCGGGTCGTTCGCCGCCAGCAATGCCTGCGCCTTGAGATAGGCGGCTTCGGCCTGGTCATAACGGCCCTGATCGAAGTTGGAGTTGGCGATGACGGTCCACGCGACGCGCTGTCTGCCCGCATCCGCGGGCGGCTGGCGCGAAAGCAACGCCTGCGCCGTGTTGATGGCGCGCGGATAGTCCTTGTCGGCATACAGCGCCGTCGCGGCACGCGTCAGCACCTGCGCACTCTGCGGATGCTGCGGAAACGTCTGCGCAAATTTCAGCGAGCTTTCGATGCCGCGGGCGTGGATCTCGGCGCGGGCCGGGCCGGACGACACTTCTTCCTGTTTTTGGTAGGCAACCACCGCCGCATAGCCCGCATCGGCGGCTCTGTCGTGCTCGCCGTGGTCGTAGGCCGTGGCCTCGTAGGCCTGGGCGGCTTCGGCATACCGCTGGCTTTCGAACAGGGTGTCCGCCAACAGGAAACTCGTCACCGCGGCGTCCGTATCGTCCGGGAATATCGACAGGTAGCTGCGGTACCACGTCGCCGCTTCCTGGTAATCGGCGACGCTCTTGGTGCGCTGCGCCTGGGCGTGGTAATACTGCGCGACGTCCTTGAGGTTGGTTTTCAATTCAGTGACCACCTTGGGTTCGCCTGCGGCGCTGCGCCGCTGCCAGTACGGCGTGCCGAAACGATAGTTCTCGACGAATTCCTTCTTGCCCTCGAGGACCAGCTCCGGAAAACCGCCCTTGGCGTAGGCGTCGATGGCCTGCATCTCGAGCAGCGGCGAGCGCTCGTTGACACGGTCGTGCAGCACGAACGCCCGGTACGCGTCGGCCGCGTCGGTGTAGCGTTCTTTTTCCTCGTACAAGTCGCCCAACCGCGCATACAAAAGATACGAATAGGGGCGTGGCGGGCGACGGCTCACGAATTCATCGACGGACTTCGGGCCGTCAAGATAGGAAAAGGTGATGGCCATGACGCGCAGCGTGTCGTCCATCAGCTCGCGATTGGCCTTCGACAAGCTGTCGATGTCGACCAGTTCCGCGCCGTCGCGCTTCGACACCAGCACCGCGTCGAGGACACCGGCAAACGCGTCCAGACTGCGTTCGCTGTCGCCCTGCTTGAACATCGACCAGCCCTGCTTGTACAGGCTTTGATTGTAGAATCCGGATGCGGGACCCACCTTGATCACCGCTTCGTAGGCCGTTTGCGCGGCCGGATACGACTTCGCCGAGAACAATATCTCACCGCGACGGAACTGCGCTTCGTCCAGATAATGGCTGGTCGGATAGCCCGCCACCAGCTGGTCGAGAGCCTTCAACGCGAGCTCCGGCTGGCCGTCGAGTTCATAGGCCCGCGCGAGCTGATACAGCACCGCGTCGTTGCGTTCGTAGGTGGGATAGGTTTTGAGCAGCGCTCCGTACAGATGAATGGCCTCGATCGATCGCAGTCCCTCGTTGGTGATCAATTCCTTTTCGATGCGCTCGGACTCCGAGCTTTCCAGGTTCAAGTCGCCGAGGCGCCGCAACGCCTCGGCGCGCAGCGACGCGTCGCCGGCATTCAGGTCGAGAAACCGCCGGTAGCTGTCCATGGTCTTCGCGGCGTCGACGTTCTGGGGCGGCTCCTGGCTCACGTCCACGGGACCGTCGCCGAGGTCCTTGATGGTCTGCGGCTTCTTCTCGGCGGCGAGGGCAAGGGCGGGTGCACCGAGCACCGTCGCGAGGGCGGCGCACAGCGCCAGCCTGCCGAATGCCGCCGCACTCATGGCCGCGCCTTTGGCTTGTCGCCGCCCGGCTTGTCGCTGCTCGCCTTGTCGTAGATGGCCGCCAGTTCGTAGCGTGCCTGGATCTGATAGGTTGCGATGCGCTGCTTCTGCGCCTCCAGCTCGCGAATGGCGAGCACCTGCAGATATTCATTTTGACGTTTTGACGCCGCCGCGAGCCGCCCCTGCAGCGTCTCCATGCGCGCGCGCATCTCGGCTACCCGCCCGGCGAACACACGCGTGCCGCCCGGGGCGCCGGCCTGCGCCTGTTGCACCGCCACCGAGCGCTTTTGCGTCTCGGCGAGCGCCGTATCGAGTTCGCTCAGCGAATGCCGCTGCTCCCATAGACGGGCCTTGAAAGACTGCGAGAGACGCCAGTACATGACCCCCTTCAACAGCCGGTGCTTGTCCCGCATCTGCGCGAGCGACGGATCGTCCGCATGCTGCGCGAGATATTCCTCGATCAGTTTCAGTCGTGCCCAGGTCGCCTGCTCCTCGGCCGTGCCGAGGGCGGCCACGTCGCCGGATTTTTCTATCTGATTGAGTCGCGACTCGAACGCCACCCGTTTGCGGGTGAACGCGCCGAGATCGGTGGCCGCCAGCACCGCGTCGGCCTTGGGCGCGCGCTCGCGCTGCGCCGCCTGCTGGGTGTCCAGGATGTCGTCGAAGACCGCGACGTTGGCACGCCAGTCATCGATGTTGCGCGTCATGAAACTCAGTTCGCGATAATTCTTCAAACCCTCCTGGAATTCATTCTTGGCGAGCAACTGGTACAGGTAACGCGACTCGGGAGCGTCGGGCAGTGTTTTCAACTGCCAGTACCAGGTCAGTGCGCTCTTCTTGTCGTCGCCGAGCAGGCGATCGAGCAGGCTGCCCCCGCGGATGTCCTGGATGGCGGCATCGATGCGCTTGATCTCGGCGTCGAAGGACTCGATGGCCGACGTGTAGTTCTCCGCCGCCTGGCCGGTCGCCCCGAGCTGGTTGTACGCATACGGCACCGTGAGATAAGACTCCTGCACGGCCGAGTCGAGCAGGTTCTTCTTGCGCAGCGCAAGCCACGGCACGAGCGCACGTTTGAAATGACCCTGAGCCGAATCCGCCCAACCCGCCGCCAGCAGGGCCTTGCTCGACGAGGGCCCGTCCAGTCGTATCCGCTCGAGGTAAGGCCGCGCCTCGGCGGCTCTCTGTGCCTGCAACAGGGCGAATCCCAGCGCAAGATTGGCCCGGTCGCGCAGCGCCAACAGCTCCTCGTCGACCGTGTTGAGACGGCCCACCTGGTCGAGATGCGGTAGGGCATCCGCGAGCCGTCCCGTGCGCACCAACGCCACGCCCAGGTTGAACTGCGCGTAAGCCGTCCAATCCGGCGCACCGTGCCAGCTGTTCAACGTCGCGATCGCATCGTCGTAGCGCTGCTGGCGCAGCATCAGCTGGGCCAGCAGCATGTAGCGCTCCGCGCTCACGCGCGGCTGAATGTTGTCCGAGACCTGCCTCAGCGCCCGCTCCGACTCCGCCAGATACCCACGCTGGTACCACACCTTGCCGAGATAGAACCAGGCCTTGTTGCGCACGCCCTCACCGACGTTGGCATCAAGTAGCGCCTCGAAAATCCGCCCGGCCTCGACGTGCTGTCCCAACGACAGATACAGGCCGCCCAGGAGCAGCTCCGCCTCGCCCTGGGTGTTCGGTACACGACCCAGTTCGCGGGCGGCGAGCAGCCGGGTGATCGCGTCGAAGTAATCGTCCTGGTAGAAATAGAACAGCACGTCGCCGTAGGCCAGGTCCTTCACGTCCCGGGGGGGCAGACCTTCCGGATCGGGCCCGACGTTGTTCGCGTGCACCCCCGGGGGTGCCAGGAGCAGACCCACACTCAGCCCCCACGGCAGCACAGAGCCCCCCAGCAGGAGCGCGCCGCCCAGCAGGAGCGGGCGAAGTTTGCCTGACACGCGCTGCATCGTTACACGCGTAATCATTCCCAGTCTTTGATCAGAAACTCTGGCTGATGCTTGGGTACACGATCGGAAATTTTCATCTCCAGATATTTCGCGCCCACGCCCTTTTGAAAGTTTATCGATGCGCCACGCTTGTAATCCCGCTCGTTCGGTCCCTTGCCGTTGAAGAAGGCCACCAGTTCGTGCTTGCCCACCTTCAAATTGCCCAGATAGAGCTGCTGCACGCCGCCCTTCAGCAGCGCGTCGGCCTCGCGGGCTGTGTAGAGATAATTTTTCACTTCCTTGTCGTCGATTTTGAGCGTCACCGAATCGAGCGCGAAGAACGTGCCCACGTCCATCGACACATACACGGCGACCTGGGTGTTGGCGGGAAACAGCAACTCCTCCTCCAGCACGAACAAATCCTTGTTCAGATCGACGACGTCTTTTTTCAGCCCCTGGACTTCCTGGTCCAGCGTCTTGAAATCCGCCGGCGGCGGCGAGTCCGCGGGCGCGGTGGCGGGCGCGGCGACGGGGGCAGGCGCAGCGATGGGAGCAGTCGCGCCGGCCGTGGGCGTGGCGCCGGGCGCGCTCACGGCCGCCGGCGCATCCGCCGCGACAGCGATCAAGCCTGTCAACAACGCGGCACGCAGCATCCTCGAAACAACGGGGTCATTGAAATTCATAACGGACCTATGGAAATTATTCGCGCAGCAGCTCGCGTATCTCGTCGACATACGCTCGTTCGTCGCCACGCTTGAAGCCGACATGGGAATGACGCACCGTGCCCGAGCGGTCCACCAGGACCGTCATCGGCATCTTCTGCAGATGGTAGCGTTGCCCGAGGGTCGGGCCGGTCTCGAACAACATCGGATACCCTGTCTTGCGGCTCTTGACGAATTCACGTGCTCGTCCGGCGTCCTCGTCCACGGACACGCCGAGCACGACCAACCCGGCGCTCCGATAAGTGCCGTCGATGCGGTCGAGCTCGGCCATCTCTTCCCGCGACTCGTCGGCATACCGCGCCCAGAAGTTGACGAGCACCACCTGCCCGCGAAACTCGGAGAGGCGCACGTTGCTGCCATCCTGGCTCTTGAGCACGAAGTCGGGCGCCGGACCGCCTTCCAGCGACGCCGTCGCCGCCGGCACCACCGACGTCAACAGCGCGCCCGCCAGCGACCAGGTGCATGCAGTCTTAAACACGCGGCTCCGGCCCCGCCGCATGATGCTCGAGTCGATTGATCATGCACACTGGATAAACCCCGCTGCCCTGGAGGACAGGCCTTATGCAAAATCGCACACTGCAAGCCGAAGTGTCAACGCAGCCCAGGGGTGCATGCCGCACAGTATGACGTGGCGCACACCGACACAGCCGTTTGCGCCGCTCACCCGGCGAGCTTGCCGTTCTGCAGCCCCGGCAGGGTCTGGAAGGAGATCAGTGCGTCGAAAGCGCTGGCCTGCCCGAGGGTGTTGTTCGGATTCGGCGCCGGATACAAGCTCGGGAACTGCGCCTGCGCGCCATGCAGAGCCATGTAGTTGAGCACCACGATCTGTGCCAGGTTGAAGACGTTGTTGCCGGCCGGACTGCCGGTGGTGTTCAAGGAACCGTCGCTGTTGAAGTAGCCGAGCTGCAGGCTGGATTCGGGGTCGCTTTGCGCCGGCTGCGGCCTGCCGGACGGGTTGTAAACCAAAAAGTAGGTCGCAGCCACGCTTTGGTTGTCGGCGGTCCACACGCCCTTGCCGCGACCCGCCGCGGAATCGTCGATCATGCCATTGCTGGCGAGCGAACCGTCGCTGAACACATAGATCATCACCGGCTTGCCCTTGCGCGCGGCATATTCCAGACACGCGCCGATGCACACCCCGACGTTGTAGTCCTTCGCCTCCCCGTCGGCACGATTGCCCGAGTGATAGTCGAAACCGCCCATCTCGATCGTGCCCGCCGCGGCGTTGCCGTCGATCACCAGTTTCATGACCGCGGCGGTCTTCTGAAAATCAACGTTGGACTGATACTCCGCGGTGGAAAAAATCCCCCCCGAGCCCACGATGAGCGGATCCACGTCCGGGTTCACCGCGGAGGGACTGTTGTAGCGGTCGACCACGTAGGCCGCTTTGGTGTAACTGCAGGTCTGCGCCTGCAGCGCCGCAGCGTTGGCCGTGGCATCCGCATAGGCGGTCACCACCGCCGCCTTGCCGTCGCTGATGCGCTTCATGGCTTCCATGACGTTGGTCACGTCGGCCGCGTTCGGCAGCAGAGAGCTGAGCTCGCCGGTGTTCACGAGGCCCCGACTGTCCGTGGAATCCGCGATCTTCACCGGCGCCGCACCCGCGACCATCATGGTGGGCGGTGCCATCGAGTTGCCGCCCGACAGCGAACTCTCCGACCCGATGAGGTCGAGCAGACCGCCGCGCGCGCCGAATTGCCAGATGCCGTACATCGGGTTGTGCGGGTTCACGTTGGTGTCGTTCTGCGACAGTGCCGGGATCACCGTACCACTGGTGTTGGCCATCGCCGAGGCGCCCGTGCGGGTCTTCATGCCGCGCAGATGCGCGCTGTCGGAGTGAAAACGCAGACCGAAAGTGCCGTCGACGTGGGTGCCGGCGGCGCTCGAGCTCGGCACCATGGTGCCCGGCAGTCCGAGCTTGCTGTAGCCCGCCACGGAAAGAAAATCGAGCTGTCCGTGCGGACCCCCCACCAGCACGTTGGAGCCCGCGATGTTGCCGCCCCCCGCCAGATCGAAACAGATGAAAGGGATCTTGCCCGCGCCCGAGGTGATGCCGCAGGCGCTCACCGCCGCCTGAATGTCCGCATCGAGGGCGGCGCGCGCCACCCTCGGGTCCGCGAGCAGACCGAGCAGCGAGGGTCCGAGGATCGTACCCGCGCCGGTCAGAAAACCCTGCGCCAAAAATTGCCGGCGGGTGCGCGGCCGCGCATGGTCCGGATGACGGAACGGCTCGTTCGAATCCCGCGCTCTGGGCGGCTTGCTCATGGAAAACCTCGTTCTATCGGACATCGCTCAGTCGATCAACATGTCGGAACTGCCGAGGGCGGCGGCGCAGGTCGCAGCCGCCACCGCCATCGAGCCTTGCACGGTCGTGCACGAATTGGTCGCGCACAGCTTGCCCACCAGGCTGTTGAGCTCGGCGGTGACGGTCACCGCCGCCGGCTGGCTGACCAGACCCGTTCCCAGTACCCGCGCGGCCAGTGCGTTGGTCACGGCGGCGGTGCCCGCCGGCGTCGCGAACGGCGTGCCGAAGGTCACACCCGGCAGCAGCGTCGCCGCGATACCCGGCGAACCGACCGCGACGTTGCAGTACTGGATGGCCAGCTGCGCGATCCCCACCTGATTCGCCGAGGAGAAGCTCTCTAGCGTCGACACCGACGGCAGCTGCTGCTGAACCGTCTGATACGTCGCCGCCACCAGGGCATTGCTCGTGGGTACGCCCGTCAGGGCAGACAGGCTCGAATTGATCTGCGCGAACGTGCGCACCCCGACGGCCGCAACCGGAGCCAGATCCGCCGGCGCAGCCGCGACCGGTGTGGCCTCGACGGTGACGTGGCTCTTGCTGCCGAGCAGGTCGAAGCTCAGGAAGAACTGGTCGGTGAGCGGTCCGCTCTGGATGGCGATCACCGTGCCGACGGCCGACAACGGTTCGCCGGTGGATTTGTAGTTCGCGGCGGTCACCGTGGTGTTCAGTGGAATATAGGCCTGTCCCACGCTTGGTATCGAGCCGTTGATGCCGATCCTGATGCCCTTGACGGCCACGCCGTCGGGCACCACGCTCGCGTCGAGCGAGATGAAGGTGGGCGCGGTGAACAGGTAGCTCGCGTTGTCGTACTGGCTGACGGTGAACATGACGTACGCCTGCGACACGCCCGTCACGTCCGCCACGTTGAACAAGAGATAGAAACGCTGCCCGACGCCGGCCTTGTAGTTCTGCGTCACCTGGGCCGCGGTGAGCGCCCGGTCGTGAACCGCAGCGAATTTGATGAGGCCCTGCCAGGAACGGTCGCCGGACACTTCGTTGCCGAGCACGAGCGCGAAACTCGAGTCCCAGTTCGCCAGAGTGCCGCCCTTTTGTGGATCGGGGACCGCGACCAGCGAGCCGTTCACGTAGATCTGACGGCCGTTGATCGGATCGTAGGTCAACACCACATGCTGCAGCGACGCCTGCAGCGCCAGTGCGGCGTCCGGGGTCTGCAGCTGCGGCATGCCGTTCAAGTCCGATGTCGAACTGCGCATCAGGAAGTCGTAATCCTGATTGGTCTGGCCGAGCGTGAAGTTGCGCGTGGCGTCGCCGCCCGAGTAGCTGACCATGTAGGACTTGTCCGCCGCCACCACCGCCGGGGCCACCCACGCCTCGATGGTGTACTCCCCGGTGGCCTGGATCATGTCGTAGAGTTTTTTGCTGGACGACGTCGATGCCTGTGCCTTGCCGCCGGTGCCGACGTTGATGCCCCAGCCTCCCGCCCAGGTGACGCTGCCGGAGAGGGTCAGATCGGCCGCCGGGTCCACGCCGCTGGTGTCATAGGCGGTGAGACCCGTGCCGGTCTGGAATTCATAGCGGGCGATGACGTTGACGTCGTAGCGGTTCGCGCCGCTGGCGACCGTACCCTGCGCGAGCGTCAGGGCCTTGCTCACCACCAGCGAGGGATCGACGCTGGTGAGAGGAATCATGCCCGCGAACTGCTCGATCGCCGCCAGCATCGATGCCGCGTTGTCGGCACAGTTGCTCCAGCAGTTGTGGTTCTCGTTGAGCAGCCGCTCGTAGAAGCGCGAGTTGGCCGGCGTGTTCAGGTCGATTTTCGGTATCGCAGCCTGATACGCCTGATTCACGTCCGACGATGCGAAGTACGGGGACTGCGGCGTCGAGGCGTTCGGTGAATGGCATTTCGAACAATACGAGGACAACAGCGGATACACCGTGGCCTGAAAGTCGGCCGGTGCGGCGGGGAAGTTCTTGCTCTGGCCGACGTTCTGTACGGGCGGCGCTTCGAGCTGCACCTGGGTGCCCGTACTGCCCACCGTCGAACCAGCCCAGTTGCTGATCCAGGTGGCCAGGATCTGGCCGCAGGCGCTCGGATCCGCCAGCCAGCAATTATGGCCGCCGCTCACCTTGGTGACGATCGCGGAGGCGGCGGGCTGCTGTAGGTTGACGACGGTGTTGGCCTGCGCATAGGCCAGATTGACGTCGTCGCTGCGCGCGAAATTCGGCATCTGCGCCGGCGATGTCGCGTTGTGGCACTGGCCGCAGCGATTTTGCACCCGCACGTTGCTCCAGAAGCTCACCGAAAAGGCCTGCACGTCGGCCGACGCCGGCGCCGGACCGCTGTAGGCGCTGTTGTTCGCCACGGGCGCGGCCTCGTTGGCGGTGGTCGGCGCGCCGCTGCTGCCGCACGCGCTCAGCAGCACGCAGGCGAGCGCCGCCAGCGACCTCGGCCAGCGCATCGCCGGCGCCCCCGGCACGCGCGCCGCAAGCGCCCTCCAACCATGCACCAGGGCCGCACCCATGCTCAGTTCCCCTCGCAGTACACGGCCGCCTCGGCGAACACGTGACGCAGCGAGTAGCTGTTCGACTGGAACGAGGAGATCATCGCCGCCACCTGGGTGCGGTCTGCGGCGTTGCTCGGCGCCCGGAAACACACGTATTTGAACACCCGGGTGACCTGACAGCTCGCGAAGGCCGCGCTCGACTCGAGTTCCTGACCGAGCGCCTTGGCGCCCGCGCCGCTGCCGGACTGGGTGGCGTCCCAGCCGAGCAGCTGGTTGACGCCGCCGCGCCAGCGGTTGTCCCAGTGATCGTCGGGTGTGACATAGCCCTGCGGAAAATTCGTGGCGTTGATGAAATACTTCGGCTGCACCTGCCCCGGCGTGTAGACGATCTGGCCGGTGGTCGCCGCGGTGGTGGTCGACGTGTTGCTGAAGCCGTAATACGCGAACGCCTGCGCCATGGGGTCCATGCCGCTGTGGCAGCCGACGCAGTTGTTCAGGAACAGGCTGCTGTCACCGCCCGGGCTGCGGCTGACATCCTGGCGGATGCGATCCGGCGGCCGCGTGGTGTCCATGATGGTCTGCAGGTCGTTGCACAGATGATTCAGCATGGTGAAGCGGAACATCGCCCGGTTCGTGCCATTGATGAAAAAAGCGGCGGCGGCGGCGCGGGTGGTCAGCACGCCCGCGGTCGCGGCGGCCGGCACACCGGTCACGGAGGACTGGGGGGTGCTCACCAGGTGTGCCTTGAGGTCCACGTTGTTGTCGTCCAGATACTGGTACAACGCGTTGTTGGCCGGCGAGTACGCGGGCGCGTTCGTGGCCGAGTCGGCGACGTAGAGCAGGTCCGCGCTCAGCAGCGTGTTGAAGGGCACGTTGTCGCGCACCATCCCGATCACGGTTGCAGTGTAATCGTTGAGCGGTGCGAACACGCTCTGATCACGGTTCGTCCACGGCGTCGCGAGATTGCGCAGCGTGTCGTTGTAAAAAGCAGGATCGGTGGTGGCGATCAGCGCGGCCGTCACGCCGTCCGCGGCGCTGGTCATCTGCGTCAACAGCGCGTCGGACGCCGGCACGCCCGCGATGCGATCGTACATGCGCTTGGCCTGGTCGCGGGTCGGCGGCGGGG
>CAZZVN010000049.1:12121-30320 GCA_964657625.1 uncultured Steroidobacteraceae bacterium
CCCGGGCCGCGCCCCCGGCGAAGTACGCTGCGACGACGGCAAGGCACGCAGCCGCCACCCACCGCGTCCGCCCCGGATTCGTCATTTGCATCCCGTCGCTCCCATACTCACCCTCGACTTGTTGTCCGACCGTCTGCCATCCTGCAGCGTGCTCAAGAGAAACGGATGTGGCGCCGTTCTTCTGTGAGTGCGTTAACAGAACGCGCCGAAACAGCGGACGACAATGCATGGGTGGGATCCATTAAGTTCAATCGCACCGTTCTTTGACGGCAGCGCCGGTTGAACGCTTAGGAACAAAAATGAATATCTTTCGCCGGCGTGAACCCGGTCACAGTGCCGCGCTCCTCGTCTTGCTGCCGGTGCTCTTCACAGCGGGATGCCACAGCGGGGTGAGCGGTCATGCGCCGGGCCTCGCGGGCACCGAATCGCTGGACCCCGGCACCTTCACGTATCCGCTCGCCTACATCAAACGACCGCCGCTCGCCGCCGGCGACGACATCGACGCGCGCGACCTCATCACCTCCACCGCCGGCGGCGATGTGTACGTGCGCGATCAGGCGAGCGCGGGCAGTGCCGAGACCAACATCACCCGGGTCCTCACCGGCGGCAAGGGTGACGTGCGCGACCTCGACGTCTCGATGGACGGCAAGAAACTGATTTTCTCACTGCGCCTGCCGCTCGACGCCGGCAAGGCGAACACCGACGTCACGCAGCCCACCTGGAAGATCTACGAATACGATGCCACGGCGAAAACCGTGACCCAGCTGACCAACGACACCACCACCTCGGGGCACGACGTGGGCGCGCATTACCTGCCGGACGGGCGCATCGTCTTCGCCTCGACGCGCCAGGCCGCCACCCAGACCCTGCTCATCGACGAGGGAAGGCCGCAGTACCCGGCGCAGACGGACGATAGAAAACAGGCCATCTTCCTCCTGCACGTCATGAACGCCGACGGCAGCGACATCCACCAGATCAGTTTCAACACCAATCATGATTTCGCGCCGTCGGTGCTGAACAATGGTCAGATCGTCTTTTCGCGCTACGAGGGCACCAACGGCGACCAGATCAGCCTGTACCGCACCAATCCGGACGGCACCGGACTCGAGCTGTACTACGGCGCCAACAGCCATGCCACCGGTGCCAGCACGGACGGCACGAACACCAACGTCATTCAGTTTCTGAACCCGCGCCAGCGAGCCGACGGCAAGCTCATCGCCATCGCGAGACCGTTCGCGGGCACCCAGCTCGGCGGCGACGTGCTGCAGATCGATGCGGCCGGCTACGTCGAATGCGATCAGGCCGCGACGCCGGGCGGCGGCGGCGGCACCTGCGCCACCGCGCGGCCCGCGCAAAGCAGCGCGACCACGCTCGGCGTGACCACGGACGTGAACAAGCCATCTGCGGGGGGTCGCTTCGCGTCCGCCTATCCGCTTTACGACGGTACGCAGCGCATGCTCGTGAGCTGGACGCCCTGTCTGGTGCAGACCACCCAGGGCAGTTCGACCACCACCCACCTTTGCACCAGCGGCAACACCGCCGGCACCGACGTCATCCAGGCACCGCCGGAGTACGCCATCTGGGTGTACGACACGGCGGCCGGAACCTTGAGTCCCCTCATTGCCGCGCAAACCGGTCTGACGCTGGTCGAGCCCGTCGTACTGCAGGCGCGTTCTCCGGTTCCGAATTTCGTGCCGGACGCGGTCCCGTCCGGCGATGCCGCGATTCTGGCCGGGAACCCCAACGGCGGCCTCGGGCGCCTGGTGATCCGCAGCGTCTACGACTTCGACGGCATCGATACCGTGTCCGCGCAAACCAACGGCGCGGTCGCGGACATCGCAGCGCTCGCCGATCCGAAACAGGCCACGGCCGATCAGCGTCCCGCCCGCTTCATCCGCATCGAAAAGGCGGTGGAGATCCCCGACCGGACCGTTCGCAACATCAACGCCTCCGCCTTCGGCCCGGCCAACATGGGCATGCGCGAAATACTGGCGTATGCACCCATCGAGCCCGACGGCTCCGTGAAAATCCAGTTGCCGGCCAACGTCCCGTTCACCCTCGACATTCTCGACAAGAACGGCCGGCGCACGGGCACCCAACATACCAGCTGGCTGCAGCTGCGGCCCGGCGAGACGAAGACCTGCACCGGCTGCCATACGGCCGGCAGCACGCACGCCCCCTCGCATGGTCGCTCAGGGTTGACCGCCTCGGCCAACCCCGGCGCCCCGGGCGCACCCGGCGGCGGCGGCGCGCCATTCCCTGACACCCTCGCGAGCCTGCCCCCGCTCGCCGCAGGCGACACCATGGCAGAGACCCGCGCGAACGCAACCTGCGTCAACGTGACGGCGCAGAGTTGCTCGGAGCTCCCGAGTATCGACGTGGTCTATACCGACGTTTGGACGGACGCGGTGGCAGCAGGGCGGCCCGCGGACATGGCGTTTGCCTATCTTTATTCCGACCTCAACACCCCGCAGCCGAAGAACGCACACTGCTCGCCCTGGGATCCCCTGTGCCGCAGCACCATCCACTATCCGCAGCACATCCAGCCGCTTTGGAACTTCGCACGCCAGACGGTCGGGGCGGACGGCGTCACCGTGCTCACCGACCACACCTGCGTCGCCTGCCACAACTCGGTCAGCACGACCAATGCCGTCCAGGTCCCGCAGGGTCAGCTCGACCTCACCGGCGCCGCGTCCGTGGACGACAAAACTGTGACCGTCTCGTACCGTCAATTGTTGTTCGCGCGCGACGAACAAGACGTCGTCATGGGCGCACTGCAGAACTCGCTGGTGACAGCGCCCGGTCCCACCGATCCGGCCACCGGCATGGCGACGACCGTCATGGTGCCTGTATCATTGGCGCCGCCGATGACGGCCGGCAGCGCGAGTGCCTCGGTGGTAAACTTTTTGAAGTACTTCGACGGGACGTATCACGACCCCACGTTCGATCACACGGGGTTCCTCACACCGGCCGAGCTGCGGTTGATCACTGAATGGCTGGACATAGGCGCTCAATATTACAACGACCCCTTCGTCGCGCCGGCTGCGAACTGAGCTGATGCGACGCCTATTCGCGTTGCTGCTGCTGTTGCAGGTGCTCGGTCCCGCCGCTTTGCAGGCCGGGGAGCGGGCCGTCGAGGTGGTCGTCACCCAGCCCTATCTCGAGATGCACAGCGGACCCGGACGCGGCTATCCCGTGGTGTACGTGGTCGGTCGCGACGAGGTGGTAAGGGTGCTGTTCAGCCGCACGGACTGGTACAAAGTGCGCGCTCCACGCGGCCAGGAAGGCTGGGTGCGGCGCGCCGATCTCGCCGTCACCAGGCTGTCCTCGGGTGCGCCCGCGCCCATCCCGCCCTATCCGGAATTCATCGGCCATCGCTGGGAGGTGGGTGCGGGCTACGGCGTGTTCAATCATGAAAATCTGGTCACCGCGTACGGGGATTTCGCCCTGACCGACAGTCTGGACGCCGAGTTTGCCGTCGGGCAGGCCTTCGGCAACATCGACAACCGCTACGTCGCCACGTTCGGACTGCGTCATACCTTCATTCCCGAATGGAAATGGTTCTCCCCCACCGTGGGCATCGGCGCGGGCTACCAATACATCGACAACAAGGAGCCACCCCGGCCGGCGCAGACCCACGACCCCATGGCCTATGTCTCGCTCGGCGCGCGCGGCTTCATCACGCGCCGCTTCATGTGGCGCGCCGACTGGCGTAAGTACACCGTTTTCACCAATCAGAATCAGAACGAGGAACCGGAAGAATGGAAAGTCGGCTTAGCTGTGTTCTTCTAGCGGCGGCAGCGTTGTCCGGCTGTGGCTGGTTTCATCGCGGCGACGTGGCCTCGACCCGCGTCAAGGTCGACGATCCGCAGGCGGAGCCGTCCATCGTCGAGCCCCAGGTCACGCGCCGGGAGGTGAAGACGCCGAAGATCAAGGCGCGGGACTTCGAACTGGGGGCGTATTTCGGGGCGCTCAGCATCCAGGACTTCGGCGTCAATCCGCTCTACGGGGTGCGCCTGGCCTATCATGTCTCGGAGGATATTTTCTTCGAGGGATACGTCGCGCGCTCGAAGGGCGGTACGTCCAGTCTGGAGGACACGCTGCCCAACGTCACCGTGATCACCGATGCTGGGAGACACTTCACGTATTACGACATCGACTTGGGCTACAACGTGCTGCCGGGGGAGATCTTCGTGGGCAGGGGCCGTGCCTTCAACTCCGCCCTGTACGTCACGGTCGGCATGGGCGACGTCAAATTTGCCGAGAAGGACCAGTTCGCGCTCAATGTCGGCATCGGTGAGCGCGTGTTGATCACCGACTGGCTGGCCCTGCATCTCGACGTGCGCGACCACGTTTACGAGAGCGACCTGTTCGGACGGAGCAAGAACGTCGACAACATCGAAGCTACCATCGGTCTCACCACGTTCTTCTAGGAGCCCTCAATGTCATTCGTATCTCGATCGTTCAGACGGTGCGCGGCCGCAGCGCTGATCCTCGCCGCCGCCGTCGCAACCGCGGCCGATGCCGGCGGACCCGCGCCGGCGTTCTCTTTGACCACGCCGTCCGGTGAGGCGGGCTCGCTGAGCCAGTACAAAGGCCAGGTGGTGCTGGTGAACTTCTGGGCGACCTGGTGCGGTCCCTGCAAACAAGAGATGCCGCTCCTGGACGCGATGTACCAAAAATACAAGCCCGCGGGCTTCACCCTGATCGGTGTGAACGTCGACAAGGACGCACCGCCGGTCAAGGAGCTGCTGGCACGCAAGCCCGTGAGCTTCCCGGTTCTGCTGGATCCCACGAACGACGTCAGCAAGGCCTACCACATCGCCGACATGCCGAGTTCGGTGCTGATCGACCGCAAGGGCCAGATCCGCTACGTGCATCGCGGCTACCGGGCGGGCGACGAGAACGAGTATCAAGACCGCATCCGTCAATTGATCCGCGAGTAGAGCCGTGCCCACCATGCTGCGCCTCGCTCTTTTCGCTACGCTGCTGCTGGAGAGTGCCTGCTCCCTGCAGCCCTGGGTCAAGCCCTACGAACGCGACCGCCTGGCCGACCCCATCATGAGCTGGCAACGCGACGCCATTTCCGGCGCCTACATCGACCACGTCTACGATTCACGGGAAGGATCGCGAGGCGCCACGGGCACGGCCGGCGGCGGCTGCGGCTGCAATTGATGCACGGTGAAGGGATGTGGACCCGGCGCCTCGTGGCGGGCGCCGTATTGCTGCTCATGGGCGTTGCCGTCGCGGCGGTGCTGCCGGACGACAGGGCGGATGTGTTCTACAGCGGGTACAACGGCGGCGGCATGGACATCAAGGGCGAGTCGGTGCTGGTGCGCAAGAAATTCACCGAACAGTTCGCGGTCGAGGCGAACTATTTCGTGGACAAGGTGAGCGGCGCGTCCGTGGACGTGCTGAGCAACGCCAGCGTCATCAAGGACGAGCGCAAGCAGAAGAGCCTGTCGGTCGACTACATCCACGACAAGACCCTGTACAACCTGTCCTATACCAGCAGCACCGAGCGCGACTACGTTTCCGACACCACGCATTTTTCGTTGAGCCAGGACATGTTCGGCGACCTGACCACGCTGTCGTTCGGCTTCACCGACAGCCGTGACCGGGTGGGCGAGAACAATGGCACCGCCGATGCGCCGAAGGTTACCTGGCTGGGCCACGCCCAGACCCGCAGCTACGATGTGGGCGTGTCGCAGATCCTCACCAAGAACCTGATCGCCGGGGCGACGCTCGAGGTGATCACCGCCCAGGGCTACCTCGCCAATCCGTATCGCTCCATCCGCTATTGCACCGTGCAGCGGCAGAGCACGTCGACGACCTGCTCGGGGGGCGCGACTTACGGCGCGCAGGTGTACCCTGACACCCATTCGAGCACCGCCGTCGAGGCCCGCGCGAAGTACTATCTGCCCTACCGCGCCGCCGTGTCGGGGTCGTATCGTTATTACACCGATACCTGGGGCGTCAAAGGCAACACCACGGAGCTCGACTACACGCAGCCCATCGCCAACCTATGGATTTTGGAGGGCCGCGTGCGCTATTACAGCCAGGGTCACGCCAGTTTCTACAGCGATCTGTACCCCTATGCCAACGCCTACAACTTCGAGGCACGCGATCAGAACCTGGCCGCCTCCACCAACACCACGCTCGGGCTCAAGGCCACGTATGCCTTCCTTCCCGAAGGCTGGAAAATCTTCAAGCGCGGCACGGTGACCGGCGACATCAGCCGCGTCCGCTTCAAGTACAAGGATTTTCGAGACACGCGGGATTATCAATCGCCCGCGTACACGGGCGCGGCCGGCGAGGAACCGCTCTACCACTTCGACGCGACCATCTACCAGGTCTATCTGTCGATGTTCTTCTAGGCGTTGGCGCTGCGCCGCCAGGGCACCAGCAGCATGGGTCCGAGCGCGGCGGCGATGGCGATGGAGTCCGCCACCCAGTCCCAGACGTCGCTGTCGCGGTTGACGATGGCGAGGCCCTGCACCACTTCGATCAACGCTCCGAAGGCGGACAGCGCCCCCGCGAGGGACAGCGGTCTGCCGCGCGGAAAGGCCGCCGCCGCAAGCACGCTGAGGACGTAAAACGCGATGAAATGCTGGGCCTTGTCCCAGGGCACCAGATGCAGGGTGTGCGCGGGGGGCGCCAGGGCGCTGAACAGCGTGAACAGGATCGCGGCGACGAAAGTCGCCTGCGCAAGACGAACCCAGAGCGACATTGGCAACGGTCCTTGCAAAGCATTCGATGATAGCAAATGAGGCCGACCGCGCAGATTTCGGGCATATTGGCGCCATGCAACACCTCCTCTCGCGCCGCCATGTCGTGTGCCTGCTCGCCGGCGGCGGCGGATTGCTGTCGATCCCGCGCAGTGCGCACACGGCGGAAGCTGCGCAGCTCTCGCCCGGCGACCCTGCGGCGACGGCCTTGGGCTATGTCGAGGATGCGGCGCAAGTGGACCGGCGAAAATATCCAACCTTCGTGTCCGGCTCGCTGTGCGAGAACTGCCTGCAGCTGCAGGGCAAGGCCGGCGCGAATTATCGGCCCTGTGAACTCTTCCCCGGCAAGCTGGTGGCGGTCAAGGGCTGGTGCTCGGGGTGGGCCGCTGAAATGTAGACGCGGCGAGGTTGCGGGCTTGCACGCCCAGCCGCGGAAAGTCGGTGAAGAACCCGTCGATTCCGAGCGCCAGGAAGCGTGCCAGTTCGCCCGCCAGATCGCCGTGCGCCGCGGGCGCCCCGCCCACCTTGAAGGCCTCCGGCAAAAACTCGTTTTCGGCGCGGAAGGTCCAGACGTGCACGGCCAGTCCACAGGCATGGGCGCGGGCCACGACCCGGGCGTCGGTCAGCGCCTTCGGGATGCCGATGGCCTGCGCGTAGCGTGCGATGCCTTCGATGTCCCCGATCGAGTGCTCGAGAAGCTGCACGAGCGGCAACGGCGTGCGCTGCGCCAGCTCGCGCAGATTGCGCGGATCGAAGGACTGGATGAAGACCGGCGACCCGGCCCGATGGTAGTCGACGTCCTGCAACGCCTGCAGCAGCGGTGTCTCCTGCGCGAGGCCGAGCGCCGCGAAATGTGCCGGATGCTTGGTTTCCGGATAGACACCGAGCCTCGGCGCCTGCGGCCGTGCGCGGTTGGCGGCCGCAGCCAGCGCGAGGATCTCGGCGAACGTGGGTATCTCCAGCACATCGTCGTACGCGCGGTTGTCGGGCCGCAGCCCGGGGAGCCGTTCGCGGGCGCGCAGCCGCTTGATCTCGGCGAGCGTGAAGTCCTCGGTGAACCAGCCGGTGACGGCTTCGCCGTCGATCGGCTGGGTACGGCGGCGCGAGGCAAACTGCGCATGGTCGGCCACGTCCGTGGTGCCGCCGATCTCGTTCTCGTGCCGGGCGATCAGCACGCCGTCGCGCGTCATCACAAGATCCGGTTCGATGTAATCGGCGCCCTGTTCGATGGCCAGCCGATAGCTCTCGAGCGTGTGCTCCGGCCGTTCGCCGCTCGCTCCGCGGTGGGCGATCACCACCACTCCGGCCCTGTTCGACTCGTCAGCCATGTCGCCCCCCCATCCGTCACAGCTTAACGCGACGGCCGGGGTTAAGCTTGCGCAACTCGCCGTCCAGAGTACGCTGCGCGTGGCGGATGGGCGCATCCGCGGCATGAGGAGTTCTCGATGATCCCCTGGAGAAGCATGACTGTCGCGCTCGCGTTCGGCACCATCGTGGCGCATGCCGGGGCGCGCGAAGAAGGCCGCCTGTTGACGGCCACCGAAGTGCTCGAGGAGGTCGAAGGCATGCCGGATCAACGGCTGCCGGATGCGCTGTTGTCGCGGGCCTATGGCATCGCCGTGCTTCCCGACGTCACCAAGGTGGCGTTCATCTTCGGCGGCCGGCACGGCAACGGCGTGCTGGTCGTGCGCGACAAACTCAATGCACCGTGGAGCAATCCCGTGCTGATCTCGTTGACCGGCGGCAGCTGGGGGTTCCAGGCGGGCGCTCAATCCTCCGACATCATCCTGGTGTTCACCACCAAGGCCGGCATCGAGGGGATCGCCGGCGGCAAGATCACGCTCGGTGCGGACGCCTCCGTCGCCACCGGACCGGTGGGGCGTCAGGGCTCGGCCGCCACCGACGTGATGTTCAACGCCGAGATCTATTCCTATGCACGGACCCGCGGACTGTTCGGCGGGGTCGCCTTGGACGGCAGCGTGATCGCCATCGACAGATCGGCCAATGCTTCGTTGTACGGCGAGGACGGCATCTCGGCCACGGACATCATTTCGGGCCAGGCTCCGGCAGCGCCCGCCACGGCACTACGCTTTCTCACCCGTCTCGCGCAGACCACGCGCACGACGCTGCGCGCCCAGCCCGCTCAGCGGACGGACCTGCCGCCGGCACCCACGGCGCAGACTCCGCCGACGGCCGCACCGCCCGCCGAGGGCCCGCGCACGTATCCGTTGGAGGAACACCCATAGTTCTCCTCGATGCGGCGTTGGTCGTGGCGGCATTTGCCGCCGGGCTGCAGAACGCACTCGCCGGTGGCGGGTCTTTCCTGACGTTTCCCGCCTTGCTGCTGTCGGGTCTCGATCCGCGTGCGGCCAACATCACCTCGACGGTCGCGCTGTTTCCCGCGCAGGTCGCCACCGGTTTTGCGGGACGCCGTCAGGCAAGCGGGACGCCCTCGCTCAGCTTCAGGGCGCTGTTCCTCATCAGCATCGTGGGCGGCGCCCTGGGCGCGGTCCTGCTGCTCGAGACGCCGACCTCCGTGTTCGCCGCGTTGGTGCCCTGGTTGGTGCTGTTCGCCACGGCGGTGTTCGCCTGGGGCAGCTTTTTCCGACGTACCGCCGAGTCGCCGCGGCCCCTGGCCGCCTCGGCAGCCGCCGCGCTGCAGTTCGGCATTTCTCTCTATGGAGGTTATTTCGGCGGAGGAATCGGCATATTGATGCTCGCGGCCCTCACGTTGTCCGGGCTCGCGCTGCGCAACGCGGGTGCCACGAAGAACGTGCTGGCCGGCGTGATGAACTCCTCCGCCGTGTTGATCTTTCTCTTCTCGCGGCAGATAGCATGGAAACAGGTGGTATTGGTCGCCGTCGGGGCGACGGCGGGAGGCCAGCTCGGGGCGTACCTGCTCAGTCGGGTGAACGAGAAGGCACTGCGCATCGGGATCGTCGGACTCGGCCTGGCGTTGGCCGCAGGATTGTTCTGGCGGGCCCACGCGCAGTGAAGACCGACTTGCGTAAGCGGCAGGATGGGAAGAAAGTTACCCACAGATGACTCGCGTGACGCAACCGATCGCAGTGCCGGGAAAGCCGGATCAGGGACCGTTCGACGCACGTGCGCGCCTCGACGCCCTGTCGACGGGGGCGTGCGACCAGAGCGTCTTCCTGAAGGAGGTGAACGAGGTTCTGCGCTCGGAGCCCGATGAAGGCTGGGAACTCTTGTCCCTGATCGATCAATACTACCGGCGCGGCAAACTGCATGCCGACCTGTTCCGCTCGCTGAACGCTCATCTGCAAGCCTCGTTGATGGGCACCGCGCGAAGCGGCGCGGAACGCTCCCCCACCCCGCCTGCGGGCGTCCGGGCCGCGGCCGACCCGGCCCCGCCCGACGCGCTGAACGGCCGGTCCACCTCGCCGCGCTTCATGTCACCCGCCGCCGCGGCGACGGACTCGTCGATGGCGGTGACGCCGGCGGGGGCGACTGTGCAAAGCACTTCTTCGAGGCCTGCGGCCGAGGCCGGGCATGCGCCGGCCGTGGGTGAGCTGCTGCGCCACCGTTATCGCATTCTGGGTGTCCTCGGGCAGGGTGCGATCGGCACCGTGTTCGAGGCGCTCGATGAGTTCAGGGCGGACATGCCGGGTGAGAGCCGGAAAGTCGCGGTCAAGGTGCTGCATCCGGCCATCGCGCAACGTGCCGAGCTGCTGGCCGAATTGCGGCGGGAATTTCAGCATCTGCAATCGCTGTCGCATCCGAACATCGTGCGCGTGCACGAGTTCGACCGGGACGGGAGCACGGCGTTCTTCACGATGGAATGCCTGGGCGGATCGTTGCTGAGCCGGGTGCTGGCGGTGCGCGAGGCGTCGCCCCTGTTTCGTCCGCATGCGCTGAAAGTACTGCGCGACGTCGGCGGTGCGCTCAGCCACGCCCATGCGCGCGGGGTGATGCACGGCGATCTGGACCCCGGCAACATCTTCGTGACGGACGGCGGCGACCTGCGGGTGCTGAACTTCGGCACGTCGTACAAGCTGCATCGCGGCCCGTGGGTCTCGCAAACCGACTCGGCGCAGGACTTCGCAGATGCCGCCTCGATCTATGCGAGCTGCCAGGTGCTGGAGGGCGAGCCGGCGGAGGCCCGGGACGATCTCTATGCATTCGGCTGCATCGCCTATTTCCTGCTGACCGGTGCGCATCCGTACCAGCAATACACGGCGTTGAAGGCACGCACCCTGCGCTTGACGCCGGAGCGGCCGGGCGGTCTTGCGCGGCGCCAGTGGCAGGCGCTGCGTGCGGCGCTGTCTTTCGAGCGGGAGCTGCGCCCGACGAGCATGCAGGAGTGGCTCGAGCACTTCGATCTGCGGGGGGGCGTGCAACGGCTGCCGACGCTGCCGGTGTTGATGACGGCGCGTGAACACCGACGCCACGGGTGGTGGATAGGCACGGCCGCGGCGGCGGCCGTCGTGCTGTTGGGGATATTCGGTTGGTGGGCGGCTCAACATACCGACCAGGTGCGGCCCGAGGCGCAGGCCCTGGCGGACCGGGTGCAGCCGCTGTTCGCCAGCGCGCGCCACGCGGTAGCCGTCTCGTGGGACAAGGCGCGCCGTGCCGACTCGAAGACCGCGCCGCAATCCCCCGGGGAACCCGCCCCGCCCGTGGCGCGGCAGCCTGCGCGCGTACCCCCTGCGACGACCCACCTGCCGTCCCGCTCGACGGCGCCTCGCGCGGTGGCTGCCCCCGGCACCGCGCCCGTCATCTCGCCCACGCATCCCAGTCCGGCCGCGACCGCAGAGCCCCGTGCGGCCGCTCCGCCGGAGACTGCGACGTCCCCGGCCGCGACGCCCCCGGCAACACTGCCCTCCGCCGCGCTCGTAGCGGCTCCGCCCCTGCCCTCCGCACCCGCGGCGTCGACGCTCCCACAGTCCGCGACCTCGGCACCCATGACTCTGCCCCCCGTGGGCGCAGGTAAGGCGCCGGGCCGACCCGGCAGCCCCGACGCGCCCCATTCCCGCATCGAGCTGGTGGCGGACACGGTCGAGGCGGTGCCGGGCGAACCGGTCGCGCGTGTGGCCGTACGGCGTATCGGCAGCTGGCGCGGTGCCGTCACCTTCACGTGGTGGACCGAGTCCGGCACGGCAAAACCCCAGCGCGATTTCGTGGCCGTCAAACCGCAGCCCGAGGAACTGGGCGACGGCAAGGGGTTGATCACTCTGGCCGTGCCGCTCATCGTCGATGCGGCACGCACCACCGACCGAAGTTTCTACGTGGTGATCGACGATGCGAGCCCCAATGCCACCTTGGGCTCCCGTACGTTGACCTTGGTGACCATCCCCGCTCCTCCCTGAAGCAGCGGCGTGCGGGGGATGTCGCGATGTGAAGCGTCTCCCGGCGATCCTGTGGTCCGGCGCACAATTCTCCACTGGCGCGAAGTCCGTCCACGTTTGCGGCGCCGAGTGGCGTTAACGTTGCCGCCATGCCCAAGCAAATCGTCGAAATTCCCGTGCACGCCCTGCGCTTGGGGCTTTACGTCACGCGTCTCGACCGCCCGTGGCTCGAATCGCCGTTCACGTTCCAGGGTTTCGCCATCGAGAACGCAGAGGAGCTCTCGCAGTTGCAGAAACTCTGCACCCGCGTCTACGTGGAGGTGACCGCGCAGGAAGCGGACGAATTGCTGCAACGGGCTGCACCGCAGCCCGTTCGTACCGCACCGGTGGCCACACGACGCGATGTCTCCCTCGACGAGGTGTCCGGCAATCTCAATGCCCGGCTGCACACGGTGCCCAAGAAGGACCCGGTGCCGCTCAAGAGCGAATTGGGCGCCGCCAAGGGCGTCTACGGCGAAGCCCGTCAGACGGTGACGAAGATATTCGACCGTCTCAAACGCGGCGGCGGCCTGGATGTGCAGCTCATGGAGAACGTGGTCGACTCGATGGTCGACAGCGTCTTCCGCAACCGCGAGGCCATGTGCTGGCTGGCGCGGATGAAGGTCAAGGACGACTACCTCTACAGCCACTCACTGGCATCGTCGGTCTGGGCCCTCGCCTTCGGTCGCCATCTGGGCCTGGACAAGGCCACGCTGCGTTCGATCGGCGTCGGCGCCATGCTGCTCGACATCGGCAAGACGCGGCTGCCCACGGAACTGTTGCAGAAGACCGGGACCCTGGATGCCGGCGACTGGACGCTGCTGAAGCAGCACGTCGAGTTCGGGCTGGCGCTGGTCGAGAAAGATCCGCGCGCGGACGAATGCGTGAAGTCCATGATGCGCACCCATCACGAGCGTACCGACGGCTCGGGGTATCCTCACGGGCTGACCGGCGACGCCATTCCACTCGCGGGCCGCATAGGCGGCATCGTCGATTGCTACGACGCCATGACCTCCGATCGGTTGTTCGCCAAGGGCAAATCGACCTACGAGGCCGTCCGCGAGTTGAAGAGACTGGGCCGGACCTGGTTCCAACCCGAGCTGGTCGAACTTTTCATCCAGGCAGTCGGCGTGTTCCCCACCGGCACGCTGGTGGAGCTGAACAGCGGTGAAGTGGCCGTGGTCATCGCACAAAACCGCTTCCGGCGGCTGCGGCCGGAGGTCATGTTGATATTGGACTCCCGAAAGCAGATGCGCGCCGAGTTCACGCTGCTCGACCTGCAGCTCTACGCGAAGGACAACGACGCCGGCAATACTCCCCTGTGGATCACGCAGGGCCTGGAACCGGGCGCCTATGATGTCGATCCCACCGAGTTCTTTCTCTGAGCGTCCAGCGGCCGATCTTCGCGACGGTCCCGCCGTTTTCTTCCTACGAAGAGGTACTGCGGGTGCTGGGCAACGCGCTCGCGGTGGAAGATGCGGCACTCGCCATCTTGTTCATCGGCCTTGCCGACATGTCGAAATTTCAGGCACGGCTCGGCTTCGCCGAAAGCGCGGCGGTGCTGCACGCCTTGAACGAGGCGTTCATCGGTGCGCTCGGCGTGCGGGCCCGCGTGCTGCGTCTGGGTGAAGGCAGTTTCTTCGCCATCGTCAGCGGCATCCGTAACAAGGGTCATGCGGCATTGGCCGCGGAAAAATTGCAGCGTACCTCCGACGAGGTGTACGGCGTCGTCGGCGTCGCCATCAAGCCTGCATTGAGCATCGGCGTTGCCTTGTATCCCGCCCAGGCCACCGAACCCGAAGCCTTGCTGCGGCAGGCTCAGCTCGCTGCCGAGGCCGCACACAGCCGCGGCACGCGGGTGCTGCTGTTCGACGAAGCCTGCAGCGCCGAGGTGCTCGCGCCCTGGACCCTGGGCAACGCCTTTGCCCAGGCCCTCGATACGGGCGAGCTGTCCGTGTATTACCAACCCAAGATCAGCATGTCCACCGGCCGGCCCGTCGGCGTTGAAGCCCTGATGCGCTGGCTGCGCGACGGCAGACCGGTCGCCTCGCCCGACGTGTTCATCCCGCTCGCCGAAGAGGCGGGCCTGATCCATGCCACGACCTGGTACTCGCTCAGCAACGCCATCCGTCTGTCCGTCGACTGCGACGGCCTGCCGGTCGCGGTCAACGTCACCCCCGCCATGCTGCATCATCGCGAGTTCATGCAGATGATCCGTACCGCCCTCACCACGTGGAGCGTCAAACCCATGCAGCTGACGCTGGAGGTGACCGAGGGTGCGTTGATCGCGGATATCGATCAGGCAACGGCCCGCCTCAAGGCGCTGCGCGACCTCGGCCTGCGCGTTTCCATCGACGACTTCGGGACGGGCTATTCCTCGTTGAGCTATTTCAAGAAAATCCCGGCGGATGAACTCAAGATCGACAAATCGTTCGTCATGAACATGGCCTCGGATCTCGCGGATCAACGCATCGTGCACACCATCATCGATCTGGCGCATCACTTCAATTTGAAGATCGTCGCGGAAGGCGTGGAGAACCGCGCCACCTTCGATGCGCTGACCGAGATGGGCTGTCACGTGGCGCAGGGCTATCTGTTCTCCCCCGCGTTGAGCCCGGAGCGGCTCAAGGATTGGCTGGGCCACGGCTCGCGCGATCTGCGGCTCGCACCGCACCCGTGATAGTCTCGGTGGCGTGACAACCACGGGGACGATTTCGCGTGTTGAGCAACTTCCGCAGTCTGACGCGCGCACAGCGCACCGCCTTCTTTGCCTCGCTCGCCGGCTGGTCGCTGGATTCCTTCGATTTCTTCATCTTCGTCTTCTGCCTCCGGGCGATCAGCGTCGACTTCCACACCGATGTGAAGGCGGTCTCGGAGGGCATTTTCCTGACGCTGCTGTTGCGGCCGGTGGGGGCGTTGGTGTTCGGATGGCTGGCGGAGAAATACGGCCGGCGGCCCGTGCTCATGCTCAACATCGTGAGCTTTTCGGTGGTCGAACTCGCGAGCGCGTTTGCACCGAACCTCGCCACGCTGCTGGTGTTGCGCGCGGTGTTCGGCTTCGCGATGGGCGGCGAGTGGGGCGTGGGCGCCGCGCTCGCGATGGAGACGCTTCCCGCCAAGGGTCGCGGTTTCTTTTCCGGTCTCCTGCAGGAAGGGTACGCAATCGGCTACCTCCTCGCCTCCGTCGTGTTTGCGCTCGCCTTCGCCCACGTCGGCTGGCGCGGCATGTTCATCATAGGTGCTGCGCCTGCACTGTTGGTGCTGTACATCCGCATCGGGGTCGAGGAATCTCCGGCCTGGACCGCGGGCGCGGGCCGGCGGCGCGCCTCCGCTGCCGAGCTCTGGGGGGCGGTGAAGAACTACCTGCCCACCTTCGCGTACCTCGTGTTGCTGATGTCCTGTTTCAATGCGTTCTCACATGGCTCGCAGGACATGTACCCCACCTTTCTGCAGACACAGCACGGCTTTTCCGCAGAGATCACCGGCACGGTCACGCTGGTGATGAACATCGGCGCGCTGTGCGGCGGCATGTTCTTTGGTGCGCTCTCCGAGCGCCTCGGCCGTAAACGCGCCATCCTGCTCGCTGCCGCGCTCGCGCTGCCGGTCATTCCGCTGTGGGCGTATTCGCATACGGCAGTCATGCTCGCATTCGGCGGCTTCGTGATGCAGTTCATGGTGCAGGGCGCATGGGGCATCGTGCCCGCGCATCTCAACGAGCTGGCGCCGCCGAGCGTGCGGGCCATCCTGCCGGGTTTCGCCTATCAGCTCGGCAACCTCGCGATGTCCCGCATGGGACCGTTTCAGGCCGCGATGGCCGAAGCGCACGGTGGCGATTTCGCCTCCATCATGTCGTGGACCCTGGCGGTGGTGGCGGGCGCGCTGATTCTGGTGACGGCCCTGGGTCCGGAGGCCAAAGCGGCGGCGCTCGACGTGTCGTGACGGACCGCGTTGGCCCGGCCTGGCATCACGTACAGCGGACACCCTGCCGCACGAGCTCCGCTCGCACGGCACCAATGTCGAGCCGGTCGAACCCTTCCCCGCGCCGTAATGATACCGCCGCCGCGACCCCGGCGCCCTGCCCGCTCACCGCACAGCACATCATGTTGCGGGCCGACGCATGCGATACGGCGTCGCCGCCGATGCAGCGCCCGGCGACCAACAGGTTGTCCACCCCTCTCGGTAGCAGCGCGCGGTAGGGCACCTGCCAGTAGCGGCCGGTGGTCGGCAATATCAAAAGACCGTAACCGTCGATGAACTCCGGAAAGATGCCTATCGCGTCGTCGAAACGCCCCTGCTCGCGCACGTCGGTCTGCGTCAAGTTGTACGCCGCGTCGATCTTGCGCGTGTCGCGCACGCCGAGCGTCATGCCGAAGTTACGCAGCTTCGCGCTTTCGCAGCCCGGCATGAACTTGCGCAGCGCCGTCAGGGCAAAGATGGCCTCACGGCGTCCGCGCATCTCACCGCGCGTCAAATCGTCGGGATTCGTACCGTCCACTTCCGGGATGTGGACCAGGTTCAGATACGTAAGATCGCCCTGGTCGGTCACCGTTCCCCACGTGCCCGCGAGCGTGTGCAGAGAGGGCGGTATGAGACCGGCATCCAGGGCCTTTTTGAACGGCTTGCGCAGGAAGGGCGAGAACAGCAGGTCTTCCTTGCCGGTGGTCTCATAGTCCCATTCGCCGTTTCCCGACCAGTCCGCGTAGGTTTGCGGATCGGCCTTGACGGCCGCGATGAAACGCTGCTTGTTGACGCCCGACATGGAGAACATGACAGAGACCGCCATCATTTTTTCTTTCGGGGTCTTGCGCACCGGGGCGCCGGCGCGTTGCGCGATGTCCGCATCGCCGGTGGCGTCGATGACGCGCCCGGCGAGAATGGCCTCCCGCCCGGCCTTGCTCTCCGTGATGACTCCGCGGATGACGTTGCCGTCCATGATCGGCGCCACGCCGAGCCGGTGCAACAACGGGGTGATGCCGGCCTCTTCGACCAGCACGTCGGCAACCCATTTGAACATCTCGGCGTCCAGGGCGTGGCTGAGCGACTGAGGTTCCGGCAGCGCAGCCCCCATCGCCTTCGCGCGGCTCTCGAGCTCGATGCCGATCCCCTCGCAGTCGACGGTGCCCTCGTGTCGATACCACGCGAAACCCTCGACGCCGACCTGGGTGATATTGCCGCCGAAACATCCGTGCCGGTCGATCAGCGCCGTCCGCGCCCCGGCCCGCGCCGATGCCAGCGCCGCAGCGAGCCCCCCCGGTCCGCTGCCCACCACCAGTACGTCGGTTTCCAGCACGACGTCGACCGAGCGGGCGACTTCGTCGATCTTTCTCACGTCGGGGGACCTCCGCGAAGATGGCAGGGATGCGTTGCCGACGCATCGAAGCCGTGGAGCGTACCCGCAAATCATGTCGGACGTGTGGCATCCATGCGTTGCGCCCGTGGCGTCCGTGGCGCACGTGACCCCCGGCGAGCCAGGCGGAACAGGGCCTAGTGCTGCGACTGGCCGGTGAGCGGCGACGCCGCGTTCCCGGCGCCGGCCGGAGGCGCGGACGGCGGTGCCGGCACCGGCGCGGGCGCGGGCGGCGGGTCCACCGGCACGACGGGCAGGTCGTACGGATCCACCCGGGTGCGCGCCTCGCGTTCCTCGCGGGCCCGCTCCTCTGCCATGCGCAGTCTTTCGCGGCTATGCTCGAAGTCGGCGTTGCGTTTGGCCTCTTCTAGCGGATCGGATTGTTGCGCCAACCGCTCGACGGCGATACGTGCGTTCGAACATTCCACCGGATCGATGCTCGTCGCCGCGCCCTGATTGCATTTCAGCAGCGCGCCGTCCAACGCCACCCGGTCTTCCATAAGCTCCGTCACGGTGGCCGCGGGCAGGCGCTTCGATCCGCAGGCGGCGGTCGCGAGGGCGACGCAGAGCACGAACAGGCTGGAAACACATCGGGGTGAATGACGCATGCCACGCCATGGTACTGAAACGCTGCGGCCGAGCGACGGCGTGCCTGTGATGCGGCTCACGGCCTGGCAATGATTCCCCCGGCGAGGCGTCGGGCCTGTGACTCCGCGCACGGGACCTGCACGGGGCCAGCCACCCTGCACACGGCACCCCGGCACCCCGCACCCGGT
>CAZZVN010000050.1:0-30226 GCA_964657625.1 uncultured Steroidobacteraceae bacterium
GACCCCGCCCGCGCCGCGGCGGCGGCAACCGCGCGCCCTCCGCCCGGCGCGGCTGCCTTGGGTCCGGCCAGTACGCGCGTGACGTTCAGGAACGCGTCCGACTCGACGATCACCCGCGCGTACAGCTTGCGCGCCACCACCTGGTCGATGTCCAGTCGCGCCGGCGCCGGGGCGTATCGGAGCCCGATGACGTCGATGCGATCGGCGTCGACGAAATCATCGCGCAGCGCGTTGTCCACCGTGTGCAGGTTCTGCAGGCTGAGGTTGCCGGCGAATCCCACCCCGGGCGTGGCACCCGGCGCGCCGACCGGTCCGTAGCGCAACACCCCCTCCGCGCCCAGGTCGCCGCCGAGCAGCGTCATCGACGTCCGCTGCGCGACGTAGGGTTGCAGCGGCGTGAGGTCGAGCCCCGCGAGTTTCACCTGCAACGTCGCAGCCACCGGCTGCGGCTTCGCCTCACCCGAGAGGGACAACGAACCCTTGCCGTCGATCTGCGTGTCCAACGCGACCTTCACCGGCCGCGCCAGATCCTGGCTGATGCCGTCCACCGCCGCCGACAACGGCGCGAGCGTCGTCTTGACCGCAGGACTCGACGTGCGGTCCTCGATCGATATCGCCGCCTCGTGCAGGTCGACGTGACGCACCTCGTAGCGCCACGCCGGCGCGGCGGAAACCGTCGGCGCGGTAGGGGCCGCCGGCACGGTGGACACGGCCGGCGCGGCAGCGGGCACTGCAGGTGCCGCCGGTCCGGTCGGCACGGCCGCATTCGCCCCGCCCGCCGCAGCACCGCCCGCCGTCGGCGCGAGCTTCAGCAGATTCAACGAGCCGTCGGGCTCGAGCCACGCCGACACTTTCAAGCCGGTGAGCGACACCCGATCCACCTCGGCACGATGCCGGGCCACGTCCACCGACGTCCCGCTCACGGCGAGCCGCGGCAGCGTGATCCAGTCGCTCTCCCCCGTCCGCGGCCGCACCGTGAGATCGGCCACCGTCAATGTGTTCAGCGCAACCTTGAACTCCGCCGCAGCACCCGGCGGCAACGTGAACCGATAGGTAGCGCCCAGGTCGATGGTCCCCCCGTCGACCACGAAATTCACACGGTCCTCGAGATAGTCCCAGAGCGTGTGCGCACGCAGACCATCGATGCGAAATTCACCGTCCGAGGCGAGCGGCTGCACGGACAGATGCCCGTGCCACTCGAAGCGCTCCCCCAGCTTCGAGGCGGCCGTGAACGTGAAGCGACCACCCTGGGTACCGGTGGCGAAGTTGCGCAGCTCGAAGGCGATGGGTTGCAGTCGCGCCGAAAACACGTCGGCCTGTGAATGATCCTCGTACGCCAGCGCACCATCACTCACCTTGAAGGAACCGATGCGCAGCCGCGGCAGCGATTCGTCCGCCTCCGTCCGCGCGGGCGTCACGGCCGATTTTTTCGACTGCAGACGCGCGAGGTTCAGCGTCCCATCCGCACCGAGCGAGGCGTTCACGTAGGGGGCGGTGAGGTCGATGCTGGCGAAGGAGTAGGCGCGGTGCCAGATCGAGGCCACTTCAAAATCGATGAACAGGCGCCGGAAACCCAGCAGCTTGTCCCCGGCGGCGCCCGCCAGCGCGAAGTCGCTCGCCGTCACCTGCAGCAGGAACGGATTGACGTGGATCTCACCCACCGTGGCGGTGGCATCGAGATTGGCCGGGATGTCTTTGAGCAGCACCGAGCGGAGGATTTTCGGCGCGACGACGAACCCCGTGATGCCGTACACCAGGACACAGAAGAGTGTCACCGCCACGATGCGCGACGTTTTCGATTTGTAGAACTGCATCCGACATCCCGCTCATGCCGCTCGGCGCAGCTCGCCGGGCAGTCTATCAAAACCCGGTTCAGCGCTTGTTGCGTTGGATGAGACGCTTTCTCTTGCGCACCTGGCGTGGGGTGAGCGGATTGCGCTTGCCCGCGAAGGGGTTGGTCTCGCCCTTGAAGATGACGCGCACCGGCGTCCCGTCCAGCTCGAATGCCTTGCGAAATACGTTGACCAGGTAACGTCGATACGCATCGGGTACATGGTCGGTTTGATTGCCGTGGATGACGATGACGGGCGGATTGCGGCCGCCCTGGTGGGCGTAGCGCAGCTTGATGCGTCTGCCGCTCACCAGCGGCGGCTGATGGCTCTCGATGGCCGCCTCCATCACCCGCGTGAGCTCCGGCGTGGCGAGATCGCGCGTCGCGGCGGAATAGACCTCGCGCACCGTCGCGAACAGCTCGCCCACGCCGCTGCCGTGGCGTGCCGAGATGAAGTGCAGCGGTGCGAACGACGCGAATTCCAGGCGCATCTCGATCTGCTGGCGGATCAGGTCCCGCTGCTCGGTCGGGATGTTGTCCCATTTGTTGACCGCCAGCACCAGCGCCCGGCCCTGCTCGATCACCGTGCCAAGAAGACTCGCGTCCTGCTCCGCGACGGTGTCCTGCGCGTCCATGACGACCACCACCACGTGCGCGGTCTCGATGGCCTGCAGCGTCTTGATGACGCTGAATTTCTCCACCACCTCCTCGACCCGCGAGCGGCGCCGCACGCCGGCCGTGTCGATCAAGGTATAACGTTCGCCGTCGCGTTCGAACGGCACCAGCACCGCATCACGCGTGGTCCCCGGCTGATCGAAGGCCACCATGCGATTTTCGCCGAGGATGCGGTTGATCAAGGTGCTCTTGCCGACGTTGGGACGCCCGATGATGGCGACCTTGATGCCGGACTGTTCGGGACCGTCCTGACGGTCGGGTTCGAGTCCCGCGAGCACGGTCTCCAGCAGCGAGATGACGCCCTGATCGTGGGCGGCGGCGATCGGGTTCGGTTCGCCCAGTCCCAGCTGATGGAAGTCGGCCACGGCGATGTCGTGGTCGAACCCCTCGGTCTTGTTCACGGCGAGCCATAACGGCTTGCCGCTGCGGCGCGCGAGCTGCGCGACGAACTGATCCTGCGGCGTGACGCCGGCCCGGCCGTCGACCAGCACGACGAGCCGGTCCGCCTCGGCGATGGCACGCTCGGTCTGCGCGATCATCAGACTTTCGATGACGTCCGCATTTTCCACCAGGCCGCCCGTGTCGATCACGATGCAGGGCACTTCCGTGCGCCGTGCGAAGCCGTACTGCCGGTCGCGCGTGAGGCCGGGCAGATCCGCCACCAGCGCATCGCGCGTGCCCGTCATCGCATTGAACAGTGTCGATTTACCTACGTTCGGCCGGCCGATCAACGCGACGACGGGCAGCACTCGGGCGCCTACGGATTGGGCGCGGGAGCGCCCGGTGTGGGTACGGGCGGCTCGACCGGCGCCGTAGCCGGCGGCGAGTCCGTGGGGGGCGTCGGGACGGGCGCCACCGCCGGCTCGACGGCCGCAGGCGTCGCGGCGGCGACCGGCACGCCTGCTGCGGTCCGGAATGCGGCGAGATGACCGCCGTCCGTCAGCAGGACGACCGTGTCGCCCGACGCCACCGGCGAGTTGCTGACGCGCTCCTTCGCGACGCGCTCACGGGCGAGCAGTTCGCCGGTGGTCTTGTCCAGAAAATGCACGTAGCCCTGATAGTCCGCCAGCGCCAGCGAGGAGCCGAGCACGGCCGGCGCGGACAGCCCGCGCCGCTTCAATTTATCGTTGCGCCACAGTTCCGAGCCGTCGCGCCCCCGCATCGCCACCACCACGCCGTCGGCCAGCGTGACGTACAGATTGTCGTCGTCGACCGTCAGACCGCGGTAGCTCGACATGTCGTGAGCCCACCAGATCTGGCCCGAATCGAGCGCCAGCATGGCCGTGCGGCCCTGGTATCCGGAGGCGAACACGTTGTCGCCGATCACATGCACGGGCGCATCGACGTCGACCAGGCGGTCGAGCTCCGTGCGGCCGTGCGGAGAGGCCAGGGCCGTGTCCCACACCGTGTCGCCGGTGGTCAGCGACACGGCCATCACCTTGCCATTGTCGAAACCGCTGATGGCCAGTTCCTTCGCGATGACCGGAATGGCGGTGCCGCGCAGGCTGAGCCGGGGCACCTGCTGCTCGACCTGCCAAAGCTCCTTGCCGGTGGTCGAGTCCAGTCCGCGCAGGCGGCCGTCCACCGAGCGAATGACCACGACTTTTTCGCCGATGGCCGGGGCCGACAGCAGTTCGGAATTCATCTTGAAACGCCAGCGCTCCGCGCCGCTGGCCGCATCGAGCGCGACCACGGTGCCTTTGGTCGAACCGACCACGACCAGCCCCTGGGCGGCCGCCGGCCCGGCCGACAGGGGCAGCTTCAGTTTCTTGACCCAGCGCTGTTTGCCGGTGTCGAGCGCGACGGCCAGCACCTCGCCCTTGTGCGAGGCGGCGAACACCACGCCGTCGTCGAGCGTCGGGCCGAGACCGAGCCGGAGCACGACCTGCTTCTTGCCGCCGCCCACGTTGTCGCCCCATACCTTCTGCACCGGCAGCTTGTTGGCGAACTTGATCAGCGCCGCGGGCGGCTCGACATCCTTGTCCTTGCTGCAACCGGCTGCGACCAATAGACAGGCGAGACTCAACGACAACAATAAACGCATCAGGGTTTGGCCTTGTTCGAAGTATCGGCAGTGGAGGCGGCGACGGGCGTCGCCACGTCGGCAATCTTCAATTCGAGCACCGCGCCCTCCGCCCCACCGGGGTCGGCCGCGGCGAGCGCCGCCTTGTACTCATCGAGCGCGCTCTTGAAGTCCTTCTTCGCATAGAACGCATCCCCGCGCACCTCGTGGAAGCGTCCCGCGAACGCGCCCGGCGTATCCTCTGCGAGCGTCGAGAGGGCCGCGTCCGGCCGGCCCTGATCGATCATCAGGCGCGCGAGCCGCAGCCGCGCGATGCGTTTGAGTTCGGCATCCTTCGACCCCTTCATCACCCCGGTCAACGGCGCCACCGCATCGGCGGGCCGACCCGCATCGATGTCGAGCCGGGCGAGCGTCAACTGCGCCTGGTCGGCGTAAGGCGAGGCGGGGTGCTCCCTGATGAGCGCGGCGGCGGCCTGCCGCGTGGCCGCAACGTCGTCGCGGTCGAGCGCCGCGGTCATGTCACCGAACTGCGCCGCCGCCCGCAGTGCGCGCTCGTCGCGCGAACTCTCGTAATAGCGGTAGCCGAACAACAACGCCGCACCCAGCACGACGCCCGCGACGATCCACAGGCCGTTTTCGGCCAGCCAGCGCTTGACCGCGTCCCACTGCTCATCGTCCGTCAGATACTCTTCAGCCATGACTACTCCGCTGCTTCAACCCTTCTGACCCAGCAACACGCCCAAGCGTTCACTGATTTGGTCGATCGGGCATTCCTCCTGCACCGCGCCCTGCCGCAGGTCCTTGACCGCCACGACGCCGCGGACCACCTCGTCATCGCCGAGCACGAGCGCGAAGCGGGCGCCGCTCTTGTCCGCCCGCTTGAATTGCGTCTTGAAGTTGCCGCCGCCCAGGTTGATCTGCAGGCGCAGACCCGGCGACGCCTCGCGCAGCCGCTCCGCCAGCCGAAACCCGGCGAGTTCGGTCTGCTCCCCCACCAGCACGAGATAGACCTGTGGCCGCCCGCGCTCGGTCGCCAGGCCCTGCTTCGCGAGCATCATCACGATGCGCTCCTGGCCCATCGCCCAACCGATGCCGGGGGTGGACGCACCGCCCAGCTGGCCCACCAGACCGTCGTAGCGACCGCCGGCGCACACCGTGCTCTGCGCGCCGAGCGCATCGGTGGTCCACTCGAACACCGTGCGCGTGTAGTAGTCGAGACCCCGCACCAGATGCGGCTCGACATGATACTCGATGCCGGCACTCCGGAGATGGGCGCACAACGACTCGAAATGGGCTTTCGACTCGGCGTCCAGAGAATCGAGCAGCACCGGCGCGCCCGCCACGAGGCGCTGCATGTCCGGATTCTTGCTGTCGAGGATGCGCAGCGGATTGCCCTGCAGCCGCCGTTTGCTGTCCTCGTCCAGCGCGGCCTCGTGCGCGCTGAAATACCCGTGAAGTTTTTCCCGATAGACCGCCCGGGACTCCGCCGTGCCCAGCGAATTCACCAGCAGCTTCAAGCGCGTCAAACCCAGGCGCCGCAACAAGCGCGCGGACAACAGGATCATCTCCGCATCGATGTCGGGACCCGCGAAGCCGAACGCTTCCGCGTCGATCTGATGAAACTGACGGTAGCGACCCGCCTGCGGGCGCTCGCGCCGGAACATCGGCCCCATGCACCACACGCGCAGGCGGTTGTCGCGCAGCAGACCGTTCGAGATGACCGCCCGCACGATGCCCGCCGTGGCCTCCGGGCGCAGCGTGATGTGGTCCTCACCCTGGTCGACGAAGCTGAACATCTCCTTCTCGACGATGTCCGTGAAGTCGCCGATGGAGCGCTTGAACAGCTGCGTCTGCTCGATCACCGGAACCCTGAATTCCTCGTAGCCGTAGGCGTCGAACACCTCGCGGGTGATGCGTTCCAGATACTGCCAGACCGACACGTCGGCGGGCAGCACGTCGTGCACGCCGCGCAACGGCTCGATGTTCTTACTCAAGAGACCTCCGCTCAGCCATGCGGCGGCCCGCCGGGCTGCGCCCCGCGCGCCGTCGCGGCACGCAGCACCCCGTCGGCGCCGGCTTCGAAATCCGCGGCATTGTGCACTATGAATTGCGGCTGGATGGCCACGGCTCGATTGTTCACCTCGAGCTGCACGCCGCCGGCTGCTCCCAGATGCACCCGCAGCGGTGCGCTCCCGGCAATCGTTCTGACGCTGTGCGCCCGGCAGTTACCCGCGTACACGCGCCGTCCCGCCGCGTCGTGCACGTCCACCCACGAGTCGGTGGCAAATGTCAGTTTGAGCCTCGCGTGGCCCAGGTCGGCGGTGGCGCCTGCGGATGCGGCGCCCGCGGACGTGGCAGCACCCGCGGCAGCGCTCACGGCCGCCGGCCCCGCCGCGGCGGGTCGCGTCGCGACGCTGGGAGCCGGTGTCGTCGCGACCACCGCGGCCGGTGCCGTTTCGACCGCTGCGGGCGGACCGCCCTCCGCGGATGTCGCCCCGGCCCGCCCGCCGGCGGCGTCTGCCGCGTCCCGGCCCGCGACCGCCGGTGCAGAGGCCTGTGCGTGTGACCCCGGATCGCGTACCCGTCCCGGGTCGTGTGACTGCCACGGCTTCCACCAGACCAACGCGATCGCCACCGCCAGCAGGCCGCCCACGACGGCGACGTAGCGGAACGGAAAGGCCCGCGCGGCCGCTTCCTCGGCGGGCATGCGCAGCCCCTCCTGCGGGGACGGCCGCGCCGACGCGGCCGCGGCGTTCGGATCGAAATCCGCGAGCAGTGCCGCGCTCGGCAGCCGCAGCAGATCTGCATAACGGCGCAGATGTCCCTTGACGTACACCGGCGGACCCAGCCGCGCGTAATCGCCGCTCTCCAGGGCATCGATCGCCCACGCGTCGAGATGGATGGAGTCGGCAGCCTGGGCGGCGCTGATGCCGCGTTTTTCCCGCTCCGCCTTCAACCGCTCGCCCAGAGTCGGCGGCACGCTCACGGTCGGCGTCGCGCTCATGGATCGGTCCCCAGCCGCATTCGCTGCGCCTGTTCGGAGTTCGGAAATTCCGTCTGCACCCGGCGCGCATAGCCCGCCGCGGCCCCGGAATTTCCTCGCTTTGCCTCGGCGCGAAAGCCGAGCCACAGTATCTCGGGCGTCGCCGGGTTGGCGGCGAGGTAGCGTTGCACTTCGCTCATGGCCTGCGCGGAGTCGCCGCGCTCGAAGGCGAGATTCGCCGATTGCAGCAGCGCCTCCGGCATGTTCGGGCGGATGGCGAGCGCGCGCAGGAAATACCGTTCTGCATCCACCGCGTTGCCGGTGCTGTGGACGCACACCCCGGCATTGACCCACGCCACCTCGGGCGTGGTGTAGAGCGGACTCTGCGCCACCTCGCCGAAGATCTTTTCCCCCTCGGCGGCCTTGCCGGTACGACACAAAAATCCCGCGTAGTTGCCCTGGATGTTCGGATCCTGCCTGCCGAGCCGTGCCGCCGCGGAATAAGCGCGTTCGGCTTTTTGCATGTCACCGAGCCGCTCGTAGACCAGGGCCGCGGTGAACTGCACGTTGGCGTTGGTCGGTGCCTGACGCAGCGCCCGCTCGGCATAGTCCCGCGACGTGCTCATCTTGCCGAGCTTCATGTATTCGATCGCCAGCTGCATGTTGGTGGCGGCCGCCTGTTCGGAGGTGCGGCCCGAGGCGGGACCGCGGTGCGCGCAGCCAGACACCCCCCACACCGACGCCGCCAATCCCATCGCCAGCAATGCCGCCCGCATCACACTTCCGCCGAGGGGCGCGCCGCCGTCATGCGCCGGTCCCCCATCCGCGTGAGGGTGCGGTCGGTGACGCGGCCGGCGAGCTGGCCGCACGCCGCGTCGATGTCGTCGCCGCGCGTGCGGCGGATGGTTGCGATGACGCCGTGCTCGTTGAGGATGTCGCGAAAGCGCAGGATCGCCGCCGCAGGCGAACGCCGGTAGGACGTGCCCGGAAACACGTTGAAGGGGATCAGATTGAGCTTCGCCGCACGTCCGCGCAGCAGACGGGCGAGTTCCCGCGCATGCTCGGGCTGGTCGTTGACGCCATCGAGCATGACGTATTCGAAGGTGATGCTGCGGCCGTTCTGCTTGTCGAGATAATGCCAGCACGCCGTCAGCAGCTCCTCGATGCAGTGCCTGCGGTTGATGGGCACGAGTTCGTTGCGCAGGGCGTCGTTCGGCGCATGCAGCGAGACCGCCAGCGCGACGTTGCACTCCTCCGCCAGCTTGTAGATCTGGGGCACGAGACCCGAGGTGCTCAAGGTCACGCGCCGGCGCGACAGATCGTATCCCAGGTCATCCAGGAGAATGCGCATGGCGGGCACGACGTTGCGATAGTTCGCAAGTGGTTCGCCCATGCCCATGAACACGACGTTGGTGATGCGCTGCGCATCGCCCAGCTCGCGATGCGCGAGCCACACCTGCCCGACGATCTCCGCGACGCTCAGATTGCGGTTGAAGCCCTGCTGCGCCGTCGAGCAGAACGAGCAGTCCATGGCGCAGCCCACCTGGCTCGAGATGCACAGCGTGCCGCGGTCCGGCTCCGGGATGTACACGGTCTCGATGCCTTGGACCGCATCCATGCGCAGCATCCACTTGCGCGTGCCGTCCGCGGAACGTTGTTCGGTCACGATCTGCGGAACGTCCAAGGCCGCGACCGTGGCGAGCTGCCCGCGAAACTCCTTCGACAGATCCGTCATGGCCGCGAAGTCAGCGGCGCCGCGCCGGTAGATCCATTTCATCAACTGCCGCGCACGAAACGGCTTCGCACCCAAACGTTCGGCCACGAAGGCCTCCAGTTCGGTGCGCGGCAGTCCGAGCAGATTGACGCGGGCGTCGACCACCGGAGGTTGGCTGCCTGCGTACGCTAGCGCGTACGCGTGCAGACCTCGAGCTCGCGGAAGAAATAGGCGATTTCACGTGCCGCGGTGTCCGGCGCGTCGGAGCCGTGCACCACGTTTTCGTCGATGCTCGAGGCCAGATCCGCACGGATGGTGCCCTTGTCGGCCTTTTTCGGATCGGTCGCGCCCATGACCTCGCGATGCTTCGCGATGGCGCCCTCGCCTTCCAGCACCTGCACCATGACCGGCCCGGAAATCATGAACTTCACCAGGTCCTTGAAGAACGGACGCTCGCGGTGCACGGCATAGAAACCCTCGGCTTCCGCCTGCGAGAGCTGCATCATGCGGGCCGCGACGATGCGCAGACCGGCCTGTTCGAAACGATGGTAGACGTCGCCGATCAAATTACGGCCGACGCCGTCCGGCTTGACGATGGAGAGAGTGCGCTCGATTGACATGGGTACCTCGCGGGCTTTGGGGACCGCGGAGTGTACTGGAGCAGGCCCGCCGGAGCAATCCGGATGGCTGCCCGAAGTCCCTGTATTAACTGGAAAAACAGTTCCTAAACGTTGAAACTCTCGCCGCAGCCGCATTCGCCCCGCGCCTTGGGATTCTGAAATTTGAACGCCTCGTTCAAACCCTGCTTGACGAAATCGACCAGCGTGCCGTCGATCAGCGGCAGGCTCGCCGGATCCACCACCACCTTCACGCCGCGCGCCTCGAAAACGGCGTCCTCGGGAAGTATTTCATCGGCATAGTTCACCACGTAGGCAAACCCGGAGCAGCCGGTCTTCTTGATGCCCACGCGCAGCCCCACCCCGGTACCCCGCTTGGTGAGGTGGGTACGCACCCGGTCAGCCGCCGATTCGGTCAACAGTATCGCCATTCGTCTCTCCGTTGCTCAAGACCTGCATCCATACATAACACGCATGGGCACGCTGCGCACGGCACGGCTGCGTAATTTTTTCATAAGCCGCGCCGGGGGGCCGCCACGGCGGCCCGCACGGCCGCGAGCCACGCATCCTCGACGATCAACAGCCTGCCGAGCTTGTCGACCGGCGCCGCGAAACGTTCGCGCAAGGCCGCCACCGGCTCCGGCAGCGAGGCACTCAATGCCGTACCCGCCGCTCGCTCCGCCAGGTACGCGGCCACCGCAATGACGTGCGGACAGCCGAATGCCAGGAAACGCGCTTCCACCACCCGCGAAGGTGCCCCGCACGCCGGCACCTCGCCGGCCCCCGGCGAAGGTGCCGCCTGCGCCGATGCGATGCGCACCGTGAACCGCACCCAGGTGCCGTGGTCCTGCGCGCCCGCCTCGCCGCAGAACACGGTGGGCCCCCCCTCGAGGTCACCGGCACAGAGCGGATGTTCGAAGTAGTGGCGGGTCAATGCGTTGTAATGCACGTCGCCCCCGCGAGGGCGCGCAGGCGCCGCACCGCAGCCGTCACCACGCGCACGGCGGCATCGACCTCGGCCACGGTCGAGAAACGCCCCAGGCTGAACCGCAGGCTGCTCTCGGCGAGCCGCTCGTCCCGCCCCAGCGCCCGCAGCACATAGGACGGCTCCCGCGTAGCCGACGTACAGGCCGAGCCGGTCGAGACCGCGATATGCGGCCGGACCGCCGCCAGCAGGCTCTCCCCTTCCACGCCCGCGAACGAGAGATTGAGCAGATGCGGCACGGTCTGCGGCGCCGCGCCGTTGCGCAGCACGCCGCCGAGTCCCTCCAGACCTTCCCATAAACGCTCGCGCAGCCCCTCGATGCGGGCGAGCTCCTGCGCCGTGACCGCCGCCAGCGCGAACGCCGCGCCCATGCCGACCACCTGGTGCGTCGGCACCGTACCCGCACGCAGCCCGCCCTCCTGACCACCGCCGAACTGCCGCGCCTGGAGCTGCACTCCGCGCCGCCGCGAGACCAGCAGCGCGCCGACGCCCTTCGGGCCGTATGCCTTGTGCGCGGACAGGGACAGCAGATCGATGCCGTCCGTGTGGAAGTTCAAGGCACACTTGCCCACGCTTTGCGCAGCATCGACGTGCAGCCGCGCACCGCCGTGCCGGTCGCACAATGCCGCGAGCGCCGCGATGTCCTGCACGACACCCGTCTCGTTGTTGACGTGCATGACGGACACCAGCGTCGTGTCTGCGCACAACGCCGCGGCCACCTGCGCCGGATCGAGCACGCCGCTGCGATCGGGCGCGAGATAGGTCACGCGCCAGCCTCTGCGCTCCAGTTCCCGGCAGGGATCGAGCACCGCCTTGTGTTCGGTGCGCACCGTGATCAGATGCCGGCCCCTCGCACCGTGGTACTGCGCGATGCCGAATATCGCCAGGTTGTCGGCTTCGGTCGCACCCGAGGTCCAGACGACGTCCGCCGGTTCGGCGCCCACTGCCGCTGCGACCTGCGCCCGGGCCGTCTCGACCAGGGCGCAGGCCGCGTCGCCGTACTCATGACTGCCCGAGCCGGGATTGCCGAACGCGCCGTCCGCCGTCAGGCACTCGGCCATGCGTGCCGCGACCCTCGGATCGACGGGTGTGGTCGCGGCGTAATCGAGATAGACGGCCGCGGGCGGCGCGGGCGTCATTCGCGCCTGCGGCGCGCCGACTGGCCACTCCGCCCCTGCACGGCGCTCAGGATGCCGCGCAATATGTTGACCTCGTTGCGGTCCATCTGTGCGCGGTTGAACAGTCGGCGCAGACGCTCCATCAGGTGCCCCGTCTTGTCCTCGAAATCGACGTCGTCGAGCACCTCGTGAAGATGGCGGTAGAAATGCTCGACATCTCCGGCGGGCGCCAGCGGCAGCTCCATCTGCACCTCGCTGCGCGGCTGCTCCTGCGCCATGAAGATCTCGTACGACAACAGCTGCACCGCCATCGCCAGGTTGAGCGAACAATAGTCGGGGTTCGCGGGAATGCGCACCAGCACGTTGCAGTACTGCAGATCCTCGGTGCCCAGCCCGTAGCGCTCCGATCCGAACAGCAGCGCCGCGCGGTTCACGTCCGGCAGGGCGGCGATCCGGCCGGCGATGTCGCGCGGCGTCGCGAACTCCCAGTAGTAAGACCGCGGCCGCGACGTCGTGCCGGCGACGAAGCCGCAGTCGGCGACGGCTTCCGACACCGTTTCCACCACGCGTGCGTTGGCCAGAATATCGTCCGCACCGGCGGCGAGCGCATTCGACTCCGCATGCGGAAAGGCGCGCGGGCGCACCAGCACGAGATCCGACAGCGCCATGTTTTTCATGGCGCGCGCCACCGAGCCCACGTTGCCGGGGTGGCTGGGATCGATGAGGACGATGCGAACGAGGCGGGTCATGCTCTGTTATTCTACCGCCACCTTATGCAACCACTGCTCAATATCGGCGTGCGTGCCGCACGGCGCGCGGGCGATCTCATCGTGCGCAGCCTGTCCCGGCTGGACTCCCTGCACATCGACACCAAGGGCCGCAACGACTTCGTCACCGACATCGACCGCAAGGCCGAGGCCGACATCATCGCCACCATCCGGCGCAGCTATCCCCAGCATGCCGTGCTCGGCGAGGAGTCCGGCCGCAGCGGCGAGAACGAGTTCCTGTGGATCATCGATCCGCTCGATGGCACCACCAATTTCCTGCACGGTTTTCCAACCTTCTCCGTATCGATAGCGGTCGAGCTGCGCGGACGTCTCGAGCACGCAGTGATCTACGACCCGATGCGCCAGGAGTTTTTCACCGCCTCGCGCGGCGACGGCGCGCAGCTCGAAGGCAGGCGCATCCGCGTCAGCGCGCAACGCACGCTCGAGGGCGCGCTGATCGGCACGGGGTTCCCGTTTCGCATGGATGCCGAGCACGTCGACAGCTATCTCGCCATGTTGAAAATCATCATGGGCACGGCCGCCGGCGTGCGCCGCCCCGGCTCCGCCGCGCTCGATCTGGCCTACGTGGCGGCCGGTCGCCTGGACGGCTTCTGGGAATTCGGTCTCGGACCCTGGGACACCGCCGCAGGGACCCTGCTCATCCAGGAGGCGGGCGGCCGCATCGGCACCCCGGGCGGAGCGGACTACGCGCTGGGGCCAAACATCTTCGCAGGTAATCCGAAGGTATACGAAGCGCTGCTCGAGACACTCGGCCCTCTGACACCGGCGCCGCTTCGCGTCTGAGGGGTTGCCCGCCGCCGCAGCGCCCCGCCGTTGCGGTCACCGCCCGCCCGCCTATGCGCGCACCGCCACGCCCCTCAGCTCAAATGGGCTTGAGGGTGGGCGGCTTGCCGGGTGCGGGCGGCGGGGCGTCCTCGGACGCATAGGCGCTGTGTTTGTAGCCGTAGAACGCGTACACCACGAGGCCCAGCACCGCCCAGCCGAAGAACACCAGGATGGTGAACAGCGGCAGCAACGAAAACAGCACCACACAGCCGATCAGCGCCAGCGGTCCGACCAGCCACACCATCGGCGTGCGGAAGGCGCGCCGGCGCGAGGGATCGGTGCGGCGCAGGATCATGACGCCCAGAGCCACGGCAAAGAATGCGGAGAGTGTGCCGCCGTTCGAGAGGTCGGCGAGTTTTCCCACCGGAAAGAAGGCCGCAGCCGCGATCACCACGGCGCCGGTGATCAACGTCACCACGTGCGGCGTGCCGAAACGCGAATGGATGGAGGTCAGCACCTCCGGCAGCAGCCGGTCACGTGCCATGCTGAAGAAGATGCGCGTCTGACCGAAGACCATCATGAGGATGACCGAAGGCAGCGCGAGGAACGCCGCAAGCCCGATCAGCCGCGACACCTTGTCCCAGCCGATCTGCCTGAGCACGTGCGCGAGCGGCTCCTCGCTGCATACCAGGGTGACGGCTTTCACGGGATCCTTGCAGACCTGGAACAGCTGCGCGGACCCCGGCTCGAGCGCCTGACCCGCCGCGTCGAGCAGCGGCTGGGCGCCGATGGCGCCGACCGCGCCGGCCGCCACCAGCAGGTAGAAAACCGTGCAGATGATCAAACTGCCGATGAGACCGATGGGCATGTTGCGCTGTGGATTCTTGGTCTCCTCCGCCGCCGTCGACACGGCATCGAAGCCCACGTAGGCGAAGAAAATGGAGGCCGCCGCACCGCCCACGCCCAGCGCGCCGAGCGGCGCGAACGGATGGAAATTCTGCATCTGGATCACCGGCCACGAGAGCGAGATGAACAGCACCAGCGCCGCCACCTTGATGCATACCAGGACGGCGTTCACGGTGGCGCTCTCGCGGGTGCCGAGAACCAGCAAGGAGGTGACGAGCACTGCGATGCCCACCGCGGGCAGATTGATGAAGCCGCCCGCGAAATAGCCCTTCGCCAGCGCCACCGGAATGTGCAGGTTGAAACTATGCTCCACCAGGGGGACGAAATAATTGGACCACCCCACCGCCACCGCGCTCGCGGCCACCGTGTACTCCAAAATCAGCGCCCAGCCGACCACCCAGGCGATCAATTCGCCGAGCACGGCGTACGAGTAGGTGTAGGCGGAGCCGGATACCGGCACCATGGAGGCGAGTTCCGCGTAGCACAGCGCCGTCACCGCGCACACCGCGCCGGCGATCACGAACGAGAGCATCATTCCCGGCCCGGCCTTTTGCGCCGCCTCGGCCGTCAACACGAAGATGCCGGTGCCGATGACCGCCCCCACCCCGAGCATGGTCAGCTGAAAGGCACCGAGGGTGCGCGCCAGAGACTTTTTTTCGGCACTCGCCAGGATGGCGTCGAGCGGTTTGATGCGCCAGTTCATGTCGTCTCCGGATTTTTGAGGTGCAACCGGACTGTAACGATTTTTTTAGGTGCCATCCAAGTTTTTTCCGGGGACGCCGGCCGACGCGCCGCGGGCGGCCATCGTCTGCCGCAGCCGGATGTTGATCCACTCGACCACGGCCGCGAACGCCATTGCGAAATAGAAATAGCCCTTGGGAATTTCCCAGTCCACCGCCTCGGCGATGAGCGCGACGCCCACCAGCACCAGAAAGGCCAGTGCCAGGACCTTGACGGAAGGATGTCGCTCGATGAACGCCCCCACCGTCGAGGAGATCACCATCATCACCAGCACCGCGGCCACGATGGCCGCCACCATGATCTCGATGTGGTTGGCGAGACCCACCGCCGTGAACACCGTGTCCAACGAGAACACGATGTCGATGATGCCGATCTGCAGGATGATCAGCCAGAAACTGTTGAGCAGCCCCGGCTTGCGCTCGGCCTCTCCGCCCACCAGCATGGTGCGGATCTCGAGGCTGCTCTTGACGACCAGGAACAGACCGCCGCCGATCAGGATCAGGTCACGCCCGGAGATTTCGATCGCCCCGATGCTGAACAGCGGACTGCGCAGGGTCGCGAGCCAGGTGATGGAGAACAGCAGACCGATCCGGGTGAGCATCGCGAAGCCGAGACCCAGAAAGCGCGCACGCCTGCGCTGACCCACGGGGAGCCGGTCGACGAGGAGGGACAGAAAGATGATGTTGTCGATGCCGAGCACGATCTCGAGCACGGCCAGCGTCGCGAAGGAGAGCCACGCCTGCGGGTCGTACAACAACGCGGTCATCTAGGGACCTTGCCGGGGCGGCTCACGCGGAGCGTTCAGACGGGGCTTCTAAGGCAGGCCATCGACTTCTTCCGGCTTGGTCAGCTTGCGCTCCATGAGATCTTCGTTGCGCAGGCCGAGATCGAGCGCGAGCGCCGCCGAAATATAGATCGAGGAATACGTGCCGGCGAGAATGCCGATCACCAGCGCCGCCGAGAACCCGTGCAAGGTTTCGCCGCCGAAGATCAACAGGGCGACCACCACCAGCAGCGTGACCAGCTTGGTCATCAGGGTGCGCGACAGGGTCTGGTTGATGGCCTCGTCGATGACCTGCGCGATGCTGAGCTTGCGTGCCACGCGGGCGCGCTCGCGCACGCGGTCGAAGACGATGACGGTGTCGTTCAACGAATAGCCGATGACGGCGAGAATGGCCGAGATGGCGGTGAGCTCGAAGCTCATTTGAGTCAGGGCGAAGAAACCGAGCACGCAAATCGGGTCGTGCAGCACGGCGAAGATCGCGCCCAAGGCGAGTTTCGGCGTAAATCGCAGCAGCACGTAGATCAGGATCAGCACCAGCGTCGCCACCAGCGCCCACGCCCCCTTCACGAACAATTCCTGGCCGACCTGCGGTCCCACCACCTCGGTGCTCAGCAGCTTCACCCCGCCATCGATCCGGCTGAAAACCTCCAGGATGTGCGCCCCGATCTGATCGCCCTTGGCATTGGGATCAGGCGGCAGACGCACCAGGATGTCGCGCGAACTGCCGAATGCCTGCACCTGCGCCGCCGGCACGTTTGCCTTGGCGAGCGCCGCCCGCAACGCATCGATGTTCGGAGCCGTGGGAAAGCTCGTCTCGACCGTCACGCCGCCGGTGAAGTCCACCCCCAGGTTCAACCCCCGCACCGCGACCAACACCAGCGAAGCCACGATCAGTACGGCGGAGAGCGCGTACCACACCTTGCGGGTGTTCATGAACGGAAAGCGCGTGACCTTGTGAAAGAATTCCATGAGCGTGAACCTCGGATCGAACGTCAAATCGACAGGCGTTCGACCCTGCGCTTGCCACCATAAACGAGCTGCACCAACGCCCGGCTGCCCATGAGCGAGGTGAACATGGAGGTCGCTATGCCGATCACCAGCACCACGGCGAACCCGCGCACCGCCCCGGCGCCGAACAACCACAACACGAGGCCCGCGATCAGCGCCGTCACGTTGGAATCGGCGATCGCCGAGAACGCACGGTCGAAGCCCGCGGTGATGGCGGCGCGGGGGGACACCCCGTTGCGAAGTTCCTCGCGAATGCGCTCATAGATCAGAATATTAGCGTCCACCGCCATGCCGACCGTCAGCACCACCGCCGCAATCCCGGGCAGCGTCAAGGCGGCGCCCACCAGCGACAAAAACGCAGTCAGCAACACCACGTTGGCGGCGAGCACGAGGTCCGCGATAAGGCCGAACACCTTGTAATAGACCCCCATGAAGACGAAGGCTGCGAGCATGCCGAACACCATCGCATGCACGCCCTTGTCGATGTTGTCCTGCCCGAGGCTAGGCCCGATGGCCCGCTCCTCCACCGGCGTCAACGGCGCCGCCAGACCGCCGGCCCGCAGCAACAAAGCCAGTTCGCGACCCTCGATGGGATTGACGCCGGTGATCTGGAAGTTGTTGCTGAACACACCGCGGATGGTGGCCCGGTTGATGACCTCCTCGCTCACCTTGTCCACGTCGACGCCGGCGGAATTCTTCTCGCGCGAGCGGTCGATGAACACCACCGCCATCAGGTGTCCGATGTTTTCCTGGGTGTTCTTGAGCATCTTGGCCGCGCCGCGGCTGTCGAGGCCGACCGACACGGCGGCGCCGTCCTGGGTGTTCGGCTGGAAGGAGGCGTCGGTGAGCTGATCGCCGGTGACCACAACCTCGCGTTTCAGGAGCACCGGCTGCTTCTCGCGCGTGTAGTACAGCTTGGACCCGAGCGGCACCCGGCCGGTGCCGGCCGCCTCGAGCGGATTGTTGTTCTCGTCGACCATGCGGAATTCCAGCGTGGCCGTCTTGCCGAGGATCTTCTTCACCTCCGCCGAATTCTGCAGGCCGGGCAGTTGGATGGCGATCCGGTCGACCCCCTGCCGCGCCACCTGCGGTTCCGACACGGCGAGTTCCGGACTGTTGAGGCGGTTGCGCAGGATGACGATGTTCTGTTGCACGGCGTAATCCTGCCGCTGCTGGATCTCTTCGGGCGTGAGCCGCAGCTCGAGCGCCGGGGAGCCGTCGACCGTGACGTCGTTCAGACTCAGATTGCGGCTTTCCGCCTGGATCGCCGCCTTGCCGCGCGCGAAGCTGTCCGCGTCACGGAACAGCACGCGCACGCGGTTGGCGGGATAATCGACCTGCACGTCCTGATAGGTCACCCGCGCGCCGCGCAGGGCGGCGCGAAAGTCCTGCTCGTGATGGTCGAGCTGCTGCTTCACCGCACCCCGTACGTCGACCTGATACACGAGGTACACCCCGCCGCGCAGATCCAGGCCGAGCTTGAGCGGGCCGAGCCCGAGGTTGCGCATCCACTCCGGAACTCGCGACGCCTGCGACAGGGCAATGGTGTATTGACCGGGGCGGGCTTCGGCGATCATGTCGCGTGCCTTGAGCTGATCCTGCCTGGAGCCGAAGCGCAGCGTGAGCCGCCCCTGGTCGAGGAACGCGCCGTCGGCGGCGACGCCCTTGTCCTTCAGAAGCTGCACCACCTGCGTCCGGTCGCTCTCGAGCACCACCGCCCGGTCGCGCGCCAGCTGCAACGCGCTCTCCTCACCGAACAGATTGGGCAGCGCCAGGAAAATCCCCAACAAGAGGACCACCGCGACCAACGCGATCTTCCAGCGGGGATACGAAATCATGCGTTCCTGACCGTGCCTTTGGGCAGCACCTGCGCCACTTGAAACTTCTGCAGTTTCACGTTGACGCCGCTGGCGATCTCGAGGACCAGGAACTGCTCGCCGACTTCCACCACCTTGCCGAGGATCCCGCCCGTGGTGGCGATCTCGTCACCCGCGGCCACCTTCGACAACATCTCCTTCTGCTCTTTGGCCCGCTTGTTCTGCGGTCGGATGAGCAAAAAATAAAATACCACCAACAGCAGCACGGGCAGCATCAAGGCACTCAAGATACTCTGCCCGCCGGCTCCGCCGATCGCCTGAGCCTGGGCCGAATTAATGAAGAAATCCATAGAGTTACACCAGTTTGACGGCGGACGCCGCGGCACAAAGCCGGGCAGTATACAGCAGGCCGGAAAAAAACTTGAGGGCCACGCCGGCCTCGGTCGGCTGCGGCTGCGGGTTCGGTGGCGGTCTCGGTCGGCTGCGCTTCCGGTGTCAGTCCGCCGCCGCTCCGGCCAGCAGGTCATGGAACGTCGCGGCGTACTTCTCGAACGCACCGGCCTCCACCGCCGCACGAATCTCGTTCATGAGCCGCTGGTAGAAATACAGGTTGTGCAGCGTGTTCAGGTGCGAACCCAGGATCTCTCCGCACTTGTCCAGATGGCGCAGGTAGCTGCGGCTGTAGTGGCGGCAGGTGTAGCATTCGCACCCTGGTTCGATCGGTCCGGTGTCCTTGCGATGCGCGGAATTACGAATGTTGACCACGCCGGTGCGCGTGAACAGATGCGCATTGCGTGCATGTCGTGTCGGCATCACGCAGTCGAACATGTCGATTCCTCGCCGCACCGCCTCGACGATGTCCTGCGGCCGCCCCACGCCCATCAGGTACCGCGGCTTGTGCACCGGCATCTGCGGCAGGAGACCGTCGAGCACGTGCTCGCGCTCCTCCTGCGATTCGCCCACGGCGAGACCGCCCACCGCCAGTCCCGCGAAATCGATCTCCTCGAGCGCCGCCAGCGACGCACTGCGCAGGCTGGCGAAGGTCCCGCCCTGCACGATGCCGAACAAGGTGCCCGGCGGCGGCTCCGCGTAATAGGCGCGGTGACCGCGCGCGGCCCAGCGCATGGACAACTCCATGGAGGCGCGCGCCTGGGCTTCGGTGGCGGGATAGGGGGTGCATTCGTCGAAACTCATGGCGATGTCCGAGCGCAACGTGCGTTGGATGCGCATGGATTCCTCCGGCGACAAGAACACCGGAGCGCCGTCCACGGGGGAACGGAACCGCGCGCCGTCCTCGCTGATCCTGCGCATCTCGGCAAGGCTGAACACCTGAAATCCGCCCGAATCGGTGAGTATCGGTCGCTGCCAGTGCATGAAGGCGTGCAACCCCGCGTGTGCCTCGATCACGTCGAGACCAGGCCGCAGATAAAGATGAAAGGTGTTGCCGAGCACGATCTGGGCGCCGATGCTCTCCAGATCCTCCGGCGTCATGGCCTTGACCGTGCCGTAAGTGCCCACCGGCATGAACGCGGGCGTCTCGACGATGCCGCGCCCGAACTCCAGCCGCCCGCGCCGCGCCGCGCCGTCCCGCGCCGAAACGGAAAAGCGCATGCGCTCTGTGCTCACTGCAGGCTCTGCGGCGTCATGAACATCGCGTCGCCATAGCTGAAAAATCGGTACCCCGCTGTCACGGCGTGGGCGTAGGCGGCGAGCAGACGCTCGCGTCCGACGAATGCCGAGCAGAGCATCAGCAGCGTGGATTCGGGGAGGTGGAAGTTGGTCACCAGCGCGTCCACCAGCCGGAAACGATATCCCGGCCTGATGAAGATCCGCGTCGGACCGCAATAGGGCCGCAACGACCCACCGTCCGGCCCGGCCGCAGCCACGGTCTCCAGGCTGCGCACCACCGTGGTGCCCACCGCCACCACCCTCCCGCCCGCGGCCCGCGTCGCGTCGAGCGCGGCACACGCCGCTGCCGACACCTCGAGGTATTCCTCGTGCATCTCGTGCCGCTCGATGTCGTCCACGCGCATCGGCGCGAAGGTCCCCGCCCCCACGTGCAAAGTAACGAAGGTGTGCTGGATTCCGCGCGCCGCGAGCGCGGCAAACACCGCAGCGTCGAAATGCAGTCCGGCGGTGGGCGCCGCCACCGCGCCCGGTGCACGCGCATACACCGTCTGATAGCGCTCGCGGTCCTCCGGCTCCTCGGCGCGGTCGAGGTACGGCGGCAGCGGCACCTCGCCGTGCGCTTCGAAGTACGGCAGCACCGGCAGTGAAAAATGCAGCCGGAACAGTTCGCCGTCGCGGCCGAGCATGCGCGCACGGCAGCCGCCCGGCAGCGTCACCACCGCACCGGACTTCAGGCCCTTGCTCGCGCGGGCATGCACCAGCGCCGTGTTGGCGTCGAGGGCGCGTTCGAGCAGGATTTCCACCTTGCCGCCGCTTTCCTTGACACCATGCAGACGTGCGGGAATCACACGCGTGTCGTTGAACACCAGGAGATCGTCTGGCTTCAAGAGCTCCGGCAAATCGGAGAATTGGCGATCTTCGAGGCGGCCATCCGTCCCGCTCAGCACCAGCAGCCGACTGGCGGAACGGATCGGTGCGGGTTGCCTGGCAATGAGCTGCGGCGGGAGAAAAAAATGGAAATCGGTGCGTTGCATACAAATGGATACTACCTGGCGCCAATCGCATATACTGCGCGACCTGGCATGCCCGGATGGCGGAACTGGTAGACGCGCCGGACTCAAAATCCGGTGGTGGTGACACCGTGTGGGTTCGATTCCCTCTCCGGGCACCAGGCTTTAAAACTATGGACGCGCTTTGAATTTCTGCAGCAATTGCGGCTCACCCGTCACCAGCAAGATACCCGAGGGCGACCATCTGCCCAGGTTCGTGTGTGTCGGCTGCGGCATGGTGCATTACCAGAACCCGCTGCTGGTGCTCGGTTGCGTGCCGCAGTGGGAGGACAAGATCCTGCTCTGCAGGCGCGCCATCGAGCCGCGGCTGGGATATTGGACGGTGCCTGCGGGGTTCATGGAAAATGGTGAAACTATGCAGGCTGCGGCAGCGCGTGAGTGCTTCGAAGAAGCGGTGGCTCGCGTCGAGATCGGCTCGTTGCTGGTGGTGGTCAACGTCACCCACGCGCAACAGGTTCACGTCATGTTCCGCGCCCGCATGCTGACCCCGGAGTTCGCGGCGGGTGTCGAGAGCCTGGAGGTCGGGCTCTACAGCGAAGCGGAAGTGCCCTGGGAGGACCTGGCCTTTCCGAGCGGCGAGTTCACGCTGCGTAAATTTTTCTCCGACCGCGCCGGCGGACGTGAGGACCATCATTTCGCGGAACTGACGCGTCCGTTGAAGTCCTAGGTTGCGGCAGCAGGCCGTCGTTTCAACCGTTCGAGAGTAAAGGGTAAATCATGGCGTTCGTGGTCACGGAAAGCTGCATCAAGTGTAAGTACATGGACTGCGTGGAAGTGTGTCCCGTGGACTGCTTCCACGAAGGCCCCAATTTCCTGGTGATCGATCCGGACGAGTGCATCGATTGCACTTTGTGCGAACCGGAGTGCCCGGTCGAAGCCATTTTCTCCGAGGAAGAAATTCCCGACGGTCAGGAGAGCTTCCGCCAGCTCAACGCCGATCTCGCCAAGAAATGGCCCGTAATCAGCGAGAAGAAGGATGCTCCCGCCGACGCCAAACAGTGGGAAGGCGTGAAAGAGAAGATCAAGCTCCTCGAGCAGTAGCAGGGCCGGGGTCAGCCCCGTCCTTTCGCCGAATTGAGTTCCTTGAGTTCCTCGATCAGGTCGCGCGGCGGCAGATAGCCGTTGATGTATTCGCCGCTCTCGGTGACGATCGCGGGAGTTCCGCGCACGCCGATGCTCTGCCCCAGCGCGTAATCACGTGCCACCGGATTCGGTCCGCACGATTTGCTCGTGTCCAAGGCGCCGCCCGCCTTGGCGCGCGTCAGCGCGGCATTGCGATCGGCCGCACACCACACGGCTTCGGCCTTGCGCCAGCTTTCCGTATCCGGACCGGTGCGCGGGTAGAACAGGTAGCGCACCTTAACACCGAGCTTGTTGAGTTCCGCCATGTCGCCGTGCAGCTTGCGGCAGTACTGGCAGTCCACATCGGTGAACACCGTGATCGTGTACAGCGGATTCTTCGGTGCGAAGATCAGCATCTGCGATTCGGGGACGGCATTGATCATGGCCAGCCGCGCGCGCGTCCGCAGCACCTCGGTGAGGTTTTGCCGGGTGCTCATGTCGTAAAGATTGCCGTCGAGGAAGAACTTGCCGTCGGCCGTCAGGTAGCTGACGTCGGCGCCCTGCGCGAACTCGTAGAGGCCGGGCACGGGCGAAGGATGCAAATCCTCGAGCTTCGAGCCGGCCGGCAGCAGTTTGAGCAGCGCGATGCGCGGGTCCACGGCCTGGTCCGCCGCAACCGCGGTTGACGAGGCGCCCGCGCCGAGCAGGACGGCGAGCAAAACGGCGGCAACTTTGACCATGAAATACTCCGGCGACTCGATACGGGTAGGACCCCGCGGCAGGGATGGAGTTTCCACGAATTCGGCGCCCGCGTCGCCCGTCGTTCAACCGCGCGGGTGGTGGGTGGCGTGCAGCTCCTTCAAACGTTCCCGCGCCACGTGGGTGTAGATCTGCGTCGTTGACAGGTCGCTGTGGCCCAACAACATCTGCACCACGCGCAGGTCCGCACCGTGGTTCAACAGGTGAGTCGCGAAGGCGTGGCGCAGGGTGTGCGGTGAGAGCTCCTTCTCGACGCCCGCCTTTTTCGAGTACCGCTTGATGATGTGCCAGAACGCCTGGCGGGTCATGCGATCGCCGCGGCGGGTCGGAAAGAGATATTCCGTCTGCCGCTCGAGCAAAATCTCGATGCGCGGCGCCTGTATGAATTGCTGCACCCATTTCACCGCTTCGTCACCGAGCGGAATCAGGCGCTCGCGATTGCCTTTGCCCACCACGCGAATCACGCCCTGATTGAGGTTGACCTGGCTGTGTTTGAGACTCACGAGTTCGGATACGCGCAGTCCCGTGGCGTACAACACTTCGAGCATGGTGCGGTCGCGATGACCGAGCGGATCGGTCACCGTGGGCGCTTCGAGCAGCGAATCCACCTCGGCCTCGGTGAGCGACTTCGGCAGCGAGCGGCCGATCTTCGGCATCGCGATCTGTGCGGTCGGATCCGTGGCGATGATGCCCTCGCGCATCATGAACCGGAAAAAGCGCCGGAAGCTCGAGAGCTGCCGGGCGGTGGAACGCGGCCGCGAGCCGCCTTCCACGCGCCCGGCGATGAAACCGAGCAGCTCGATGCGGGAGGCCTTGAGCAGCGCGCTGTCGCGCTCTTCCAGCCAGCGTGCCAGTGCCGTGAGATCGGCGCGGTAGGCGGCCAGGGTGTTGGCGGACAAACCACGCTCCATCCATACCGCATCGAGAAAACGTTGCAGAGCAGGATCCGGGACTTCGCGTACGACAGGTTCCGCTGCGCCCGAGGTGCGTGTATAACCCGTCCGTTTCAAAGCAGTCGCCATATTTTCCCGCGTTGGTTGTCGCACGAAGCAGTGCCGTACGCGTTCAGTGGGAACAGTATGCGAGCGGTGGCCATGGGTCGGCGTGACCCGACTCACAGTACCCGTAAGTATTAACATAAGGAGAACCAGATCACAGATGCGGCCAAAATAAGTATCGCGCAACGGCTCTACACGGTGTATTGCGGCGTGCTGTTCGTGGCTCTCGCGCTCTGTGCACTGCTCGCCAATCTGTGCGTTCCCGGCCTGCGCCGCCGACGCCGCGTGACGCGGTTTTTTTCCCGCACCTTTCTGCGTGGCGCCGGCATTCCCCTGCACGTTCGCGGGCTCGAACGCCTGCCGCGGGTGCCCTGCGTGGTGGTCGCGAATCACGCCAGCTACCTCGACGGCGTGGTGGCGGCGGGCGCGCTGCCTCCGGACTTTGCCTTCGTGATCAAGAAAGAGATGAGGAGGGTGCCTCTTGCCGGCATCATGCTGCGCCGGCTGGGCTCGGAATTCGTGGAACGCTTCGACAGGCACAAGGGGGCCTCCGATGCGCGGCGAGTGCTGCGCGTGGCCGGCACCGGTCAGTCGTTGGTATTCTTCCCTGAAGGCACCTTCGGCGAGACGCGGCAGATCGGCAGGTTTCTGGGCGGTGCATTCGCCATCGCGCTACGTGCCGACATGCCGGTGGTGGCCGTGGCCATCCACGGCACCCGCGCGGTCATGCCTGCCGGCCGCCTGCGTTTTCGCCGCCATCCCATCACCTTCGACATCCTCGCCGCCATGGAGCCCTCCGGCGCGCGACAACACAGCCGCGAGCTGATCGCCCGCGCGCTCGATGAACCGCTGGCGCCGTGACCCCACCGCCGCGGCTATACTTGCCGGCTTGTCGCCCCCTCTTCATGGATACCCATTATGAATTCTGACCCCGTCGTCATTCTTTCCGCCCGCCGCACGCCGGTCGGCGCCTTTCAGGGCGTGTTCGCCAACGTCACCGCTCCGCAATTGGGCGCGGTGGCCATCAAGGCGGCCATTGCGGCAGCCGGTGTCGCGCCCGATCAAATCGACGAAGTCATCATGGGCTGCGTACTGTCGGCCGGGCTCGGTCAGGCGCCCGCGCGGCAGGCGGCGTTGGGCGCAGGCGTGCCGGCGGGCGTACCCACCACCACGGTGAACAAGATGTGCGGATCGGCCATGCGCGCGGTGATGCTGGCGGCCGATCAGCTGCTGGCGGGGTCGGCGCAAGTCGTCGTCGCGGGCGGCCTCGAGTCCATGACCAATGCACCCTACTTGTTGCCCAAAGCGCGCGCCGGCTATCGCATGGGCCACCAGGAAGTCATCGATCATATGTTCTACGACGGACTGCAGAGTCCTTGGGACGGCCAGCTCATGGGCTGCTTCGCCGAGGCGACCGCGGGCCGCTACGACTTCAGCCGTGAGGCGCAGGACAATTTCGCCAGAGAGTCCGTCCGTCGTGCCCAGGCGGCGATCGTGGCGGGCGCCTTTGCCGCGGAGATCGCGCCGGTCACCGCCAAGAACCGCAAAGGCGAGACACGTGTCGAGACCGATGAGACCCCCTCCACCCTCGACCCGTCGAAAATCCCGTCGCTCAAGCCCGCCTTCAGAAAGGACGGCACGGTGACCGCCGCGAGCTCGGCGGGTATTTCCGACGGCGCCGCCGCCGTGGTCTTGTGCCGCGAGTCGTTTGCCACGGCCCACGGCCACGCGCCGGTCGCCCGGATACGGGGTTACACCAGCTTTTCCTGCGAGCCCGAATGGTTCACGCTGGCGCCCGTGGGGGCCGTCAAGAAGCTGCTGAAGCAGCTGGACTGGCAGGCGGCAGACGTCGACCTGTACGAGGTCAACGAGGCGTTTGCGGTGGTCGCCATGGCCGCCATCAAGGATCTGGCACTCGACCCGGAGAAGGTCAATGTGAACGGCGGCGCGTGCGCGTTGGGCCATCCCATCGGCGCGACCGGCGCACGCATCCTGACCACGCTTTTCCACGCGCTCGCGGCACGCGGCAAGAAGCGCGGCGTCGCCAGCCTGTGCATCGGCGGCGGGGAGGCGACGGCGATCGCCATCGAGCTGACGTGAACGACGCCTCGATGTCAGGCGCGGCGGCGGCCGGACCCGTGTTGATCCGCATCGCCGACGGCGTCGCGCACGTCACTCTCAACCGGCCCGCCAAACGCAACGCACTCGATCGCGCCACCATCGCCGGGCTGACCGCAGCGCTCGCCGCGTGCGCGCGCGACCCGGCGGTCCGCGTGGTGCAGCTCACCGGTGCGGGAGCCGGTTTTTGCGCGGGCGCCGATCTCGCCGAAATGCAACGCCAGGCAACGGCCGGCGCGGAGGAAAACGTTGCGGATGCCCGCGGGCTCGCCGAACTGCTGTTGCTGCTCGACGGGCTGCCCAAACCCACCCTCGCCCGCGTCAACGGCGATGGCTATGGCGGTGCGCTCGGACTGCTGGCGGCCTGCGACATCGTCGTGGCGGTGGCACACGCCAGATTTGCATTTACGGAAGTGCGTCTCGGCCTGGTGCCGGCGGTGATCTCGCCGTTCGTGCTGGCCAAGATCGGCGAGAGCGCGGCACGCCGCTATTTTCTTTCCGCCGAGACCTTGAGCACCGCCGACCTGAAAGAGTTGCGCCTGGTCCACGAAGTCGCCGACGCGACCGGCCTCGACGCGGCGTGCCAGCGCATCGTCGATGCACTGCTCGCGGGTGCACCCGGTGCCCTGACCGAAGCCAAGCGACTGATCCGCGACGTGTCCGGCCACCCGCCGGCCGCGAGGTCCGCGCTGGCTGAGGATTTGGCGGGCAGACTCGCGCAGCTGCGCGTGCAGGCCGAGGCCCAGGAAGGATTTGCCGCGTTTTTCGCCAGGCGGGCGCCCGCGTGGCGTATTCACTGAGGTCCGGCGCACCACCCCCCCGACCTCCCGGTGTACCGCCACGCCGCGCACCGACGGGTGCCCTCCCCAGGGGGCCGGGGTTTATGATCTACTACGCCGCGTTTTTGTAGCGACCACATCACGACTAGGTGCCAGTTCGATGAGCGAAAGCCAGCGCGACATTATGGAGTACGACGTAGCCATCGTCGGTGCGGGTCCCGCGGGACTCGCGTGCGCGATCAGGCTCAAACAGCTCGATCCGAATTTGAACGTCTGCGTGCTGGAGAAGGCCGCGAGCCTCGGCGCCCATTCCCTGTCCGGTGCCGTGATGGAGCCCGGTCCGCTCGATGAACTGCTGCCGCAATGGCGTGCGCAGGCACCGGCCGTGTGCGTACCCGCCGCCCGCGACGAATTCCTGTTCATGACCCGCCGCAAACGCTACAAACTGCCGACCCCGCCGCAGATGGCGAATCACGGCAATTTCATCATTTCATTGAGCCAGCTCATCCCCATTCTCGGCGCCGAGGCGGAGAAGCTCGGCGTCGACGTGTTCGCGGGTTTTGCCGCCGCGGCCGCGTTGTTCGACCCGGCGGGCGCGGTCAAGGGCGTGCGTATCGGCGACATGGGCATCGAAAAGAACGGCGAGGCGGGCCCGAATTTTGCACCGGGGCCCGACATCCACGCCAGGATCACGTTGTTCTGCGAGGGCTGCCGCGGCAGCACGTCCAAGCAGTTGATCAAGCGCTTCGGGCTCGATGCAGGCAAATCGCCGCAGACCTACGGACTGGGCTTCAAGGAATTATGGCAGCTCCCGCCCGGCCGCACCGAAGTCGGCCTCATCCAGCACACGCTCGGCTGGCCGCTCGACACGCGGACGTACGGTGGCAGCTTTCTCTACCACCTGGATCATGACCGCGTGTACGTGGGCTTCGTGATCGGACTCGACTACGAGGACCCCCGCTTCAAACCCTTCGAGGCCTTCCAGCAATGGAAGAATCATCCCCACGTCAAGGCGCTGCTGAAGGGCGGTGAAATCCTCGCCGGTGGCGCACGCACCGTCATCGAGGGCGGCTATCAATCCATGCCCACCCTGGAAATGCCGGGCGCCCTGCTGGTCGGCGATGCCGGCGGCACGCTCAACACCCCCAAGATCAAGGGCATCCACCAGGCCATCCGCTCGGGGATGCTCGCCGCCGCGCACTTCGTGGAAACCGGCTCGAGCCTGGGCTTCGACAAGCGCTGGCGTGAGTCGGCCGGCGGCCGCGAGCTGTACAAGGTGCGCAACATCCGGCCCGGCTTCACCCGCGGTCTGTGGTTCGGGCTCGCCAACGCCGCCTTGGAGACCGCGAGCTTCGGACGGTTGCCGTGGACGCTCGCCAATCATGCCGACGACAAGGCCCTGCGGCATCTCGACGACTACACGTCACCGGACCGCGATTGGGGCGAGCGCGAACTGCCGCCGCGCGATCGCCTGGCGTCGGTGTTCTTCGCCGCCACCACCCACGACGAAAATCAGCCCGTGCATCTGCACGTTGCGGACCCGGTGCTGTGCGCGACGCGCTGCGCGACGGAGTTTGGCAATCCCTGCACGAATTTTTGTCCCGCCAACGTGTATGAAATGATCGCCGACGGCGCGGGCGCGCACAAATTGCAGATCAACGCGTCGAACTGCGTGCATTGCAAGGCGTGCGACATCAAGGAGCCCTACACCGACCAGATCACCTGGGTCGTTCCCGAGGGCGGTTCCGGTCCCAACTACCAGAGCCTTTAGCGTCCGGCGGGAGCGGCCGTTGAACGATGCGAACTCGGTCGCTGCTCGGCTGAGCGAGGAGGTGCGCGGCGCCAGGCTGCAACCCGACCCCGCGCAGCTGCTCGCGGCGACCCGCCTCGACGAGTTGCGCGAGGCACTGACCCGGCCGGCGCGGTGGTTCGGCTTGGGGCGCACCCGCACGCGCGCACGTGGCGTCTATCTGTGGGGAGGCGTGGGCCGGGGGAAGACGCTGCTGATGGATCTGTTCTTCGCGTCGCTGCCCGCGGGCCTCGCCGAGCGCGATCACTTTTATCACTTCATGCGCAATGTGCACGCAGGACTCGCCGCCATCAAACGGCACGAGCGGCCGCTCGACGTGGTCGCGCAGCGCGTTGCCGCACGCACGCGCGTGATCTGCCTGGATGAGATCTTCGTCGCCGACATCGCCGATGCCATGATCCTTGCCGGCCTGTTCGAGGGTCTGTTCCGGCGCGGCGTGATGCTCGTCGCCACGTCCAATCTGGCGCCGCACGAATTGTACAAGGACGGGCTGCAGCGCCAGCGCTTCCTGCCCGCCATCGAACTCATCCGCAGCCACGTCGACGTCATGCATCTCGACGGCGGCGTCGACTACCGCTTGCGCCTGCTCGCCCAGGCGCCGGTCTACCTGGACGCCGCGGCGCCCGGCACGGCGGTGCAGATGGCCGAGAGTTTCGCGACGCTGGCGGGTGCCGGCACCACCGGGCCGGTGCAGCTGCAAATCGAATCGCGCAGCGTGGAAGCGCTGGACACGGGACCGGGCATGGCCTGGTTCACCTTCGGCGCGTTGTGCGCCGGTCCGCGCAGTCAGAACGATTACATCGAACTCGCGCGTCTCTACCACACCATTTTCATCTCCGACATCCCGCCCTTCGACAGTTTCAACGACAACGCGGCGCGGCGCTTCATCACCCTCGTCGACGAGTTCTACGACCGCGGCGTCAAGCTCGTGGTGTCCGCCGCGGCGCCACCCACGGCGCTCTATCACGGTGAACGGCTGCGTTTCGAATTCGAGCGCGCGGCGAGCCGCCTGATCGAGATGCAGACGCAGGCCTACCTCGCCGGCGAACACCGCCCGTGAGGCGCGCCGCGGCGCTCCCTGGCATAATTCGCGGATGATCGTCGCCGAATTCGCCATCCATCACAGGCAGATCCTCGATCCGGACGGGCAGCTCGTCGACGCGCTGCCCGCCTTCGCCGACTTGGGCGAGCTCACCCGGATGTACGAGGCGATGACGGGCATCCGCGTGTTCGATGCCAAGGCGGT
>CAZZVN010000051.1:0-25878 GCA_964657625.1 uncultured Steroidobacteraceae bacterium
AGCTGCGCGCCCTGCGGGAAATGCGACTTGGAAAACGCGTCGGTCTGCCGAGTGCGGGCCTCGAACTCGGCCCGCTTCTCCTGCACCAGTTTGCGTTGATGTTCGTCGAGTTCGGGCTTCTTGAGCAGCCCGATGGACTGCAGGTGCCGTTCGATGACATGGCCGAGTTCGGCGATGGTCGAGGGCATGAATTTCCCGCCGGGCTGCCAGTAGCCGCCCTTGGGATCGAACACCGCCTTGAGTTCGTCGACCAGGAACGTGGTGTCGCCGCCCTTGCGGAACACTGCCGAGATAACCCGCGTCAGGGCCACGATCCATTGGAAATGATCGAGGTTCTTCGAATTGATGAACACCTCGAAGGGCCGGCGCTGTTCATGCTGCGTGCCTTCGTTCAGCAGGATGTCGTTGATGGTCACGTACATCGCGTGATCGGAGACCGGTGTCTTGATCTTGTACGTGGAGCCCACCAACATTTCCGGACGCTCGAGTTTTTCGTGCATCCAGATGACGTTGTCCTGCGCCTTCAACGGCTCCTTGAGCGCGGCGGCGGCCGCCGCGGCCTCCTTGCTCTCGGGTTTGCGCACTTGGTACTTGGCAATCTTCTTGTCTATCTTGATGTGGGCCATGTCAGAACTTCCCGTAGTAGCCTTCTTTGAGAGCGTCATAGAGATTGGCGGCGGTATGCATCTCCCCGTCGTACTCGATTTCCTGATCGCCCTGCGCTTCGACTTCCGTGCCGTCCTCGAGCGTGAATACATACGTTGTGTTCTTGAGATCGTCCTCCTTGACCAGCACGCCCTGGAACGCCTCCGGATTGAAGCGGAAGGTCGTACACCCCTTCAGGCCTTGATCGTAGGCATAGAGGTAGATGTCCTTGAAGTCCTCGTACTTGTAGTCAGTGGGCACGTTCGCGGTCTTCGAGATGGAAGAGTCGATCCATAGCTGCGCCGCAGCCTGGATGTCGACGTGTTCCTTGGGACCGATGTCGTCGGCGGAGATGAAATAGTCCGGCAGCTTTTCTGCAGCATTCTGCGAATTGGGCATGGCGCGTGGATTGACCATCTGCCGGTAGGCCAGCAATTCGAAGGAAAACACGTCGACCTTTTCCTTCGATTTCTTGCCCTCACGGATGACGTTGCGGAAATAATGATGCGCAAAGGAAGGCTCGATTCCGTTCGACGCGTTGTTCGCCAGCGACAAGGAAATCGTCCCCGTGGGCGCGATCGAGGTGTGATGCGTGAAACGCGCACCGACCTGGGCCAGCTCCTCCACGAGTTCCGGCGCCACCTCGGCGATCCGTTGCATGTAGCGGCTGTAGCGTGCGTGCAGCACGCGTCCCGCGATCGTCGCGCCCAACCGCCAGCCATCCCGCACCATCTCCGGACGCTTGCGCAGCATCTCGCGGGTGACCGTGAACTCCTCGTTCATGACCGGCGCCGGGCCCTTCTCACGGGCGAGTTCGAGGCCCGCCTGCCACCCGGCAACGGCCATCTCACGCGACACGCTTTGTGCGAACGCCACGGATTTCTTCGAGCCGTATTTCATGCACAGCATGGTGATGGACGAACCCAGTCCCAGGAACCCCATTCCGTGGCGACGTTTGCGCGTGATTTCGTCGCGCTGCTGAGGCAGCGGCAGGCCGTTGATCTCGACCACGTTGTCCAGCATTCGCGTGAACACCTGCACCACTTTCCGATACGTTTCCCAGTCGAACCGTGCGTCGTCCGTAAACGGATCGACGACGAACTTGGTGAGATTGACCGAACCCAACAGGCAGGAACCATAGGGGGGCAGCGGCTGCTCGCCGCAGGGGTTGGTGGCACGAATGGTCTCCATCCACCAGTTGTTGTTCATCTCGTTGACCTTGTCGATCAGGATGAAACCCGGCTCGGCGAAATCGTAAGTCGAGGACATGATGAGATCCCACACCCGGCGTGCCGGCAGGGTCTTGTAGATCTTGCAGGCAACCAGACCGTCCTCGTTCGCCACGTACCCGGCCGTGTGCGGCCACTCGCGCCAGACGTACTTTGTCTCATCCTCGAGATCCGGCTGTTCGGCCTCGAATTCCTGACGACCCAACGGGAACGCGAGCTGCCATTCGCCGTCCTTCTTGACGGCCGCCATGAATTCATCGGTGATCAACAGCGACAGGTTGAACTGGCGAAGGCGCCCGTTCTCCCGCTTGGCGCGGATGAATTCCAAGACGTCGGGGTGACCGATGTCGAAGGTGCCCATCTGGGCCCCGCGGCGGCCGCCTGCGGACGACACCGTAAAACACATCTTGTCGTAGATATCCATGAAGGACAGAGGTCCCGAGGTGTAGGCGCCGGCGCCGGACACGTAAGCGCCCCGGGGACGCAACGTCGAGAACTCATAACCGATGCCGCAGCCTGCTTTCAGAGTGAGACCCGCTTCGTGCACCTTGCTCAGGATGTCGTCCATGGAATCGCGAATGATGCCGGACACGGTGCAATTGATCGTCGAAGTCGCGGGTTTGTGTTCCAGCGCACCGGCGTTCGATGTGACGCGCCCCGCAGGAATGGCGCCGTAACGCAATGCCCAGAGAAAAGAGTCGTACCACTGCTCACGGAGCTCCGGGGCTTCCACGTCGGCGAGCGCACGGGCAACGCGCTTGTACGTGTCGTCCATCGATTTGTCGATCGGTGAACCATCCTTTGCCGAGAGCCGATATTTCTTGTCCCAGATGTCCATCGACGCTTCTTGGAACGTGATACCGCTGACGTCCTTGGTTTGAATTTTGACCACCGTATTCATGGATGACGACACTCCCTCAATCATTATCTCGCGAATGAAAACGGCGGTGGTCCCCACCGGCCAACTCCGGAACGAACGGTCGAAAAGACCGGGACTAACGCAACATCGGACCACAACATATTGTGTCCGGGAAAAGAGGTTAAGGCGCCGCGGCGACAATCGTCAAGGGCTTATTCGACCCGAAATTCGCCGTTTTTATATTTAAAAATCATTGGCTTGAAGTATTCCATCGCGAATTATGCAAAGAATATTTAACCTGGGGCAGCCACACCCCGAATTCCAACATCTAGTGTTTCACAACTTATCCACAAGGTGTTGCATTGACTTCGCGTACGCGACCGGATTCTCGAGCAGGTCGACGTAGGCGCCCTCGACGAGCAGGGGGGGCTCTGTGAAGAGCTTCGCCAAGAGCTGGTGCGCTTCGTCTACACCGGCTTCGCAGGCTTCTTGCTCGTCGAGCATCACCTCCAGTTCGAGAAAATCCCCCAGACCGGTCACCCGGTCCAGATGAACGCGCGTCCTTCCCACGAGAAAGAGCGTGCGGTGTTTTTGCACGCGGCCGGCCTGACCGTATGCCGACGACAACGCCTCTCGCAGGCTTTCCGGTGTCGAGGTGGGCGAGCGCACGTAAAAAGACTCCTTCGGTCCGGGCTGATCATTCCGCCGGTAGAAGATGAGCTCGCCCTCTCCCGCCGCAAAGGTGCGCAGCTTCAAGCGGCCGTAATCGCACTTGAAAAAGATGTCGTCCTGAATGATTTCGATGGGGCCTTGGTCGGCAAGGGCGAACGCTCTCGCCGCGACTGCGTCGAGGTCTGCCACGCGTGCTTTGATTTCGATATTTCTCGGCATGGTTAAATTCTCCCGGTATTCAACCCGGTGTTGTGCCCGATCCCGTTTGTTGATCGAAGCGCCTATCAAGCCCTAGGATACCCATACGGACGGCCTCATCGAGATACATCGTGCACATCGCAATCCTGACTTTTGAAGGTTTCAACGAGCTGGATTCTCTGATCGCGTTCGGGATCTTGAATCGCGTCAGGCGGTCGGACTGGCGGGTTTCCATTGCCAGTCCGACTCGGCGCGTGCGTTCGATGAACGGCGTGTATCTCGAATCACAGACCACGCTTCGAGAAGCACGTGATGCGGATGCCGTAATCGTTGGCTCCGGAATGTTGACCGGGGACATCGTAGAGACCCCGGCAATCATGGAGGAGCTGAGGTTCGATGCATCACGCCAGCTGCTCGGCGCGCAGTGCTCTGGGACTTTGATACTGGCAAAACTGGGCTTGCTGGACGGCATTCCGGCATGTACCGATCTTACGACCAAGCCTTGGGTTCAAAAGGCGGGGGTGTCGGTTGTCGATCAACCTTTCTACGCACAAGGGAACGTGGCCACGGCGGGCGGATGTTTTGCATCACAGTATTTGGCGACATGGATGATTGCCCGGATGGTGGGTCTCGATGCCGCAGCCTCTGCGATTCACTACGTCGCACCCGTCGGCGAAAAGGAAGAGTATGTCGCCCGGGCATTGAGCAATGTTGAGCCGTACGTCGCCAGGCACGTCGCGAGCGCGAACACAGAGTGGCGTGAAGAGGGCAGGCGCTCGATGACCCCGCATGGAGCCTTTGATAGGTGAGCATTCGCGTCTTGACCGCCGACGACGCCACCGCCTTCAGGGCGATCCGGATCGAGGCGACACAGGAAGCGCCGACAACGGTGCATCCGACGGAAGCTGAGGAAACCGCCCGACCTCTGGCAGACTTCCAAAAGAAGCTCATGGATCCGAACAACCGTTTGTTCGGCGCTTTTCAAGACGATCGCCTCGTCGACCTCCCCGCGCTCTGCCAGCTCAAGCTCGCCGTGCATACCGGCAACCGGGCGGCACAACGACTCTATCGAACGCGCCTTGAAAATATAACTCGCAACGCCATTGTTCTCTTGAGCCACTGGCTCCCGAGTTGATAAAGCTGAACCCTAACTCAAGGAGTACGTGATGACTGTTTTACGCTATGAACCGTGGGCATTCGTCGCCCGTCTGCAGAAGGACATCGACCGGAAGCTTGCCGCGACGCCGGCGAACCCGTCCAAGGCCGATGCATGGCTGCCGCCTGTCGACATCCTCGAAGCCGATCACCAGTTTCTGCTGAACGTCGATCTTCCCGGCGTCGACCCGCAGGCTGTCGAGATCACGTCGGACCAGGGCGTGCTGACCGTCAGTGCCAAACGCGAACTCGTACGGCCGGATGCCGGCGCGGGCGTACGGCGGATCGAACGCTTCAGCGGTGAATTTCAGCGCAAGTTCAGTCTCCCGGAAACGGCCGACGTGCTGAATATCAAGGCCAAGGTCGTGAACGGCGTGCTCGAGGTGGTGATTCCGAAACTCGTGCAGACGCCGCCCCGTCGCATCATGGTCGAAGCGGCCTGAAGGACGGTCAATCGCGAGGAGCGCCGCGTCGGCGGCGCTTGCGAACGGTCAATCACAAAAGATGAGGCGGCCGAAATTCGCGGCGGCGTGGATTGCTGCGACGACGTTCGCCGCCATGACGTACCCGGCGTCGGCCGCGCTGGCGGCGATGTCCACTGCCGCAGCGGCGTCGCTGCCCGTGGCGGCCGGGGCGGCCGGGGCCTCATCGCCCCTGCCATCGCTTGCCCCGATGGTGAAACGGGTCTCGCCGGCGGTCGTCAACATCGCCACGCGCGGCGAGGTCGAGGAGCAGGCACCGCGCAACCCCCTCATGAACGACCCTTTTTTCAGGCGTTTTTTCGACATCCCGTCGGAAAGCGAACCCCGGAGACGTCAGTTTCAAAGTGCCGGGTCGGGCGTCATCGTCGACGCGCCCAACGGCTACATCATCACCAACTTTCATGTGATCGAGAACGCCGACGCAATCGCCGTCACGTTGTTGGATGACCGCAGTTTTCCGGCCAAGATCATCGGCATCGACAAAGGCGCCGATCTCGCGCTGCTGCAGGCCAGGCAGCCGGATCTCGTGGCGCTGACCCTGGGCGATTCCGCACGCCTCGAAGTGGGCGACTTCGTGGTCGCGATCGGCAACCCGTTCGGCCTTCAGCACACCGTGACCGCCGGGATCGTGAGCGCCTTGGGGCGTTCCGGCATCAACCCCGGGGGCTACGAGGATTTCATCCAGACCGACGCGTCCATCAATCCCGGCAACTCCGGCGGAGCCCTGGTCGATCTGCGGGGTGAATTGATCGGGATCAATTCGGCCATTCTCTCGGGCAGCGGCGGCAACATCGGCATCGGCTTCGCCATTCCCGTCAACATCGTCAAGAGCGTGATGGGCCAGTTGATTCAGTTCGGACAGGTCCGGCGCGGCGTGCTCGGCGTCAACATCTACGACGTCACCGCGGAAGTGGCGAGGGAGTATGGTCTGCCCGAGCACAGCGGCGCGTGGGTGGCCAACGTCGCGCAGGGTTCACCCGCCGAACGGGCCGGCGTCGCCAAGGGCGACATCATCACGTCGTTGAACGGGATTCACATGAAGGGCGCAGGCCAGCTTCGCAATGCCATCGGGCTGCTGCGGGTGGGCGATCAGGTGCAGATCGATCTGCTGCACGACGGGAAAGCGCGCCGGGTCAACGCCTTGATCGCAGCACGCGGCGGAAATTGAATCGACGCCACGGTTCATTTGTGAGGGTTATTGAGGTAGGTTGACGGGATGAAACCCCTATCACTCTGTATTCTCGGCGGCAGTGGCTTCGTCGGCACGCGGCTCGTCGCCCGCTTGATCAAGGACGGCCATCGGGTCACGGTCCTGTCGCGCGACCGCGAACTGCACAAACATCTGTTGGTACTGCCCGGCCTGACGCTCGAAAACTGCGACGTCTACGATGAGGCGCAATTGAGCGAGCGGCTGCGGGGCAAGGACGTGGCGATCAATCTGATCGGAATCTTGAACGAGCGAGGATTCGGTGGCGGCGGTTTTCGCCGTGCGCATACGGAACTCACGCGGGTTTTGCTGCAGGCCGCCCGTTCGGCACTCATTCCCCGCCTCTTGCAGGTATCCGCGCTCAATGCGGCCGTCGATGCGCCGAGCCATTACCTGCGCAGCAAGGGCGAAGCCGAGCGGCTCATCGAGGGCAGCGGCGATGCCCTGGACTGGACCATATTCAAGCCCTCGGTGATGTTCGGTCCCGGGGATTCGTTCTTGAACCGCTTCGCCTCGCTGCTCGGCGCGGTGCCGCTGGTGTTTCCGCTGGCAAAGCCGGACGCCCGCTTCCAACCGGTGTTCGTCGACGATGTGATCGAGGCCCTGTTGCGCACGTTGCGCGGGGGCGCTTCCAGCCGGCAGGTGTATGAACTCGGCGGCCCGCAAGTCTACACGCTGCGGGAAATCGTCGGACTGGTCGCGAAACTCACCGGCCGGCGCCGCTGGATCATCGGGCTGCCCGATTTCGTCGCGCGGCTGCAGGGACTGGCGTTCGATTTCGTCCCGGGCAGACCCTTCTCCAGCGACAATTACCGCTCCTTGAGCGTCGACAGCGTCTGTTCCCAGGACGGTTTCGCCAAACTCGGCATCAAGCCGCAGTCAATGGTCGCCTCGGCCCGTCAGTACCTGGGCGCTCTGGAGGACAATGCCCGGCTCAGTCACAACCGCGCTGCGGCAGGACGGGCCAAGGGCGAGACCTGGATAAAATCTCGCCGCCTGTGAGCCCTTGATCAGGGCAGCGCAGGTTCCTCGGCCGGCGACTGCGGCCGGGCCAGTGGCTGCAGGTGATACAGCCGTATCGCACACAACAGGCCGATTCCGAGCAAAAGACCCATGAAGGCGGCGACCCCCCGCCATCCATGCGCCGCATAGAAGAAGCCGCCGGCGGTGCCTGCCACGCTGGCACCCAGATAATACGAAAATAGATACAGCGAGGCGGCTTGCGCCTTCGCGCTGCCGCCGCGGCGGCCCACCCAGCTGCTTGCGATCGAATGCCCGCCGAAAAAGCCGAAGGTGACCACCGCGACGCCGAGGACGATCAACCACAGCGGCGACAGCAGGGTGAGCGCCACGCCCAACAGCGAGATGACCATCATGGTCCACAGCACCTTGCGACGACCGAGGCGTCCGGCGACATGGCCAACGAGCGTGGAGCTGACGGTGCCGACCAGATAGACGCTGAAGATGAGGCCCACCACTCCGGGACTGAGGTCATACGGGGGAGCCCGCAGGCGGTACCCGATGTAGTTGTACAGGGTCACGAAGGCGCCCAACAGCACGAAGCCGGTGGCGAACAGCCAGGGCAACCCCGGATCTCGGAACAGACCGGCAAACCGTCGCGCCAGAACGCGCAGTCCCAAAGGCTGGGCGATGAAATGACGCGACGCCGGCAGACTGCCTGCGAAAATCCACGCGGCCAGCAGACCGCACGCGCCCATCACCGCGATGCCCGCGCGCCACCCGAAGACGCCGGCCAGTGCGCTCGTGATCAACCGGCCGCCCATGCCGCCCGCGGCGCTGCCGCCGATGAATAATCCCATGCCGAGACCGATCGACTCACCGTGCAGTTCCTCGCTCAAGTAAGTCATCGCCACGGCGGGCACGCCGCTCAGGGCGAGACCCAGCAGGCCGCGCAGCACGAGAAAACTGTGCCAACCCGGCGCGAACGCGGTGAGCACCACCAACAGCGCCGAGGCGAACAACGACACCGTCATGATGCGCTTGCGGCCCCACCGGTCGGACAACGCGCCGGCAAACAGCAGGCACACGGCAAGCACCGCACTGCTCGACGACAGCGCGAGGGCGCTTTGTGCGGCACCGACGCCGAAATCGCGGCTGAACTCCGGCAGCAGCGGTTGGATGCAGTACAACAAGCCGAACGTCGCGAAGCCCGCGGCAAACAACGCACGGTTGGTGCGGCGGAATTGCAGGCTGCCGTGGCGGATGAATTCCGGCACGGGCGGCGGCTCAGGAGCGGCCACAGACCGCGGCATCGCGCACCGCAGGTGCCTGGGCGGCGAGCGCGCGCACCCGTCGATAGAACACGTCGAGACGACCGCCGGCGGCGGCGAGTTCCCGCTCGAAGCCCGGCACGCAGTCGTAATAGGTGGCAATCGATGCCAGGTAGGCGTTGTTCAGGCCGCCCGCGAACCACGCATCGAACGGCGAACGGCCGTCCCAACCGGCCGCGAGCTGCGCGTATCGCTCACGCAGGGCGGACAAGGCGGCCTGCTTGCGCTCGCGCATGACGACCGGCGGCAGCGGCGACGCGTACAGCACCCGCAACTCATCGCGGGTCGCCGTCAACAGACCAACCACCTGCCGGTACCGCGCCTCGCCCGCCACGTGCCGGTCCAGATCCGCGCCGCGGCCCTGCGCCAGCAGCCAACGCCGCACGCCTTCGGCCTCGACGGTGGTTGCCAGCGCCTCGTTGAACGGCGCGTCGTCCGGCACGTACACGAGCTGGTGCGTGAGCTCGTGGAACACGATCGCAGCCAGCTCGACGTCGTTCCATCCCATCATCGTGTTCAGTATCGGATCGTCGAAATGACCCAGCGTCGAATAGGCCGCAACCCCGCCGACGCTGGTTTCGAAACCGCGCCCGCGCAGCCTCGCCGCAAAGTCCTGGGCGTGTTGCTCCCGGAAGTATCCGCGGTAGGCCACACAGCCGACGATAGGATAGCACCACCGTTTGGGCTCCACTGCGAACTCCGGGGCCGCCACCACGTTCCACACCACGAACGGACGCCCGACATCCGCGTAACGTCGATAGCTGCCGTTGTCGGGAAGCCCCAGCTCGCGGCTCGCGAAGTCGCGGATCGAGTTCACGGCGCGCAGTTGCGCGCGTACGGCCATGGGCGTCGACGGTCTGTCCATAACGCGTGCGAGAGGCTCCCGCCTGCGCATCAGATCGAACTGGCCCTGCGCGCTTTCGAGCAGATAGCAGCCCCCGAGGGTTGCGCACAACAGAACCGCGCCGAGCGCACGGCGGATCCGCGCGACGTTGCTGCTACTATTCATCGATGCAAGTGTATCTGGTCGGCGGTGCGGTTCGGGATGCCCTGCTCGGGCTGCCCGTCAAGGAACGGGACTGGGTGGTGGTCGGCGCCACGCGCGACGAATTGCTGCGGCTCGGCTACCGGGAAGTGGGACGCGACTTCCCGGTGTTCCTGCACCCCATCTCCCACGAAGAATATGCGCTGGCCCGCCTGGAACGTAAAACCGGAGCCGGCTACCGCGGCTTCGCCGTCGAATTCGGTCCGGCGGTGACGCTGGTGGAAGACCTGGGGCGGCGCGACCTGACCATCAACGCCATCGCACAATCGCCCGACGGCACCTTGCACGATCCTCATGAAGGGCGGCGCGATCTCGACGCACGCGTGCTGCGCCACGTCTCCGCCGCCTTCGTCGAAGACCCGGTGCGGATTCTACGGGTGGCGCGTTTTGCCGCACGCTTCGCCGGCCTGGGTTTTCGGCTGGCGCCCGAGACCTTGGAGCTGATGCGCAGCATGGTCGCCCGGCGCGAGGTCGACGCGTTGGTCGCCGAACGCGTGTGGCAGGAATCCGAGAAGGCGCTGCGCGAACCGGCGGCAAGCACTTTTTTCAGCGTGCTGCGCGAGTGCGGGGCGCTCGCGGCGATATATCCCGAGCTCGACGCCTTGTTCGGCGTACCGCAGCCTGCAAGGTGGCATCCGGAAATCGACACCGGCCTTCATACGCTGATGGTGCTCGACCAGGCTGCGGCACTCAGCACGGACCTGCGCGTGCGTTTCGCCGCACTGGTGCACGATCTCGGCAAGGGCGGCACGCCGCCCGCGCAATGGCCGAGCCACCATGGCCACGAACAGCGCAGCGTGCAGCTCATCGAAAAAATGGCGGCGCGGCTCAAGCTGCCCGCCGACTATCGTGAGCTTGCCGTGATCGTGGCGCGCTACCACGGGATCGTGCATCGGGCCTTCGAGCTGCAGGCGTCCACGCTGCTGGAGTTTTTCGAGGGTGCGGATGCCTTTCGCCGTCCCGAGCGTTTCGCCCAGGCCCTGCTCGCCTGCGAAGCGGACGCCCGCGGGCGCACCGGATTCGAAGCTCAACCGTACCCGCAGCGTGATTTCCTGCTCGCGGCGCACGCCGCCACCGCCGCCATCAAGCCCGCCGCCGAGGACGTTGCCACCCGCGACGGCGCGCGGATAGCGCAGCGGCTGCACGCACGCCGCCTGGAAAAATTGGACGAGCTGCGCGGCGCTCGCGCGCCGGCGTCACAAACTATGCCGTAGGTCCTGTAATACGAATCCTTGCAGCTCACAGGCAAGCCCGCGCGACCACGCCATCGCCTTGAAGCGTTCGCCCATTTCGCCCGGCATCATCAATCGTTTGGCCTGGCCGGCGAGGCGGGCGAAATGGGCGTCGTCGCGCGCCATGAACTGCATTTCACGGTCGATTTCCGTTGCCGCGAGAAAAAACGTCTGCGTCGAAAAACCCTCGAGTTCACACCCGCCCGCGACGCAGGCCTCGGCGAGGGCGGTGAAATCCACCCACGCTGTGATGTCCTGAAGTCCCGGCAGCAGGAAGGGATCGTCGTGCGCCCGCTGCCGGAAATGGCAGATCAAGGTCCCTTCGTGGCGCTCCGGGTGGTAGTACTGCGGCCGCGGTAGTCCGTAGTCGAACCACAACACGACACCACGGCGCAACGAGCGGGTCACGGCATGGGTCCATGCGCCGAGCCGGGGGCAATATTCCGATACGTAGCCGTCCTCCCACCCACCCGCCGCCGCCGCCAGCTGCAGGCAGGTTGCCGTGAGTCCGGCACTGGCCGGCCGTGTCGACCATGCGAAGTGCGCGCCGTCGCTCACCACCCCCCATTCCTCGCAGCCCTGCTGCCGAAATCGAAATCGCGTCACCGGCAGAGCGTCCACCACTTCGTTCGCAACGATGACGCCGTCGAAGGCGACGTCGGGCGGCGTGTCGAGCCAGCTCACGCGCTCGAACAGGTGCGGCACGCAGCGCCGGACGAGTTCGAGCTGACGGTCGCGCAGATCGGCACTGGTCTCCAGGATGAAATATCGTTCCGGCAGCCGTCCGAGCGATTCCAGGCGGGTCAGCACGTCGACCGCGAGGCGCCCGCTGCCGGCACCGATCTCGAGCAGGGCGCCTCCGTTCAACTCTTCCAGCACCTGCGCACATTGTCGAGCCACGCAGGCGCCGAACAGGCTGGAAACCTCCGGCGCCGTGGTGAAGTCGCCGCCGTCGCCAAATTTGCGCCCGCCCGCGCTGTAGTAACCGAGGCCCGGTGCATACAGGGCGAGGTCCATATACCTTTCGAAACTCAACCAGCCGCCCGCTGCGATGATGGCGCTCGTCAGGTGGTCGTGAACTCGTTGGCTGTGCAGGTCCTGCTCGCGGCTCGGTTCGTCACCGCGCATCGGTACACCCCGGCGGGACAATCCGGTATCGTTCCGGCGCATGGGCCGCTATCCCACTTCCACCCTGCAGGGCCGCGTGGCGCTGATCACCGGCGGTGCGCGGCGGCTCGGCGCGGAAATGGCGCGCGTGCTGCACGACGCCGGCGCCGACATCCTGGTGCATCATCGTGCCTCTGCCGCCGCCGCCGCCGATCTCGTCCGCGAGCTCAACGAACTGCGCGCCAATTCCGCCGCGGTGCACGCCGAGGATCTGCTGCAGGAAGGCGCCGCGCAGCGGCTGGTCGCGGCGACCCTGCATCGTTTCGCCGGGCTCGACATCTTGATCAACAATGCCTCGACGTTTTATCCCACGCCCGTGGGCACGATCTCGTTCGCGCAATGGGACGATCTCATGGGCAGCAACCTCAAGGCGCCCCTGTTCCTCGCGCAGGCCGCGGCACCCAGTCTGCGCAGCCGGCAGGGGCTCATCATCAACATGATCGACATTCATGCCCAGCGACCCTTGAAGGGCCACCCGGTGTACAGCGCCGCCAAGGCGGGCCTCGCCATGCTGACGCATGCGCTGGCGCGCGAGCTGGGTCCGGACATCCGTGTCAACGGCATCGCCCCCGGACCCGTGCTCTGGCCGGACGCGCCGCTCGACGACGCCATCAAACGGGAAATCATCGACAAGACCGCGCTCAAGCGCCACGGTACGCCGCGGGACATCGCACGCACGGCTTTGTTTCTGGCGCAGGACGCCCCCTACATCACGGGCCAGATCATCGCGGTGGATGGCGGCCGCAGCATCTAGGACTGATCCGCCGCTGGCTGCGCGGCGTTTCGCGGGCGCCGGCGCGACGGTCGCGGCACCCGCGGACGCGCCTCCCGAGCGATTTCGGGGATGGCATCGTACTCATCACCGCCGCGCGAGTCGGTGGATTCACAGATCATGTCGCGCGCCCGTTCGATGTCGCGCGCCAGCGGGCGGTCGTCCCGGTAGTGCGCCACCCGCGCACGCAATGCCTGATAAACGATATCGGTGTTCGGGGCGCGCGCCAGGCTGCCTGGCTGCAGATCGTACGCCTGCGCGGCGGCCAGCAGTTCGATGCCGAAGATCAGTTCTGCGTTGTCCAAAATTTTCCCGAGCTTCAATGCCGCCGGCGTGGCGTGCGAGAGATGATCTTCCTGCAGAGCCGACGTGATTCCACCGTCGACGCTCGCGGGCGCCGCCAGCCGGCGATTGTCGGCCACCAATGAAACCGCCGTGTACTGCGCGATCATGAAACCCGATCCCGCACCGGCGTCCGAGGCCAGAAACGCCGGCAGGCCGCTGACGAGCGGGTTGACCAGTCGATCGATGCGCCGTTCGGACATCGCCGCCAGCGACGCCACGGCAACGCCCAGTGCGTCCATGCCGAGTCCGATCGCTACACCGACCGCATTGGCCTGCGACAGCGCACGCGGTGCGTCCTCGGTGCCCGCCACCACCGGATTGTCGGTCACCGCCGCCAGTTCGGTATCCACCACCGCGGCCACGCGGGCGAAGACCTCGCGCACGGCGCCGTGCACCTGGGGGATGGCGCGCAGGCTGAGCGGATCCTGCGTGCGACGGCCCGCGCTTGCGGCCAGCACCGCGCTGCCGGCGAGCAGGGAAGACAGTCGTTCGCCCACCTCGGCCACGGTCGGCGCGACCCGCAGTGCCAGGGTCGCGGGTTCGAAGGCCGCCAGCTGGCCGTGCAGGTTCTCGAACGTCATGGCGGAGATGACATCCGCCCAGTTGAGCAGCCGCTCGCACCGCAGCAGCGCGAGCGACGCGAGCCCGGTGACGCAGGGCGTGCCGTTCACCAGGCTCAAACCCTCTTTCGCTTCGAGGACGAGGGGGGCGACATCGAGCAGGCGCAGCGCCTCGCCGGCGGCGCGGCGCACGCCCCGATGCTGCACCTGGCCCTCGCCGAGCAATCCCAGCGCAACGTGGGCCATGTGCGACAGATAGCCCACCGACCCGGCCGCCGGAAGCTCCGGGATGCAGTCTTGATTGAGCAGCAGGACCAGGCGTTCGACGGTATCGAGCCGAATCCCGGAACAGCCATGCGCAAAATTATTCACGGCGCTCGCGATGATGGCGCGCGCCTCGCCGTTGCGCAGCGCCGGACCTACGCCCACGGCATGGCTCATGACGATGTTGCGCGACAACTGCCGCAGCTGCGACGGGTCCACAACGACGTCGCACAGCGCACCGACGCCGGTATTGATGCCGTAGGCACGAATGCCACGCGCAACGATCGCGTCGACCAGCGCGCGCCCGGCGGCGATACGCTGCTGCACCGGCCCGGACAGATGCAGACCGTCGCCCTCGGCGATTGCCGCCACCTGCCGCCAGGACAGCGGCTGATCCGGATACAAAGTATGCGCCATGGCCGTCAGGGCCCGGCGCGCGAGGTCTGCCATTCGGCAAGCCGGGCGCGATCGCGTTCCAGCATCACGCCCACGTCGCGCGAGCCGCGTACCGCACCGGGCTTGCTCAGATTGATGCGCACCCACCCGACGTCGAACTCCTCGAGCACCAGCATGGCGATGTGCTCCGACAAGGTTTCCACCAGGTGAAAGTTCGAGGCTTCGACGAATTCCAGCACACGCTTGGCAACGCGTTTGTAATTGAGCGTGTCGTCGATCGAATCGGTCAACGCCGCTTTGCGGATGTCGGCGCTCAATTCGATGTCGATGAGCACGGTCTGCCTGACCTGCCGTTCCCAGTCGAAAATGCCGATGATGGTCTCGGTCTTCAACGCATGAATGAATATTCTGTCCATCGACACTGCTAAACCCCCGTTGATGCACCCGGTCCCGCGGACGCCTGTTGCAAGTCCCAATGCGCCCGCGCGCCGAGGCCGAGCTGCTGCGCGGGGACGCCGGCCATCAGGCGCAGGCATCCGGCGAGCGCAATCATCGCCCCGTTGTCCGTGCAAAACTCCGGCCGCGGAAAATAAAGCTCTGCGCCGCAGTCGTGGGCGATCACGCCGAGTGCCGCGCGCAACCGGCGATTGGCGCCCACCCCGCCGGCCACCACCAGCCGTCGATGGCCGGTGGCGCGCAGCGCCCGCCGCGATTTTTCGGCGAGCGTATCGACGACCGCTTCCTGGAACCCGCGTGCGACATCCGCCCGCATCGCAGCGTCGGGCACGCGGCCCCGCAAGGCTACTAGGGCGGCGGTCTTCAAGCCACTGAAACTGAAATCGAGTCCCGGCCGGTCGAGCATGGGACGCGGGAAGCGGTAGCGGTCGGTGCCGGATTCCGCCAGCCGCGCAAGCTCGGCGCCACCCGGATACGGCAGACCCAGCATCTTCGCGGTCTTGTCGAAGGCCTCCCCCGCAGCATCGTCCAGCGTTTCGCCGAGCACGTGATAGCAGCCGAGCTCGCGCACGTCCACCAACTGGGTATGACCGCCCGACACCAGCAGGGCCAGGAACGGGAACGCCGGCGGCGTGGCCTCCAGCAGGGGCGCGAGCAGGTGTCCTTCCAGATGATGGATCGCGAGGGCGGGCCTGCCCCAGGCATAACTCAAACTGCGCGCAAAACCCGCCCCGACCAGCAGGGCGCCGATCAGCCCGGGCCCTGCCGTATAGGCCACCCCGTCGATCGACGCCCGGCTCGAGCCGGCGTCGTCGAGCGCGGCGCGCACCAGCGGCAACAACCGGCGTACGTGGTCGCGCGAGGCCAGCTCGGGCACCACCCCGCCGTAGGCTTGGTGCATTGCGATCTGAGTGTGCAGCCGATGAGCGAGCAGCCCCTGGCCCGAGTCATAGATGGCGACGGCGGTCTCGTCACACGAGGTTTCGATGCCTAGGACACGCATGAACTTGCTTGAACACCTGTAATCGCGATCGGGTCACACCCTACCGCGCATGGACTTTGCCTTTTGTGAAGACGCCCTTTAGAATGCGACCCCCTGTCGCCGAATGCCGGCGGCGTAATGCCTTTATACCGAGGTTTGAATGCCCAGCGTTCGTGTTCGTGAGAACGAGTATTTCGATGCGGCCCTGCGTCGCTTCAAGCGTGCCTGTGAAAAAGCGGGCGTTCTCACCGAGCTGCGCCGTCGGGAATTCTACGAGAAGCCGACCCAGGAGCGGAAGCGCAAGAAAGCGGCGGCCGTGAAACGGCACCTGAAGCGTCTGTCGCGCGAGAACATGCGCGGTGTCGGCGGTGCACCGGCCAGCGCGCCTGCGGCCGCTCCGGCCCGTTCCTACTGACTCCCCGCGGCAGCGCTCCCCGTCCGTGCTGAAAGAACGGATTACCGATGACATGAAGGCGGCCATGCGCTCCGGCGAGAAGGAGCGTCTCGGCGTGATCCGCATGATCACCGCGGCCATCAAACAGCGCGAGGTGGACGAGCGCGTCACCTTGGACGACGTTCAGGTGCTTGTGGTGCTCGAGAAGATGATCAAGCAACGCAAGGAGTCGGTGGTGCAGTTCCAGGCCGGCAACCGGCCCGATTTGGTCGACAAGGAAACCGCTGAAATCACCCTCCTGCAAGGATATCTGCCGTCACAGCTGAGCGACGCGGAGTTGGACGCGCTGATCGGCGAAGCCATCTCGACCACCGGCGCCGCGAGCATCAAAGACATGGGCAAGGTGATGGGCGTGATCAAGGGCCGGGCACAGGGCCGGGCCGACATGGCCGTGGTGGGGGCCAAGATCAAAGCCAAGCTCGGCGGCTGACTGCGTCCGGTCCATGGCCGGCCGCATCCCAGATTCGTTCCTCGACGAACTCGTCGCTCGCTCCGACATCGTAGAAGTCATCGGCGCCCGCGTGCCGCTCAAGAAGGCGGGGCGGGCCTACAAAGCCTGCTGCCCGTTCCACAACGAAAAATCGCCGTCGTTTTCGGTCAATCCCGACAAGCAATTTTATCATTGCTTCGGCTGCGGTGCGGGCGGCAGCGTGATCGGCTTTCTCATGCAGTACGAGAAGATGGAGTTTCTCGATGCCGTGGCCGACCTCGCGCAACGCGCCGGACTGGAAATGCCGCGGGAGGCACGCGCCGACCGTGATCCCGCGAGCGCGGACCTGCACGACGCCCTGGCGGGCGCCGCCCGTTTCTTCGAACAGAACCTGGCCGACAATGGCCGCGCCCGCACCTATGTGCAGTCACGGGGCATCGACCCGGCGACCTGCGCCAAATTCGCATTGGGCTACGCCCCGGATGCCTGGGAGGCCTTGCTCACCCGCTTCGGACGCGACGACGAGGACAAACGCCGCCTCTTTCAAGTAGGACTCGTCATCGAGCGCAACGCCGATGGCGGCGCGCGGGCCAGCGGCTTTTACGACCGGTTTCGCGACCGTCTGATGTTTCCCATCCGCGATGCACGCGGCCGGGTGATCGGCTTCGGCGGCCGCGTGCTCGACCAGGGGGAACCGAAGTACCTGAATTCACCCGAGACACCGCTGTTTCACAAGGGGCGCGAACTCTATGGCTTGTACGAGGCGCGCCAGGCCCGCCGCGATTTTCAACGGCTGTTGATCGTCGAAGGCTACATGGATGTGGTGCGCCTGCATCAGGCCGGCATCACGTATGCCGTGGCCACGCTCGGCACGGCCACCACGCAGGAGCACCTCACCAAGATTTTTCGTATGACGAGCGAGGTGGTGTTCTGCTTCGACGGCGATCGGGCGGGACGCCAGGCAGCGTGGCGCGCCATGGAGAACGCCCTGCCGCTGGCCCGCGACGGACGCGAACTCAAGTTCATGTTCCTCCCTGACGGCCAGGATCCCGACAGCCTGGTGGGCCAGGAAGGCTCACCGGGCTTCGAAAGCCGGCTCGAGGACGCCCTGCCCCTGTCCGAATATCTGGTGCAGCAATTGGTGCGGGAAGTGGATCTCGAACACATCGACGGCCGTGCCAAACTCAAGGCGCTGGCGGCACCGTTGTTCGCGAGGATGCCCGACGGCGTGTATCGAGAACTGCTCGCCACGCGGCTCGCCTCCCGGGTGGGCATGCCGGTGAAGGCGCTGACGGAAGCATTTTCGAGCGGCGATCCCTCGCGTACCCGCGGCGGCCGCGCGCAGTCCGCGCCGTTTACCGAGACTTCGCCGTTACGCCCGGATCGGATGAGCGTCGGCCGTGGCAACCTGCTCACCCAGGCCATCATGTTGGTGCTGCATCACCCGGCGGCGGCACGGGCGGTCCCGGATCCAGGGCGACTCGCAGGCGTGGCCAAACCCGGAGCGGCAGTGCTCGTAGAGCTGCTGGCGCAGGCCACGGCGATGACCGAGCCGAGCACCGCCATGCTGCTCGAACGCTGGCGTGAACGCGCCGAATATGCCCGGTTGAGCGAACTGGCCCGGGCGACGCCGCTGGTAGCCGAGTCGGCAGGTGCGGCGCAGGAGCTGCAGATGGCGGTCGAAAAGTTTTTGGAAGCCGATGGCCCTGGTCGGAGGATGGACGAGTTACTGCGAAAGGCAGACGAAATGGGCTTGAATTACGACGAAAAGACCGAACTTAGCCTTCTTCTGAAAACGAAAGCGCGGTCCCGGCCCGGCAGCTGATCTCGCGCGGGTGTGGTCAGATAATGGCCAAAATTGTATAATTATCGGCTGAGCAGCAACGCTCCAGATTTAACGAGGCGTCCAACTTGATCAAAAAAGCCCCTCCCGGCACAGCGACTCAAATTGCGGACGAGCGCCAATCGCAGCTCAAATTGTTGATAGCGCGTGGCAAGGAACAGGGCTACCTCACCTACGCCGAAATCAACGATCACCTGCCGAGCGAAATCGTCGATCCCGAACAGATCGAAGATATCGTCAACATGATCAACGACATGGGCATCCCGGTCTATGAAAAGGCCCCGGATGCGGAATCTTTGCTGCTCACTGACGCCACGGCCGCACCGGACGAGGAAGCGGTCGAGGAAGCGACCGCTGCGCTGGCGAATCTCGATGCCGAGTTTGGACGCACCACCGATCCGGTGCGCATGTACATGCGCGAAATGGGCACCGTGGAGCTGCTGACCCGGGAGGGCGAGATTCGCATTGCCAAGCGCATCGAGGAGGGCTTGGAGGCCGTCAAGATAGCGTTGGGCAGCTATCCCGGCACCTACGATCTGCTGCTGCGTCATTACGAAACGGTCAAGGCCGGTCAGATGCGTCTGGTCGATGTGATCGTGGGCTTCGTCGATCCGAATGCGCCCGACGAGATTGCCCAGCCGCAGAATCCGAAGATGATGGCGCTCGAGCGTGAGGAGGCGGCCGAGGACGAGGAGGCCGATGGCGAGGAGGACGAAGAGGCGGTCGACACCGGTCCGGACCCCGAGGAGGCCGGCCGGCGTTTCGCTTCGATCGCCAAGGTCCACCATCAGTTCTTGAATGCGCTCGACAAGCTCGGCTCCAAAGATCCGAAGACCTTGAAGATCCGCAAGAAAATCTGCGGTGAGCTGATGGAGCTCAAGTTGTCGCCGAAGATGTTCGATCAACTGATCGACAATCTGCGCCAGCATGTCACCGAAGTGCGCCTGCTCGAAAAGGAAATCATGTTCCTTTGCATCAAGCAGGCCGGCATGCCGCGCAAGGACTTCATCTCGACTTTCCCGAAGAACGAGACCAGCACGAAGTGGCTCGACAAGCACATCAAGGCGAAGAAACGCTATTCCGCGCCGCTCGCCAAGTTCAAGGACGAGGTCGAACGCCGTCAGAACAAGCTCCAGGATCTCGAAGGGCTGTTCCATGTGCTGATCAGCGAGATCAAGGAAATCAACCGCGAAGTCTCCATCGGCGAGGCGAAGGCGCGGCGCGCGAAGAAGGAGATGGTGGAGGCGAATCTGCGCCTGGTGATTTCCATCGCCAAGAAATACACCAACCGGGGTTTGCAGTTCCTCGACCTCATCCAGGAGGGCAACATTGGCCTGATGAAGGCCGTCGACAAGTTCGAATACCGGCGCGGCTACAAGTTCTCGACCTATGCGACCTGGTGGATTCGTCAGGCCATCACGCGTTCCATCGCCGATCAGGCGCGCACCATCCGCATCCCCGTCCACATGATCGAGACCATCAACAAGCTCAACCGCATCTCCCGGCAGATGTTGCAGGAGATGGGCAGGGAGCCGACTCCCGAAGAACTCGCCGTACGGATGGAGATGCCGGAAGACAAGGTTCGCAAGGTGCTCAAGATCGCCAAGGAGCCCATTTCCATGGAAACTCCGATCGGCGACGACGAGGACTCGCACCTCGGTGATTTCATCGAAGATACCTCGGTATCCTCGCCGATCGATTCAGCCACCACCGAATCGCTGCGCGAGACCACCCATTCGGTGCTGGCGCAGCTGACGCCGCGCGAGGCGAAGGTGCTGCGCATGCGGTTCGGGATCGACATGAACACCGACCACACCCTCGAAGAGGTGGGCAAACAATTCGATGTCACGCGTGAGCGAATCAGGCAGATCGAGGCAAAGGCGCTGCGCAAGCTGCGTCATCCGAGCCGCAGCGAGCAATTGCGCAGCTTTTTGATGGACGATTGAGGAGCGGTGGTTGCCGCGAGTCAGTCTCGCGCGCACCCACCACTAATTCAGCGCGAGCTCCGCCGCTGCGACGGAGCACGCGGCAGTTCAGCCGACGGTGATTTCCACGGTCAGGTGCCGCTCGCTGTTCAAGGAATTGGCGACCAGACAGGTCTGTTCGGCCTTTTCCAGCAGCCGCTTGGCACGCTCTGCGTCGGTTCCGGTGGGAACCACCAACTTCGCATGCGTCTCGAAGCGGGTGAACCGCATCTTGCCCTCGACCCGGTCCAACGTTCCCTCGGTGCGCGATTCCAAGCTGAGCCACGTGAATTTCGAGGCGGCCGCGATGGCGCGAAAGCCGAGCACGAAGCAATCCGCCACGGAGGCCGTCAGCAGCCCTTCGGGCGACCATTGGTTGCCCGGCCCGTCGAATTCCTTGGGCGGCGCCGATTCGATGATCCGCATGCCTTCGGCGGACAACGGCACGTCACCGTCCGGACGGGCAGACGCGTCGACGACGTAATGATGGGGGAAGGGATGCATGGTCGTTCTCCGCAATATCGTTGGAATGCCGCGCGCCTACGCGTTCCGGCGCGCGAAGAATAACACTTCAATGCCAGTTGGCGGGACCGAACAGGCGCAACTGCGGCCCGTCCGCGGCTAGGGTCACCAGCCGTTCGAAACGCAGGCCCACCTTGCCGAGCACGGCCGCCGAGGCATGATTGTCCGGCGCCGCGATGGCAACGACCCGCCGCAAACCGAGGGTATGCCGCGCGTGCCGAAGCACGGCCGTCGCCGCTTCCGTCGCGTATCCCCGGCCGGCATGGGCGGCGAGGAACGCAAAGCCCAGGTCGACATCCGCCAACGTGTCACGTTTCACCAGCCCGCAGATCCCGATGGGCGCCCCCGTATCGCGCAGCGTCGTCAGCAGCAGGCCGAAGCCGTGGCGACGGTAGCTCTCGAGCGGCCCGCCTTCGAGGTAACGCCGCGCATCCGCAAGGTTGCGGACGCCCTTGTCGCCGATGAAACGCAAAAACGACGGTTCGTTCAACAGCCGCACTATGAACTTTGCATCACAGAGCTCGAGTCGGCGCAGCATGCAGCGGTTCGACTCGATGAGAAAGGCCGTGTTCTGCGGCGGTCTCGGCGGCAATATTCCCATGGCGGTGCTCCCTCGACGCAATGCGGCGGCCCCTGATAATGTTCTATGCGGGGCGCCACTCGGGCATCATAACCGCCCGCTCTCAACGGAGTCATCGACGCGTGACATCAAGGCTCATCGCACTGTCAAGTGCCCTCGCCCTTTTCTCCCTGTTGGAATTGGTGTCACCGGGCGTCCGCGCGGACGGGGTCAGCGCCTATCTGCCGTTGCACCTCGAACCCGAAGTCGAGCGTCAGGTCGAACGCGTACTCATCCTCGCCGATGAACCCATTCTCAAACGACCGTTTGCCGTCGCACTGGTGCAACTCGCCCTGCCGAAGGCCTGCCTCAGAGACGAGGCACTCTGCACCCAGGTTAAAAAATATCTGGAGCGCTACTCGCGCGACTACGGCGTCACCCATGCGAGCGTGACCGGCACCCTCACGCACGGCGCCGACGGAACGGTACCCAACGGCGACGGGCTTCCTTTGCAGAGCAATTACGAGTTCTCCGCCCGCGGCTATGTGCAGCCGAACGATTATTTCCTCGCGACCGCCGGTGTCGTCGCGTACCAGGGCCGCGAAGTCCCGACCGGCTCGATGCTTAGCTTCGGTTTCAACTGGGCACAGGTCGACATCGGCTATCGCGACCATTGGTTCTCACCGATGACCGACAGCACCATGATGATCGGCACCGAGTCGCCCACCATGCCTTCCGTCACCCTGTCGAACTACGAACCGTTGACGCGCCTCGGGTTCCAGTACGAATTGTTTCTGGCACGCCTGTCGAGTTCCGATCACATCCTCTACAACGGCCAGGGGACCGTGGCGCAGGGTCGCGGCAACCCACGTCTGTTCGGTGCGCAGTTCTCCATCGAACCGTTCAGCGGCTGGTCGATCGGGATCAATCGCCAGCTGGAATACGGCGGCGCGGGACTGCCCTCCTCCGCCAATTTCCTGTTCAACGACTTTTTCAAACCCTCCGGTACCAACCAGAATCTCGGCAACCAGGAAGCGTCTTACATGAGCCGCTTCCTCTTCCCGGCCAAGACCCCCTTTGCGTTCTACGTGCAATATGCGGGCGAAAACAACCTGAACGGCGGCAGCTACCTGCTGGGTGAATCATCGCTCGGAGTAGGCATAGATTTCCCCAAACTCTGGCACCACTTCGACCTGACCTACGAAACCACCGAATGGCAGAACGGCTGGTACGTCAACGGCGTATTCCTGGACGGCATGGTGAACGACGGACGGGTGGTCGGGAACTGGGGCGGCGATCAGCGCGTATACAACGACGGCGTCGGCGCACGCAGTCAGATGCTGCGCCTCGGCTGGACACCGCCGTTCGGCGGCTATCTGGAAGAGCGCGTGCGCACCCTGGTGAATCAGAACTACGGCGACTACCCCTACCACCACTACCTCGACGTGACCGTGCGATATTCGCGGCCGTGGAACGACGTGACGGTGGGCGGGGAGGTGCTGGCAGGCCGCGACGTGTTCGGCAAGTCGTTCTCGCGGCTGAGCGGCTTCGTGCGCTACGGCGGCACCGAGCATACGCGGGACTACGCCGCGGACGACAACGACGCTCCGGCCGAGAGCGACGACACTCAGGGCACGGAATGGTTCGTGGACGGGGGTTTCAACGCCAACCAGGTACGCACCGATCTGCAGAAAGGGCTGCCCATCACCACGTCCAAGGTGGCGTTCGGCCCTCACGCCGCCATCGGCGCGCGGCGCGCGGTTTCCGAACACAACGATCTCGGCGTGCGGGCGGAGTTCGACACCATCGATGGCCGCACTTTGATCGGAGTCCGGCCGGTCGACTACCGCCATCGTTATGGGGATCATTTTGCGTTGGACCTGTTTCTCGGCGTTGCCCGCTACGATCTGGCCACACCGGCTTATTCCCTCTACGCGGGCACGGGGGCCGAGTGGCGCGACGTGCTGCCGAAATGGGACGTCGGTGCCGATTTTCGTTTCGCCCAGAACGTGGCGCGAAATCACGTGCTGGCCACCGATCCCCAGGGCATCCGTCCCGACAGTTTCTACAAAATCGAGAGCGTGATCGTTTATGTGTCGCGGCGCTTCTGAGCCGTACCTGACCGGCATGTAAACCCTGAACCCCTGTAGGATTACGAGACGACGAAATACGGCGGCCGGCCGACAGGAACCGGTAGTGCGGTGTGAAATGATCTGCGCATGGAACACCGATGGGGCGAGCGGATCAGAGTCGATATTCCCGTCAAGATCAGCGGGCATCCGTTCAATGTCCGCGTCGGCCGGCTCGCCAATTTGAGCGTCAGCGGCGCGTTCCTCGAGGCAGATTTTGATTTGAGAATGTTGTCACGCATCCAAGTGACGATCGACCTGCCCCGGGTCAAACACGAGGCACCGCTCATTCCCGCCTATATTGCACGTAAGTATAAGGGTGGTATCGGCATCGAATGGTGCGAGTTTGCGCCTCAGCCCATCAGTGAGCTGCTGCACATGTTGTCGATCCGGCGGCATAGTCCGCTGCGCCGCCCCGAAGTGCCCTCGGCAATCGCAGTCACCCGCCTGTCTGGATCCCTGCTGAAGCACAGCACCGGCACCTGACGCGACGGCGACGGACGTCCCCCCCACTCGCCCATGCCGCAGGGGCTGACGTCCCGAAAGAGCCGACTACCGGCTTTTTGGTTGTTGACCACACTAGATGTTGCAAACGAGGCCACGATTGCGCACATCGAGCGCACGGCAGGCCGCTTGGGTGGCGATGGGGGAGAGGTATGCGCGTTCGATCGACGATTCTTGGCATGATGTGGGTGCTCGGCCTCGGCCAGTGCCTGGGCGTGGTGTCTGCCGCGGCCAAAGACGCCCCGAAACCTCCGGCGGCCGTGCCGGATGATTTCTCGGGCACGTGGAAGCACGATCCTTACGACGGCATCAATCCCGGACGGGCGAAGCCCGACGACAAGAGTTTCACCTTGACGGACGGCACGGTGATCCCGCTGCGTCCCGCGGCGGAGAAGCTGTACCGCGAGCGGGTCGCGATGAGCACGACCGACAACCCTTTTGCCAACACCACGGCCCGCTGTCTGCCGCTCGGCATGCCCGGCGACATGATGGGGGCACCGTATCCCCAGGTTTTCCTCCTGAAGCCCAACTTCGTCGGCATCCTCAATGAAGAGGGATGGCAGTTCCGGGCAATCTATATGACGGACAAACATCCGGAGGAGGTCATCCCGAGCTTCATGGGTCATTCGATCGGTCACTGGGAGGGAAAGACCCTGGTGGTGGATACGGTGGGCCTGCGGGATGAAACGACGTTGAATTTCACCGGGTTGCCGCACAGCACCCGCATGCACATCCTGGAACGAATCACGCGCACGGCGCCGGACACGTTGGTCGATGTGATCGAGGTCGACGATCCGGCGACGTACTACAAGCCGTTCACCCTCAAATCGGTTTTCGTGAAGAGCGATGAGGAGATGATCGAATACATCTGTGAAAAACCGAGGATTCAGGTCACCTCGGATGGACGTCAGACCTACTCCGATCCTGCCAAATAACCACGCTCGTTCGACGGGGATTACTCATGAAACTTCGGCCTGCTTCCATATCGGCGGCGATCACACTTGCCGCCTGGATGGTTACCGTGTGTCCCGGCACTGCCCTGGCGCACCATTCCTTCGCGATGTTCGACAACACCAAATCGATGACGGTCGACGGCACCTTGAAGTCGGTGGAGCTCACGAATCCGCATTCATGGTTCGTCCTGACCACGGTGACCGGAGACGGTACCACGCAGGAGTGGGCCGTCGAAGGTCCGAGCCCGAACGGCCTCGTACGCAGCGGCTGGAAGCACACCGACGTCAACGCGGGCGATCGGGTCTCGATGACGATTCACCCACGCAAGGACGGCAGCTTGGGCGGCGTTCTGGTATCGGTGCGCCTCCCCGACGGCAGGGAGCTGCAGTCCGGAGCAGGTCCGCATCAGATCCGTGCGCCCCTGCCGTCCTTTCCGCCGAACACCCCGGTGCCCGCGCCTGCCCCGACCAGCCCCCGATGATTCGTAGCGGCGGCTGGTCGGGGATCTGTCTCGCTGGGGCACGCTGGTGGAGAAGAACATCGAGGCGCTGGGCTTCCACCT
>CAZZVN010000051.1:25978-28721 GCA_964657625.1 uncultured Steroidobacteraceae bacterium
ACGCCGGCGCAGCAGTGGTATCCGCCGGTCAAGGTGGATCGGGCATTGTTCGACGGCGACGTCGTCCAGCTCGGTCCGCTGTCCGTGACGGCCTATCTCGCCCCGGGTCACAGTGCCTCGTCGACCAGTTTTCTGTTCGACGTGCGCGAAGGCGGCAGGGACTACCGGGTGTTCGAATTTTGCTGCTGGGAACTGCCGTCCGAACTGAACCGCAACTCGTACATCAACGAGGCCTCGATGCGGCATACCTTCGCGACGTTCCGTAAGGTGCTGCCCGTCGACATCTATCTCGAAGGCGGCACCTATGCGTGGTCGGGAATCTTGAATCAGCGATCGGGAACCCTGCAAGAGCGCATGGAGAAACTGAAGACGAATCACATGCTGTTTGCAAATCGGGACATTTTTCAGGATCGGGCGGCGTGGCGTGAAGTCGAGTTCGCAGACAAAGTCGCCGACTTGAAGAACGCGGGAACCGTCCCGGTCTACCGGTAAATGTCGCGCGGGCGCCGGGTGCTCGCCCCGCGACTCATTGGCTACACGCGCGAGCCGGGCGACCTCCCGCGTGCAGCGTTGGGCAGGAAGGCCGCCACGATGCCGAGTAGCGGCAGGTAGGCGATGGCGTGGTACACGTAGGCAATGCTGGTGCGATCCGCCACCACCCCGAGCACCGCGGCCCCCAAACCGCCCATGCCGAAGGCGAAGCCGAAGAACAGTCCCGACACCATGCCGATCTTGCCCGGGATCAGCTCCTGCGCGTAGACCAGGATGGCGGAGAACGCCGAGGACAGCACCAAACCGATGACCAGGGTCAATGCCACCGTCCAGAAAAGACTGGCGTGCGGCAACAGCAGCGCAAACGGCGCCACACCCAGGATCGACACCCAGATCACAGGTTTGCGGCCAATGCGATCCCCGACCGGTCCGCCCAGCACCGTCCCCAGCGCCGAAGCCACCAGGAACACAAACAACAAAAGCTGGGAGTTCCGCACCGTCACGCCGAAGCGATCCATCAGGTAGAACGTGTAGAAGCTGCTGAGGCCGGCCAGGTAGAAGTATTTGGAAAAGATCAACAGCAGCAGCACCGCCACAGCGCCAATCACCACCTTGCGGGGATGAGGCGCGACGGCGACGGCCGGTTTCCTGCGGTCGGTCGTGGCAAGGTGATGCGTGGCATACCAGCGGCTCACCTGGAGCAGAAGCACGATGCCCAGCAGCGCCGCCAGCCCGAACCACGCCACACTGCGCTGACCGAAGGGCCCGATGACGACGGCGGCGAGCAGCGGACCGATCGCCGTGCCGAGGTTGCCGCCAACCTGAAACACCGACTGTGCGAAACCATGGCGGCCTCCCGAGGCGAGGCGCGCGATGCGCGAAGATTCCGGATGAAAGATCGCCGAGCCAAGACCCACGAACGCTGCCGCAAGCAGCACGACACCAAAAGTCGGCGCATAGCCGAGCAACACGAGACCGATCAACGTCGAGGTCATCCCGAGCGGCAACGCGTGCTGCTGGGGGCGTCGGTCCGTGAACAGCCCCACCAACGGCTGCAACAGCGAGGCGGTCAGCTGGTAGGTGAGCGATATCAGCCCGATCTGCGCGAAGCTCAAGGAGAACTCGCCTTTCAGGATCGGATACATTCCCAGGATCAGCGACTGCATCATGTCGTTGACCATGTGCGAAGTGCTGATGGCCCACAAGATACCGAGGGCCGGCCTCGCCTTCTGCGCACCATCGGCGGTGGGCGCACCGATGCCGGGGGACGGTGCGGTGCCGGCCCCGGCGGCTTCTACAAAAGTCGTCATATGAATTGCTTCTCTTCCGGGATTGGATCTAGAGCGGGCGATACTCATGAGCTAGTCCATGGGGTATGCCGTTACAAACCGAGGCGCATCCTCGCCTGTCAGTATAATCCAGGCGGTCACAATGTTGGCCACGCGAGATCGCAGGAGGCTGGGAAGCGGTGGGCACCGCCATTCTCGCCGACTATCTCGATGCCGAGTACAGATGCTCCAGACGGATAGCAAATGAATCGACACGCTGAAGCGACGACGGTGGACGGCGGTTGCCCATTCCCGCCAGCTTCGTTCTGGCCTCGCTTGTCGGCGGCCCCGCGATGGCCGCCATTGACCTACTGCAAGCGCAGTCGATCTTTCAGCAGGCCGAGGTCATCTGTACGCGGGACGGTGGGGCGTTGTGGGGGCGTACGCACTGCGGACCCATGCTGCTGGTCGATCCTGATGATCGCATGGTTGTTGCGAATCAGGCGGACGCCGGGCATACGCCCGCTCCTGCCGGGCCCGTGTTCACCGGCATGCTGCCGACCTCTGAGCAGGTCTCGGATACGACAGTCGAGTGGTCCGGCACACGCTGGTCCGAGCTGATCTGGCCGTGGCCGATGCGCGAGGACCCGGACATGCGCCACGTCACGCTGGCGCATGAGCTCTTCCACCGGATCCAGCAGGATTTGCATATTGAAAAGCTGGACGGCGACAACAGCCAGCTCGACAGTTTCGACGGACGCTACCTCATCCAGCTGGAATGGAGAGCGTTGGCGGCCGCGCTACGCGCAACGAGAAACCCTTCGCGACGCGCCGCCATCAACGACGCAGTTCTGTTTCGCACAGAGCGCTACCGCTTGTTTCCCGGCGCAGCGAGCAATGAAGCGGCGCAGGAGTCCAATGAAGGAGTGGCGTCGGAGGAATCATGGATGACGAATTACATGCGGACGTGACTGTCCAATGAC
>CAZZVN010000052.1:0-25461 GCA_964657625.1 uncultured Steroidobacteraceae bacterium
GTCGTCGGGGACGACGAAGGCAGCATAGGGGTCCTCGGACGGGACGGCGGGAGTGCGGCCCACCGAATCCGCCGTCGACCCGGCTGCCGGAGGAGTGGACGGCGCCGACGCAGGGGCGACTCGCGGCACCACCGCGCCCGCATCGCGTTCCCGAATACGCTCTGCCACGGCGGTGGGGACCAGATCGTAGCCACCGCCGTGCCGGACGATGGCGAGCTGTCCGCCGATCAGCGAGCGGCGTACCGCGGCGTCGACGGCGATACGCCGGATCTTGGTGCCGTCCACGAAGTTATACCAGTCGTCGCTTTCGATGGGCGGCAACCGGTTCTGCTCGACGAGCTGCTTGATCTGCGCAATCAACGCCTTTTTCTTCGCTTTTTCCTCTTTCTGGCGGTTCAACGCCTGGTCCCGGGCGGCCTTCGCACCGTGGGTGGCGGTACCGCCGGCGCCCGCGGGGGCGACGGGGTGCGCCTGAACTGGGTGCGCCTGACCCAGGTGCGCCGATCCCGGCTGCGGTTTGGGGGCGTCCCGCTTATGCCTCGGCGGGGGCTGGCTGCGCCGCTGCGCCTCGCGATCGGCGTCGCGGGCCTGTTTCTGACTGATCAGCCCCGCCTGCAACAATTGATCGCGTAATGACATGCTTGGAAACCCGCTCGCGTCTCGGCGAAGTTAAAACAGTATTTTATCGCGCCGGGATGGCCCCGCCGGGTATTTCTTTCAGGGTCGAAGCCGAACGGGATTGCTACCATGCAGCGGCTGCGACCGCCCGGTCCCCCCCCCCGAGATGACGACATGAACCTATCAAATTCTGCCATCAGCCTGGACGAACTAGAATCGGCGCGCGTTCTCGTCAACGAGGTCGTCCGTCCCACTCCCCAATACGCCTGGCCGAAGCTGCGTACCCGCGCCGGCTGCACGGTGTGGGTCAAACACGAGAACCACACGCCGACCGGCGCGTTCAAGGTCCGGGGCGGCCTCGTGTACTTGGATCGGCTGATCCGCTCGCAGCGGTTGATCCGGTCGGCACCCGCCCTCGCCGGAATCGTCGCTGCCACGCGCGGCAACCACGGGCAGTCGTTGGCGTTCGCCGCTGCGCGGGCGGGACTGCCCGCCACCATCTACGTGCCGCATGGGAATTCACCGGATCAGAATTCGGCGATGCGGGCACTCGGTGCGACCGTGGTTGCGGCCGGAAGTGATTTCGACGACGCGAAGCACGCGGCGCGACGGGCGGCGAGCGAGCGTTCCCTGCATTTCGTACCGTCGTTTCATCGCGATCTGGTCGTCGGCGTGGCGACCTATGCGCTCGAGTTGTTCGAGGCGGTCGGGCACCTGGACGCGGTGTACGTGAGCGTCGGCATGGGCTCGGGCATCTGCGGTCTGATCACCGTCCGCGATCTGCTCGGCCTCGACACGGAAATCATCGGCGTCGGTGCGGTACGCGCGTCGGCGACCGCGCAGTCCTTCGCGGCGGGAACGGTGATCTCGACCGCCACGGCCCGAACCTTTGCCGACGGTATTGCGACGCGCGAGCCGCATCCAGATGCAATCGACATCATCTGTCGAGGCGCTGCGCGCGTGGTCGAGGTGAGCGAGGATGAGATCGCCGAGGCCATCCGCATCTACTTCGACGACACACATCAGGTGGTCGAGGGCGCGGGCGCGGCGCCGCTCGCTGCCTTGTTGCAGGAGCGGGCACGAATGGCCGACGCTAACGTGGCCGTCGTGCTGAGCGGCGGCAACATCGAGCGCGCCAGATTTTCGGAGGTGTTGGCGGGGCGTACGCCGGCGGTCGTTTGACGGGTCCGCGGTCGCGGTCAGACGTGCAAGCCGGCCGCATGCCCCTCGGCGGTGGCGGCCGACAGGGTGCGGGGGACCTTGCAATCGCCGATGGCCTGCACCGTGACGCCCGCGCCGTACAGGGAACCGAGCAGTTCGTCGCGCGGGGCGCGCGGCGTCGAATACACCGCCACCGCGACCTCCTCGATCACCCTCTCTTCGCCCGTATGCACGTGTCGATAGGCGAGCCGGGCGTCCTCGAGGGAGCCGCCCGCCGACAACTCGCAAAGCGGCAGGATTTCGATGTTCTTGCGGGTCAGGCGTCGGTAGATGCTGAGGTTGGTGACCAGCGGGACGTCGGTGGCGATACGTTCCCGGGGCGTGAGGATGACGGTGCGGTCGAACAGCCGCGCGAGCACCTCGGCCAGCCCGTAGGTGGCCTCGGTGTGGTCCATGTCGAACAGCACCGCGGTGCCGCCTTGCCGTTCGCGCAGACCCGTCAGCTCGCGGGCGGCGCGGCGTGCATCGAGCAGGGCGCCCTCGTCGCGCCATTGCGTGGGCAGGCCGTGGGGCCAGATCATGCTTGCACCGGTGGCCAGGATCACGTGTCCGGGCTTTACCGCCAGCACGTCGTCCACGCCGGCCACGAAACCGAGTTCGAAACGTACGCCGGCCCTGACCGCCTGGGTGTACTGATAATCGTAGACGCTCGACAGGGATTCGCCGCCGGGCAGCCCCGCATGCAGGCGGGTGCCGCCGCCGACGTCGGCCCCTGACCCGAACACGGTGACCGTGTGACCGCGGGCGGCGGCGATCCACGCCGCTTCCAAACCGGCGACGCCGGCGCCCACGATCGCGATGGTACGACCATGTTTGACGCGGGCGGGCTGCCAATCCACTTCGTCGGGGAGGGCGACGCGCGGATTGTTGTCGCAAATCAGCGGCTGTCCCTCGGCGATCTGGCCCCAGCAGGTGTTGCACGACACGCAGTAGCGGATTTCGCGTTCCCGTGCAGCGGCGGCCTTGAGCGGCCACGCAGGGTCCGTCACCAGCGCGCGGCCGAGCGCGATCAGGTCCGCTTCGTCGCGCGCGAGGATGCCGTCGGCCTCGGCCGGGTCGGTGATGAGTCCGAGCGCCATGAGCGGTGTGCCATGCACGTGGGCACGCAGTTGCTCGAGCAGTGGCATCCATGCGGCGCGCGGCCAGTGCATGTCGGGAACGTGCCAGTCGAGGGTGCGGGCGTGGGCTCCCTGGCAGAAGGTGATGTAGTCGACGGCACCGGTGCGCGTCACGAGGGACGCGAGCGTGGCGGCCTGGGCGGGGTCGATGCCGTCGACCATGCCGTCATCCCCCGGCATCTTCAATCCGACGATGAAGCCGGCGCTGCAGGCGGCACGAATGGACTGTATCGAGTCGCCGAGAAACCGCAGGCGGCCGGCAAGATCGCCGCCGTAATCGTCGGTGCGGGCATTCGACCTCTGGGACATGAACTGATGAAACAAATGTCCGTGACCCGCGGACAGTTCGACGCCCGAAAATCCGCAACGTTCGAGGCGCGCCGCGGACTGTCCGAAATCCTCGATCATCAGCAGGATTTCATCGCGTGTCAGCGCGCGCGGTACCGTCCACGACAGATCGTCCGGCAGCGCCGACGCGCCGATGGCGTTCGGGTTGCGACCGCGTTCGTGGCGGCCGCGACCGGAATCTTGAATCTGTCCGAGCAGGCGGCAGTCGTGGGTTTCCACCGCCTCCGCCCAGCGCGCGAGCCAATCCACGTGGTCGTCGTTCCACACGCGCACGTAATGGCCGCGGGTCTGTATGCGTGCCGTGTTCAACGGCTCGGTGACCACCATGGCGGCACCGCCGCGGGCGCGGTTCGCGTAGTACTGCACCATCTCCGCGGTGGGGGTCTGGTCGAAGACCCGGCGCGTGGTCATCGCGGCATGCACGATACGGTTGCGCAGCCGCAGGCGTCCGCGTTGCCATGGGGACAGCAGATGGGGATACGGCGAGCCGGCGGCGCCGTCCGGCATCCCCGGCCGCGTCATGCCGCCGCTTCCCGTGGCGGACCAGCCGGCTTCGGAAGGCTCGCCATGAGCAACGCAGAGATGAATATCGCCGGCACGATGACCCACGTGAAGCTCAGCGTCCAGCCGACGTGGCCGACGGCGGCGGCCGTGAGGATCGGGAATATCACGAACCCCAGGCTGATGCAGGCGGTGCCGGCGAGCGCGGCGGCGGAGGCCCGCAGCGGCGCAGAATACTGTTCGAGCAGGCACGTCAGCATGATGGAACTCGCGCCGTAGAAGAACACCGTGGTGATGCCGAAGGCGAGCATGTCCTCGCCCACCGTGCGTGGCAGCCACAGCGTCGTGAGCAGACTGACCGTGGCCAGCAGCAGCCACAGCACCACCGTGGCGACGCGGCTCAACAGAAGCTCGCTGACGAGCGCGGATCCCACGTAGCCGATCATGCCGACGGCGTACGACAGGCCGACGATCCGGGTGGCGGTGGCCGCATCGTAGCCGCGGGCCTGCTGGAAGAACGTCGGCAGATAGAAACTGGTACCGCCGATGGCGCCGCCATACAGAACGAAGGCGACGCCGAAGGTGAACGTCAGCCGCCGCAGCTGCGGCCCCAGGAGCTGGCGCAGCGGCGAGGCGACCCGGGTTGCCGCCGCCTGGCGCGCCTGCCGGGGCTCGCGCTGTGGCTCCCGCTGGGCCCTGGGCAACAATGCGTAGATGAAGAACGCCAACGGCACCACGGCGAACGCGACCAAAAAAGTCGACCGCCAGCCGTGCGTCTTCATCAGCGGTGCGGCGACGATCGAGGCGGTGAACCAGCCAAGCGGATAGCCGCATTGCTGTATGGCGATCAGCAGGGCCCGGCCGCGTTGCGGCGCGTGCGAGGCGAGGTAGGCTCCCGATACCGGAATGATGGCGGCGCTGATGCCGAAGCCGAGCACGCGCGCCGCCGTGAACAGCGGCACCGTGCTCGCCAGCGCCTGCACGCCGACCAACAGGGCCGAGGCTGCCACCACGAGCGCCAGCACCGCCGGCGCGCCGAGCCGCGGGACCCAGGCGGCAATCGTCGGCGCCGAAAAGATGGCGAACGCAAACGACGCCGAGATCATGAGCCCGATCGCATCCAACCCCAGATGCAGATCGCCCATCACTCCCGGCACGGCATAACCGAACAAGGATTGATCCATGTTGGAAAGCGTGGACGCGGCGAGCGTGATCAGCAGGATGCGCCACGGCAGGGATGCCGGCGCGCCGGCGACCGCTGCGTCCGTGTGCATCGACTCAGGCCTCAAGGCTGATCCGGCCTTCCATGTTGACGGGCGAGGCATAACTCAACTCCTTGATGTGGACATGCACCTTGCGGCGTATCTCTTCCATGATCATGAGCACGGCCGGCGGCAGCTCGGCGTGCCGCCGAAAGCTCAATCCCACCCGCCGCTCGACGGTCGGCACCTTGATGTTCAAGGCCACCACGCGCCCGGTGCGTAGCATGCCGGTCACTTGAGCGGGCGAGACCATGATGAGAAGATCGTCCGAGAGCAGCAGGTCCATGCCGACGTTCTGTGCATCGGTCCAGATGAATCGCGTCGGCGGGTCGAGGTCCTCGCTGCGAAATGCCTCGCCGATGATCGCGGCGTCGAGCGGCCGTGAGCGCGGCGCCATCCACGTGTACCCCCGCAGGTCCCGCAGCTTCAGGCGGGGCCGTTGCGCGAGCGGATGCGCCGCCCGGGCAATGACGATGTCGTGCGCGAGATAGAGCGGAAAGTATTCGAGCGCATCGCGCGCCGCCGCCGTGTCGGCGCCCGCGATGAAGTCGATCTCACCGTCGATGAGCTTCTCACGCAAGGCTTCCGAGTAATCCTCGATGATCGCGATACGGATGTCTGGACGGCTGCGATGACATTCCCGGACGCAGTCCGCGATCACCTCGTGCGCGAACGCCTCGCCGATTCCGATCGACACGCTGCCGGCCCGCGCGTCCCGATAGGCCAGCAGTTCTTCCTGGGCACGATCGGCTGCGGCCAGGATCTGCCTCGCGTGACGCACGAACATCGTGCCGCAGGCCGTGAGGGCGGTGACGCCGCCCGGCACCCGGTCGAATAGCTGCACCCCGAGAGCTTCCTCGAGGCGGGCGATGCCGGCGCCGAGAGCCTGCTGGGTCAGGCCGGTCTCGGGCGCCGCCGCAGCGAGACTGCCGCGTTTGACGATGGTGAGGAAACGGCGCAGCTGTTTGAGATCCAGGTGGGCGAGGCCGACCTGGCGGTCCGTCGGCGGGCCAGCCGTCATGGCTGCACCGTTCCCAAGAATCCCGACAAGAGCACGGCTGCGTAAATGGCGAGAACCCATGCGTACGTGTGGAACATGCGACGCCGCAGCACCGACTCGCGCGCGGGCGTCGAACCCTGTGCGACGATGAGGGTGAAAGCGTCCAAGACGGGCACGAAGGAATGGTCCAGCAGCAGGGCGAAGAGACACATTGCACCAAACGCGGCGAGCTTGCCCGCCAGCCATCCCGGCATGCCCAACCATCCCGTCCCGCCGGCGATTCCGGCAGCCGTGAAGCCCAGCAAGCCGGCGCCGAGGAAAGTACGCTCGAGCAGGCGCCACGGCCTTGCGCGCGGGGTGCCGCTCAATTTGATGCCGGCGACGACCGCCACCATCCAGATGCCCGCGAGCACCCAGATCCCTGCCATGGTCGCGAACGAGAGGGGCAGCAGGCCGAGCGAGCGGCCGAGCTGCAGCCCGACCGGCATCATGGCGACGAAACAGACACGCGGAAAACGATCGATGACCATGCCCAAGTTGATGACGGCGGTGCGTTCCGGGATCGACAACTTGGGATCGATGAAGCGCAACCCCGCGAGGTAGACGCCGACATCGGTTCCGATCCAGAACACCATCAACAGGATATGGACGTAGGCCAGGATCGCAACGGCGTGCATGGGGGCCCTAGGTGCCGGCGCCCACGGCGGGGGTGCCATCGCCCATGGCGGGCGGACGGGCATGCCGGTGCTCGCGGTTGACCGAGCGCATCATGTTCTCGATCAATGTCTTGCGCATCGCGGCCAGTTCGGCCCGCTCGGCATCGCTCAGCCGATAGGTCTCGACGGCCGCCGTAAGTTTCAAACCCAGTGTCTCGGCCGCCTTCTCCATGACGAACACCCGCTCGCGCAGCACCCACTGCTCGGCGGCGAGTTCCAACACCATGGTCATCAGCTGATCCAACGCGTCGGAGTCGAAGAAAGCCTGCCGACGGGTGACGAGATCGTCGCGCTCGTCGCTCATCAACGCTTCCACGCTCCGAAGCCGTACCACTGCAGGCTCGCGCTCAGGCGACCGGTGTCGCCGTCGATGCGCTGCGGATTGCGGACCGCGGCGCCGAACTGTTCCTCATCCATGTAGGAATACTGCGGGACGGTGAACTGAAAGTAATCGGCGCCGTCGAAGCCGCCGGCCGCCACCAGGCGTTCGGGATGCTGGTCGCGAAATGTGCGGTAATACGGCTCCATGTTGTAGAACGAGTCCCAGTCCAGATAGAACTGATCGTAGGGCGAGAGTTCGCGGTTGGGCGGCAGCTCCATGTTGATCAGCATGCCGCCGGGTCGCAGCACCCGATGCGCCTCGGCGAAGAACTTGCCGATGTCGCGCACCGACAATTCATGCAGGAACATCGAGGTGAACACCACGTCGAAGGAGGCGTCCGCATACTTGAGCTCGGTCGCATCCATCTGTTTGAAGTGAACGGGCAGCCCCAGGCTTTCGGCACGGCCATGTCCGTAGGTTACCGCCGCCGCCGAGACGTCGATGGCATGCACCTCGGCCCCCGGGAAGGTGCTGACCCAGGCGGTGGTGTTGTGACCCACCGTCGCGCCGCAGTCGAGGATGCGCCCGGGGTGGAAATCGGGATACCGACATTTGACGTAGTTGGCCATCGACAGGCCGATGTCGTCGAGATTCTTGCCCATGAAACCCGCGGAGAATACCGCGAGACCGTTGTCGTACACGGCGCCCGTGCGTGCGGAGTCGGAGGCCGCGTAACCCCCCGGCATGAGGTGCACCGGCAGGCCAGCCACATTTTCAGGCACTTCGACGCTCGCATCGAGTTCGAGGCTGCCGCCCGCCGAGCCGCTCAACGCCTCGATGGATGCCTCGATCATGGGCAGCGATTTCTCGACACTCGGGATCACGGCGCGCCACACCATCTCCTGAGCGTTGTAGCGCACGGAGCTGTAAAACTTGAAATAAATATTGGAGCGCATCGCATCATGCACCTCGTCCTCGGTGCCGGGCGGGCGCCCGTGCGCACGTTGGAAGGCCGGTACCACGTCGGTCTCGTAGGAGCGGCGCATGGCGCTCGCCATGTCGTTGAGGATGTAGGACCGCAGCTCCGACACGAATCCCTGGCGGGCCGCCGAATCACGGTCGACGTGTGCTTTCAACGGATGATGCAATTCCAGCGTCATGAGATGCTCCTGTAGGCAAGATCGCTATTCTATCGGTTTCATTAACCACAACAAAAGAAAAAAATTCTTTCACCTCGCAGGACGATGGTGTATACATTCCAACAGAATCGTCGCCACAAAACTGCCGAGAATCAACCGTGCCGGCACATCTGTTGTTGTGCAGCAACGTCGCGCTCAGTGTTATGTAGTATGCGATAGAATGTTCAAATCATTCCAGGAGAGATGCCAAATGGACTCATTACGGACTGCCACCCTGCCCATTCTGTGCACACTCGTGCTGGCAGCGCCATTGCCCACCATGGCGGCGGAAGGGGCGCCCGCCACGCCGGCCGAGAACAGCTCGGCCACGGCACTCGACGAAGTGGTGGTGACGGCCCAGCGGCGTCAACAGAATTTGCAGGACGTGCCGCTGGCCGTCAGCAGCTTCTCCCCGCAGATGCTCGACGTCCAGCAGATCACCAACACCATCGACGTCGCCCGTTCGGTGCCGAATTTCGTAGCGTCGCACAACGTGGGCATCGGCTCGGCGAACGTCTACTACATCCGCGGCCTCGGCCAAACCGAGTCGTTTCCAACCTTCGAACCGCAGGTCGGCACCTACGTGGACGACATCTACATCGGCCGTCAGAACGCGAACAACTTCGCATTGTTCGGTATCGAGCAGCTGCAGGTGCTGCGCGGCCCGCAGGGTACGTTGTTCGGCCGTAATTCCACGGGCGGTGCGGTGGTCGTCACGCTCGCGAAACCCGCCTCGACGTTCGGCGGGGAGTTCGAGGTCGGCTACGGCGCCTACGGACAGGTGTTCGGCCATGGGTCCATCGATGCCCCCATCAGCGATGTGCTGCTAACGCGCTTCTCGGTGTTCGACATCAACGACGACGGGTACGTCAAAAATCTCACCACCGGCCGCAGCATGAACAAGACCAAGGACTACGGGGTGCGCGAGGCCATACGCTTCCTGCCTGCCGACAACATCAGCTGGGACGCGTCGATCGACTGGACCGACAACAACGCGCCGAGCGTGCTCAATCAGCCCACCGGCGGCGGCGTCCACGGCAGCGACCGCACGTCGTACAGCGGTCTCGCCGACTCAGGGCAGGTGCTCGGGCAGTACCTGACCGGCGCCAAGGGGCGTCTTAACGAGGGGGTGGATGTGCGCACCTACGGTGCCATGTCGAACCTCAAGATCGATTTCAGCGCCGGCACGTTGAACGTGATCTCGGGCTTTCGCGGCATGAAGCAGCTGCTCGCGGTGGATTTCCCGGACGCAGCGTTCGGTCCGGCGGTTCCCTACGATCAAAGTCCCGTGGGACAGTTCGCCCTCGCACAGGATTTGAAAACCGAACAGTACTCGCAAGAGTTCAAGTGGAGCGGCACCTGGGGTGACCGGCTGACCTACACTGGCGGCGTGTTTTATCTGTATGAAAAGAATCACGACGACTACGGCGCCGTCGCGAACCTGGGCGGTCTGTTCGGCGTGCCTTACTTCCCGTTGTTCCTCGGCGACGAGACCACCGTCAACGACACCCGTTCGGCGGCGCTGTACGCCCAGGGCGATTATAAGTTCACCGATGCGCTGACCCTCACCGTCGGCGCGCGCTACACCGACGAGCGAAAATCGTTGGAGGCGAGCCCCAACACGGCCGCCGCGGGCGCGGGATTCACCACGGCGCAGATCCAGGCCCAAGGCTATTCGACCGACCTACGAGCCCGTGAATTCACGCCGCGCGCCGCGCTGCAGTACAAGGTCGACGCGGACCTCATGTTCTATGCATCGGCCACGCGCGGCTTCCAGGGCGGCGGCTGGAACGGCCTCGCCTTCAACGCAGCCACCTTCAATGACTTCCGGCCGGAGACCGTCTGGTCGTACGAGGCGGGGATGCGCTCGGAATGGCTGGATCATCGGGTGCGCTTCAACGCGAACGTGTTCTACGAGGACGTGAAGTCCTACCAGCTGTTGTCCGACAACACCGCGGCCGCCACCTTCGTGACCACCAATGCAGCCGACATGTTCGCCTACGGCTTCGAGAGCGAATTGAGCTGGCGTCCCATCGACCCGTTGAATCTGGCGCTCAACGTCGGCGTCATCGATGCCGAGTACTACCACCCGAGCGCTGCGGTGGTCGCACAGCAGGCCGACTGCAAGTCGGGCACGACCACCTCGTGCGGTTCCGGAATCGTCGACGCGTTCGGCAACCTGGCCACCCCGTCGCAGACCCCGCACGCCAACGCCTCGCTGCATGCCCAGTACGACCTCAAGGTGGGTACGCTCACCGTGATGCCGAATGTCGGCGTGCAGTGGACGGGCTCGCAGAACGTCGGCACGGAAGGCAGCGCGGCCGGCAAGGACAATCCGTTCACCACGCTCGATGCCGGCGTGAGCGTGAAGCCAGAAAGTCTGCCGCTGACCGTGACCGTGGAATGCAAGAACTGCACGATGAAGGACTATGGCGTCACGTATCTGTTCGGCTACAAGTACTACAACACTCCCGGCTTCTGGGACGTGCGGGTCAATTACAAGTTCTGAGGGACGCTTGCAGGGGCGACCGTCCGGGTCAGCAGCGGCGTGACGATGCGCTCGAGACGTTCCTCCGTCCAGGAGGGCGTCTTGTCGCACCAGCCATCGTCCGCGAGCCGACCTTGGGCATCGATGGTGAAAGTGACCGGGATGCGCCACATCCGGCCGTAGCCGGCGGCGTCCGAACGCAGCAGCAGGCCCACCGGGAAACTCAGCGCGCTCGCCCGGGCGCGTACCTCGGCGAGTTTGTCCGGGGAATCCAGGCTGAAGCCCAGCACCTCGAGGCCGTCTGCCGCGTGCCGTTCGGCGTGGGCCGACAGCAGTGGGAGTTCCTCGCGGCAGGGTGCACACCAGGTTGCCCAAAAGGTCAGGATCACGACCCGCCCCAGCAGGTCGCCGGTGCTGAGCCGGCGTTCGTCGAGGGTGAGCAGCAGGCGGCGCCGGCTCAACATCGGGGCAAGCTTCCCGTGATCCGTACCCATACCCATGTCACCATCGTCTTATCCTCCGCCGGTGTACCAGTGCGTTGCGTCAGGGCGTCAGCGCCCGCCTGAATGCAGCAATGATCGCCGGCTGCGGCCGACGAATCGCCGGTACGGCTTGATAATTCTGCCAGCCGCCGCCCAGGCTCTCGTAGAGCTGTACGAACTGCTCGCCCTGGCTGACTTGGGCCTGCGCAAACTGGTCCTCGAGGCCGTAGAACTGCCGCTGCGCATCGACGACGTTCAGAAAATCGGTCAACCCGCGATTATAGCGGGCAGTCGCCAGGTCGACCGCGCGCTGTCCCGCGGTCATGGCATCGGTCAAGCTGTCCAGCCGAGCGCGTTGCGCTGCATAGGCGTCCAATGACGTATCGACTTGTTCCACCGCGGTGATGATGGTCTTCCGGTACTGGGTCAGACCGATCTGCGCCGCCAGATCGGCGATGTCGACACGGGCATCGAGCGCGCCGAAATCCAGCAGCGGCCAGACGGCGCCGGCCCCGAACGAGTACACGTGCGACCCCACATTGGTTGCGCTGCCCCAGTTCTGACCCTGGCTGCCGATGGCGCCGCTGACGGTGACGTCGGGAAACAAGCTGGCGGTCGCGACGCCGATGCGCGCAGTTGCGGCCGCCAGCTGGCGCTCCGCCTGTCGTATGTCCGGCCGCCGCCGCAGCAGATCCAGCGGAACCCCGGGTGCGGCCGGGGCCGGCATCGAAGGAATCAGATCGGCTTTCGAGAGTTCCTGAACGATGGCCTCCGGATAGACGCCAATCAGCACGGCGAGTGCGTATTGCGCCGCCTTGACCTGCGCCTCCAGGGGCGCAATTTCCCCTTCCAAGCTGTCCAATTCCCGGGTCGCGAGCGCGACGTCCAGTTCGTTCGTGATGCCACGCTCGTAGCGGATGTTCACGATGCGCAGGGATTCGCGCAGAATATCGCTCGCATGATGCAGTATGCCGACCCTTACCTGAAAACCGCGCAGGTCGATGTACGCCCGCACCACATCGCCGACGACCTGCGTCAAGACACTGTCGCGGGCGGCGCGGGCAGCGGCCGTATCGGCCCGGACCGCCTGCAGCTCCCGACGGTATTTGCCGAAGAGGTCGAGCTCCCAGACGGCATCGAAGCCGACGAGGGTGTTGATGTGCTGAAGCCCGGCGCCGTTGTCCGCCGAACGTAACAGCTGGTCGCCGCGGCCCTTGGTCAAATCGCTGCCCGTGCCGCGCGCCGCCGCTGCGCTAGCGTCTACCTCGGGCAGTGCGTAGCCGAGGACCACGGTTTCGTAGGTTCTCGCCTGCTGCAATCGATCGAGGGCCATGGTGAGGTCTAGATTCGACTTCACTGCCCGCTCGACCAGCGAGTTCAGTTCTGCATCGTTCAGCGATCGCCACCAGGACGCCGCATCGACGGGGGAGGGGTGCGATGCATCGGTTTTGACGTCGACGTCGAGGCTCGCTTGCGCAGCGAAGTTGCCCGGGGTGTCGGGCGTGGGTACGTGATAGTTCGGGCCGGCAGCGCACGCGGACAGTGCCGCCGACAGCGTCATTCCGGCGAGGCGTAGAGATTTCACGGTGCGTCTCGATTCAACGCTGCGCGCCGAGCGGCGCTTTCGGTTCTTGAGGAACGTTCACGGCGACCGTCTGGCCCGGGGCGATCTGGCTGCTGATGTTGAGCGCCAGCCGATCACCCGGCCGGACCCCGGAGGCGAGTTCCACCAGACTGCCGTTGTCGCGAGCGATGACCACGTCGACGAAGGTGATTTTGCCGTTCTCGTCGACCCGGGCAACCTGCGTTCCGGAGGAGCGGAACAGGAGCGCCGCCGCCGGAACCTCCACCGAGCCGCGCGGCGGCAGTCGAAACGCGACATTGACGTACATTCCCGGCACGAGGGCATGTTGGGCATTGGGCATGTCGACCTCCACTCGCATGGTCCGCGCCTGCTCGTTCAAGGACTCCGCTGAACGAACTATTTTTCCGCTGAAGGCACCGCCCACCGCACCCTCGGCCCGTATTTCGGCCGGTACCCCCGCGTTCATCAGTTCTCCCGCGGCGCTCTGCGGCACGTCGACGAAAATGCGCAGCGGATCTGTTTGTGCCATCCGATACAGCGGGGTGGTGGTGGATCCGCTTCCCGCGGTCACCAGGTTGCCGATATCGATCTTTCGTTCCGTAACGACGCCTTCGAAGGGTGCTTTGACGAGCTTGAATTCGCTCAACGCGACGTATTGGTCCACCTTGGATCTATCGAGCGCCACCTGCGCCTCGGCCGCATAGAGGCGTGCCTCGGCACCCTGATAATCGGCTTTTTTCGACTCACGCTCCTGCTCGGAGACGACACCTTTGGGCGAATCCCGCCAGCGTTCGTTCGTCGTCCTGCTGAATTCCGCCTCCGCGTTACGCGCGGTCACCTGGGCCTGGGAAGCCTTGAGTTGCGCTCTGGCGGCTTGCAGTTCGGCATCGACCTCCGGCGTTTCGATACTCGCCAGCACCTGTCCCTTGTCCACATGATCGCCGATGTCCACCATCCACTTCGCGACGTAGCCGTTGACCCGGGCATACAGCGTGGTTTCGTACCAGGCGGCGGTCTGCCCGGGCAACACCAGATCCTGACCGATGCTCGCGGGCCGTGCGGTCACCACGTCGACCGGAGGCGGGGCGGAATACGCGGACTCGCCTGCGTCCGCGACGGAGCGTGCATGCAGCAATCGCTCCACGCTGACCAGGATCAAGAGCACCCCCAGGACCCCGGCTGCGATCACGACGCCACGCTGGGTACGCCGACCGATGTCCGCGGTGAACTCCGTCGACACGGCGTCATGCTCCGCCCTCGACACCTGATCCGGGTACTCGCCACGGTTCGCGTTGTCTTGCGAGGCAAGGGAGCCGGCGGAAAGCTCTGGGTCATGCGGGTGCATTGGCGGTACCTTCGAAGTGCGGTTCAGTGGTCGCGACGGGTTGCCGGCGCAGCAGGCGATACATGGTGGGCACGAAAACGAGGGTTGCCAGGGTCGCGAAGAAGAGGCCGCCGATGACCGCGCGGCCGAGCGGTGCGTTTTGTTCACCCCCTTCACCGATTCCGAGCGCCATCGGCACCATGCCGAGAATCATGGCGCCCGCGGTCATCAACACCGGCCGGAGCCTCGTATAGCCCGCCGTGATGGCGGCGACCAGCGGAGCATCGCCGGCCTCCATGCGCTGATTGGCGAAACTCACCACCAAGATGCTGTTGGCCGTGGTGAGCCCGATGCACATGAGCGTTCCCATCAACGCCGGGACGCTCATGGGCGTCTGCGACAAAAATAGCATCCACAACACACCGCCCAGGGCGAAGGGCACGGCCATCAATACGATCAACGGATCGATCCAGCTCTGGAAATTCATGACTAGAAAGAGGTAGACGAGAACGATCGCAAGCGCGATGCCCGTAAACAGGCCGGTATAGCTCTCGCGCATCGTCTGCACCTGGCCGCTGAGAGTCACCGTCAACGCCTTGGAAGCGTCGGGCCGGTGCGCCGCGAGCACCTGGTCGATGTCTCGAGCGGCCGAGTAGAGATCGCGTCCCTGGACGTCCGCATGCACGTCGAACACCGGCCGAATGTTGAGCTGCGAGCTGACCAGAGGCAGCGCTTCGCGGCCGAACCTCGCCAGGTTCAGCAGCAACTGGCCCGAATTCGAACCTGCGCCGGACGTGACGGGCAGGGTCTGCAGGTCCTGCGAGGAGCCGATGCGATAGGTGGGCACCTGAACCACCAACGGATAGCTCACGCTGTTGCGCGGGTCGATCCAGAAATTGGGTGCAGTCTGCGCGCTCGAATTGGTCGCCACGAGGACATTGTTCGCCGCCTCCTGCTGCGTCACGCCGGTCTCCGTCGCCATGGTACGGTCCAGGTCGACCGTCAATGCCGGCGCATCCGGCACCTGGAAGACGTGCGAATCGACCACGCCGGCCACGTGCTTGAGAGAGTTTGCGATCTGTGACGCGAGCGAAAACGCCGCAGCCTGGTCGGGGCCCGAGATGCGCACGTCGATGGGCGCCGGCTGTCCGAAATTCAACACCTGATCGACGATGTCGGCGGGCTGGAAAAAGAACTGCAACCCTGCGAAGCGAGCGGGTAGTTCACGACGCAGCATCGCCACGAGTTGCGCGGTCGCCGCGTGCTTTTCCGTCAACGAGACGAGGATCTCACCATCCATGGGTCCGACAGTCGCCGAATCGCTCAGCGCGATGTTGATGCCGCTGTACGGCAGGCCGATATTGTCGAGCATGACGTCGATCTGATCGTTGCCGACCAGCCGCCGAATCTCGGCTTCCACCTGGGCGAAATACTGCTGGGTCCGCTCGAGGCGCGTCCCCGGCGGCGCCCGAACGTGTAGGCGCATCTGGCCAGCATCCACCTGCGGGAAGAAGTCCCGACCCAGAAAGGGGAACAACGCTGCCGAGACGACGATGAGCGCCAAGAACACGAACACGGTGAGCCGGGCCTGCGACAGGGCCCAGGACAGTACATTTCGATAGCGCTCCCGGAACCGCTCGAAGCTGCGTTCGAAACCCGCCTGGAGGCGAATCAACAGGTTTTTGGGCGCGGCCGGCGATGCCCCGTGGCCGATCGGCGCTTCTTCCCCAAAATCGTGGACCGCACCCTGCATCAAATATCGAAAGAGCACCGGTACCATCGTGAAGGAGAGCGCGAGACTGGCCAGGAGCGACCCGATGACGGACAAGGACAATGGCGAGAACAGATACTTCGCGGTCCCTTCGAGCAGGAAGACAGGCACGAACACGATACAGATGCACAACGTGGATAGAAACGTCGGGATCGCCACTTCAGCCGCACCCGCCACGATCGCCTGGTGAAGGGGTTCGCGCATGCCGACGTGCCGTTCGATGTTCTCGATCACGACCGTGCCGTTGTCGACGAGAATGCCGATGGCGAGGGCAAAGCCTCCCAACGTCATGGTGTTGAGGGTCTGACCCATCAATTTGATGAACAACACCGCCGCGATGATCGAGAGCGGGATAGCGGCCAGGATGATGACCGAAAGTCGTACGTTGCCGAGGAAGAGCATGATCACCATTGCGGTGAGGCCTGCCGCCATGCCGGCGCTCAGCAGAACGCTGTGCAGGGAGGCGCGAACGAACACTGACTGATCGAAGAGCGCTTTGACGGTGACGTCCTTAGGCAGGACATTCTTGAGGTCCTGAAGGGCCGCCCTCACGCCGTCGATCACTGCCAAGGTCGAGACACCGCCCGTCTTGCGGATCGACATGAGGGCGCCGGGCGTGCCATTGACGGAAACGGAATTGGTCTGCACCTGAAAGCCGTCGTGGACGTGAGCGACGTCGCGCATGAATATCGTTTTGCCACCCACCTGTTTGATGGGAAAAGCGTTTATGTTGTCGAGGACGTCGGGCGAGTTGTTCATCGCCAGGGTGTAATCTTTATCGCCGATCTTGACGTCGCCCGATGGCAGAATGACGTTTTGACGTTGCAGGGCGCTGCTCACGTCGGCGGCGGAGAGTCCGCGCGCCTGCAGCGCCGGCAGGTCGAGGTCCGCCATGATGACACGCGGTTTGCCGCCGTATGGATAGGGCACCTCGGCGCCGTGAACCACGGCGAGAGCGGGGCGGATGATGTTCTGGCCCAGGTCGTTGAGCCTGGCATCCGGCAGCGATTTGCTCGACAGGCTCAACTGAATGATCGGCACGTCCGTGGCGCCGTAGCGCAGCACGAGCGGAGGGGTGATGTTCGGCGGCATGTACTTGAGCACCACCAGCGCACTGCTCGCCAGTTGCGAGACCGCGCGGGTCACGTCGGCACCCTCGTGCAGGTAGATCTTCTCGACGCCGACGCCCTGATAGCTCACCGCCTCGATGCGCGAGATGTCGTCGACCAACGAAGCGAGCTGCCGCTGGTGAAGGGTCAGGATGCGATTTTGAATGTCCTGCGCACTCATGCCGTTGTAGGTCCATACGACGGCCGCCACGGGAATGTCGATTTCCGGGAAGATGTCGATCGGCATGCGAAGCGCGGCACCGACACCCATCAACGTCACCAGGATGAGCACGGCAACCACGGTATAAGGTCTTTTCAGCGCGATTTCGACGACGGACATGCAAACTCCTCGCGTGCGGAGCTGCACTGTAGGCCAAGCGCTCGGTACAAGTCAGGGCCCGAAAGTCACGACTTCGTAGTGACTTCGGTCACCTCCTGGGCGGCGCGTGTCCACGGGAGATCAGCGCAAGCCCGAGGCGGGTATTGGCGTGAAGCTTGTCCATGATCCGGCTGACATAGTTCTTTACCGTTCCTTCGGCCAGCGACAAAGTCTCGGCGATTTGGCGATTGCTCATCCCGTCGGCGATCAACTCGAGGATTCGTTCCTCCTTGTCGGTCAGTGTTTCGGTCGACGAGGGTCTGGCCGGGTTGTCGTCTGCGGTTACACCGACTGGGGCGGCGGACGTGCCTTTGGGAGAGTTGTCCGAGCAAGTCATCGGTGCGAGTTTTCGAAATTGATCCATCACCTTGCGCGCGATCTGCGGCGTCAGGCGGGATTCCCCGCGACGCAGCGCGCGGATGGTTTCGAGGACCTCGCTCTCCGCGACGTCCTTGAGCAGATAGGCCTGTGCGCCCGCGCGCACGGCTTCGAATACCGTTTCGTCGTCATGCAACGTCGTCAACACCAGGACCTGGATCTCCGGCAGCGCCTGAGTGATTTCGCGGGTGGCGGCCACCCCGTTTTTGACCGGCATGTGCAAATCCATGAGGATCACGTCGGGCCTGAGGAGTTTGGCGAGTTCGACCGCTTCCGCGCCGTTGCAGGCCTGACCCACCACCTCCATGTCCGGCTCCATGGATATCAGAAGCGCCGCCCCCCGCCGTACGAGCGCCTGGTCTTCCGCAATCACGACTCTGATGGTGTGCAAGATGGTGTCTGGTGGCGGGCGAAATAGGGGGCGGAACTCGCGTGCTAGAGTCGCAGCTTCAACATACTGCCGTCTCATCCAGATCAAAGGAAGTGACGTTAGTCACTACTTCGCGTGGCTTTCATGACCGTAGCGGGAATCAGGCGCCGCCTCGATTCGCTGAAAATCCTCAATCCGCGGCGCAGCCAGGCGGCGGGCGCCTTGTGGCTCATCGCGGCATTGTCGCTCAGCTATGCGATTGGCGCGGCGGTGTGGGTGGGGGGTATCGCCCGCGAGAACGTCGTGGAGCAGCATGCGCGTCGTCTGGCGCTCGAAACGGACCAGTTGAGCTCCGATTTGAGCCAGGCAATCGTCGCGCGGCTCGGGGCAATTCGCGCGATGGAGGCGCTGCCCGCATCGGTGGACCTGGATCACCGTCTGGACCTCAGCTTCCGGCAGCTGACCGCCGCCTACCCGCAGTTCCAATGGATTCTGGTGGCGACACGCGCGGGCGACGTGTTGCGTGCCGACCCGGTTTCGCCCGTGGGCCACGACGTCTCTCGACAAGCGTGGTTTCAGGCGGCCTTGAAAGCCCCCTGGGTCGGTCAGATCCCGCGGAGGCAACAAACGTCGCGAGAACCATCGGGTGGGTTGCTCATGCGCGGGACGATCGCTTTGGGAGATCTGGCGGCCCCCGTCCACGATCGCGACGGTCGTGTGATCGGTGTGGTGGCTGCGCGGCTGACCTGGCAGCGCTCGTTGAATCCCCTGTTGCGGCTGACCGACGAAGCCGGGCCGCGCGGAGCGGCCGAAGCGTTGCTGCTCGACTCTGAACGCGTCGTCGTGGCGGGGACGGCAGATCGGGTTCAAAAGCAGTGGGACGGAGTTCCGACGACGGACGGTCGGCCGCTGGCGTTGACGACCGGGTGGGTCGACGATTCCTTCCTGGATCCGCATTTCGAGCGTCTTGCCGGCGGTTCGCAGGTGCTGGTGGCGAGGGCGCTCCTGAATACCGGTGGCGAACTACCGGTCAGCTCCGTGATGGTGCAGCTCAGTGAGCCCAACGCCCGCGTATATCAACGCGCGGATGCGGTGAGAGGGCGCGTCTTGTGGTTTTCGATGGCGATTGGCTTGGCGACCGCCGTCATGGGAGCCCTCGGAGCTCATCAACTCACCCGCCGGCTCAAACGTCTCGTGCTTTCCGTGGACGCGGTGGAGCGCAACCAGGCCCGGCAGATCGAGGCTCCGCAGGGCATCGACGAAATCGCCCAGTTGGGGCGGGCATTTGCCAACGTCTTGAACGATCTCCACACGGAACGCAGCGAACTGCAAACACTGAGCCGTGAATTGGAGCGACGGGTCGCGGTGCGCACGCGCGAGGTGGAGCGACTGGCGGAAGAAACCCGCTACGCGGCGGTCGCGCGCGAGCGACTCAAAATGGCCCGCGACCTGCACGACACCCTGGCCCATTCCATGATGGCTCTGTTGAGTGAGATCCGATACCTGCGACGGCTGCAGGTGCACGAGCCAACCTCCGTGGCGGGCGAGCTTGCGCGTGCCGAGGACCTCGCCCACGAAGGTCTCAACGAGGTTCGCACCGCGATCACGGAAATGCGCGTGACGACGGTGCGTGACACGGGATTGGGTCCGGCCTTGGCTGCAGCCCTCGAGCGGTTGTTGAACCGGTCCGGGATGGCCGGAGAGCTGATCGCTGATCCGGAAGCTGCGCTGTTCGGGGATGAGCGGGCTGAGACGTTGCTGAACATGTGTCAGGAGGCGCTGCGCAATGTCGAGCGCCATGCGGCGGCGAAGTACGTTCGCGTGAGCCTGCGGATCGCGGAGAACGCCGAACTTCAACTCACCATCGAGGACGACGGGGTCGGCTTCGATCCCACCACGCGCTTCGAAGGCCACTATGGAATCGTCGGACTTCGCGAACAGGCCGAACTGATCGGTGCGACGCTCGCCATCGACAGCGCTCCCGGGGGCGGCACCGCGGTGCGCATTGCCCTGCACGCGTCGCCCATGACGTTCGGGCTCGCGGGCCGCTGATATGACGGCGTGACGTCTTTCGATTCCTGCAATCAGGGCGCGGGGCATTCATATGGCGGGCGGCTTGCGTTCGCTTTGTAATTTTTCGATCTCGCGCGCCGTAAACCGGGCGTCGTAGATCGAACGTGCGTCGATCGTTCTGGCCACCACGGTCGCGCTGACCACCGCCAGCAGCAGGGGAAGCACGAACGAGCGGTCACGGCCGGTCAGCTCCATCACGAGTACCACCGCGGAAATCGGGCCGTGGGTGGTCGCCGCCAGGATAGCGCCGGCGCCGATGACGGCGTACAAGCCGGGCGGCACTCCGGGCCACAGCGATGACCAGGCAAGCCCGAGTACGCCCCCCAATAACGCGCCGAGTGCCAACGAGGGGGTGAACAGTCCTCCGGGCACGCCCGCGCCCAGGCAGGCGATCGTCGACAACGGCCTGAGGATCAGCAGCGTCAAGAGCAACGAGGGTGCGACGCCGTTGGTAAAGGTAAGTTGCGCGATGTCCTTGCCGTTGCCAAGCAACTGCGGGTATGCGAGGGACACCAGCCCGACGAGGCCCAGCACCAGGCAGGGTGCGACCAGACGACGCCAGCCATCGGGCTTGTTGTGGTCTGCCCACGCGACCATATGGACATAGCCGATGGAGACCAACCCGGCGATGGGTCCGGCTATCAGCGCCCAGCACACCACCGACCAGGAACTCGGATAGGCTGGAATGAGGTAGGTAGGAGCATTCGGCAGCACCAGCCAGGCCACGCCCGAGGCGACGGCACATGCCAGCAGCGCCGGCAGGATCAATCGCAGCGCCAGCACACCTCGCAGCACCTCCAGGGCAAATAGCGCACCACCCAGAGGGACGCCATAGGCGGCCGCCATGCCCGCTCCCGCACCGCACGCGACCAGCAGGCGTCGTTGCTCATCGGACAGCGCCACCCGATCCGCGAGCACGTTTGCGAGCACCGCGCCGACTTGCTTGGGCGCGCCTTCCCGACCCAGAGAGGCTCCCATCCCGACCACCAAAATCGAGAGCACCGCGCTGCCGAGCGTGCGCACCGTCGGCAGCCGGCCGCCGTGTTCCGATATGGCTTCGGTGATATCGATGCCGTTGCCACTCGTCAGCCGCCGCAGCAGAATTTGACATGCACCGGTCACGGCACCGGCGCCGAGCAAAATCCAGACATGGCGCCAGGCGTCCACGTGTTGAGATGCTTCGAGAAGATCGGTTCCGTGCCATAGCAGGCGTTGCACCTGCATCAGCAGCAAAGTGAGGACGACGGCACCCAGTCCCGCTCCGAGGCCGGTCAGAATGACGACGGCCCAAAATGCCATCGAGCCCTCGTTGCGCAGGGTCGGAGGAATGCCGGATTCGACGGCTGGTGGGTTCTGAAAGCGGAATTGCCTGGCGGGGTTCATCATTGACAGTACTGTACCTGCGGGCCAATCTGCCATCCCCTTTCAATCGGCGCGCTTTCAGGGCGCGCCAAAGAGCGATCATGTCGTTCGATCTACAACCGCACCTGCATGACGACTTGATCCGGCTGCGACCGCTCGCGCCCGACGACTTCGAACAGCTGTATGCGGTCGCCGCGGATCCTCTGATCTGGGCGCAGCACCCGAGCCGCAACCGCTACCAGCGCGCGGTGTTCGAGACTTATTTCCAGGGCGCATTGGCGTCGGGCGGGGCGTTTTGTGTGTTCGACAACGTCGGCGGGGAGCTGATCGGCAGCTCGCGGTTCTACGATCTGGACGAGGCCCGCTCGGCGGTGAGCATCGGCTACACCTTCATTGCCCGCCGCTTCTGGGGCCGCCAGTACAACCGCGCGCTGAAGAGGTTGATGCTCGATCACGCCTTCCGTTTCGTGGAGCGGGTGCTGTTTTCGGTGGGCGTGCACAACCTGCGCTCGCGGCGGGCGATGGAAAAACTCGGCGGCGTGCTGATCGGTGAGGCCGCGGTGGCCTATCACGGCGAGCCGAGCAATCCGAACGTGATCTACGCCATCGACCGGGCGCCGTGGGCCCTCATGCGCTGAAACTTCGCAGGGCCGCGTAGCTCAGCGCCACCCCCAGCAGCGTGATGGTCAGGGCGCTCAACACGGGCAATAGCAGCTGCCAGCGTGTCTGCCGGTCCGAACCGCCGAACCGGTTGCGCGCATACAAGAACGCGAGTCCCACCACCGTCAGGGTGATGGCGAGCCCGACGCTGAACGCGACCACCAACAACATCCCATACGCAGTCTTGTTGAGCGCCACGGCGGCGAGCAGCAGCACCATGGCGGAAGGGCAGGGCACCAGGCCGCCGGAGATTCCGAGCGTCAGCAGGCTTCGCCAGGTCACTTTCTCGCCCGATGCCCCCGGCGGCAGGTGCGAATGCAGAGGTCCGCCGCCGTGCGAATGCAAGGTCGGGTCCGCCAGGGCGAGGCTGTGTGCGGGCGCAAGCACGAAACGGTTGGGGAATGCGGCATCGGCCGCGACTGTTCCGACCGGCTGAAACAGCAGGGGGGCTTCGGCGCCGCGGGCGAGGACCTGGCGGGCGACCCGTCCGCGCTGCACCAGCAGTACGATGCCCATGCCGAGCACCAACACCGCAGACACCAGACTGAGTATGGGGAACAGCCGCTCGGGCACGATGAACCGGGAGGCGTAGAGTGTGGCGAAGCCCAGCACGAAGACGCCCAGAGTGTGGGTGATGGTCACCGTGGCGCCGAGGAACACGGCGTGGCGGGGTGTGCCGCGGGAGCCGATCAGGTACGCACCGACGATGGTCTTGCCGTGCCCCGGCGACAGGGCGTGGACGGCGCCGAGCAGCATGGCGCCGAGCAGGGCGAGGAAGGCGACGCGGGGCTCGAGGTGCGGGCCGGAAATGGCATCGACGAGACGGTGTGTCTCGCGGGCGATCCACTGGCTCTCCGTGCTGTCGGTGGGCAGCGCGCGGGGTGCGGCTGCGGCGGGCCCTGCGGCGGCGGGCGATCCCGCAGCCGACGATCCGGCAGTGGGCGGTGCTGCGCGCGAGGGATCATCGTTGCCCGGGGTGGTGGACGTGCGCGCCATTGGCGCGGCCGTCGTGCCGGCCCGCGGGCCCAGCAACACGGCGCCCGCGGGGGGAGTGCCGTCGGTGACGCGCAGGTGCACACGCCGCTCGTCGAGAGGTCCGGTGGCGGGCAGCGATTTGAGCGCTTCGGTGAGCCCCCCCGTGAGGGAGTCGTCGAAGGCGTCGGTATCGAAGCCGGTGATACCGGGCACGGTGGCGACGACGACCTCGTGCCAGCCGATGCGTCCGGCGTAGTTGTGGTTGTCGAAGCTCACGGATCGTGGCGCGCCGGTGGGACCCGGCAATGCGGCCGCCAGATCGACGTCGAGCCGCAACGAGAACCCACCCTGTTCGGTGGGCAGACTGCTGGTGGTATGCAACGCGTGCAGCGGCAGGCGGACGCCGTCGACCACGAGCGTCATGCCGTTCGCGAGGCCGTCGGCCAGGGTGGCAACGTAGGCGTCGCGCTCCTGCTGCGAGGTCACGCCGTCACCGTTGGCATCGGCGGCATGCAGTTCGCGCAGCGCCGGCAGCTGACCGAACACGACAGCGTAATGAACCGCAACGGCGGCGTGCTCGATGGTGACGCCGCAATACTGATTGATGGTGAAGTTGCCGAGCAGGCTCGCGACGGTATCGGCGTGCGCGGCGCACGCGCCGAGCGTCATGCCCAGCAATCCCGAGCTCAGCGCGAGACGGCGGAACAGGCGCATGCGCTCAGTCCGAATGCGGGTGAAGATGATCGTGCGAGTGCCGGACGCCGTCGTCGTGCGTGTGCACGTGGACGTGCGGACCCGCGGCCGGCGGGTAGCGTCGTTCGATCCGCCGGAACTTCCACACCGCCACCGAGAGCCCCCACGCGAGCAGGAACAGGCCGACGATGAGGTAGCCGACCACCCCGAAATCCAGGCCTGCGACGGCATCCGCCCAGGGCCCGTGCAAGCCGAGCACGTTGATCAGCACCTGCCATAATTCGATCGTGCCGATCACCAGCGCGACGGCCACCGTCAGGCCCGTGGTGGTGAGGTTGTAGAAGATCTTGCGCAGCGGGTTCAAGAAGGCCCAATTATAAGCTTTCGACATGAGAATGCCGTCGGTGGTGTCCATCAGGGTCATGCCGGCGGCGAACAACAGGGGCAGGCAGAGGATGGCGGCGAGCGGTAGATCGCCGGCGGAAGCACCGGCGGTCATCGCCAGCAGACCTACCTCGGAAGCGGTGTCAAAGCCGAGTCCGAACAGCAGGCCGAGCGGATACATCTGCCAGCTGTGGTTCATCAAGCGTTGCAGCCGGCCACCGAAAAGACGGTTCAACAGGCCGCGTTTCTGCAACAGCGACTCGAGATGCGCATGACTGTGCGTGCCGCTCTTGGCGGTCTGCCAGATCTTCAGGATGTCGAGCAGCACGAGCAGGTTGAGGATACCGATGACCCAGAGGAATACGCCCGAGACGCCGGCGCCGATGACGCCCCCGACGCTGCGCAGGATGGGCAGCCGCGTGGTGACGGTGGTGGCGGCAAAGGCGATGACGACGGCAAGGACGAGCACCACGGTGGAGTGCCCGAGCGAGAAGAAGAAACCGACGCCCAGCGGCTTCTTTCCCTTCTGCAGCATGAAGCGCACTGTGTCATCCACCGCGGCGATGTGATCGGCGTCGAAGGCGTGTCGCAGACCGAACATGTAGGCGACGAACCCGAGGCCCACGAGCTGCGGGAAGTGTCTCGCGTAGTGAAGATACAGACCCCAGCCGGCGAGATGCAGGACGGCGATGACGCCGTAAAGACCGGCCAGCCGTCCCCACTCGGCCGGGCTGAACCACTGTCGTGCGGAGGGTCGGCTGGCGGCGGGGGCGACAAAGACAAATTCCGTCATCGGTGCGCGCCTTGCTCTATTCTCGTCATGTCGGTAATTCGAGCGGCTCCCCATTCCGGATGCAGCGAATCGCCGTCGCGCATCCGCCATCTTGATTCCAACGAACCCCTACGTATGGTCCCATGTCGCTCAATGCCTGGCCAGCGTGCCGTCTGGCGCACGGCACGTACTGCGCTGTCGCGGCTGATCCGGGCCCTGGTTCTGGCCGGCTCGGCTGCCGGGTTGGCGGGCGGCATGGCGTGCGGCGCCGCGATGGCCGCCACCGCTGCGCCGGTGGCACCGCCCGGTGCGTTCAAGGCGCCTTATCTGCCTGGGGACGACGGCGAGGTGCTGCAGGAGGTGCCGTCGGTC
>CAZZVN010000052.1:25471-26851 GCA_964657625.1 uncultured Steroidobacteraceae bacterium
GACCCGGCGGTGGCCGCGATCCGCTCCCTGCGCATGCGCTACGACGCGACCCCCCATGAGTTGACGGCGGTGCTGGCGTTGGCGGATGCCTACGTCGACTATGGGCGCCAGGTGGGAGACGCGCACTACGCGGGGTATGCGGAGGCGCTGCTGATGCCCTGGTTGCGACCGGCGGGCTCGGCAGGCACGACGGGCGCAGCAGGCACGACGGGCACGGGCGGGCGGGGGGCGCGCAACCCCGTCGCCCCCGCCGCTGCGCCCGCGAGCGTCCTCGTCACGGAGGCGACGATTCTCCAATATCGACATGAATTCGACCCGGCGCGAGAGCTGTTGAAGCAGGCCTTGCAGGCCGACCCGCGCAACGGTCAGGCGTGGCTCACCCTCGCCACGCTCGACATGGTCCAGGGCGATTACGGGGCGGCGGGCAAGGACTGCGCGCACGTCTCGAACGCAGCGGGGTTGGAAATGGGGGTCGCGTGCGCGGGCAATCTGCGCTCGTACGTCGGGCAGGCGCAACAGAGCCGGCGGCTGCTCACCCAGGCCGAGGCGTCGTCGGCGCGGTTGCCGGTGACCTACCAGGCGTGGATACAGGGCTTGCTGGCGGAGACGGCGGAGCGGCTCGGCGACTGGCCGGCGGCGGAGCTGCATTACGGCAATGCGTTGCGATTGCTGCCGCAGGACAATTTCCTGCTGGTGGCGTACGCGGATTTTCTGCTCGATCGCGGGCGGGCGGCGGAAGTGCTGCCGCTGCTGGCCGGACACGAGCAGTCGGACACGGCCTATCTGCGGATCGCGCTCGCCCAGGCGGCGCTGCACAGCGCGGATCTGCAGCGTTACGTGTGGATCATGGCGGCGCGTTTCGAGGCCTTGCGGCTGCGCGGGAGTGATTATTTCGGCCGGGAACAGTCTCGGTTCGCACTCCTGCTGGAGCATGATCCACAGACCGCGTTGGAGATGGCGCAACGCAACTGGCAGGTGCAGAAGGCGCCCTGGGACATCCGGGTCGTGTTCGAAGCGGCCCTGGCGGCTGATCAGCCGCAGGCGGCCGCCACGGTCCTCGAATTCTACCGGCGCACGGGCCTGGAAGATCCGCTGATCGAGCCGCTGGCGCAGCAGTTGACCGCCCGCTTGAAGACGGCGGGGGCGGTGCAATGAAGCGTCCTGCCGCGTGCCTCGCGGCGGCACTCGCGGGAATCCCGCGGGTTGCGTTGGTCGCGCTCGCGCTCCTCGCGGGGTCGGACGTCGCCGGCGCCCATTCGGCGAGCGACGCCTACCTCACCCTCGATACGGCGCGCATCGGCGCGACGATGCACGGTCAGTGGGATATCGCCTTGCGCGACCTCGACTTCGTGCTGCACCTCGACGACGACGGCGACGGGC
>CAZZVN010000052.1:26951-28614 GCA_964657625.1 uncultured Steroidobacteraceae bacterium
GTCGATCCTTCGCATCGCGGTCTGTTCGTCTTGCATCGTGGCAACGATGTCGCCACCTCGGTGCTTTCCCCCGACAACGCGCGCATCGGCCTCAAGTAGCGCGGGAAGGGCCGATGCCGATTGATTCCGTCCACCCTGGTCATCAGACTCGAAGCTGTATATAATAACAGTATGGAGTTGGAGCGCAAACTGGCCATTCTCGCGGACGCCGCCAAGTACGATGCGTCCTGCGCGAGCAGCGGTGCCCCCAAACGCTCGGCGGCGCCGGGCAAGGGGATGGGCTCCACCACCGGGATGGGCATTTGTCACAGCTACACGCCGGACGGCCGCTGCGTTTCGCTGTTGAAAATCCTGCTGACGAATTTCTGCTACTACGACTGCGTGTACTGCATCAACCGGCGCTCGAGCGACGTGCCGCGCGCGCGCTTCCAGGCCTCGGAAGTGGTGAAGCTCACGCTGTCGTTCTACCGCCGCAACTACATCGAGGGCCTGTTCTTGAGTTCCGGCATCATCCGCTCGGCCGACTACACCATGGAGCAACTCGTGAACGTCGCGCGCACGTTGCGTGAAGAGCATGAATTTCGCGGTTACATTCATCTGAAGACCATTCCGGAGGCGAGCCCCGAGCTCATCGACGCGGCAGGTCGCTACGCCGACCGCCTGAGCGTCAACATCGAGCTGCCGAGCCGCGACGGCTTGGCCGCACTCGCTCCGGAAAAATCCGACGTGGTGATCAAGCGTGCGATGGGCCACATCGGCCTCAATGTCGAGGAGGCGCGGCACGCCCGGGCCGCACGGGGAGGGGCCGGCGGACACGCCGGCGCGAGCGGCGGCCGCGCGGGCGGTGGCAAGCCGCTCGGTGCGAAACCTCCTGCCTACGCGCCTGCCGGCCAGAGCACCCAGGTCATCGTCGGCGCGGACGCGAGTTCCGATGCACTGATCTTGGATTCCGCCGACGCGATGTATCGCTCTTACGGGCTCAAGCGGGTGTACTACTCGGCATTCAGTCCCATCGCGCATTCGTCCGCGCGCCTGCCGAACCGCGCGCCGCCGTTGGTGCGTGAGCATCGGCTTTATCAGGCGGATTGGTTGCTGCGGTTCTATGAATTCTCCATCGCGGACCTCGCGAGTTCGATGCCGGACGGTCAACTCGATCTTGCCGTGGATCCAAAAACGGCGTGGGCCCTCGCCAATCGCGGGCATTTCCCGGTCGACGTCAATATGGCGGACCGGCACGGGCTGCTGCGGGTGCCCGGACTCGGCGTGCGGGTGGTGGACCGCATTCTGTCGTCGCGACGGCGGCGGCGTTTGCGGTTCGCCGATCTCGCCGCGCTCGGCGCACGGCTGAAGGGCGCACGGCACTTCCTCGTCGCCGCCGATCACGTGCCCGTCGGCGATCAGCGTTCGAGTGAACGGGTCAGGGCAGATCTGGCGCAGGCCGGCCGACAGCAGTCGCTGTTCTAGCAGCCCATGTACGGGCGTACGGCGGCAACGTTCGACGAGTGGCGCGATCAGGCGCGGCCTTTGCTCGCCGCGCGCATCGAGCCGCAGGCCGTGAACTGGACGCAGCCGGGCGAACTGCTGCATGACGCGAAGGAGTCGAAGCCGGACGCCGGCGTGCAGCGAGGCGATGCGCCGGCCGTACCCGACGTGCGGCCCGCAC
>CAZZVN010000053.1:0-28273 GCA_964657625.1 uncultured Steroidobacteraceae bacterium
GTTAGACTATCGTTCAACATCACTGCCGTCATTCAGCTCTCCAGTTGCAAGGAACGTCAACTCGGCTTCGGTAAACTGAGCCTGCGTCATAAGCCAACGTGCTCGGTGCGCCAGCTCGGGTGGCACGCGGATCTCGCAACGGCGTGCTTCTCCCAACAGCGACGTGTCACTGATTACCGCGGCAGGCACTCCCTCTCCTCGGAACAAGTCCGACATTGCATGCGCCGAGGGGACATCGGAGAACGTCGCTACGACAGTCCAGGTCAAGGTTGAATTGGATGGCATGGCTGGGACCAACTACTAGGTGACCAAATCGCCGTGCTGTAACGCGACGGAAAATCCAATGACCTCGGCGCTCTACTTGTGCTGCGGCTGCCGATTTTATCTCATACCGCGAACGGCCGCTTCATGGCAGCGATCACCCGCACAGGCCTGCTGGACGGAGCATCGAATCCCTGCCACGCTCGCATTCAACACAATAACGAGGTAAGCCATGCCCACTTCCCAACCGATCACCCTGTTCCACTGCCCACAGACCCGGTCCTCAGGTGCGCTGGCATTGCTCGAAGAACTGCACGCGCCTTATTCGCTGCATGTTCTCAACATGAAGACGGGCGAGCATCGGCAGAGTGCCTATACGAACATCAACCCGATGGGCAAGGTGCCGGCGATCCTGCATGGCGATGTCCTGGTGACGGAGCAGGTGGCGATCGGAATATACCTGGCCGATCTGTTCCCGGAAGCCGGGATTACGCCGGCGATCGGCGATGCACTGCGCGGCCCGTATCTGCGCTGGTACGTGTTCTACGCCGCGTGTTTCGAGCCCGCGCTCGTCGACAAGGCGATGAAACGTGAGCCGGGGTCCGTCGCCATGGTGCCGTACGGCGACCTCGAGACGATGATGAACACGGTGCTCGCGCAGCTCACCAAGGGGCCGTGGCTGCTCGGTGAGCGTTTCACCGCGCTGGACGTGCTGTGGGGGACGGCGCTCACCTGGATGACGAAATTCGGACTGGTCGAGGCAATCCCGCCCGTAAAAACGTATATTGACCGCTGGAATGCTCGGCCGTCGGTGGCCGTGGTTGAGGCGATCGATGTCAAGTTGATCCGGGCGCGCGATGGCTGACGTCTGACCCGGGCCGGCGCAGCGGGACGGCCCGAGAAGCCACGCCACGCTTCATTTGAACACGGACCGGTCGAAAGCGGCCGTCACGTTCACCGGCTGTTTGATGATGCCTGCCTTGAGATACAGGTCCGCGGTTTCCTGGTGGTCGTGGATGATCGGGTCATCGATGGGGACGTAGTGGTAATTCAGGTGCTTGATGATCAACCGCGTGACATCGATCTGCAGGCCCGTTTGACTGGCATAGAGCCGTGCATATTCTTCCGGGTGCTGCATCGCCCAATCCTGCGCACGACTGAGGCGGGGCAGGAAGTCTACGAGCAGCGCGCGTTTCGACGCGATTGCTGCATTGCTCGTCACCAGGTCACCGTCCGAAATCGCGAGCCCGGTACCGTCCACCACCGGGCGCAGATGATCCTGCACCTCGGCGATGGCGACATAGGGATCCCAGGTGGACCACGCATCGATCGCACCCCCCAACAAGGCGGCCCTGGCCTCGGCTGGCAATAAGAACTGGATCGTCACCTGGTCGAACGGAATATTCGCTCGCTGCAGGGCCGCCAGGATCAGATGGTGCCCGATCGACCCTTTGTTCGTGCCGATGCGTTTTCCACGCAGGTCACCGACCGCATGGATCGTCGAGTTCGGCGGTACGAGTATCGCCAGCAGCTCGCGGGGACCGTCGAGACGCATCGCGGCGATTGCCTTGATGGGCGCTCCCGACGCGAGCGCAAAAATCAACGGGGCCCCCGCCGACACCCGCAGATCGATGGCGCCTGCCGCAAGGGCTTCCAAGGCGGGAGCGGTCGCCGGGAATTCCGCCCATTCGATGCTGTACGGAATGCTTTTCAACTCGCCGGAGGCGTTCAACAACGCTTTATAAACGCCCTTCGAATCGCCGATACGCAAGGACGGCGCCTCCGCATGAACGAACGTGGCGAACAGCAGACTCGCGGCGAACAGCCAGTGTTTGAAGGAATGCTTCACCTGGGATCAATAATGCGGCAGAGCATCGAAATCCTCGATGAGCACGCGTTCGAGCTCGCGCGGATAGTCGCCGTAATTGAAGACGGCATAATGAAGTCCCGCGCGATTGTCCCAGAAGGCCACCGTGTTGGGCGTCCATTTGAAACGCACCTGCACCTCCGGCTTGGAATATCCGGCAAGGATTTGATCGAGCAATGCAGCGCTCTCGGCGCGGTCCCAGCCGACGATGGAGGGGTGCTGGGAGAAATTCACCCAGACGATTTTTTCGCCAGTCTCCGGATGACGTTGCACCAGTCGATGCGCGACGATCGGATAGTCCAGGCCGACACGCTTGAGCGCACTCTGGAAATCGTGGACGACATACAGCCCGTCGATCTTCTCCTTCAAGTCGTCGGGCAGTGCGTTGTACACGGCATTGCCGTTGGCCCAGATCGTATCGCCGCCCAGCGGCGGGAGGTCGACTGCGCGCAAAATTGCACCCCAGGTCGGACGCACCAGCCAGCTCGTGTCACTATGCCAGGTACCACTCGTGACCTTGTATTCCTGTCGGGTGATGGTCGCCGAAATTCGATGCGACTGGGCCGAATCAGCCTTCACGCGATGATCCACCTGACGTGTGGTCGGATGCTCGTAGATCTTGCCGAACTGCCGCGCCAGGGCGACTTGTTGCTCACCATTGATGGGCTGGTCGCGGAAAAACAGTACGCGATGCTTGAGCAGCAACGACTTGATTTCGTCGCGCTGCCGCTGAGCGAGGGGCTGGCGCAGGTCGATACCGCTGATTTCTGCACCGATGCTGGGCTCGAGCTGTTTTACGACGAGTTCGAGGCTCGCTTGCGGGGAATGTTCAACGACTACGGCGGACATGGCGTTACTCCTCGGTGATTGCCTGCGACGACAATAACCGTTGAAAGCGCCGGCCGTGCACTCAAATGGACATGGCGTTATGCGGGGTTGTTATGGATCGGCATTCGTATAAGTAAATAAAAACAAGGTCGTTCAAACACAGTGTGATCCGCTATAGGGTGCGCCGAATGAACCACCCCGACATCGCCGCAAGACGCCCAGCCCCCGCTCTCCGCAACGCCATCCTCGCGATGACCGTGTGCAGTATTTTTACGAACTCGGTGGATGCGTTGGAGACCCCCGCACCCGCTTCAGTCGCAAGCAGCAACATCGCGGCGTCTGACGCTGCAGCCGCCGATGCCGCCTCGAGCACCGGTGCAGACCAGATCAACGAACTCGTGGTCACCGGCGTGCGCGGCAGCCAGACACGCACCGTTGCGGACAGTCCCGTGCCGATCGACATCATCAGCGCCGAGCAGCTCACCGCCACGGGGAAGACCGGTCTGAAGGAGATTTTGTCGAGTGTGATCCCTTCTCTGACTCTGCCGGCGCAGAACGGCGGCGGTACCTCAGCCAGTGTGCAGCCCTACACCGTCCGCGGCCTCACGGGCGATTACGTGCTGGTGTTGGTCAACGGCAAGCGTCGCCACGGCACGGCGCTCATCAATAATCTGGCGACCATCGGCGGCGGCTCCACGCCGGTGGACCTCGATCTGATCCCGGTCGCCGCGATCGACCACATCGAAGTCCTGCGCGACGGTGCCGCGGCCCAATACGGTTCGGACGCCATCGCCGGCGTGATCAATATCATCCTGAAACAGGGCCGCGATGGCGGCGAGGCCGCTGCAACGGCCGGCCGGACGTACAAGGCCACGGGTCTGCTGGGACAGGTCGACACCGACTATGGTCTGCCCTTGTTCTCGCAAGGCTTCATCCACTTCGCCCTGACCGCCGATCATCACCAGCCCGCGCCCGCGAACTCTCCGTCGACGGGGCTCCTGTATCCCTTGGTGAACGGACAGCCCGACCCGCGGGAGGCGACCGGCAACGACAATTACGGCAGTGCCTACGGCCGCTCGACGCGCGACAACACGGTCAACGGCTCCTACAATTTATCGGTGCCGGTCGGCGATGGATCGGAGTTCTACAGCGTCGCCACGGCCAGCCACCGCGACATCAGGGATGCCCGCGGTGCCTACCGACCAGACGATCTTTCCTCGTTGCCGGAGCTGTATCCCAACGGCTTTCAAGCGTACCGCCTGATTCGTGAGACCGACTTTCAAATCGGCGCGGGCGTGAAGGGTGAACTCGGCGGATGGCGGTGGGACACCAGTTCGAACTTCGGTCGGGATTACGCGTGGCTCGGCGCCGACGATACGTTGAATGCCTCGTTGGGTCCTGCGGTCACCCAGAGCAGCTTCTACATGGGAGCGCAAATCTTCCAGCAATGGACCAACAACCTCGACGTCAGCCGCGCCTTCGAGGTCGGTTGTGCCAAGCCCCTCGATGTGTCCTGGGGATTGGAGCATCGGTGGGAACAGTTCTCCCAGGTGGCGGGCGAGCCGAATTCCTACATCAACGGCGGCTACGTCGTGCCGAATGACGGCACGCCCTTCGATGATCTCTATCATGGACTGTCGCCCACGGCCGGGTTGCAGTCGTTCACGGGCACCACGCCGGCCGATGCCAGCACACACCACCGCAACAACTATGCCTTGTACTTGGACACCGGCACCAACATCGTCGATCCCTGGTACGTGGGCGTCGCGGCCCGCGCCGAGCACTACGACGACAGCTCCGGCAATACGCTGAACGGCAAGTTCATCACCCGCTATGAAATCCTGCCGAATCTCGCCGTGCGGGCCGCGGTGAACAACAGTTTCCGCGCGCCTTCGCTGGCCGAGGAGTATTTCTCCACGACGCAGACTACCAGTGCGCTGGTCAACGGCAGCGTGAACACCGCCGAGCAGGTGAAATTCCTGCCGGCGAACAGCGCCCTGGCGGGCGCGCTCGGCGCGAAACCGCTCAAGCCGGAGAAATCACTCAACTACTCGGCCGGCGTGACGTTCGAGCCGGCGCCGAAATTCCTCGTGACGCTGGATGCGTATCAGATCGACATCTCCGACCGCATCGTCAAATCCTCGACGCTCACCGGCGCGCCGGTCCAGGCCATCCTCACGCCGCTCGGATTCTCGAACTTGAGTTCCGCGCAGTATTTCACCAATGCCGTCGACACCCGGACCCAGGGCGTGGATTTCGTGTTGGATTACGCGCAGTCGTTCGATGGTGCGGGTTCGGTGCGGTGGAGTGCGAGCTATGCCGCGAACCGGACCCGCATCACCCACATCATCGCGAATCCCGCCGTTCTCAGCGGCTTCGGCACCAGTTTTCAGCTGTTCGGGCCCCTGGCCCAGCGCCAGCTGACCGAGTCCACGCCGAAGGACCGTCTGGCATTGGCGGCGGATTGGACCTTGAGCCGCTGGCGCGTACATGCGGTTGAAACACGCTACGGCAGTTACCTGGAACCCGTCACCAATACGTTGGACGGACACTTCGGCCCCAGGTGGCTCACCGACCTCGATGTCACCTTCGAGGTCAATCGCGCGCTCAGTGTGTCGGTGGGCGCGAACAACCTGTTCAATGTCTACCCGCAACGGCAATCGAGCGCGTTCGTTGCGGCCCTGGCGACCGATACGACGCTGACCTCGGCGCCGGGCTACAAGGCCGGTCCCACGGCGTATGGGATACCCACCAACGGCGACGACCTCTATGGCACGAACTCGCCGTTCGGACTCAACGGTGGCTTCTATTATGCGCGGGTGGGTGTCAAATTCTGAGCTATCCCCCGTCTTCCGCGTGGCGTGCGGCGTGGCGCCGCGCGGCGATCTCGGCGCCTTCGCGCAGCAACGGACCCAGCTGCCAGAACTCGGCCAACGGCGCGGTTCCCGCCTGTCCACCGTTCCAGCCATAGTCGCGGCGCAGACTGCCCAGCTGGCCGGAGGCGAGTATGGCGGTGGGGTCCACGAGTTCAGGGGCACGCTGATCCGGCGCGACATACAACGCGTCGGCGTCGCAGTACAATTCGCACATGAAGCACGTCTGGCATTGATCCAGGCGCGCGATGCGCGGCCTGCCATCCGATCCGACGTCCAGCACGTGCGTCGGGCAGGCGACGACGCACGCGCCGCAGCCATTGCAGAGGTCCTGAAAAATATGAGCGATCATGCCGCTGTCTCCGCCGAGGATTCGAAAACTACGCCACCGGCGAACTCGTCATCGGCCGCCTCGGGGCGGGTCCACACCCGGTCGAGCCCGCCCACCAGCAGGCGGCGCGCGCCGCCCGCAGCGACGCCCGGCGCGTCGATGCGCACGTGCATGCCGCGGCTCTCTACGCGCGCCAGGGCCGCAGCAGTGCACCAGCGCGCGGTGGCGGTGAGGGCAGCGGTCTCGCGGGCAGGGATTTGATCGAGTCCGTCCGCCCGTCGGTGGGCGGCCAATGCGCGCCAGAGCGTGTCGAGCAATCGCCGCGACCCTTCGAGGCTGTTCTGATGTCGCCACAGTACCTTGTCATACGGCAGCATCTGTCCCTGTACGATCGAGATCGCCGCAGCGTCGTCGCCGCGATGAACCGGACCGCTGGGTCGCAACGCCACGGTACCGGTTGGGTGCGCAACGTCCTCGGCACGACGTCCGCTTCGTTTGACGCGCGCCGCCGCGCCGGCACCGGCCACCACGCCCGAAGTCAGCGCCCACGCTGAATTTTGCGCACCGCCGCCGCTGGTCGCACCGGCGACCAGTTCACGGGTGGCGGTATCTCCCGCGGCAAACAGCCCCCGTACCGTGGTCTGGCAGTCTGCGTCGACGATGCGCAGTCCGCCCGTGCCGCGTATCGTCCCCTCGCCAAACAATTTGACCTCGAACCGCTCCTCGAAGAGCGAGATCCCACGGCGCTCGAACGGTGTCAGCGACGCGGGTTGGATGCGGCGCAGGAGGCTCTTCAACGCGGCCGGAGCATCGCCCAAGTCGGCGTAGACCGGGCCGCCCAGCATCGCGCGCGCGAGCGCATCTTGATGGGCAGGGCCGGACATGGGCGGCGGAATGTCCAGTTCGGCGCCCGCCGCGTCGAAGAAACGCGCGGAGGGATACGGAAGCGTGCGGGTCGAATTCCACACCGGCGACAACGAATAGGCGGTCGAGAACTCCATACCGGAAAGCTCGGCACCGGCTTCCGCCGCCATGAGGTACCCATCGCCGGTATTGGCGTGGCTGCCGATCAACCCCGAGCGAAAGGCGCAGCCGCCGGCGGCGAGCACCACAGCCCCGGCTCGTACGATCCAGGGGCGGCGCACCAGACGTGCGTACCCGGCGGCGCCCGCAACCGAGCCGTCACGATGCACCAACAGCTCGAGCGCCGGATGGTGATCGAGGATGCGCACCCCGGCATCGCGCGCGCAGTGACGCAGCGCGCGCATGTATTCGGGACCGCGAAGACCCGAATAATAGGTACCGCCACGACCATCGGCGGCAAACGGGTAGTACGCGGCCAGCTGCGGCAAGGTCCGCCAGGTCGTCTCGATGACTCGCGCCATCCAGTCCCGCTCCGCCAGTCCGAAGCTCGTCCGCCAGCGACGTTCGACGGCTTCGGCACGAAGCGCGGGGTCCGGTGGCACCCACCAGTGGTTGGGGCCGCCGGTCGCGGTTACGCCGCTGGTGCCGACGAAGCCCTTGTCCACCAGCACCACGGCCGCCCCGGCGCGCGCCGCCGAGACGGCAGCCCAGGCGGCGGCCATGCCGCCGCCAATGACCAGTACGTCGGCCTCGATCTCCATCCCACCCGGGGCCGCCTCCGTCGTCATGTCCATGTCCCTATGAGTCGCCGATGAAGTTGCGACAAAGGATAGGCGCAGGCCCGGAAAAAGCTAATGAGCAATGCTTATACGCATAGGACCCGCAGGCATCGCGAAATCACCCGACGTGGCTTTGTCTATCCTTTCCAGGGATTGACGAGTTCGATGTCACACCCCTCGAAATCGGACGTGTTGCGGGTCGCGAGCTTGGCTCCACGGGAACGGGTGGTGCCGGCGATCAGCGCATCGAACTGCGCAATGGGCCGTCCGGCCGTGCGTTGCGAGACGCTGATTTGCACGAATTCATCGGTCGCCGCATTGTCGAATGACAGGATTTGACCCGCAAAGTCCATGTCGAAGATCTCGATCGCAGCCTCCCACAGCCCATCGCGCCGTGTTCCCTTGGGTAGCAATCGGATGCCGTACAGAACCTCCGCTCGCGTGACCGTCGTCGTGAACACGGACGCACGCGATTGGTCCGTCAGCCACTCGACCACCACAGGTTCCGGAGCAGGCCGCAACACTTCTGTTAACACGTTGGTATCAAGAACGATCATTTCTCAAAGTTCATCGGCTCGCGCAGGGGTTCGCGCGGTGCAATCTGCAGCTCCACTCCTCCGAGGGGTTCAACGCGGGCGCGAATGGCCGCATAGAGCCCGGTTGACTGCGTCGCCTCACGGCTCAACGCCGACCGCAGGATGTCGCGCGCTTCGTCCTCCATCGAATGACCATGTCTCGCGGCCTGGACCCGCAGTCTGGACTTCAATTTTTCATCGATGTCGCGGATAGTCATGCTGGCCATGAAGCCTCCATAATCACTGATGTCATATTAATCAACGATATAAACTCCTGCACTATCCTATCCGCCGTCGCCACCACGGGGCACCATCATGGCCTTATCGCTCTACTCCGCAGTCGTTCCTTCCTACCGTCAAATCCTGGCTGCCGTGGGCGCCATCCTCGTCAAGGCGGAGACGTTTTGTACCGAGCGGGGGATCACGCCGGAGGATCTGATTCAAACCCGGCTGGCGGAGGACATGCATCCCTTCGGCTACCAGGTGAAATCCACCTGCGTACACTCGTTGGGCGCCCTCGAGGGCGTGCGTCTCGGCACCTTCAGCGCCGACAGGACGCCGTTTCCGACGGACTTCGCCGCGTTAAAGTCGAAGCTCGAGACCACGCTCGTGGCGTTGGAGGCCCTCGACCCCGCCGAGATCGATTCCTACGTCGGTCGCGACATGTATTTCACGGGCCGGGTGAACATGCACTTTACGGTCGAAGAGTTCCTGCTTTCCTTCGCACAGCCGAATTTCTATTTCCATGCCACCACGGCCTACGACATCCTGCGCTGGAAGGGCATGCCGTTGGGCAAGCGCGATTTCATAGGCGTCCCGCGCGTCAAGGGATAGCGGCATCAGCGGCCGGGATTGTCGGTGCGGCGGATGAACGCCGCGACGTTGTCGTGCAGTGCCTTCAGCGAGGACTCCTTGGCATACACCATGTGCCCCGAATCATAGAATTTGTAGTCGATGTTTGCCTGCAAGGCGGCCGGAATGGGCAGATGGTGCATCTCGTAAACGCCCTGGAAAAACGGCGTGGCCAGATCGAAATACCCGGCGTGCAGTTGAATCTTCAAGGTCGGGTTGAGCTTCATCGCATTGGCGAGGTCCGGCATGACGTTGAGGCCCTGTTCCGGCGGATAAGCGCGCTCCTGCCCCGGCTGCTGATGCTCGGCGTTCCACGTCCTGAAGATCGGAATGCTGGGTTTGAATTGTCGGCCCTCACCGTAATGCAGTTCCCTGCGGACGTAGTCGTTGAACGCGGACACGTACGCGGAACTCAACGCGGTGGACTGCGGGTCATAGTCGGCACGCTGACCCAACGGATCGAGCAACGGTCCGGAAAACCGCGAATCGAGCCGGCCCGTGGCGATGCCCGCATCGCCTTGCAGTGTCTGGCGAAACTCGCCGCCGTCGATGCGCAGATCCGCCTTGAGGATGTAGTCGACCGGCAGCCCCGTATATTGATGCAGCTTTTCCGCCACGGCGGCACGCTGCGACACGCTGAGTTCAGAGCCGACAGCGAGCGCATGCGCGTAGTCCCCCAGCGTGAACTCCTCGACTTCGGCGAGCAGGCCGGCAAGGTCCGGATGGTCGCCCGGTAGCTTGTGGTGGTACCAGGCAGTCGCCGCGTAGGTCGGCAGCACCATCTCGTAGGGCAGGTCCACACCCGGATTTTGCGTGGGACGGTCTGCGCTGAGATCGAAGCTCAGGATCTGAGATAACAGGATGACGCCGTTGAAATCGATCGAGCGGTCTTTCTCCATCTGATCGACGAGCACGGCGGAGCGCGGTGTGCCGTAGCTCTCGCCGAACAGGTACTTGGGCGAGTTCCAGCGCCCGTACTTCTCCAGGAATTGAGCGATGAAGTCCGCGAACGCATAGGCATCCTGATCCACCCCATAGAAGGCTTTTTCCTTGTCCTTGCCTGCGATGCGGCTGAAACCGGTGCCCGGCGCATCGATGAAGACGAGGTCGCTCACATCCAGCAGGGTCGAGTCGTTGTTGACCAGCACATAGGGCGCCGCCGGGGTGTGTGCATCGGTGGCCGTGACGACCCGTCGCGGCCCGAACGCACCCATGTGCAACCACACCGACGCGGAGCCCGGACCGCCGTTGTAGAGGAACGTGACCGGACGTGGTCCGGGTCCATTCTTGAAGTACGCAACGTAGAACATCGACGCCTCGGCCGTCGTATTTTTCGCCTCACCGCCCTGCTCCGCCGCAGCGGAATCCTTGTCCGGCTTCGGGTCGCGCGGCACGTCGTCCCAGCCTTTCGGGTGGACGATCAGAGTTCCCGCGATGGCCTTGTACGAAATCGACTGCCCTCCGCTGGATACCGTACCCGTGGTGCTCACCGCTTCCGGCTTGAACGGCTCGAACGTCTCCCGCTCCGACGACGCCGCAGCGCCCGCCATGACACCGGACAGGCCAACCATGAGGCAGGCAGCGCGAACGAGGAGACTTTTCATGCCCGGGATCGTACCGCTTCGTCACCCGCCGACGCCACCCGGGCGTGATCGGACGAGACTGCCTACAATGCCGGGACTTGGAAAAACGGGTGAGTACTCAGATGGAAGTCGGCATCGATAGTTTCGCGCGCATCGGCAATGACGCCATTGCGCCCGTTCGAGCCATGGAACTGGTGCTGGAGAGGATCGAGGTCGCCGATCAGGCCGGGCTCGATGTGTTCGGTATCGGCGAGCATCACCGCCGGGAGTTCCTCGACTCCTCGCCCGCCGTGATCCTGGCCGCGGCGGCCGCGCGCACCGAGCGCATCCGTCTGACCAGCGCGGTGACCGTGCTCAGCGCCGCGGACCCCGTCCGGGTATTTCAGAGTTTCGCGACCCTTGACCTGATATCGCATGGCCGGGCGGAAATGGTGGTGGGACGGGGCTCGTCCACCGAGGCCTTCCCGCTGTTCGGCTACTCGTTGAACGACTACGACACGCTGTTCGCGGAAAAACTCGACTTGTTGTTGACCATCCGCGACCACAACCCGGTGCAATGGTCGGGTAAGCACCGTGCCGCGCTCGTTGCACAGGGCATCTATCCGCGACCTTTGCAGAAACCGCTGCCCATCTGGCTCGGCGTGGGCGGCACCCCACAATCGTTCGTGCGTGCCGGCACCCTGGGGCTGCCGCTCATGGTCGCCATCATCGGCGGCGAAACTCATCGCTTCAAACCGCTGGTCGACCTGTATCGCGAAGCCGGCAGACGTGCGGGACATCCGTCCGAACGCTTGCGCGTCGGGTTGCATTCGCTAGGCTACGTCGCCGCCACGTCGTCGGCCGCGGCCGACGAATTTTATCCGGGCTACGCCCAGATGGTGGCCACCATCGGCCGGGAACGCGGCTGGCCGCCTGCAACCCGCGCGCAGTTCGAGGCCCAGCGCGGCCCGTCCGGTGCTTTTCTGGTAGGTTCGGCCGCAGAAGTAGCCGAGAAGATCATTCGTCACAGCGAGGCGCTCGGCGGTATCTCACGGGTCACCTTTCAGATGGACAGCGCCGCCCTGCCGCAGGAAAGCGTGTTGCGCTCGATCGCCCTGATCGGCGCCGAGGTGAGGTCCGCGCTGCATGACCGGTAGAACCGCTCTGTTGGTTGCGATCATCATCGCAACCCTCATCATCCATTATCTGCCGGTGGCCGCACCCGCCATCTGGATCGTGGCGGTGGTAGGCGGCGCGACATGGGTGCTGAGAACCGGCCTCATTTATTATCGGTACCATCGACGTATCGCGGAGCGCGACGCACAGCGCCGCGACGATGCCGCAGAATACCTTCGTTACGAACAAGAGCTCGGTGCCTTACGCGCCGATGCTACCCTGACGGCGGACGAGTTCGAACGGCAGGCTGCAGCGCTTCAGGACAGGTACCGGGTGATGTTGACGCGCCGGTTCGGCCCTCACTAGCCACGCAAAAGCCCGGGGCGGAGGATCGGCCTCCGCCCCGGGCGCATCGCTCACCCATCGGAGCCGGTGAGTTACGAGGCCTTCACACCTGACGCCGACGCCAGCACTTTGACGGCCTTCATGTGCGCACGCAGCGTGGGCAGCGTTGCGACCGCGAAAGCCTTTGCATCCGCATCTTCGCCCGTGGTCGCTTCTTTCTGGAACAGCTTGATCGTCGCCTGATGTGCCGACACCTGGTTCTTGATGTACGACTTGTCGAAGGTTTCGCCCGATAGGAGCTCAAGCTTCGCCTTGCTGGCCATCTGGCCGATGCTTGCGGTGGTCGGCAGGTCCACACCCTTGGTGGTCGCGAGCGCTTTGAGCTTCTCGGCCGCGGCGGTATGGTCTTTCACCATCATGCCCGCAAAATCTTTGACCTTGTCATTGGTCGCCTTCTGCTGGGCGAGGTTGCCCGCATCGACCTCCGAGATTCCGGCTTCTGCAGCGTTTTTGAAGAAAGAAGAATCGGGATTCGAAGCCGCAACTGCAGCCAGGGGGGCGGTCAGCACGAGCATTGCTAGTAGACGTTTCATCGCAGAACTCCTGTCATTAATACTATTACCGAAGTCACATAGGCTGCCAGGGAGGGAGTTTGGCGGGGAGGCGAGATCCGCCCTCTTCTAACGTAGGACTCGATGGGGACGGCGGATTCCTACAACGGATGACGCGGTCGAACGACACGATATGTCGCAACACGACCGCGCGATGCCTTACCCTAGCGCCCGGGTCGACTGCCGTGTGCCGGCTGTGTTCCTGGTGCCGGACCTCGTGGTAAAACTCACCGTCTATTTTCGTCAGGAGCCTTAATGCAATCAGAGTCGTCCCGTGACGCACGCCCGTCGAGGCTCCCTTGAACGAACAGGACGTCTACCTCTTTCGCGAGGGCACGCAATCCAATCTTCATCGGATGCTGGGTTGTCACGTACGAGCGGAAGGCGGCGCGCGCTTTGCGGTCTGGGCGCCCAACGCGTCCGCGGTTTCCGTCATCGGCGAATGGAACCATTGGGATCCCGGCGCGAATTCGCTCGGCCGGCGCGATGACGGATCGGGGATCTGGGAAGGATGGGTGCAGGACGCACGGCACGGCCAGACCTACAAGTATCGCGTTGTTTCCGGCGATGGCGGTCATGCGGTCGACAAGGCTGATCCCGTGGCTTTTTTCGCAGAACTGCCGCCGGCCACGGCGTCACGCGCCTGGACGCTGGACTACGGCTGGCAGGACGGCGAGTGGATGTCCTCGCGCCGCACCCGCAACGGCCTGGACTCGGCGATGTCGATCTACGAGGTGCATCTCGGCTCGTGGCGGCGCAAGGAGGGCGGTTACCTGGATTATCGGGAGCTCGCACATCAGCTGGCCGACTATCTGGTCGATCTCGGTTTCACGCATGCCGAACTCATGCCCATCACCGAGCATCCCTTCTACGGCTCGTGGGGCTACCAGACCACCGGGTATTTCGCCCCGACGGCGCGCTATGGCACGCCGCAGGACCTGATGTATTTCGTCGACCATCTGCACCAGAGAGGCATCGGTGTGATTCTCGACTGGGTGCCCTCGCATTTTCCCAACGACGCGCATGGCTTGATCGACTTCGACGGCACTCATTTGTATGAACACGCCGATCCGCGTCAGGGCTTCCATCCGGAATGGAACTCCGCCATCTTCAACTACGGGCGCAACGAAGTCCGCAGCTTCCTGATTTCGTCGGCATTGTTCTGGTTCGACAAGTATCACATCGACGGCATCCGCGTGGATGCCGTGGCGTCCATGCTGTACCTCGACTATGCCCGCAAGGAGGGTGAATGGATCGCAAACCGGCATGGCGGACGCGAGAATCTCGAAGCCATCAACTTTCTGCGTACTTTGAATGAAGCGGTGTATCGCGACCATCCGGACGTCGCCATGATCGCCGAGGAATCCACGGCCTGGCCCATGGTCTCACGCCCGACCACCATGGGTGGGCTCGGCTTCGGCATGAAGTGGAACATGGGCTGGATGCACGACACCCTGGATTACATGGAGAACGACCCCGTATTTCGTAAATACCGCCATGGTCAGCTCACGTTCTCGCTGGTGTATGCTTTCAACGAGAATTTCGTGCTGCCCCTTTCCCACGACGAGGTCGTGTACGGCAAGGGTTCGCTGATCGGCAAGATGCCGGGCGACGACTGGCAGCAATTTGCCAACCTGCGCGCCATGTATGGGTACATGTGGGCCCATCCGGGCAAGAAGCTGCTGTTCATGGGCGGCGAGTTTGCCCAACGCCGCGAATGGACCCACGAGGGCGAACTCGAGTGGTGGGTGTCCGGTCAACCCGCGCATGCCGGGGTGCAGACCATGATGCGGGACCTCAACCGCGTCTATCGCAACGAGCCGGCGTTGCACGAAATCGACTTTTCCGCGGACGGCTTCGAGTGGGTCGATCCCGGCAACGCGGAGGCGAGCGTCCTGTCTTTTCTGCGCAAGGGCTCGGGCGCTGCGCCACCGGTGCTCACGGTCACCAATTTTACGCCCGTGCCGCGGCCGAACTTCGGGGTGGGCGTGCCGCGCGCCGGCCGCTGGCGGGAAATTTTCAACAGCGACGCGCGTCAGTTCGGCGGCTCGGGCTGGGGCAACATGGGCGGTGTCGAGTCGGTACCGGTGAGCTGCAACGGGCGAGTGCAGTCGGTCACCTTGAGCCTGCCGCCGTTGTCGACGATCATGTTACGGTGGGAAGCGAATGACGGGTGAAGCGATGACGGACGGGCGCGCACGGGCCATGATCGATGCCGTGCTGCCGACGGTGGACGGTGGACGTTTTGCGGCCAAATGCATCGCCGGCGAGCCGGTGCACGTCGAGGCGCATTGCTTCGCCGATGGTCACGACCGGTTGCGCGCCGTGCTGCACTGGGGCGCCGTCGGTGCCGACGACCGTTTCGAACTCGAGATGACGGCGGGCGTCAACGATGTCTGGAGCGCGGACATCACGCCGCCGGCTCCCGGCCGATATCGCTACACCGTGCTGTCCTGGGTCGATCATTTCCAGTCGTGGCATCACGAACTCGAACGACGCCAGGACGCCGCGGACGTGAAGATCGCCCTGCTGGTGGGCGCAGGTCTCATTGAGAGCGGGGCCACCCGCGCGACGGGCGGCGACGCGGCGACGCTCGAATCCTGGGCGGCGCAATTGCGCAATGTTGCCGCCGGCGACGCCGATGTCGGGGCGATGAAGGCTGCGGCACTCGATCCGGCGCGTGCGCAGATCATGGACAAGTTTCCGGACCGCAGCCTTGCGGTGAGCAGCTCGCGCGAACTCATCGTCGATCGGCGGCGCGCCGAGTACAGCACGTGGTACGAACTGTTTCCGCGCTCGGCGAGCCCCGAGCCCGGGCGCCACGGCACCTTTCGGGATGTCGAAGCCCGCCTGCCGTATGTCGCACGCATGGGTTTCGACGTGCTGTATTTTCCGCCCATCCACCCCATCGGTCGCATCGACCGCAAGGGCAAGAACAACACGCTCACCCCGACGGCGGACGATGTCGGCAGTCCCTGGGCCATCGGCTCCGCCGAGGGCGGCCACAAGGACATCCTGCCCGAGCTTGGTACGCTCGCGGATTTCCGGCGGCTGGTGGCCAAGGCGCGGGAACACGGCATCGAACTCGCCCTCGACATCGCCTTTCAGTGCGCACCTGACCATCCCTACGTCCGGGCGCATCCCGCCTGGTTCAAGCACCGGCCCGACGGCAGCGTGCAATATGCGGAGAACCCGCCGAAGAAGTATCAGGATATCTATCCTTTCGATTTCGAGTCCCAGGACTGGCAGGCGCTGTGGACGGAGCTCAAGGACGTCATGGAGTTCTGGGTGGGCCAGGGTGTCTCGATCTTCCGCGTGGACAACCCGCATACCAAGTCGTTCGCGTTCTGGGAATGGGCGATCGGCGAGATCAAGCGGCTCCACCCCGAGGTGTTGTTCCTGGCGGAGGCCTTCACGCGACCGAAGGTCATGCACCGCCTCGCCAAATTGGGATTTACGCAGTCTTACACCTATTTCACCTGGCGTACCGGCAAACGCGAGTTGACGGAGTATTTCACCGAACTCACCACGGCGCCGGGCAACGCGTATTTCAGGCCGAACGTCTGGCCCAACACGCCCGACATCCTGCACGAGGCGCTGCAGTCCGGCATGCGCTCGACGTACATCGCACGCATCGTGCTGGCCGCCACGCTCTCGGCAAGCTACGGAATTTATGGGCCCACCTATGAACTCATGGAAAGCACGCCACGCGAGGCACGCAGCGAGGAGTACCGTGACTCGGAGAAATACCAGCTTCGGCACTGGTCGCTCGACCGCCCGGACAGCCTGTGGCCGCTGATCGCACGGCTGAACCGCATCCGGCGCGACAGCCCGGCGCTGCAATCGGACCGCAGCCTCACGTTCTGCCTCATCGACAACGAACAGCTGATCGCCTACGTCAAACGCGACGAGGCGTCCGGCGATGCGGTGCTGACGGTGGTCAATCTCGACCCCTACAATACGCAGGCAGGCTGGCTAGAAATCGACCTGCGCCTGTTCGGGATCGAACCCGGCCAGCCGTATCAGGTCCACGACCTGCTGAGCGAACAACGCTTCCGATGGGACGGGCCGCGCAACTACGTCCAGCTCGATCCCTACCGGATGCCCGCCCATGTGTTCAAAGTGCATCGGTTTTTGCGCAGCGAACAGGACTTCGATTATTTTACGTGACGCACCATGAATGACGTTCAAGCCCCTGCCCTGGAATCCACCGCGCCCGCCGGCCTCGTCGTCGACGATCCGCTCTGGTTCAAGGACGCCGTCATCTACCAGCTCAACGTCAAATCGTTTTTCGACTCGAATGACGACGGCATCGGTGATTTTCGCGGACTGACCTCCAAGCTCGAGTACATCCGCGATCTGGGCGTCAATACCATCTGGCTGATGCCGTTCTATCCCTCGCCGCTCAGGGACGACGGCTACGACATCGCCGACTACGAAAACATCCATCCACAGTTCGGCACCCTCGATGATTTTCGCGCGATGCTGCTCGAGGCACACCGGCTCGGGCTCAAGGTGGTGACCGAACTCATCATCAACCACACGTCGGATCTGCACCCCTGGTTTCAGGCAGCACGCAAGGCGCCTGCAGGCTCGCCCGAGCGCGATTTCTACGTGTGGAGCGACACGGACGCGAAGTACGCCGGCACGCGCATCATATTCATCGACACCGAGTCGTCGAACTGGACCTTCGACCCGGTCGCCAAGGCGTACTACTGGCACCGGTTCTTCAGCCACCAGCCCGACCTCAATTTCGACAATCCGCAGGTCATGGAAGCGGTGCTGCACATCATGCGGTTCTGGCTCGACATGGGCGTCGACGGCTTTCGCCTGGACGCGATTCCCTACCTGGTCGAGCGCGAGGGCACGAACAACGAGAATCTTCCGGAGACCCACGCGGTCATCAAACAGCTGCGCGCCGCCATCGACGCCAACTACCAGAACCGCTTCCTGCTCGCCGAGGCCAACCAATGGCCCGAGGACGTGCGCGAGTATTTCGGCGACGGCGACGAGTGCCACATGGCGTATCACTTCCCGCTCATGCCGCGCATCTACATGTCCATCGCGCAGGAAGACCGCTACCCCATCACCGAGATCATGCAGCAGACGCCGGACATTCCCGAGACCTGCCAGTGGGCGATCTTCCTGCGCAACCACGACGAGCTCACGCTCGAGATGGTGACCAGCAAGGAGCGCGACTACATGTACAACACGTACGCGTCGGACAAGCGGGCCCGCATCAATCTCGGCATACGCCGCCGCCTGTCCCCGCTCATGGAAAACGACCACGACCGGATCAAGCTCATGAACAGCCTGTTGCTGTCCATGCCGGGCTCGCCCATTCTGTATTACGGCGATGAGATCGGCATGGGCGACAACGTCTTCATCGGCGACCGCAACGGCGTGCGCACGCCGATGCAGTGGAGTCCGGACCGCAACGCCGGGTTCTCGCGCGCCGATCCGCAGCGGCTGTACCTGCCGCCCATCATGGACACCATCTACGGCTACCCGTCGACCAATGTCGAGGCGCAGATCCGGGATCCCAGCTCGCTGCTGAGCTGGACCAAGCGCATGCTCGCCGTGCGCAAGACCAGCCAGGCCTTCGGGCGCGGCACGCGGCGCTTCTTGAAGCCGGGCAACCGGAAAATTCTGGCGTACCTGCGCGAGTATGGCGAAGACGCCGTGCTGTGCGTGGCCAATCTGTCGCGCTCGGCACAGCCCGTCGAGCTCGATCTGTCGGCGTTCAAGGGCCGTGTGCTCGTGGAGATGCTTGGGCGCACCACCTTCCCCCCGGTCGGCGACCTGCCCTATCTGCTGACCATCTCGGCGCACGGATTTTATTGGTTCAAGCTCACGGTCGATGCCGACGGGCCCTCGTGGCACGAACCGATCTTCTCCATCGACGAGCGACCGGTACTGGTGCTGTTCGACGGCTGGAGCAGTTTGTTTCGTGACCGCGTGGTGCCGTGGCGCATCGGCATGGCGGAGAAGACCCGCACTCAGTTCGAGACCGACACCCTGCCGCGCTTCCTCGAGACGCAGCGTTGGTACGCCGCCAAGGGTACGTCCATCGACCGCGCCAAGATCGTCGACAGCGTGGTGTGGACAGTGGGCAAGATCGCCTGGGTGCTGACCCTGCTGGAACTCGCCGCCGGCGATGAGCCCTCGAGCTACTTCATGCCGCTGGCCCTCGCCTGGGAGGAGCGCGACGAGGATCGCGTGCGCAATATTTCCACCGCGGCCATCGCCAAGGTCCGTCAGCAGGCGGACGTCGGCGTGATGGGCGATGCGTTCGCCGACGAGGCGTTCTGCCGGGCGATCGTCGTCGCCATGGCCCGGCGCAACGACCTCGCCACGGCCCAGGGCAAGCTGCAATTTCGGCCCACGGCCGTGTTCGCCCAGCTGGCCGGTGCCGACTTTGCCAACCTGCCTGCTTCGCGGCCGCAGGGCTCGAGTTCCAACACCGTGGTGATGATCGGCGAACGCCTCATTTTGAAGGGCTATCGGCGGCTGCGCGCCGGCGCCAGTCCGGAACTCGAGATGGGACTGTTCCTCACCGAGGTGGTGCACTACAAGAACTGTGCGCCGGTGGCGGGCGTGCTCGAATATGCCGGCAACGACGGCCAGACCAAGTTGCTGGTCATGCTGCAGGCATACGTAGCCAACCAGGGCGACGGCTGGACCTACGCGCTCGAATACCTCAGGCGCCATCTCGAACAATTTCGCACGGCACCGGCCGGCGACGCACTGCCGGCCGATGCCCACGAACCCTTCCTGGACCTGGTCCGGATGCTGGCGACGCGCACGGCGGAATTGCATCGCGCTCTCGCCACGCAGACCGGCAACGCAGACTTCGACCCGCAGCCCCTCGGCCGCGCGGATCTCGACGGGTATCGTCAGCGCGCGCTCGACGAGGCCCGCGGCGCATTCGCGCTGCTCAGCGTCAACTTAGATCAGCTGCCCGCCGCGGATCGCGACAAGGGCAATGCCGTGATGGCCATGCAGGCTCAGCTCACCGCCCGGCTCGACGCGGGTGCGAACGAAGATTCACAGGGACGCAAGCTGCGCATCCACGGCGACTATCACCTGGGCCAGGTGCTGGTTACCCGCAACGATTTCGTGATCATCGACTTCGAGGGCGAGCCGGGGCACAGCATCGAACAACGCCGCGCCAAACAGTCGCCGTTGCGCGACGTCGCCGGCATGTTGCGCTCGTTCAGCTACGTCGAACACAGTGCGTTGCGCAGCGTGGCGCACGACGACATCGAACAGGCCAAGCTCGCACCGCTCGCACACGCCTGGGCGGTCGAGGTGCGCAGGGCGTTCCTCACCGCCTACGACGAGCATGCCCGCGGCGCAGCGCTCTATGGACAGCTGCGGCCGGGCCACGGCCTGCTCGGGCTGTTCGAACTCGAGAAGGCGCTGTACGAGCTGCGCTACGAACTTACCAACCGTCCGGCGTGGGCCGGTATCCCCCTGCAGGGCATTTTGGAATGGAGCGCAGGCTAATGCAGAGCATCGATCTTCTACTTGATACCAGCCGTGAGTTCCTGCACCAGATCGCAGCGTTTCTGCCGCGTCTCGTGCTTGCGCTCGGCGTCGTTCTGGTCGGCTGGCTGCTCGCCAAGGCGGTGCGCTTTGCCATCGAGAAGGGATTGCGCGCGGTCAATTTCAACGTCCTGACGGAGCGCGCCGGCACGGACCACTTCCTGCAACAGGGCGGCCTGCGCGGGGACACCACCACCTTGTTTGGATTGTTCGCATACTGGGTGGTCATCCTCGCCAGCCTGATCATCGCCTTCAACGGTCTGGGACTGACCTACATCACCGACCTTCTGCAGCGCGTCGAATTGTTCGCGCCGAAGATACTGGTATCCATGCTGGTGATCGTACTCGGCTCCTATTTCGCACGTTTCGTGGGCGGCGCCGTCACGACGTATTGCGCCGACGGCCAGATCCCGGATGCCGACATGCTCGGCAAGGTCGCGCGCTACCTCATCATGACCTTCGTCATCATGATCGCGCTCAGCCAGGTCGAAGTCGGCGGCGACATCGTGCAACGCACCTTTCTCATCCTCTTGTTCGGTCTCGTGCTCGCGCTCGCACTCGCGTTCGGGTTGGGCGGCAAGGACTGGGCTGCCGCGATGCTCGAGCGCTGGTGGCCGCGGCGTTCCAAGGACGACCGTTATTGAGCGGCCGACCGCCCATAGCGAAGCACCAAGGTCGCACACGCCACCAGTCCCACTCCCTCGATCCGCGCCAGCCAGCGGTTCATGTCCCGCGCCATCCCGAGGCGCAGCGACGCGGTGGCTGCCCGATGAGCGAGCCATCCGTAGCCGAGCAGGATGCAGAACTCGGGCAGCATCGAGGTCGCCGCCAGGATCGCCATCTGTACGCCCACCGCCTGACGTACATCGATGAACTGCGGCAGCACCGCCAGGAACATCAGCAGTGCCTTGGGATTCGACAGCTGCAAGCTCACGCCCGCCCAGTACACCCGCCGGCCCCGACGTGCAGTCCCGGCAACGGGTTCATGGACATCGAGCGCGGCCGCCGAAGCCGACTGCGCCGCCCACAGCGTTCTGATGCCGAGCAGCAGCAGATAGCCCGACCCCACCCATTTCGCGATCGAGAAGAACCGCGTACTGCCCGCGATCAAGGCGCCGACGCTGGTGGCCGACAACGCGAAATAAATTGCATTGGCGCTCAGGATCCCCAGGGTCGCCGGCAGCGCGTGCCGCAGGCCACGCACCCCCTTCGATACCACATAGAACACCGCCGGCCCCGGCGACAACGACAGCGCAGTCTCCACGGCGAAGAACAACGCCCAGGTCTTGAAGGTCACCGCGCCGGCTCGTCGGCACGACCGCCGTCTCCCGCCCGACGAAACGTCAGGTTCAGCCGCCAGGGCCCCACCAGCGCATGCTCGCCGGGCGCGAGCGGCAGCACCCCATGATGACGCAACCGCGCCGCACCCCCCCACACCACCACGTCACCGTGGCGCAACGCCACCCGCAGCGGCTTGTCCGCGCGCGCATCGCCGCCGAACAGAAACGTCGCCGGCAGGCCGAGCGACACCGAGACGATGGGCGCGCCGAAGTCCCGCTCGTCCTTGTCTTGGTGCAACGCCATCCGCGCGCCGACAGCATAACGATTGATGAGACATGCATCCGGCACGAAGCGAGCGAAGCCCACCCTCGCCGCGGCCGCACCCGCCATTGCCAGAAAGGAGGCCGGCATGACGGGCCACGGAACGCCGCCCGCCGGATCGACGGGCGAGTAGCGATAGCCCCGGCGGTCGCTGATCCAGCCCAGGTCACCGCAGTTGGTCATGGCCACGGACATGCGAAAACCGCCACGGGTCTGCATGTGACGAAACGGTGCCGCCGCCGCGATGTGCGCAATCTCGGCCAGCAAGGCAGCGGCAGCCGGGGCTGCAGTCGCGCGCAGCACCCACGCCCCCTCTGCGAGCCGCTCCGGCCCGGCTGCGGGCGCAGCATCGGCGAAAAGATCACGCGTGAGTTCGGGCACGGCGCCCGCAGTGTACCCGACCGCTTCCCCGCCCGCCGTCGCAGGAGACGTACGATTGCACCCGCTACACGATAAGCTAACGAGATGTGTGCAATGTTCGCCCTGCGCCTCGCCGCCTGCTGCGCCCTGGCAGGTCTCGTGAGCGACCCCGTCCCGGCCGCGACCGTCACCGTGCCTGCCGCGCACGCTGCCGCCGTGCCAGTCCCGCTGCCGCCACGCCGGGCACCGCCACGCCGGCATATCCGGCCGCGCGCCGCGCTGACCAAACCGACGTCTATCACGGTGTCCCGGTCGCCGATCCCTACCGGTGGCTCGAGGACATCGATTCGCCCGAAACCACCGCCTGGGTCGCCGCCCAAGGCCGGCTCAGCCGGCACTTTTTAGATGCCATCGACGGCCGCCAGTCGATGACCGCGCGGCTGCGCGACATGTGGAATTTCGAACGCTGGACGCCGCCGGTGCATTACGGAGCGCACTGGTTCTACAGCCACAACGACGGCTTGCAGAACCAGTCCGTGGTGTTCGTCATGGACGACCCCGCCGGCACGGGCCGCCTGTTGCTCGACCCGAACACCTTGTCGAACGACGGTACCGTGGCGCTGCGCGATACGGCGATCAGCGCCGACGGCCGGCTGTTCGCCTATGCCTGGTCGGACGCCGGTTCCGACTGGCAGGTCTGGCGGGTACGCGACGTCGCCACCGGCAGGGACCTTCCCGACACGATCAAGTGGTCCAAGGCGGGAGGCGCGAGCTGGCGCAGGGACGGCTCCGGGTTTTACTACACCGCCTACGATGCCCCCGCGCAGGGCAAGCTGCTCAAGGCGGCCAATCAATACGAAAAGCTGTACTTCCATCGTCTGGGCACGCCGCAGTCGGCGGACGCGTTGATCTACACCCGCAACGACGATCCCAACTGGTTCGTGGACGGCACGGTGACGGAGGACGGCCGCTACCTCGTCATTCAAGCCAATCTCGGCACCGCCGAGCAGAACACGCTGCTGATCCAGGATCTGGCGCTGCCGCATGCGCCGATCGAGGCGGTCGTCGCCGAGCCGATCGCCCGCTTCGACGTGATCGGCAACGACGGTGCACATCTGCTGGTACGCACCGACCACGACGCGCCCCGCTACCGCCTGATCAGCATCGACCTGAAGGACCCGGCCCCGGCGCATTGGCGAACGCTCGTCGCCGAGAGCGAAGACACGCTGACGTCGGCCACCCAGGTGGGCGGCCAGCTGCTGGTGCACCGTTTGAAGGATGCCCACAGCGCCGTGCAGCGCTACGCCGTCGACGGCAAACTGCTGGGCGACGTGGAGCTTGCAGCGCTCGGTACCGCCGCCGGTTTCGAGGGCCACGCCGAGGACACGAGAAGCTTCTACAGCCTCAGCGGATTCGGCACCCCGCCCGCCATCTATGCGGTGAATCTCACGGACGGCAGGGTGAGCCTGTGGCGCGCGCCGCACCTGCCGGGCTTCGTGCCGGGCGACTATCAAACCGAGCAGGTGTTCTACCGCAGCAAGGACGGCACCCGCGTACCGCTGTTCATCACCTCGCGGCGCGGCACGCCGCTCGACGCCAGCAATCCGACCATCCTCTACGCCTACGGCGGCTTCAATATCTCATTGACGCCGACCTTCTCACCCGCCATCGCGGCCTGGGTGCAGATGGGCGGCGTCTACGCGGTCGCCAATTTGCGCGGCGGCGGCGAGTACGGACGCGCCTGGCACGAGGCGGGCATGAAGACCCGCAAGCAGAACGTGTTCGACGACTTCATCGCCGCCGCCGACTATTTGAGCGCGGCGCGGTGGACGAACCCGAAGCGGCTGGCGATTCGCGGCGGCTCGAACGGCGGACTGCTGATCGGCGCCGTGGAGGAGCAGCGGCCGGACATCGCCGCCGCGGCCATCGCCCAGGTCGGCGTGATGGACATGCTGCGCTTTCGCGAGTTCACGGTCGGCAAGGCCTGGGAATCGGATTATGGCTCGGTCGAGGATGCCGACGAGTTTCGCGCGCTGCATGCGTACTCGCCGTATCACAACGTGCGCGCCGGCGTTGATTATCCCGCCACCTTGATCATGACCGGCGACCATGACGACCGCGTATTTCCCGCCCACAGCTTCAAGTTCGCGGCCGCTCTGCAGCACGCCGATCCGAACGGCGCACCCGTGCTGTTGCGCGTGGAGGCACGGGCCGGCCACGGCGCCGGCATGCCCACCTCCAAGCTCATCGAAGAAGTCGTCGACATGTATGCCTTCGCCTTGAAGGCCTTCGGCCTCGCCCGCTGAAAGTCGCCCGGCGCGCAGCGGCCTCGTTTGCCGCTCGATTCGCCGCGGTGACGATTCCGATCGCCGGCAGCCTATACTGCACGCCCGTAAGTCCCAAGCTCCGAGGAAATTCATGAACGACGTCGTACCGACCGCCAAAGGCCTGCCGTGGGTGTTCGCCGGGTTCGCATTGTGGCTGTGGTCGGGCGCCATGGCCGCACCCGCCGACCCGACGCTCGCCGCGGCGATCGCCGATCCTGCCCGCACGCCGGCCTATGTCAGCCGTGACGCGATGCGCCACCCCGCCGAGGAACTCACCTTTTTTGGTGTCGATCCTGGCATGACGGTGGTCGAGCTGTGGCCCGGCGGCGGCTACTGGACGGAAATCATCGGTGCCTATCTTGCCGGCCACGGGACGTATTACGTAGCGCTGCCGACCGGCGATCCCGACGAGAGCAAGAGCGTGGCCAGCTGGCGCGCCAAGGTCAATGCTCAGAACGGTCGCCTGGGCACCATTCATGAAACAACCCTCGGCAAGGACCAATTTCAGATCGCCCCCGCCGGCTCGGCCGATCTCGTCGTGACGTTCCGAAATCTGCACAATTGGATGCAGGCGGGTTATGCGGCGCAGGCCATGGCGGCCTGCTTCTCGGCGCTGAAACCCGGCGGCATTCTCGGCATCGAAGAACATCGGGGCCGCAGCGACAAACCGCAGGATCCGCAGGCAAAGGACGGCTACGTCCGCGAGGACTACACGACCGCGCTGGCCAGGCAGGCTGGCTTCGTGCCGGCCGGCTCCTCGGAAATCAACGCGAACCCGAAGGATACGAAGGATTGGGTGGATGGCGTCTGGACGTTGCCCCCCACCCTCTCGCAGGGCGACAAGGACAGGGCACGCTACCTGGCGGTGGGCGAGGCCGACAACTACGTGCTGCGGTTCCGCAAGCCACTGCATTGAACGTAAAGACCCCTGCCATCAAGGTCCGGCGACGATTCCTCCATCCACTCTGGCTGCTGGTCTCCCTCCCTGGGTATATCGGAGTTCGGCTGCTGCCTGCGCTCGATTGGGGCTCTGCCGCGGTCTTCATCGGTATCGGCGTGCTGGTCATTTCAGGCATTTTCATTCCCTTTTCCATTGGTCTGCGGACGATGGAAAATCGTACGCTCGCCGACCGCCTCGCCTGGGTGGGCTTCACCGCCATGGGATTTTTCTCGTCGCTGTTCGTGATGACCCTGGCGCGCGACGTTCTGCTGGCGCTGGTCGCACTGACAGGATCGTCGCCGCGGGAAGCCGCGCTTTCGACGCCGTCGGCGCGCTGGACGCTCGCATTGACCGTGCTCTTCACGTTCATCGGCTTTCTGATCGCGCGTCGACCGCGGCTGGTGCAGGTTGACGTTCCCATCGCCGGCCTCGCGCCGGCCTTGCAGGGCTTTTCGATCGCGCAGATCACCGATCTGCACGTTGGCCCCACCATCAAGCACGATTTCGTCGAGCGGATCGTGGCCCGGGTCAACGCTTTGCAGGCCGACATGATCGCCCTCACCGGTGATTTGGTGGACGGCACCGTGCCGCAGCTCACCGCGCATACCGCTCCGCTCGCCGGCCTTCGCGCCCGCCATGGCGCGTTCTTCGTCACCGGCAATCACGAATATTATTCGGGCGAACGGGCCTGGAGCGCCGAGGTGCGCCGTCTGGGGCTCAGGGTATTGAAGAACGAGCATGTGGTCCTGCAACACGATGGTGCTTCCCTGGTGCTCGGCGGCATCACCGATTACGGCGCTGACCATTTCGACCCGGCACAGGCGAGCGACCCGGTCGCGGCGCTGCACGGCGCTCCCAGCGCCGCATTGAAAATCTTGCTCGCACATCAGCCCAGCTCGGCGCCCGCGGCTGCGGCGGCAGGCTTCGATTTGCAGATCTCGGGGCATACCCACGGTGGTCAATTCTGGCCCTGGAATCTGTTCGTGCGTTTCTTCCAGCCGTTCACGGCCGGACTGAACCGTTTGCGCGGTATGCAGGTGTACGTCAGCCGTGGCACCGGCTACTGGGGACCTCCCAATCGGTTCATCGTCCCAGGCGAAATAACCCGCCTGCGCCTGGTACGCGTTTAGACATATTGCTGCCCTGTCTCGTCCGACCCTCGATGCGGGCATTCGCCTACAGCCCCATCGCCTCCGTTTGGCCACCATGCGTCGGACGTGGAGCTCACGGACTTGAAGCGCGCCGTTGTGGCACAGCCACGGTGTTACCCGGCATAACAGGAGTGCACATGCAAAAACACTATTCGCCCAAAACCATCGCCGCCGTGACGATTGCGTGGGTCCTTGCCGCCGGGGTCAGTGTGTCGAGTGTACTTGCCCGCTCCACGCCCCCGGACGCTGCGGCAGCGACCGACGACGCGGGCGATGCAGGCAGGTTGGACGTGAGTGGACGGCCCCGGGTCGGAGTGGCCTCCTATTATGCGGCTCGGTTCGGCGGCAGGACGATGGCGGATGGCACGCCGTTCCGTGTCAACGGCAACAACGCCGCAAGCCTGACCCTGCCGCTCGGCACCAAGGCACGCGTAACCAACCTGGATACCGGGAAGAGCGCGGTGGTGGTCATCCGTGACCGCGGTCCATACGTGGGTGGCAGGATCGTGGATCTGTCGCCCCGGACTGCCCGCACCATCGGAATCGATCGTAAGGCAGGCATCGCCAAGGTGCAGGTCGCTCCGTTGGCGGTTCCTTTGAGCGATGGGCGTGTCAATGTCGTGGCCCAGGGCGGCGGACCTGATCTCGTCGGCAACTGAGCGTCGGGCCCAGTCCAACCTCTGATACGTCGACCGGCCTGTCATACGGCGATCGCCAGGGCATGGGCGATCTCATCCGGGGTTCCGACGCAGCGTTATGTGCGTCACCGCACCGATGGGATAGTTTTCGTTCGTTAACTTGGCGGCAGGTCACAGCGTAGGCCCGTCAATCATGAACAGAGCGAAGATAAGCGGATTCTCCGCTGTCCGTATCGAGAGCGCCGTTGCGCAGCTGATCGCCGATCATCGGCATGTCGAAGCCTGCTTCGCACGTTACCATTTGGCGGACGATGAAGCCCGATGGAACGATCTGCTGCAAACGGCGCTGTTGGCGCTTAAAGTGCACATGCGATTGGAAGAAGATATTTTCTATCCCGCATATCTGGCAGCCACGAAAAATGCGGGCACCCGGCTGCATGACACGCTCGCGGAACACGCCATGGCCTCAGAAATCATCGCCGATCTGGAGAATTACGATCCGGCAGACTGGTATTACGAAACAAAAGTGCACACGCTCTGGAAGGTGGTCAGACCTCACATGGCGTTGGAAGAAAGCCTCGGCGGCATGCTGGATGTCACCCAGCTCGTCGGCGTAGATTTACTTTCGCTGGGATACCAGATGACGGTTCGTCGCGAGGAACTGATGGAAATGTTCTCGCCGCATTGAGATCCCGGCTGTCGAACCGGTGGGCTCGTCCCCACACCCTGCTCCGCTGAAATAAAAAGGGACCCGTTGCGGGTGCCGCACAAAATCCAAGTCACGAGTGGCGGAGAGGGTGGGATTATTCGGCGCTGCGCGCCTCACCCTGCGGGCCGCCCTGC
>CAZZVN010000054.1:0-27986 GCA_964657625.1 uncultured Steroidobacteraceae bacterium
GAGCCTGGCCGCGTGGCTGAGCCTGGCCGCGTGCCCGAACCTGCACGCGGCGCCCGCTGCGCACGCGGTCCCCGCGGCGACCCACACGGTCGAGAATCTCACGGGACTGCCCGCGTATCCGAATCTGAGCAGTGCGAGCATGGACACCGTGGCCAAAACCGACCTGCTCGGACGCTGGTGCACGCGCTTCGCGGCAGAGACCCCGTATCCGCTCGACGTGGTGCAATCGTGGTACCGCAAGGCGCTGCGCACCGCGAGCGAGACGGATCTCGTCAACGACGAGCGCTACCGCGGCTTCGCCGATCTGACCGGCAGCAAGTTCGCGCTGGGCATCGATTACGTCACGGTGTTTCGCAGCGCAGAGCGTTCCGTCACCGCCATCGAGCTGTTCAAGTGTAGTCCTTAGGACTACGGCACTCGCCGACATGGCGACAAACTGCCGGGGTGTAAGCTCCTGGAATTAATCGAAGGAGTCAGCCGTGGCGAGATTGATCGTCGTCTCGAATCGCGTCGCCATCCCCGACCAGAGCACGCAGAGCGGGGGCCTTGCGACGGGAGTGCTCGCCGCGTTGCGCGGCCCGCAGGGCGGGCTGTGGTTCGGCTGGAGCGGCAAGACCAGCGAGACTCCCAATCCGCAGCCCGACGTGCAGGAGAAGGACGGGATTCGGTTCGTGACGGTGGACCTGGAAACCAAGCACTTCGATGCGTACTACAACGGTTTCTGCAACGGCTCGCTGTGGCCGTTGCATCATTATTTTCCAGGCGCGTTTCGCTACGATGCAAAGGAGTTCGACTCCTATCTCGCGGTCAACCGCTACTTCGCCGACTGTCTGCTCAAACTGATCCAGGACGACGACCTGGTCTGGGTGCACGATTATCAGCTCATGCCGCTCGGTGCGATGCTGCGCCAGGCGGGTGTCAAGGCACGCATCGGTTATTTCCTGCACATTCCCTATCCGAACATCGCGGTGTTGCGGCTGCTCCCGGTCTACACCGAGCTGGTGCGCGATCTGTGCCAGTACGATCTATTGGGTTTCCAGACCGGGGAGGATAGCGAGGGCTTCTATTCGGCCGTGAAAGTGGTATTCCCGGAGGCGGTGTGCGGCCCGGACGGCATCGAAATGAACGGTCGCACCGTCGAGGTGGGCGCGTTTCCCATCGGGGTCGACGTCGACGTCATCGCGCGGCAGGCCGAAGCCGCGGTGCGCGACAACGACCAGGTCAAACAGCTGGTGCACGGCCTCGAAGGGCGAAAACTGCTGCTGGGCGTCGACCGCCTGGACTACAGCAAGGGCCTGGTGGAGCGGTTTTCCTCCTACCGGGCGTTGCTCGAATCCTGTCCGGACCTGCAGGGCAAGATCACCTTCGTGCAGATTGCGCCGCTCAGCCGCACCAACGTCGCGGCCTATGCAGAGATCCGCGATGCGCTGGAGCGGGCCACCGGCCACACCAATGGTCAATACGCCGACATCAACTGGACGCCCGTGCGTTACCTCAACAAGGACTTCTCGCACGAGACCCTGAGCGGGTTCCTGCGCATCGCCAAGGTGGGCGTGGTGACCCCGGTGCGCGACGGCATGAACCTGGTCGCGAAGGAGTTCGTGGCGGCGCAGGACGGTGACGACCCCGGCGTGCTGGTGTTGTCGAGCCTGGCAGGCGCGGCACAAGAGCTGGTGGACGCGCTGCTGGTCAACCCCTACGACAGGAACGCGGTCGCGCTGGCGTTGCAGACGGCGCTCGTGATGCCGCTCGCCGAGCGGCGCATGCGCCACGAACGCAACCTCAAGGTGCTGCGAGAGAACTCCATCGACCGCTGGCACCGCTCCTTCGTGTCGCGGCTGGCAGGATGACGCACATGCAGCGTAGGGAGGCGCGTGTCTTGTGCGGGGTGTGTGGCTTTCTGGCGGGCACGCTCGCGGCTGGCGCACTGGCGTCCGCCGGTCCGACGCAGGCCGGCGCTGACGAGGCGGGCTGGATCCGGCAGAGCAACGCCCTCACGCAGCGTCTGCTCGACGTGCAGCTCGAACACGCCCCGGAACAGGGGTCGCACGAAGGTCTGGCCCGCTTCGACACCCGCATTTCCCAGCCCACCCTGGCGGATCAGCTCGCTCAACGTCGCGAGCTCGAAACCGTGCTCGCGCGCATCGAGGCCGAGCGGCCGCGGATCGAAGACGAAAAAGTTCAGCAGGACGTCGCCATCCTGCGCAAGGCGTTCGACGTCCAATTTCGCGCCGACGACTATGCGCTGACACACGAGGTGCCGTTCTTGAACGCCAGCGAAACGGTGTTCGAGGGCGTGCGCGGGCTGCTGGACGACCAGGTCGCCGCCGACCGGCGGGCCGCCGCGGTGGTCCGCCTGCAGAAATACGCAGGCGCGGTCTCCGGGTACGCCCCGTATACCACGTTGCTGCGCCAACGCGAGCTCGAGCAGATGAACAAGCCGGGCGTGCTGTTCCCGTCGAAGAGCGAACTCGAGACCGAGCTGGGTCGTGATTCGAACTATGTCGAGGGCATTCCCGCGCTGTTCGAGAAGTACGGCGTCACGGGCTGGCAGACGGCGTATGCACAGCTCAAAGTCCAGCTCACCGAGTACGATGCCTGGGTGCGCAGCAACATCCTGCCCAGGGCGCGCACCGATTTCCGGCTGCCGCCCGAGCGCTACGCCCTCGCCTTCGAGCAATACGGGATCGACGTGCCGCCGGCGCAGATCGCGACGCTGGCGCACACCGCATTCGCGCAGTATCAGCACGAGATGGCGCCGCTCGCGGCCCAGATTGCCGGCACGCACCACTACGCGTCGACCGATCCCCAATCCGTGATCGCACAGTTGAAGCGGCAGCAGGTCGTCGGCGATGCGATCCTGCCCTTGTACCGGCAGCGGTTGAGCGACATCGAGAACATCATCCGGACACGGCAGCTCGTCACGCTGCCCGCCCGCGCCGCGATCATCCGCCTCGCCACGGCCGCCGAGACCGCCCAGGAGCCGGCGCCGCACATGTCGCCTCCGCCGTTCCTGCACAACACCGGACAGCGCGGCGAATTCGTGCTGCCGTTGAACATTCCGGGCGCCGCGGGGGCGGACGCCGATCGCTACGATGATTTCACGACCGACGCGGTGGCGTGGACGCTGACCGCGCACGAAGCGCGGCCGGGCCACGAACTACAGTTCGATTCCATGGTGGAGCAGGGGGTCAGCCTCGCTCGCTCGTTGTACGCCTTCAACTCGACCAATGCGGAAGGGTGGGGGCTCTATGCGGAATACCTCATGCAGCCCTTCGAACCCGTCGAGGGGCAGCTCTTCACGCTGCAGCTGCGATTGTTGCGCGCGGCGCGCGCGTTCCTCGATCCTGAACTACAAAGCGGTGCCATCGGCCCGGCGCAGGCCTACGACGTGCTCGAAAAGCAGGTCGGCCTGAGCCACGCCTTTGCCAAGGAAGAGGTGGAACGCTTCACCTACCGCGCCCCCGGTCAGGCCAACAGCTATTTCTACGGGTACACCCGGCTGCTGGCGCTGCGCAAGGAAACCGAGACCGCGCTCGGCGCCAAGTTCGATCAGCGCCGCTTCCATGATTTTCTGCTGAGCCAGGGCCTGCTGCCGCCGGACCTCATGCGCGAGGCCGTGCTCCAAGATTTCATTCCGTCGCAGCTGCGGTAGCGGCGACGCGCAGCCTCAGAGCAACGCCCGCAAGGACTCCAAGATCCCGTCCGAATCCAGTCCCTGATGCCCCATCTGCTGCCACAGCCCGCCGGCTCCCTCCAGGTGCGTGCCGACGTGGTTGAACCTGCCCTTGAACCCCGCCTGTAGCAGATAGCTGCCGAAGCGGCTGCCGAGTCCGGTCTTGACGTTGAAGCCCTCGGCCACCAGCACGAACGGCGCGGCGGCCAGCGTTTTCATCATGTCGTGATCCACCACGTTCAACGTGGGCTTGTTGATCAGACCCACCTTGACGCCCTCGTCTCCGAGCCGGATGACGGCGTCGAGCGCGCGGTACACGGTCTCGCCGAAGGCGACCACGTAGCCGCCGCCCGCCGGCGCCTGACGGACCACGTAGTCCTTGCCGGGCTCGAAGGACTTGCCCTCGTAGAGCGGCTTGCCGCTCTCGTCCAGGATGTCGGGTACCGGTGCGCGCGTGCTGAATACGAAACGCAGACCCGGGTCCTTGAAGATGGTCTTCACGCAGGCGGCGAACTGGTGCTGATCCACCGGGAAGTACAGGCGTGTCTTGTCCTCGCCATGTCCGGGCGTGACGCCGCCGTCCGCATACATGCTGTTGATGCCGAAATGGCAGGTGTTGTCCGCCATTTCGTCGACGCCGCTGTGGCTGAAGTGCGCGAGCACGTTGGAGAAATTCAGGCGTGACATCGTGACTTCACTGATGCACATTTCCAGGAACGCGCTGAACGTCCCGTAGATGCCCTGTTTGCCCGGGCTGGAACCAAATCCCGCCGCCGCGGAGAAATTGCCGCGCTCCATGATGCCGCCGCGGACAAAGATTTCCGGGTGCTTCTTGTGGATGTGGTGCAGGCCGCAGGAGCCCTCGAGGTCGTTGTCGAACACCCGCACGCTGGCCATGCGCTCCGCGTCGCTCATGTCGTCGAGGAGTCCGTTGACGATCTTGCCGAAATCGTCGCGGTTCTTGCCGGCGCCGCTCGAGCCGCGGAACTTGAGCGGGCTCTTGTCGGGCTTCGCGGCCTTGAGCATCTCGATCGCGCGTTCGTAGCCGCCACGGCCTTCGAGATATTTCACCGCGATGTCCGCCTTCAACACTTCGTGCGCGCCGGGGCTGCCCTGCGCGCCGACGATGCCGGGCGCCATGGGGCGCTTGATGACGAGAGCGTGCGGGATGTCGTCGCTGAACACGCGCGCGAGGTCCACGTACAACGCGTCCAGGTCCTCGCCCATGGTGGTTTCGGTGGTCAGACCGTAGCCGGAAAGGGTCCGGCTGAGGTCGTAGCCCACCATGTATTCCTGCGGGTGCCCGGCAATGGTCACGTTGTTGTCGTCGATCAGCACCTTGACGTTCAGCCGCTTGCCGACGGTGAGCCGCGCCGCCTCGGCATTGTCGCCTTCCATCTGACTGCCGTCCGAGCCGAGCACGATCACGGCCTTGCCGGGGTTGGCGATGGCGACGCCGTTGCAGAACGCCCACATATGGCCGAGGCGGCCGGAACTGAACTCGACCCCGGGCGTGAGCAGCTTCTCGGGGTGCCCCGGTAGACCGCTGTCGTATTCACGATAGTGCAGCAGCTTCTCGGCCGGCATCGCGCCGTTCATGACACTCAACAGATACTGCGTGGCCACGCGATGGCCCGCTTCGTCGTAGAACACCGGCACGATGGGGACGCCGCCGTCGATGAAGGCGCGGATGATCAACACCTCGGGCACCGTGTCGTACGCGCCGCCGCTGTGGCCCGACAATCCCCTCGCGCCGGCGTAGGCCGTGAAGAACACGATGGCGTCGCGGCATAGCTGGATGTTGTTCTTCAGCGTAGTGCGTTGCGCGTCGGTCAGTGCGTTGACGGTGGGGTCGAGCTTGAGGGGCTCGAGCCGGGAGAGATCGATGGGAAACGTTTCGGTGTTCATCCCGCCAGTATAACGCCGGCGGTTCTTCGCTAGGCGACTTTACTCGCGGCAGGGGCGCGGCCCCGACCGCCGTCGAGTGCGGCCGCTGCCGCAGCGGCGTGCACCGCATCGATGACGGCGTGCGGCACCGGCGGCAGCTGCTCGATCACCGGCTTCGCGAACAGAAATCCCTGAAACAACCGGATTCCCAGGCTGTGCACGGCAACCGCCTCTGCCACGGTCTCGACCCCCTCCGCCACCACCGAGACATTGAGGTCCCGGCACAAACCGGCAATCGCCCGCGCGATTTTGAAACGTATGTCATCGGCGTGAATGTTGCGTGTGAGTGCCATGTCGATCTTTATCACGTCTGGCTGGAAGTCCGCGAGCATGTTGAGTCCTGAATGACCGGCGCCGAAATCGTCGATGGCGGTGATCATGCCGTGGCGTTTGTATTCCTTGAAGATCGACTGCAGATGGCCGACATCGCGCGAGGGCTCATTCTCGGTGACTTCGAACATGAGGTGATGCAGCGGAAATTTGAAGCGTTCGGCAGCCTCGAAGGTTTTCTGCAGACACGCCGCGGGCTGGTACACCGCGTTCGGCAGAAAATTGATGCTGAGCAGCGCGGACATTTCCAGGCGTGCAGCCAGCTCGATGGCCTTCACCCGGCACACCTGGTCGAAGGCGTAGCGGTTTTGGTCGGTGATCTGATCGAGGATCTGCGCCGCCGTTCCCCCGCCGGGCGGTCTGACCAACGCCTCGTAGGCGTAGACCTCGTACCGGTCGATGTCGATGATGGGCTGGAACGCCATGGTGATCGCAGGCACGACGACGTCGCTACGACAGGCCCCGCAACGCGGGCGCGAGGCATTCTTCTGCGGTGGCGGTGGGTCGTCATGCATCGCGACGTCAGAGTAGAGCCGGAGGAGGGGTGCGGCTGTGACCCAATATTATTTTTGGTGATTTCGAAGCGCCGATTGCATCACGGTGTGAGAGGCAACGGGTCTGACCTGGGCGGGTAGGAGAGATGCTACATCGGCTGACGATCTTTCCGTCTTATCTTCCCGCGATGCGGCATGAGACCCTGCAACCATCCAGATCCGATGACGCGACGAAAGTTGCGGCCGGGTTCATTTCGCCATCTCATCCTCCAAGAGGAACGCTCATGAAGAAGACCCCCTCCCGGCCTGCCAAGACGGCCGGCGCCTCGCGCCCGAAGAAAAATGGTGTGGAGAGTCCGACCGCGGTTGGTACCACGTCGGGAGGCCCGTCACATCCCCATGGCGTCGCGGAGACGGCGTTGGCGCAGCATGCCGCGGATGCGCAGTTTCTGGCGGCCAGCATGCCGTTCAATCTCGGCAAACCCAAGGAATACGGCATGGCCAATGCCGTCGATCCGGCGGAGGGCCTGACGTCGGAAATGCCCTCGGCAACCGCGGGCGCCGGAACGTTGAGCGAGCGGAACGACACCGGCAAGACGGGTCCCGCGCCGCTCGCGCCCGTGGCCGTCGGCGGAAATCTGCAGCGGGTTCGCGTCAACTCCGCAGATCAGGTGCTGACCACGAACCAGGGCGTGAAGATCTCCGACAATCAGAACTCGCTCAAGGCGGGTTTGCGGGGTCCGACCCTGCTGGAAGATTTCATCCTGCGCGAGAAGATCACGCACTTCGATCATGAGCGCATCCCGGAACGCATCGTGCACGCCCGGGGCTCGGGCGCACACGGCTATTTCGAGGCTTACAAGCCGCTCACCGGGCTCACCTCGGCTTCGTTGTTCGCCGAAGCCGGCAAGAAAACGCCGGTGTTCGTGCGTTTCTCGACGGTGGCCGGCGAGCGCGGCTCCGCCGACACGGCGCGCGACGTGCGCGGGTTCGCGGTCAAGTTCTATACCGACGAGGGCAACTGGGACCTGGTCGGCAACAACATTCCGGTGTTCTTCATCCAGGATGCCATCAAGTTCCCCGATCTGATCCACTCCGTCAAGCCGGAACCGCACAACGCCATACCGCAGGCGGCGTCGGCGCACGACACTTTCTGGGATTTCGCCTCGTTGATGCCCGAGTCCACGCACATGTTGATGTGGGTGATGTCGGACCGGGGCATCCCACGCAGCTATCGCATGATGCAGGGTTTCGGCGTGCACACGTTTCGGTTCGTGAATGCGAAAGGCGAGTCGACGTTCTGCAAATTTCATTGGAAGCCGCTGCTCGGCACGCACTCGCTGGTGTGGGACGAAGCGGTCAAGCTCATGGGCGCGGACCCGGATTATCACCGTCGCGACCTGTGGGAGGCGATCGAGTCCGGGAACTACCCCGAGTGGGAGTTCGGCGTACAGACGTTCAGTGAAGCCCAGGCCGACAAGTTCAGTTTCGACGTTCTCGATTCGACCAAGCTGATTCCGGAGGAACTGGTGCCGGTCACCCCCATCGGCCGCATGGTGCTGAACCGCAATCCCGATAACTTCTTTGCGGAGACGGAGCAGGTGGCGTTTTGCACCGCACACGTGGTACCGGGCATCGACTTCAGCAACGATCCTTTGCTGCATGGCCGCATACACTCTTACATCGATACGCAGATCACACGGTTGGGCGGACCGAATTTCCACGAGATTCCCATCAACGCGCCGTTGGTGGGCGTGCACAACAACCAGCGGGATGGGCTGCACCGCCAGGCCATTCCCCGCGGCCGGGTATCGTACGAACCGAATTCCCTCGGCGGAGGCTGCCCGTTCCAGGCCGGTGCGGCCGGTTTCGCTTCGTTTCCCCGCGCCATCGAGGAGAACAATGCTCCGGTGGACAAAGTGCGCGGCAAGCCGGAAAAATTCGCCGAACACTATAGTCAGGCGCAGCTTTTCTTCGAGAGCCAGACCGACGTGGAGAGGAATCACCTCATTGCTGGGTTCCGTTTCGAACTGAGCAAGGTGAGCGTGCCCGCGATTCGGGAGCGCATGGTGTCATCGCTGCGCAACGTGTCCGAGACGCTGGCGCTCGGCGTGGCGGAAGGGTTGGGCATCGAGCTGCCCGCACCGATGCCACGCGCCATCGAGTCCGTACCTGCGGCGGAGATCCTGTCCTCTTCGGCACTGTCGTTGACGGCCCTGCCGGGCGACGGAAAGATCGCCACGCGGAAAGTCGCCGTGCTGGTCGGCAACGGTGTCGAAGGCGAGTCGCTCACCGAGGTCATGGACGCCTTGAGCGCCGAGGGCGCGGTGGTGCGGTTGTTGGGACGACGGCTCGGCACGGTGTCCAGCGAAACCGGCGAGACGTTCGAAGTGGATGCCACGCTCGAGAATTCGCCCGCGGTACTGTTTGATGCGCTGGTGCTGCCCGATGGCAGCGAGGCCGTCGAGACCCTGGCCAAGGATGGACATTCACTCGAGTTCGTCAAGGACCAGTACCGGCACTGCAAGACGATTCTCGCACTGGGCGCCGCGTCGATGCTGCTCGACAAGGCAGGCATCGCGGCGACCTTGCCGTCCGGTGAAGAGGATGAGGGGCTCCTGGTCGGGACCTGGGGTGAGGGCGGTGCGGGGGCGGCTGCGTTCATTGCTGCAATCGCCAAGCATCGTCATCCGGCACGCGATCAGGACCCCCCGCTGATTTGAGCCGAGGTGCTCCGGCGGGGGGCCGCCGGAGCGCGATCGCGTGGCCCATGGGGGTGCTCGTCGCTGCGAGCCCGTGGCTGCGCGTTATCATGGGCGATGTCAGCGGATCGCTTCCTCACCTCGCCGCGTCGGATTTCCCGGTTGCCTCCCGGTCTCGCCTTCCCGGCGCTCGCCTTCGTACCGTTCATCTTTTTCGTGGCGGCCAGTGCGCCGTCGCCTACCTTCGTGTTGCTGCAACGCGCCTGGGGATTTTCGGCTTCATCGCTGACGCTGGCCTTCGCGGTGTATGCGCTCGCGCTGCTGGCTGCGCTGCTCGTGACGGGCTCCTTGTCTGACCACGTCGGCCGCCGGCCGGTGTTGTGGGCGGCGCTGGCGCTCGAGGCCGGCGCCATGCTGCTGTTCCTGAACTCCACAGGCATCGGGGGATTGGTGTTCGCGCGCATCGTCCAGGGGCTGGCGACCGGCCTGGCGAGCGGTGCGATGACCGCGGCCGTCGTGGAAATCGCGCCGCCCGCGCACAAGCGTCTCGGCGCGCTGATCGGCAGTGTGTCGCCGCTCGCCGGACTTGCCTGCGGCGCATTGCTCACGGGCGTCGCCATCCGTTATTCGTCGCAACCGGTGCGCCTGGTGTTCGGCACGCTCGCCGCATTGTTTCTGGCGGGAATCGTCGTCATGGCGTTCATCCCGGAGAGTGTCACATCGCGAGCGGGCGGCTGGGCATCGCTGGTGCCGAAGGTGGCGGTGCCCGAGCGGGCCAGGCTCGAATTCCAGCGCGGCCTGCCGGTACTGGTCAGTGTCTGGGCGCTCGGCAGCCTGTACCTTTCGCTGGTGCCGTCGTTGTTGTTGCATGTTTTCGACATCGACAGCGGGCTGCTCAACGGGATCGCCATTGCGGTGCTCAACGGGATGGGGGCGGTCGTACCCACGCTGCTCGGCCGGCGCACCCGGCGCGCCCTGGCCGTCGGCGGAACGGCGGCGATCGCCGGGGGGTCACTGGTGTTGAGTTCAGCTCTGTATGCGCATTCTGTGGTGCTGTTCCTCGCGGCGACGGTACTCGCCGGAGCGGGCTTCGGCTGCGGTTTCGCGGCGATCGTACAGATGCTCGCGCCGCTGGCGGAGGCGCACGAACGGGCGAGCTTGTTTGCCGCCATTTTCGTCGTGAGCTACCTGGCCTTCAGCCTGCCTGCGCTGGCTGCCGGCGTGTCGTTGAGATTCTACGGTCTGTTTGACACGGTGGCGGGCTATACGCTGGCATTGACCTGCGTTGCCGTAGCGGGAACGATGGTGCAGTGGCGGGCGCGACGCACCGAGAGACGTTAGACTAGGCACCCCACCAGGAGAACCTCATGCCGACGCACACGCTGAACGAGTTGGTCGTCCATGTCGAAGAATTGCTCGCTGAACTCGGCGAAGAGCACGGTATGCAAGTCGCGGCTCCGCGCCGGCGCGTCGAGCAGGCATTGGAGGACATGCGGCGGGCGGCGCGCGATGAGCGTGCCAGCGTACTGGCACGGCTGCGCGACGTCGCAGGCGTGGTCGATGACTACGTCACCGGTTATCCGCGGCTCGCGGTCGCCACGGCCGTGCTGCTGGCGGCTACGCTCGGATACGTCACCGGTCTCACGTCACGCGGCCGCGGATGATGCCCGGCTTCGATGTGCACCCTGCGCATCCGGCGCCTGGCGCCGGCAGTCCAAAGGGGGTCTTTGTTTCTTGAACACGTTGCCTCCGGCGCTGGCCGGTGATCGATTCGAAATCGACGGTGCGGCCGGGCCGGTCACGGTGTACGTGGCAGGCAACGGCCCCCCCCTGCTGCTGATTCACAGCGTGAATGCGGCCGCGTCGGCGGCCGAGGTGCGCCCGCTCTATGAGCACTACGCGCGCTCGCGGCAGGTATACGCCCCCGACCTGCCGGGTTTCGGTCTCTCGGACCGCAGCGAGCGTGCGTATGTGCCGCGTTTGATGACCGACGCGCTGCTGGCGGTGGTCGCGGCCATTCGCGCCCGCACGGGGACCGGGCCCATCGATGCGCTGGCCCTGTCCCTGTCTTGTGAGTTTCTGGCGCGTGCCGCGGTCGAGTCGCCTGCCTGGTTTCGCACGCTTGCGCTGGTTAGCCCCACCGGGTTTCGCGGTCGAGGGACCTATCGGGAACCGCGCGGCACGCAGCGCGGCTCGCCGAAGGTGTATGCGTTTTTGCGCAAGTCGGGCCTGGGGCCGTTGTTGTTCCGTGGTCTTGCGCGTCCCAAGGTGATCCGCTACTTCCTGCGGCGTACCTGGGGCTCGGAGCGCATCGATGAGACGCTGTGGCGCTATGACGTGCTGAGCGTGCGCCGGCCCGGGGCGGAACTCGCACCGCTGTATTTTCTATCGGGGCAGTTGTTCAGCGCGGACGTGCATACGTTGTATGAAGAGCTGAAGATGCCCGTCTGGATGACGCACGGCGTGCGTGGGGACTTCACCGACTACCGCCAGAGCACCCTGGTCGCAGACCGACCCAACTGGAAACTCAAAACCTATCCGACCGGAGCGTTTCCGCACTTCGAGGCCACCGCGGAATTCTGCGCCGATTACGACGCGGTCCTCGAGCCGCGCTGAATCCGATCATCCATTTCGCCGAGCGTGGCCGCGATCGAGTTCTCGGCGTCACGGAACTCGGCGCGCAGTCCGTCTAGCGACGTGCCCAGCCGTAGTTCCAGCCGGGCGATCTCCGCCCGTACGACGGTGCCGAGTTCGGTGAACCGGGAGGCTTCTGCGTTGTCGGCGAGAATGCGCTGCGCCTGCAGCTCCTTGGTTTGACGCCGATACTCGGACAGGAACGTGCTCTGCCACATTCCGACGTAGATGGTCAGTGCGAGAATGATGACGGCAAACAACGCCAGCATGACGACGCCCACCGGAACCTGCACCGTGGACACCAGCAGATTCAAAGTCGCGGGCGCTGCAAACAGCGACCAGTTGATGATGAGAAAAGCCGCGACGAGGATCACCGCCGCGATGGCAAATACGGTTCTGTAGCGCATGGTGTGAATCTACCATATCTCAGGCCGGCGCCGCGGCCCATGAACCACCGGGCCACGCGGCGCGACCGTCGATGAGCGGACGCGGCTTGCAACGCCGGTGAAGCCCCCGGCGGCAAACCGTCCATCATGTGGTGGGCATCCGCGGGGCGTCGACGAAACGGTGTCGACCGCGACCGAAAGATAAATAAACCAGCGTCGCCCACGCCCCTGCGGTGCCCGGCCTGCACAATAGCGCGTCGCTCCGCAGACGCCAACCGCATTCACATCGAACCTCGATATTTCGGACGCAATCCTCGTTTCGAGCATGATGCAACGTGAATGTCACGCAATGAACGTAGAGCTGTGCACCTAGCGCTTTAAGCGTAAGCCCATGGACGAGCCGGCTCAGTAGGCGCTCGCCACATCGAGACGTTCGAGCGCCGCGGGGTCCAGGTGCAGCTGCGTCGCCCGCAGCAACTCTGCGAGCTGCGCAAGGCTGGTGGCACTCGCAATCGGCGCCGTGATCGTGGGGCGGGCCATGAGCCACGCGAGCGCCACCACCGCCGGGGTCGATGTCGTGTTTTTCGCCACCTCGTCGAGTGCCGCGAGGATGCGCAAGCCCCGCTCGTTCAGCCGGTTGTCCATGCGCGCGCCGCGCGCACTCTTGCTGAAATCGGCGGCGGTACGGTACTTGCCGGTCAGAAAGCCGGCGGCCAGCGAGTAATAGGTGATCACCCCCACGCCATGTTCTGCACACACCGGCTGCAGGTCCCGCTCGTAGCCGGCGCGATCGTAGAGATTGTAGTTGGGTTGCAGGCATTCGTAGCGCGGCCAGCCGTGTGCCTCGCTGACCGCCAGCGCGTCCGCGAGCCGCGTCCCGCCGTAGTTCGACGCGCCGATGACGCGGACCTTGCCCTGTTCCACCAGGCGTGAGTACGCTTCCAGCGTTTCCTCGAGCCCCACCTTCTGATCATCTGTGTGCGATTGATACAAATCGATGTAGTCGGTCTGCAGCCGTGCCAGAGAAGCGTCGGCGGCCTGCATGATGTAGCCACGCGACAGTCCCTTCTTGTCCGGTGCCAGCGGCATCCCCACCTTGGTCGCAATGACCAGCCGGTCCCGTCCGCCGCGCTCCCGCAACCATCTGCCGATGATGGTCTCGGATTCGCCGCCGTGGTTGCCGGCAGCCCAGTGCGAGTACACGTCCGCCGTATCGATGCAATTGCCGCCGGCGGCGACGAACGCATCCAACAGCTGGAAGGAGCCGGCTTCGTCCACGGTCCAGCCAAACACATTGCCGCCGAACACCAGCGGGGCGATTTCCAAGTCCGATCTGCCGAGACGACGCTTTTCCACTAGAACCTCCGGGGGCGGTGACAGTCGATGCGGCGGAGGCTAGCGTGCTGCGGCGGGAACCGCCATCGGCGTGCGGCGCAATCTCGTCAATCCGGCTTCGGGCGCAGTTGCGCATATTGCGGTATCGTGACGCCACCATGACATCTCAAAAACGTCTTCATGTACTGGCCGTCGACGTCGGCGGGAGCCACGTCAAGGTCCGCGTTTCGACGGGCAGGGAAATTCGGCAGACCGCGTCGGGTGCAACCATGACCGCGCGCCAGATGGTCGCCCATGTCCATGAGCTCGCCGGCGACTGGCAGTTCGACGCCGTCTCGATCGGTTATCCCGGCGTCGTCATCCACGGCAAGATCGTGACCGAGCCTCACAACCTCGGCGCGGGCTGGGTGGGGTTCGACTTTCGCCGTGCGTTCGGCCGCCCCACCCGTGTCGTCAACGATGCTGCCATGCAGGCCATCGGCAGCTACGAAGGCGGCCGCATGTTGTTCCTGGGACTCGGCACCGGACTCGGCAGCGCGCTCATCGTCGACGGCGTGGTCGAGCCGATGGAGCTTGCGCATCTGATGTACAAGAAGGGACGCACCTACGAGGAGTACGTGGGTGAGGCGGGCCGCCGCCGCATCGGAGGCAAGAAATGGCGCCGCAACGTGACGCAGGTGGTGAACCTGCTGCGCCTCGCCCTCGAGGCGGACTACGTGGTGATCGGCGGCGGCAACGCAAAAAAGTTGAAGCGGCTGCCGAAGGACGCGCGTCTCGGCAGCAACGACTACGCCTTCCTCGGCGGTTTTCGCATGTGGCGGGGCGACCGTGTCGGCGGGCGGCGTAGTCCGGTGCGCCCGACACGCTGAGAGCGGGCTTCGGCGTGAAGCCTGTGGTTGAGTGGTGCGCATGGTAGATTACGCGCCATTCAAACGCAGGAGCAACGATGACGAACATTCATTTGGTCGGTGGCGAGAAGGGCGGTGTCGGTAAATCATTGGTGTCGCGGCTGCTCGCGCAATACATGATCGACCACACCATGCCGTTTCTCGGCTTCGATTCCGACCGCTCCCACGGTGCGCTGCTGCGGTTCTATGCGGGCTTCGCCTCGCCCGTGCTCATCGACAGCTACGAGAGCCTCGACGCCATCGTCGAAGCGGCCGCCGAGAACCCGGAGCGCCGGGTGCTCGTCGACCTTGCCGCCCAGACGCAGGAAGGTCTGACCAAGTGGATGGACGATTCACAGCTCTTGGAAGTTGCGCCCGAGCTGGATCTGAACATCCGCTACTGGCATGTGATGGACTCGGGCCGGGATTCGGTGGACCTGCTCAAGCGCCTGCTCGACCGCCACGGCACGCGGCTGAACTATGTGCTCGTGCTGAATCAGATCCGCGGCGATGACTTCCGGCTCCTCGAGCAGTCCGGCGAGAAAGACCGCGCGCTCGCGCTCGGTGCCGTGGTCATCGAACTCAAACGGCTGCACGAGGCGTCGATGATGAAGATCGACGGCGCGAGCGTGAGTTTCTGGGCGGTGGCGAACAAGAGTGACGCGGACACCAGCGGCCTCAAGCTGCTCGAGCGCCAGCGGGTGAAGGTGTGGCTCAGAAATGCCTATGCAGAGATTGCCAAGGCGGGGGTGTAGAGCGACTGCGGTGATTTCTCCGCAATCCCGGGAATTATTGAGGTGTGATTCGAGTGTGGGGTCTCGCAGACTGCATCCCGTGGGCGATGAAACCCCCACGCCTCAATCATCAAGGAGACCCTCATGAACAGTTTCACCGTCACCGCCGTCGGCAACCTCGCCAAGAATCCTGAGCTCGAGTCGAAGGGCGACACCACCTACACACGTCTGTGCCTGGTCGGCAACGACTACGCTGGAAAAGACGAGCACGGCCATGCGCGCGAGGTCGCGACCAGCATCTGGTTCGTCGCGTTCGAAAGCCTGGGCGAGGCCATCGCCAAGAACGCGCGCAAGGGCGATCAGCTCATCGTCCAGGCACAGATCCGCAGCAACAACTGGATCGACAAGGACGGCGCGAAACAATACGACCATTCGTTCGTCGTGCAGAATTTTCGCTTCGGTGCCCCTGGCCGGGCGAAGCGCGAAGAGCTGGCGGCGCTGCGCGACGAGCGCGAGCTCGAACTGGGCTCCGTGGAGACCGAGATCTAGCGCCGACTCTTCCCGTCAACATTTTCGGAAAAGGAATTCCGTCATGCATCACCCCCGTACGTCCCGCGGCGCATTGCTCCGTCTCCTGATCTCGCTGCTTCTCGCCGTCGCCGTCTGCGCGCCCGAGCTCGCCCTGGCCCAGACCTCGCCATTCATGACGGGAGCGACCTCGCTGCAGTCCAACATCCTTGCCTGGCTCACGCCGGTGGCCATCATTCTGGTCATGGTGCTGGGCGGCATGGCCATGGCGAACCGCATGTCCTGGGGGTGGTGCATCGGCGCCATCCTGGGCATCGCGATCGCTTTCGGCGCACCGCAGATCGTGACCTGGGTCCGCGGCATGTTCGGGGTCTAGGCACATGCAGCAAGCCGCCCAGGACGGTCTCGCCGCCGATCCCCTGTTCGTCGGCGCCACCCGGCCGCCGATGCGCTGGGGCGTCACCTACTCGGCGCTGCTGTTCAACATGGTGTTCACCATGGAGGGATTCTTGTTGACCAAGAACCTGTTGATACTGCTCATGGCGGCGCCCATCCATGGCGTATGCGCGTTGTTGTGTGCACGCGATGCGCGCTTCTTCGATCTGGTCCTGATCTACGCGCGTACCCGGCTGCCGGCGGCGATGGCCAACCTTCGAGTGTGGAAGTCGAGCAGCTACTCGCCGCTGGTGCTCGATCTGCCGGGCCATTCCGGTCGGCGCCGTGCGGAGGGCGTATAGATGCGCGGCTCGAAGCGCGTCCGCGCGCTGGCGCGTGAGCTGACCACGGCGCAGCGAATCCCCTACCGGGCGCATATCGCGCCGCACGTCGTGACGACGGAGGCGGGGGATTTCGTGCAGGCGTTCCGGCTGGGAGGCGCGAGTTTCGAGAGCAATGACGACGAGGCGCTGAACAACTGGCACGAGCGGCTCAACATTCTCTGGCGCAACATCGCCAGTCCCGGCGTGGCGCTGTGGACGCACGTGATAAGGCGCCGCGCCTGCCTGGACGCGCAGTCCGAACCGCCGGTACGTTCCGCCGCTGCGTGCAGCTTCGCGGAGCACCTGCATCGCCGCTACCGCGAGCGTTGTTGCGGTGAGACGTTGATGCAGAACGAGCTGTACTTGAGCGTGATCTACCGGCCGGCGGTCGGCGTGACCAGCGGGCTCGCCGCCCGTGTATTGCGACGCTCGCATCGTGACGGCTCGCGCCAGGATATGACGGACGCCTTGGATGCGTGCGAGAAGCTGTCCCAGACGATGTCGGCATCGTTGGACCGTTACGAGCCGGAATTGCTGGGCTGCTACCGGCATGGCGCGGTGTGGTGCTCGTCGCTGCTCGAGTATCTCGGGCTGCTCGTCAACGGCGAGTGGCAGCGCATGCCGCTGCAGCGCCTCGGGCTCAATCACATGCTCGCGGGCGGGCGGCTGTTTTTCGGCACCGAATCCATCGAATACCGCTCGCCCACCGATACGCGCGTGGGCGCCATGCTCGGCATCAAAGAGTATCCCACCCCGACGGTGGTCGGCATGTACGACCGGCTGCTCTCGGCGCCGTTGACGTTCGTGTTGACCCAGTCCTTCGGTTTCCTGAGCAAGCCCGCCGCCCAGGCGTTGCTGCAGCGGCAGTGCAATCGCATGGCCAATGCCGGCGACTTCGCGATATCGCAGGCGGCGGAGCTCGAACAGGCCCTCGATGCGCTCACCAGCAACGAGTTCGTCATGGGCGACCACCATTTCTCGCTGCAGATCATTGCGGAGCCCGGACCGCAGCGCGCAGCATCCAACGATGCAAGCCCGCTGAAGGGGCTCAACGATCAGGTGGCGCTGGCACGCAGCCTGCTCGCCGACACGGGCATGTTGGTGGCACGCGAGGATCTCGCCCTCGAGGCGGCGTTCTGGGCGCAGCTGCCCGGGCACTTCGCCCTGCGGCCACGCAAGGCACCCATCACCTCGCGCAACCTCGCCGCGATGGCGCCCTTCCATAATTATCCACTGGGTCGTGCGCGTGGCAATCATTGGGGCGATGCGCTCGCCGTATTGGTCACGTCGGCACGTTCACCCTATTACTTCTCATTGCATGCGAGCGACCCGTTCGATGCGGACGGCGGCAGCCGCAAGGACACCGGGCACACCCTCATCTGCGGACCGACGGGCTCCGGAAAAACGGTGTTCATCGCTTTTCTGATCACCCTGTTGACGCGGCAGGGGGCGACGCAGGTGATCTTCGACAAGGACCGGGGACTCGACATTCTGGTGAGCGCCCTGGGCGGCGCATATCTGCCCCTCAAGAGCGGCCTGCCTACCGGCTTCAATCCGCTGCAGCTGCCGGTGACGCCGGCGAACCTCGAGTTTCTGAAGGGCTGGCTGCGGGCCTTGTGTGCCGCGGAGCGCGGCGCACCGGCCGGCGGCATCGCGCCGCGCGCCCAGGCCGATCTGGATCAGGCCCTGCACGGTACGCTCTCGCTCGAGGCATCGCAGCGTCGCCTGTCGCGGCTCATCGAGTTTCTCGACCCCACCGATCCGGAGGGCTGTCACGCGCGGCTTGCCCGCTGGTGTGAAGGCTGCGGCGGCGACTACGCCTGGGTGTTCGACAACCCGCTCGACACCCTGGCGGGCCGGCTCGGCGGACAGTTCCTCATGGGGTTCGACGTGACCGAATTCCTTGACCTTGCGCTGGTAAGACCGCCCGTCACGCTCTACTTGTTTCATCTGGTGCGCCAGCTCCTCGACGGCCGGCGGCTGGTGTGTTGGATGGACGAGTTCTGGCGTCTGCTGGCCGATGCCGCTTTCGAGAACTTCGCGAAGGACGGACCGAAGACCTGGCGCAAGCTCAACGGCGTCATGTGCCTGGCGACGCAGAGCGCGAGCGATGTCCTCGACAGCCCGATCAGCCGCACCTTGGTCGAACAGACACCGACCAAGGTGTTCTTCCCGAACGCCGACGCGGATCGACGCGAGTACACGGAAGGGTTCGGCCTGACCGAGCGCGAATTTCGTCTGCTGAAAAACGAGCTGGCACCCGGCTCGCGAACGTTTCTCGTCAAGCAGGCTCATCACAGCGTGGTATGCCAGCTCGACCTGAAGGGTTTCGATGCCGAACTCGCGGTGATGTCGGGGCGGGCCGGGGGCATCGACGCGCTGAGTGAACTCATGGCGACCGGGCCGCACCCTCAGCACTGGCTGCCGCGGTTCCTCGCGGCGCACGGCCCGCATCGGGAGTCGATCGTATGAACCACACCGTTTCAGGATTGGTCGTCACGCTGGCGGCGCTCGCCGTGAGTCCTTGTGCACGGGCGCAGTGGGCGGTCATCGATTCACCCGCGCTCGTGCAACTCGTCAAACAGGTGCAGGACATGGAGCGACAAATTCAAACCGCGCGCGACCAGCTGCAGCAAGCGCGCACGACGTTGAGCTCGATGACCGGCAGTCGCGGCATGGCACTGCTGCTGAACGGCGTCGTGCGTAATTATCTGCCGGGCGATTCGACGCAGCTCAACAGCGTCATGCAGGGTGGCGGCTCCGCATACACACAGCTTGCCGCCGACGTGCGCAGCGCGCTGTCGAACAATGCCGTGCTGTCGACGGAGCGCCTGGCAACCTTGTCCACCGCCGACCGCAACCAGGTGGTTGCAGCCCGCCAGACGAATGCCCTGCAGCAATCGGTGGCGCAGGAAGCGCTCGCCAACGCGAGCGGCCGGTTCGCGACCCTGCAGTCTTTGGTCGACGCCATCTCCAGTGCCGGCGATCAGAAGGCCATCCTGGAGCTGCAGGCCCGGATCTGTGCCGAAGTTGCACTGCTGCAGAACGAGCAGACCAAGCTTCAGGTGCTGTATCAGGCGACCCAGGCGCAGGGCGCGGTCGACCGGCAACGTCAGCGCGAGCAGGCCATCGCCGGCCACGGCCGCTTCGAAACCCGTTTTCAACCCACACCTTGAGACGGGGAGCGCGCATGGGATTCTTCGCGACGTTCAGGCAGTGGCTCGACGGCCAGCTTCTGGCCTACATCGGCGAGAACACGGCGCGGCTGGCGTCGGTGCTCGAACCGGCGGTGGTCGCGGTGTCGGTGACCTACGTGATGACCTGGGGGTACCTGCACCTGACCGGCAAGATCCAGGAGCCCGTGCTCACTGGCCTGAAACGCATCGCCGTGCTCGCGCTCGTGCTCGGCGCATCGTTGCGGTTGTGGCTCTACAACGAACTCATCGTCGACACGTTCTATCAGGCACCCGCACAACTGGCGGCCGCCGTCATCGGCACGAACGATCCGGTGTCGACCATCGACGTCATCTGGGATCGCGGCGGCCTGGTGGCCGGCAACCTATGGGACAAGGGCGGCGTCATGAACGGCGACTTCGGCTACTACATCGCCGGGGCGATGGTGTGGTGCCTGATGGGCGTGCTGTGTGTCTACGCCATGTTCCTGCTCGCCCTGTCGAGCATCGCGCTCGCGGTGCTGCTCGCGCTCGGACCGCTGTTCATCGTCTCGTTGTTGTTCGAATCCACCAAGCGTTTCTTCACGGCGTGGATCGCGCAGCTCGCCAATTACGGACTGATCACGGTGCTGACCGTGATGATCGCGGCCCTGCTGCTGCAGATCGTGCAGTCCTATGCCGCGCAGACGGCCGACCGCGGCGCCGCCATCGTGACCGTGGATGCACTGCACATGATGCTGGTCGCGACGCTGGTCTTTCTCGTGCTGCGTCAGGTGATGCCCATCGCCGCCGGACTTGCGGGCGGGGTGGCCTTGAGTTCGTACGGCCTCGTGAGTCGCACGCTGCAGCGGGGTTTGCAGACCGGCCGGGGCGCGGCCGGCCCGGCGATCGCCTATGGCGCCGTGCGGGCTTTGCAGGCCGGGCGGATGGCCGGCGACGCGTTGCGCGGCACCACGCAGGCGGTGCGTCGGGCGGCGACGCGTGGGCAGGATTGGAGACGCAATCGCCGCTGACGGCGGTCAAGGAGGGACCATGCGCGTATCGTTGTGTTTGGGTTTGTTTCTGTCGGCCTGCGCGGCGCCCGGTGTGCGCTGCGACCAGCATCTGCAGCCGATCAATCCGGCAGCGAAGGCGGCGCCGGTTGTCGGCACCGCTCCGGGGGCGGCGACCCCGGGGACACCATGAACAGCCCGCCGCTGTTGCGGGAGTATCTTGACGAGGCACAGTCCTGGGACGCGGACCGCTTCGCACAGGCCCGCCGTGTGACACGCGCCGCGTGGTGGGTGGCGGCGGCGGGCTGGACCTGCGCCACGGCGGCTGCGGTCGCCTTGGGAGCGCTCTTGCCGTTGAAAGTGGTGGAGCCTTTCGTGGTACGCGTGGACAACACCAGCGGCGTCGTCGACGTGGTGCCGGTCTACGTGGGAACCGCCACCGCCGATGAGACCATCACCCGCTATTTCCTCACGCACTATCTGACGGTCTGCGAGCGCTTCAATTTCGCGACCGCGGAAAGCGACTACGAGGAATGTGGCTCGTTCCATTCGGCGCTGCGCAACCAGGCCTGGTACGCGCTGTGGACCGTCACCAATCCGGCGTCGCCGCTCAACGTTCACAAGGACGGCAGCACGGTACGGGTGCACGTGGAGTCGGTGAGCTTCTTCACCCGTGCCAGCGGTCTCGGCGATCTCGCACAGGTGCGTTACGTGAAAGCGACCCGGCCAAGCGGCGGCGCCGAGGACAGCTACAGCCACTGGACGGCAACGGTGCAGTACGCCTACGGAGCACCGGCGACCGATCCGAAGACCCGGCGCTGGAATCCGCTGGGTTTCAAGGTCATCGATTTCAAGACGGAGCCGGAAGCGGTGGCGGAGCCGCCGGTGCGCGAGGCGCGTCATGAGCGCTAGGCGTTGCCCGGACCCCTGCGTGCGCCGCCTCCCCGTGCTGGCCGCGCACGCCGCACAGGCCGCACTGTCGACTGCCGCGCTGGCGGCCGCGGCGTGGTTTTTGCCGGCGCACGCCGAAATCGTACCGACGGCCGGTCTCGCGGACCCGCGTGTCCGCAGCACCGCCTACGACGTGGAACAGATCTACCGGCTCAAAGGTTTCGCCGGCTACCAGATCGACCTCGAGTTCGAACCGGGCGAGAGCTTCGTCGGACTCGGCGCCGGCGACCTCGAAGCGGTGTCCTTCTTTGCCCAGGACAACCACCTTTTCTTGAAGCCAAAGGCGGCAAAGGTCGCGACGAATCTGACGGTGCTCACCAACCGGCGCCACTACCAGTTCAGCTATGTTGCCGGAAGCCGGCCGCCGGGCGCCGACGCCCGCGACGTCATCTTCGCCCTGCGCTTCATCTACCCGCCCGTACCGAGCGCGGCGGCGAGCGCGGGGCGCATCGAGGCGGATCTGCAGCAGGCGGCGGCCGGCCGGCGGCAAAACCTCGACTACTGGTATTGCGGCAGCGCGGTGTTGCGCCCTGTGTTCGCCGCCGACGACGGAGTGCACACCCGGCTGCGGTTCGCCGCCAACGCCGATCTGCCGGCGCTGTTCGTGCGCAACGAGGACGCCAGCGAGTCGTTGCTCAATTACAGCATGGAGGAGGGCGACGTCGTCGTGCACCGCGTTGCACGTCAGTTCCTCGTCCGCCGCGGCCGTCTGACGGGATGCATCGTCAACCAGGGTTTCTCGGGCGGTGGCGTGCGGCTGGACTCGGGGACGGTGGCGCCGCAGGTGGAGCGCCGCGTACAGGAGGTGGTGCCATGAACGAGGCACCTCCCGCGGGACCGCCGCCGCTGCAGGGCGAGCGCGACGTCAGTCCCGTCGTGCGGGCGCTGAACGTGCAGTCGCGGGTCAGCAACGCGCTCGCCATCGGGCTCATGAGCGTGCTCGGCTTGGGCTCCCTCACCTGGTATTACGCGAATGCCCTCATGCGTCAGCCGCAGGCACGACGGAGCGCGCAGGCAGCCTCGAGCCTGCGCGCGCAGAACGACCTGCCGCTGCCGGGGCTCGGCCGGATCGACACTCCGGCAGCGCAGGACCCCGCGGTAAACCCTCTCACGGTACCGCCCACCGTGCTGGCCGAGGTGCCGTTGACGACCGCGTCCGCCTATCCGACGGCAGGGCCGCCGCCAAAATCGCCGGCGGAACTCGCTTTGGAGCGTGCCTTGTCGGGTGCCGTGTTCGCCCCGGCCGGCAGCGTCGCGGGCGCGACGCGAGACGTCGATGCGGCAGGCGATCCGCCGCGCGGCGGCTCGCCGAACGGTCCTGCAGAGGCGGGCGATCTCGCGGCGCGGTCGTATCCAAGCATGACGACGGCGGTGAAAGCGCAGGTCCTGCCGGCGCAGCGCCTGCTGCTGCCCAAGGGCGCGTTCATCGATTGCACCCTGGAGACCGCCATCGACTCGACGCTGCCGGGTATGACCACCTGCATCATGGCCACCGATGCATTCGGCGTCGACGGCAAGGTGGTGCTCCTGGAGCGCGGCACCAAGCTGGTCGGGGAGACCCGCGGGCAGGTGCAGCAAGGTGCCGCGCGGGTGTTCGTGCTGTGGTCCGAGGCCCGCACACCAGCGGGCGTGATCGTTCCGCTGGCCTCGCCCGGCGCGGACGAACTGGGCCGCGCCGGCCTGCCGGGCGACGTGGATCGTCACTTCTGGGAACGCTTCGGCGCGGCGCTGCTGGTGTCCGTGATCGACGGCGTCGTCAATGCCGTGAGCCAGAACTCCCGCAGCAGCACGGGCTCCATCACCATCAATCCCTCGTCGAGTCAAAACGTGCTCACGGAAATCTTGAAAAATACCGTGAACGTCGCCCCCACCGTCGTCAAGCGCAACGGCGACCGCATCCAGGTGCTGGTGGCACGTGATCTGGATTTCAGGTCGGTCTACGAACTGCGGTCGGTCCATGTCGAACGCTAGCCCGCCGGGCAGCCTGTCGGCGCTCGCACTCACGCTGCGCGCCCTGCGGCCGCTGCTCGCGGACCGCGATGTCATGGAGCTGTGCATCAACCGACCGCACGAAGCCTTTCTGGAGACGTCTGCCGGTTGGCGCCGCGAACCCCTGCCGTTCGCCGATTACGAGTGGTGCGGGCGCTTCGCGAAACTGGTGGCGAACTCAGCGCAGCAGCGCATCGATGCCGCCTCGCCGCTGTTGTCGGCGGCGCTGCCGTCGGGCGAACGGGTGCAGATCGTGCTGCCGCCCGCGACCTCGCCCGGGTGCGTGGCGATCTCCATCCGCCGGCCGGCGGATTCGGTCTGGAGCATCGAGGAGCTGGCACAGCGCGGGATCTTCCGCAAGGCACGCCGTGCAGCGGGGCAGCTCGACGAGACGGAGTGCGAGCTGATGGCGCTGTTGTCGGGCGGCGCGTACGAAGCCTTCATGCGCTGCGCCGTGCTCGGCCGCAAGAACATCCTCGTGTCAGGACCGACGGGTTCGGGCAAGACCACCTGGACCAAGGCATTGATCCGCGAGATCCCGAGCAGCGAGCGGCTGATCACCATCGAGGACGCTCAGGAGCTGAACCTCGACCGCCATCCCAATCATGTGCGGCTGTTCTATTCGAAGGACGACAAGGGCGTCGCGCGGGTCACGCCCAGGCAGCTGCTGGAGTCGTGTCTGCGCATGAAGCCCGACCGCATCCTGCTCGCGGAACTGCGCGCCGAGGAAGCCTTCGATTATCTGCGCAACGTCAATTCGGGACATCCCGGCTCGATCACCAGCGTGCATGCCGCGAGCGCGGAACTGGCGTTCGAGCAGCTGGTGCTGCTGGTGAAGCAGAATCAGAGCGGCCGCGATCTGTCGCGCGCCGACATCAAGGGCCTGTTGTATCTGCTCATCGACGTGGTGATCCAGTTCGGGGTCGAGGGTCACGAACGCTTCATCAAAGAAATCTGGTACGACCCGGCGCGCAAGCACGCGGCGGGCGCGGCGTACGGGACGTCGGCGGCGCACGGGATGTCCGCATGAGAACCGACCCCGCCGAGCGGCTTCCCGTCATCGACGAGCAGACCCTGAAGCTCGGTCTGATGATGGAGAGCGCGCAAGCGCATCAGGCGCTCGCCGCCACGCATCTCGAACGGCTCACGGCGCACACCCGCGACATCGACGGTGTGGTGCGCGAGGAAATCCGCCGCACGCTGATCGAAGAGCTGCGGGAGATGAGCGCCGAAACCCAGCGTGCGGCGCGCGCCCTGCAGACACTGAAGCGTTCGGCGAATCTGCACAGCATCGCGGGCTGCGTCGTGGTGGCCCTGCTCTGCACGGCCATCCCGACCGCCATCGTGCGCTGGGTGCTGCCCTCGACGGCGGAGATAGCCCGGTTGCAGCTGCAGCGCGACGCGCTCACCGCGGCCCTCGCGCGCCTGGAGCGACGCGGTGCACGTGTCGACTGGCGTTCGTGCGGCGCCGACCTGAAGCTCTGCGTACGCGTCGACACCGCCGCGCCCGGCTATGGACCGAACGCCGACTATCGGGTGGTGAAGGAGAGAACTCCTTGAACGGGGGCGCCCTGCCGGCCGCGTTGCACGCAGGCCATGCCGGCCCGCCGGTCGCAGGCCTGCTCCTCGCCGTCGTGGTGCTGGCGGTCACGGCGCTGGTCGTGGCGCGACGGCGGCCGTCGCCGGATGAGTACCGTCGCGGCGTGCGGCTGCAGGACGCGGGACGCCGCCGTCGTCATGGCAACGCGCGCGGCGGCGAGTCCGGGCGCCTGACGTTGGCGGGCGTCCCTGTCGCGCCACGTGATGAGACGAAGCATTTCAAGCTCATCGGCACCACCGGCACGGGGAAGTCGACCGCCATTCAGGAGTTGCTCGGTGCCGCCCTCAGGCGTGGGGACCGCGCCGTGTTCGCCGATCCCGACGGCGGGTATCTGACGCGCTTCTTCAACCGCTACCGCGGCGACCTCGTGCTCAACCCCTTTGCGCGGCACTCCGCCCGCTGGGATTTGTTCGGGGAAATCGATCGCTCCCACGATGTCGAACAACTGGCGGCCGGACTGATCGCCTCCAGTCCGGACGTCTCGGCGAACGAGTGGCGGCTGTATGCCCGCGTGTTCCTGGCGGCCTTGATCCGGCATTGCCGGACTGCGGGTGAGGATGCCGGCGAGCTGTGGCGGTTGCTGTCGCAGGCAGCCGCGGCGGAACTGCGCGACGTGGTACAGAACACCCCCGCGCAACCGTTCCTCGAACCTGATAACGCACGCATGCTCGGTTCGATCCGGTCGGTGGCCGTCTCTGCCATGGCGGCCTTCGAACACGTGCATTCGCAACGCGCGTCGCCGCTCTCCATCCGCGCCTGGGTGCGCAGCGGCACCGGTTCCTTGTTCATGCCCTACCAGGCGGGGCAGATCGCAGCGCTGCGCGCGATGATCGCGACCTGGCTGCGCATCGCGTTTTTCGAGGCCATGAACGGCACGCAGGACTGCGATCAACGTCTCTGGTTCGTGATCGACGAACTCGACGCGCTCGGCACCATCGAGGGACTCAAGGACGCGCTGGCGCGCCTGCGCAAATTTGGCGGACGGTGCGTCCTAGGTTTCCAATCCATCGGTCAGGTGTCGGCAATCTATGGCCCGGGCGACGCCCAGACCATCGTGGAGAACTGCGGCAACACGCTCATCCTGCGCTGCTCGGCCAGTGAGAACGGCGGCACGGCGCAATTCGCCTCGCGACTGATCGGAGAACGGGAAGTAGTGCGGCGTCAGACCTCGCGCGGCCGCGATCGCATGGGCGCCCTGTCGGCGCAGGGTGCACGACGCTCGAAGAACGTGAGCGAACAGCAGGTGACCGAGGCTGCGGTCATGCCGTCGGAGTTGGAACAGCTCGCGGACCTGCGCGGTTATTTCAAGGCGGCGTCCTCTCCCGCATGGCTGCGCGTGTCCTTGCGCGCACGCGCGCGTGCCGCCGGGCCGCTCTTTTGACAGTGGAGAACCTCATGGCATCGTCCGACGCCCCGGTGGACGGCAATTTCCGGGCGCCTTGCTATGCGATTGTCAGCGCGCTCGTCGTCTGCCCGCACTGTACCCGGGAGACGCCGGTGATCGCGCTGTGCATGCCGCCCGGCCACGAAGCGGTGGATGCGGACAATGAGCCATTCGAACCCTCGGACGACGGCTGCTGGAGCCGGATGGCACAGGACGCATTCCTGTTCCACGTCGAGGCGCTGCCGGACCACGTCGCACGGGCGATGCAGGCGTCGTGCGAGGGCTACCGGCGTAGCGTCAACTGCGAGACCGGGGACCTCTGCTGGGCAAATCACTGCGGATCCTGCGCCGCGCCATTCGAGGATTACGACCTGTACTGCGAGCCCGAGGCAGCCTTCATGCCGCTCACGCGGCAAGCCGCGGCGGCCATCCGCTTTGCCCCCGTGGCGAGGGCGTTGCAGGTGCGGGCCGGCGGTCACGCGGAGCTCCCGCCCGCGCTCGAGTTCCTCGCGGCGTCGTGACGCCATGGCGATTTATTTCTTCAACGTCAAGTCCCTGGGCCGGTCCGGTGGCAGCAGCGCCGTGCGCGCAGCGGCCTATCGATCGGGCGAGCGACTGCACGACGAGCGCAGCGGCCGGACCTACGATCACTCGGCGCGACAAGATGTGCTGCACAAGGAAATCGTGCTGCCCGCGAGGTATTCGGGTGCGAACATGGACTGGGCGCTCGACCGCGAGAACCTGTGGAATGCGGCGGAACACGCCGAGCTGCGCGGCAACTCGCGGGTGGCCCGCGAATTTCTGGTCGCGCTGCCCGTCGAACTGTCGGCCGACCGGCGTGTCGACCTGGCGCGCAGTTTTTCGCAGGAGCTGACCGAACGCTATGGCTTCGCCGTCGACCTGGCCGTGCATGCCGCGCGTGATCATCCGGGCAGCGATCCGCGCAACTTTCACGCCCATCTGCTCGCGACCACGCGCGAGGTGACGGAGCGCGGTCTGACGGCAAAGACCACGCTGGAGATGCACGACTTCAGGCGCCGGGAGGCCGGTCTGCAGCCCGGCCTCTACGAACTGCTGCAGGCGCGGGAGCGCTGGGCCACGGTCACCAACGAGGCGTTGCGTGCTGCCCACATCGAGGCGCGCATCGATCATCGCAGCCTGGCCGCACAGGGCATCGATCGCGAGCCGCAGCCGCACATCCCGAAGGCGGCCTTCGAGATGGAGCGCCACGGCCAGCGCAGCTTCGTCGCCGAACGAATGCGCGCCGAGCACGCGGCACGGGTGGCGGCACGCGCAGAGCGCAGGGCGGCGGCGGAGCGCCCGGCGCCGCAACCTGCATCCCCCGCGGCCAGTCCCAACCAAGCCGTCGAGAACTGGTTGCGCTACAAACGCGAGCATGCCGAGGAGCTGCAGCAGAACACCCCTGAGCGCGCCGTCGAGAACTGGTTGCGCTACAAACGCGAGCATGCCGAGGAGCTGCAGCAGA
>CAZZVN010000055.1:0-27603 GCA_964657625.1 uncultured Steroidobacteraceae bacterium
GTAAGGTTCTTCGCGTTGCATCGAATTAAACCACATGCTCCACCGCTTGTGCGGGTCCCCGTCAATTCCTTTGAGTTTCAACCTTGCGGCCGTACTCCCCAGGCGGACAACTTAACGCGTTAGCTGCGACACCGAGAGGCAGACCCTCCCAACATCTAGTTGTCATCGTTTATGGCGTGGACTACCAGGGTATCTAATCCTGTTTGCTCCCCACGCTTTCGCACATGAACGTCAGTATTCGACCAGGAAGTCGCTTTCGCCACTGGTGTTCCTTCCGATATCTACGCATTTCACCGCTACACCGGAAATTCCACTTCCCTCTTCGATACTCTAGCCATGCAGTATCAAATGCAGTTCCCAGGTTGAGCCCAGGGATTTCACATCTGACTTACAAAACCGTCTACGCGCGCTTTACGCCCAGTAATTCCGATTAACGCTCGCACCCTCTGTATTACCGCGGCTGCTGGCACAGAGTTAGCCGGTGCTTTTTCTTTGGGTTAAATCAAGACCACAGAGTATTAGTCCATGGCTTTTTGTCCCCACTAAAAGTGCTTTACAACCCGCAGGCCTTCTTCACACACGCGGCGTCGCTGGATCAGGGTTTCCCCCATTGTCCAATATTCCCCACTGCTGCCTCCCGTAGGAGTCCGGACCGTGTCTCAGTTCCGGTGTGGCTGGTCGTCCTCTCAGACCAGCTACGGATTGTCGCCTTGGTAGGCCATTACCCCACCAACTAGCTAATCCGACTTTGGCTCATCCAATAGCGCGAGGTCTTACGAGCCCCCGCTTTCCCTTTTCAGACGTATGCGGTATTAGCCAATCTTTCGACTGGTTATTCCCCACTACTGGGAAGATTCCAAAGCATTACTCACCCGTTCGCCGCTCGTCAGCATGTATTGCTACACCTGTTACCGCTCGACTTGCATGTGTTAGGCACGCCGCCAGCGTTCAATCTGAGCCAGGATCAAACTCTTCAGTTAATAACACTTAGTCACTGAAGCAATCGAGATCCGAAACTCTCATCTGTTCATGAATGCAGTGATGCACGAATGAACAACTGGTCGTTTGGAACTCATCATCAATTGCACCAAAGGCATATGACGCGAGTCCCCACACAAGTTACCTGTTCGAATTTTTAAAAAATACCCGGGACGACAAAGGTCCAGGGAAAGACTTTCAAGTATAGCCGAATTTCGTTAACCGTCAATGTCCGGTTCGTCTCGAAACTCGCCTTTCACTTGGAAGGGCGCGCAGTATAGCCGCGGGTTCCCGCCTGTCAACCGTCCCCGATGACAAGGGCGGTAAACCGATCACTTGCGGACGACTTTGACTTTGGCGTAGGCCCGCCTGCCCACCGCCACCACACAGGCGTCGCCCGCCGCGATTTGGTGACCTTTGTCGCTTATTTTTTGTTGATCGATGCGCACTGCGCCTTCGTCGATCTTGCGCCCCCCCTCCGATGTGCTCGAGACCAGGCCGAGCGCTTTGAGCAAGGCGGTCAGCCGCAGACTCGGGCCTTCGATCTCGATCACCCGCTCGACCAGGTCTTCCGGTATCGCGCCCTGCTGAAACCGTGCGGTGAAGTCAATTTGCGCGCGTTCCGCCGCGGCGCTGGAATGAAAGCGCGCGACGATCTCCCGCGCCAGTTCGAATTTGACGTCACGCGGGTTTCGGCCGTCCGCGACGGCCAGCCGCAGAGCAGCGACGTCGGCCAGGGCACGAAAACTCAGGAGCTCGAAATATCGCCACATGAGCGGGTCCGAGATGGACATGAGCTTGCCGAACATGAGCTCCGGTGGGTCGTGGATTCCCACGTAGTTGCCCAGGGATTTCGACATTTTCTGCACTCCGTCCAGACCCTCGAGCAATGGGGTGGTGAGGACGATCTGCGGCGCCTGACCGTAGCTTTCCTGCATCTGCCGGCCCACCAACAGATTGAATTTCTGATCGGTGCCGCCCAGCTCGACGTCGGCGCGCAAGGCGACCGAGTCGTAGCCCTGCACGAGCGGATATAGAAACTCATGGATGGCGATGGGTTGCCCGCTCTTGTACCGCTTCTCGAAATCATCGCGCTCCAGCATGCGTGCCACGGTGTGCCGGGCGGCAAGTTCGATGAGGCCGGCCGCCCCCAGTGCACCAAACCACGTCGAATTGAACGCGACCTGCGTCCGTTCCCGATCCAGTATCTTGAATATCTGCTCGGTGTAGCTCTGCGCATTGACCGCGATCTCGGCGGCGTTCAGCCGCGGTCGCGTCGCATTCTTTCCCGTCGGGTCGCCGATCATCGCGGTGAAATCGCCGATCAGGAAAATGACCTGGTGGCCGAAGCATTGGAATTGACGCAGTTTGTTGATCAACACCGTATGTCCGAGGTGCAGATCCGGAGCGGTCGGATCGAAGCCCGCCTTCACGCGCAGCGGAAGGTCTCGCGCGAGGCGCTTTTCCAGATCGGCTTCCTGGATGATTTCCACGGCGCCGCGCCTCAACTCGGCCATTTGCTCATGCACGTTGTTTTGCACAGGGTGATCTCCAAACTTCAGAGCTTCGCGTGTCGCGTCACAGTAGCGGCATATTGCATCGCAGTGGAGATCTTTAGCAGCACACAATGAGCCGACGACACAACGGACTGACATTGTAGCAATGCCACACACAGGCTCACCGCCGGGCTATCGTGCAGCGCCCGCCCAATTGGCAGCCACCCTCACCGTGCTGTCGGGCTCGACCGCCCTGGCCGGTTGCATCCTGGACATTCCGGTGTTGAAGAGCTTCATCCCAGGCGCCGTTCAGATGAAAGTGAACACCGCGCTTGCCCTGGTGGCGTGCGGCGTCGCGCTGTCTCTTCTCGCGGGCGCTGCCGCCGGCCGGCGCCAGCGCGTGGGCCAAGCCCTGGGCCTGGCGGTGGTAACCCTGGCGCTTGCCACACTGGCGGAGTACTTCTTCGGCTTGGACCTTCGCATCGATGAAGCCATCGTTCAAGACAAGGATGTGGCCTACAACCTCTTTCCCGGTCGCATGTCGCCGGTCAGCGCGGCGGGGCTGGCTGCCGTGGGCGCCGCTCTGGCCAGCATGCCGGACCGACACCTGCAGGGCATCGTACGCTGGGGCGCGGGCTGCACCGCGCTAATCGGCTTGGTATCGCTGCTCGGTTATCTGTGGAATTCGGTGGAAATCATCACTGACCGGCTGCTGCCGCCCGTCGCCTTCAACACCGCCTGCTGCTTGGCGGCCCTGGGCACAGGCATATTGCTCCAGCCCCGCGTCGCCGGTCGCCGCATCGAGAAGGGGTTCCGCTCGCTCGCCGCCATCGAACTCAAGGTGCTGGGCGGCTTCGTCGTCGCCCTGTCGTTTCTCCTCGTCGGCGGCGCTTACACGTATCGCGCGACCGTGCAGTTCGCCGATTCCGTCCAATGGGTGGCCCACACCCAGGACGTCCGCGCGGCGCTCGCGACATTGAACGGTTCGGTCGCCGTGGCGGAAGTGACGTTGCGCGACTATCTGTTGACGTCGAATACCGTGCACCGCGACGAATACCTCGCCGTCGTCGGGGGCATCCCCGCCAGACTCACGGAACTCGGCAGGTTGACCCGGGACAACCCACGGCAAATCCAGAACTTGGCCGCCCTGCGCAGTGCCGTCGGCGCCCGTCTCACCGAGATGCAGGATGCGTACGTCGCCTATTCCACATTCGGCGTGGCCGCCGCACGGGCCATGATCGATTTGGGCCGCCAGCCGGCGGCAACCGTGCGCACGCTCGTCGAGGTCATGGACGCCGAGGAAGTCCGGCTGCTCGCGGCGCGCGAATCGGTGACCGCGGCAGTGCGGCACACCACACTGATGTCGCTGCTGATGACCCTTGCGATGGCAAGCGCAACCTTCTTTGCCTTGTTTCGTGGCATCCGCCGCGAAATGCTCGCCCGTCGGACCGTCGTCAATGCGTTGCGCGCGAGCGACCGCTACAACCGCAGCATCGTCGACAGCTCTCCCGACTGTCTCGGCGTGCTGGATCCGGATGGCCGCCTCATGCAGCTCACCCCGCAGGGTTGCCGGCTGTTGGAAGTGGACGATTTCTCTTCGCTGGCCGGTGTCGACTGGGTGTCCATGTGGAAGGAGGCAGACCGCCCCGCTGCCCGCGAAGCCTTGCAGGCCGCTCTGAGCGGCGGCAACGGCCGTTTTCAGGGCTTCTGTCCCACGCAAAAAGGCACGCCGAAATGGTGGGACGTCATCGTCATGCCCATCGTGGGCGGCGAAGGCGCTCCCGACAATCTTTTGTCCGTGGCGCGCGACATCAGCAACGTGAAGCGCGCCGAGGAAGAATTGCAGGAAGCGAATCGCTTCCTAGACTCGTTGATCGAGAATCTGCCGGTGTCGGTGACGGTGAAGGACGCCGTCACCCGCCGCATCGTGCGCCAGAATCGCGAAGTCGAGCGGCTCACGGGCATTGCGCGCGAGGTCATGGTCGGCAAGACTCCCGAAGAGTTCTTGAGCGCAGCGGAAGCGGAAAATGGGGCGATCTGTGATGCGCAGGCGCTCGCCCAGGGCATTCTTCACGAGTCGCCGGAATACACCTTCGAGCATCGCCAGCTCGGACCGCGCACGATTCGTACGATGCGCGTGCCGATCCCCGACCGGCATGGCAGGGCGCAGTTCCTGCTGACCATAGGCGTGGACGTCACGCGGGAGCGGCTGTCTGAAAACGCCATGCGCGAACTGAACGCCGCCCTCGAATGCAAGGCCGCCGAGCTGGAGAATACCAACCAGGAACTGGAAAGCTTCAGCTACTCGGTGTCGCACGATCTGCGCGCGCCGCTGCGCGCCATCGACGGCTTCGCCTTGATGATCGAGGAGGATTTCAACGACAAGCTCGACGCGGAGGGCCGGCGCTACCTGTCCGTGATCCGTGACAACAGCAGGCGGATGGGCGCACTCATCGACGATCTGCTGGCGTTTTCGCGGCTCGGCCGGCTGCCGGTCGCGAGCCACGAGGTCAACGTGGACAGCCTGGTCCACGAAGTCGTCCAGGAGGCGCTGAACGGACAAGAGCGTCCTGAAGAAATGAATGCACGGCCGCAAATCGAGGTGGGACCGCTGCCGTCCGTACGTGGCGACCGCGGATTGCTGCGCCAGGTGTGGACCAACCTGATTTCGAACGCCATCAAGTACAGCAGCAAGACTCCGCGGCCTTTGATCGAGGTGCGCGGTCATGCGAATGGCACGGAAAACCTTTATTCGGTGCGCGATAACGGGGTGGGGTTCAGCATGGAATATGTGGAGAAGCTGTTCGGGGTGTTCCAGCGGCTGCATCGCGCCGATGAGTTCAGCGGCACCGGAGTCGGGCTCGCCATCGTGCACCGCGTCGTCACCCGGCACGGCGGCCGTGTCTGGGCGGAAGGCAGGGCCGGCGAAGGCGCGGTGTTCTCGTTCGCACTGCCGAAAGGAGCCGAGGATGGATGACCTCGAAGCGGTTGAGATTTTGCTCGTCGAAGACAGCGACGCGGATGCTGAGATGGTCATGCGCGCGCTGCGCAAGGGCAACGTGGTCAACAAACTGGTGCGGGTGCGCGACGGCGTGGAAGCCCTCGAGTTCGTGTTCTGCGAGGGCGCCTTCAGCGGGCGGACCGGTGGGCGTCCGAAGCTCATTTTACTGGATCTGAAGATGCCGCGGCTCGGTGGCATAGACGTCCTGCGGAGGCTCAAGGCCGATTCTGCGTCGAGGATGATCCCGGTGGTGATGCTGACGTCCTCGGCGGAAGAACGTGACATCGTCGAAAGCTACCATCTTGGAGTGAACAGCTACCTGGTGAAGCCCGTCAGTTTCTCGAAATTTACGGACGTGGTCGCGCAGGCAGGGCTTTATTGGGCATTGATCAACCGCATCCCCTCGTAGCAGGCGCGGACTCGAGGGAACGTATCATGCAGGAAATCAAGGTGTTGATGGTCGAGGACCGCGAGGAAGATGCCGAACTTCTCCTGCGCGAAATGCGCCGCAGCGGTTTGTCGATCGTAAGCCGCCGCGTCGAGAGCGAAGCGCCTTATGTCGACGCCCTGGAGTCGTTTGCGCCGGATCTCATCCTGTCCGATTACACCCTGCCGGCCTTCGACGGACCGCTGGCACTGCGCATCGCCCGGCTGCGGCGGCCGGATACACCGTTCATATTCGTCTCCGGGACGATCGGCGAGGAGCGCGCCATCGACGCGCTGAAGCAGGGTGCCGTCGATTACGTGCTGAAGGACAACCGCGCGCGCCTGGTGCCCGCCATCGAGCGGGCGTTGAAGGAGGCGGGCGAACATGAGTCCAAGCGCTGGGCGCTGCGTGAACTCGAGGAAAGTGAGGAGCGTTTCCGATTCGCCATGCATTTTTCGTCGGTTGGCATGGCTCTCGTGGCGCCCGACGGCCGGTGGCTGGGAGTCAACCCGGCCTTGTGTGACGTCGTCGGATTCACGGAGACGGAGCTGCTGGTCACCGACGTGCCGTCGATCACCCATCCGGACGACCGTAACATCGACCGGGTGCAGAAGCGCGAGATGCTCGCCCGGCAGTTGGAAAGCTACCAGGTGAACATGCGGTACGTGCGCAAGGACGGCCGAGTCGTCTGGACTCAGCTGAGCGTGTCCCTGGTGTGGCTGCAGACCGATCAACCGCATTATTTTATTTTTCAGATCCAGGACATCACGGACCGGATTCGCGCCGAGGAGGCGCTGCGCGCCAGCGAGGAGCGTTTCCGTTCCATCGCCGAAGCGACACAGGAGTGGATCTGGGAGATCGACCTGCGGGGGGTCTACACTTTTTGCAGCCCGGCGGTCGAGTCCATCCTGGGCTACAAGCCCTTCGAACTGCTGGGCAGAAGCTGTCTCGACATCGTATCGACGGGTACCCGGGACTCGGTTGCCGAGCTGCTGAAGTGGGGAACGCGCGAAAAGCGCGGGTGGCGCGACCTCGTGCTGCATCTTAAACACGCCAGGGGCGGCATCCGCTGGCTCGACAACAACGCCCTGCCGCTGTTCGATGAAGGCGGCGCGGTGACCGGCTACCGTGGCGTTGCCCGCGACATCACGCAGCGCCGGCTGCAGCAGGAACGGATTGCGCGCTTGAGCCGTATTCAGGCGGTGTTGAGCGGCATCAATTCGACCATCGTCAGGGTGCGCAACCGGCATCAGTTGTTCCGCGAGGCCTGTCGCATCGCCGTGCAGCACGGCGGCTTTCGCATGGCCTGGATCGGGCTGGTCGAGCCCCACGCGCTGCGTGCGACGCCGCTGGTGTGGGAGGGCGCCGACGAGGGCTACCTGGACGAGGTGGGCGAGGCGCTGCTGGGCGTGCTGGAGGATTCCGGCTCGGTCGGCAAGGCCATCCGCTACAAGAAAATGGTGGTGGCCAACGACATCGAAACCGATCCGCACACCGTGTACAAGCGCGAGGCGTTGGCGCGCGGTTTCCGCTCGCTGATAGCCATGCCCCTGCTCGTGGCGGACGAGGTCGTCGGTGTGCTCGTGCTGTACGCCGGTGAGGCGGGATTCTTCGATTACGAAGAATTGAAGCTCCTGAAAGATCTTTCCGCCGACATTTCCTTTGCTCTGGACTACATCGGCAAGGAGGAGCAGCTCACCTACGTCTCGTACTACGACACACTGACCGGCCTGCCGAACCGCCAGCTGTTCTCCGATCGGCTGGCTCAGGCCATTCACCTGGCACGCGCTGAACGGCGCGAGCTTGCAGTCATGATCATCGATCTGGAGCGCTTCAAGCGCGTCAACGAAACGCTGGGGCGGTACGCGGGAGACGAGGTGCTGAAGGAGCTGGCCCGTCGTTTGCAGCGCACCATCAGTGAGTCGGCGACGCCTGCGCGCATCGGCGGGGACCGTTTCGCCGTGATGGTACCGAACCTGCCGGGACCCGTGATGGCGCGCTGGATAGACGAGTGGATCGTGGCATCGTTTGCGGAGCCTCTCGTCATCGACGACATCGAACTGCGCACCACGGTCAAGGTGGGCATCGCCCTGTATCCGGAAGATGCAGAAACGGCCGAAACACTGTTTCTCAACGCGGAGGCCGCGTTGAATCGCGTCAAGGACACGGCTGATCCGTATCTGTTCTACTCGCCGGAAATGAACGCCATGGTGGCGCAGCGCCTGCTGCTCGAGAGCCGCCTGCGCAAAGCCGTCGCCCAGAAGCAGTTCGTTCTGTACTACCAGCCCAAGGTCGATATCGCGACACGGTGCGTGCGCGGCCTCGAAGCGTTGATTCGCTGGCTCGACCCGGACCACGGCTTGATATCTCCGGCGGATTTCATTCCGCTGCTGGAGGAGTCGGGGCTCATCGTCGCCGTCGGACTGTGGGTGATAGAGCAAACCGTCGCGGACATGCGGACCTGGCGCCTGCTCGATCTGGCGGTACCACGCGTGGCGGTCAACGTGTCCGAGGTTCAGCTGCGTCAGCCGGATTTCGTGGCCTCGGTGCTTGCCGCCATCGGCTCGGACGACGTGCGCAGTGCCGGCATCGACGTGGAGATCACCGAAAGCATGATCGCGCGAAATACGGATGCCAACATTGCGAAATTGCTGCAGTTGCGCAAAGCGGGCGTCAAGGTCTTCATGGACGACTTCGGCACCGGCTACTCGGGACTGAGCCAGATCGCACAGCTTCCCCTGGACGCACTCAAGATCGACCGCGCGTTCGTCGCCGGGATGACACAAAGCGCGGAAAACATGGCCGTCGTCTCCGCGATCGTCAACCTGGCGAAGGCACTCGGGATATCCGTGGTGGCGGAAGGCGTCGAGACCGACGATCAGGCCGCACGGCTGCGCTCGCTCGGCTGCGATGAAGCGCAAGGATATCTGTTCAGCCGACCGCTCCCGGCGGCAGAAGTTGCCAAGTTGCTGGCGCGTGCTCCCGGACTCTAGCCGTGCGTCACGGCGTTCCCGGCTTCGAACGCCGGCAGGCGGCGGAGCAGTAGCGCACCTCGGCCCATGATCGCGCCCATCGCTTCCGCCAGACCATCGGCCGGCCGCAGCGAGCGCAGGGCTTGCTCGGCAGCATCGCCTTGTTGCCTCTGAAGGAAGGGGGCGGAGTGCGCATTCGGCATCCTAACGTGTGGCGCGCCCGCCCCGCCACGCCGCGGCGTCATGGCGCTTTTTGGTGCATTTTCATTGACCTGCAAGGTGACGGCGGCTAGCCTCCTCCCGTTGCCCTGGGCTGGAGCGTTGTTGGTGCACCGTAGAATTGTCGATTCGGTCAGGTTTGGCCACCGCTATCGTTCGTTGATGACCCGGGTCGCCCCCTGTGCCGCGGCGCTGAGTGCGGCGCTCATTCTTTGGCATGCGGCGCGCGACAAACCCCTTGCCGATCTGGACGATCCCGCGCCGTTGATATACCCGCAGGCTGCTTCAGCGCGATCTGCGGCGGGTGAGGACCCTCGCTCCGACACGGCGACGACACCGGGGCTTGGGCAGGTTGCCGTCCAACAGGCGGGTGTTGCCGCCACCATCCAGGTGATCGTTGGCCGCAACGACACCATGGATGCGATCTTTCGGCGCATGGCGCTCGACGCCGCGGACCTGGCAGCCATTCGCACCCTGCCGGGAATTCGTCAAAGCTTGGACTTCCTCAAACCGGGGGACTCGATCGAGGTCACGCATGCCGCCGGCGCGGTGCGGGAACTGACGCGCAAGGTCAGCGAAACTCAGACGCTGACGGTGATTCGGGAGGATGCCGGCTTCGCCGCCAGGATCGTCAGCAATCCCACCGAAACCCGGATACGCACCGCCCGCGCCACCATCCATTCATCGTTGTTCCAGGCGGCGGCGGCCGCGAACATATCGGGCCCCGTGGCGCTGAAGTTGGCCAACGTATTCGCATGGGACATCGATTTTGCACAGGGCATCCGTGCGGGGGATCGGTTCACGGCGGAGTACGAGCAGATCTACCGGAACGGCGCGTATGTTCGCGACGGCGACGTGTTGGCGGCCGAATTCGTCAACAACGGTAAAATCTACCGTGCAGTGCGCTTCGTCGCGGAAGACGGCTCCGCAAGCTACTACACACCGGAGGGCAAACCGATGCGCAAGGCATTCCTGCGCACGCCGGTCGATTTCATCCGTATCAGCTCCGTTTTCAACCCGCACCGGTTGCATCCGATTCTGAACTTGATCCGCGGCCACATGGGCACCGACTACGCAGCGCCCACGGGGACGCCCGTGCATGCGGCGGGCGATGGCCGGGTGAGCTTCGAGGGTCGCCGCGGCGGCTATGGCAACGCGCTCATGCTGTCACACAGCAACAACGTCTCCACCTTGTACGGCCATTTGTCGCGTTTCGCCGCCGGCGTCCGTGTGGGTTCGCAGGTTCAGCAGGGCGGGATCATCGGTTACGTGGGTATGACGGGTCTCGCGACCGGGCCCCACCTGCATTACGAGTATTTGGTCGATGGCGTGCAAAAGGACCCGCAGACGGTTCGGCTGCCGGGTGCCGAACCCTTGCGCACCGCGTCGCTTTCGAGATTTCGCACGGCAGCCGCACCGCTGTTGTCCGGTTTGATGGAGCCGGCGACCCTGCCGCAGGCCGCGGCGGCGGCATTTGCGCCGCCGGTGGCGTCCATTCCGACGACGGCTTTCGAGCCGCCCGTCATGGGGGACGTCATAGCCCGCGCCGCCGCGCCGGACGGTGCGGGCGGTGGTCCGGCGGGGTCGTCACTCGACTGATGAGCCTCTACCTGGGCCTGATGTCGGGAACCAGCATGGATGCCATCGACGTTGCGCTGGTCGATTGCGACGCCACGCCGCTGCGCACCGTGTTCACCCGCGCGGTGCCCTATGACGCAAGCCTCAAACGCCGCATCAGTGCATTGATCGACACGCCCGAGCGGGTGTCTATGGATGAATTCGGGCAGGTGGACGTCGCGGTGGCAAGGGCTTTCGCGTCGGCGGTCAACGATGCTTTGCGCGATGCGGGCGTCGGACCCGACGCGGTGGCCGCCATCGGCAGCCACGGCCAGACCGTTCGACATCGCCCCGACCTGAGCCCGCCCTTCAGTCTGCAGATAGGCGACCCCAACACGCTGTCCGAAATGACCGGAATCACGGTGGTGGCCGACTTCCGACGCCGCGACGTGGCGGCCGGAGGCCAGGGCGCGCCCCTGGTGCCGTTCTTCCACGACCAGGCGTTTCGCTGCGCCCACGAAGAGCGGGTGATCCTGAACCTCGGCGGCATCGCCAACGTCACCCTGCTGCGCGCGGGATCCCCGGTGCTGGGCTTCGATACGGGCCCGGGCAACCGGTTGCTCGATGCATGGATCACCCGGCATCTGGGAATCGATTTCGATCGCGGCGGCGCGTGGGCACGTACCGGCACGGTGAATACTCCGCTGCTGCAACGTCTGCTGGATGAGCCCTATCTCAAACTGCCGCCCCCCAAGAGCACGGGGCGGGAACTGTTCAATTTGACGTGGCTCGACGATAAGCTGTCGGCTTCACGCGTCTCCCCGCAGGACGTGCAGGCCACGTTGCTCGAATTCACCGCCATGACCGTCGCCGCCGCGGTGGATCGATACGCTCCGGGCGCCGCCTGGTACGTGTGCGGCGGCGGTGCGCACAACGGCGACCTGCTCGACGCGCTGCGCCGACGGGTGGCGCCCGCCCGCGTCGCGACCACTGCAGCCCTGGGACTGGATCCGGACTATGTCGAAGCGGTGGCGTTCGCGTGGTTCGCAGCCCGCACGCTCGGTGGCCTGACTTCGAGTGCCGCGAGCGTGACGGGCGCACGCGGCGCGCGCATCCTGGGCGGCGTGTATCGCTACGATTGAATGGCACGCCCGCTCGGAAGTCACGAAGTGTTCACACATCCGCCTGCAAAATTGACCGTATGAACGACGCCGACCTCAGCTCACCGCAGCTTTTTCTGAATCGCGAACTGTCCTTCCTGGAGTTCAACCAGCGCGTGCTGGAACAGGCCAAGGATGACCGCATCCCGCTGATGGAGCGGGTGAAATTTCTTTGCATTTCCTGCGCCAATCTCGACGAATTCTTCGAAATCAGGGTGGCCGGCCTCAAGGAGTTGATGGAAGCGGGCGCAGCCACGGGTGCGCCCGACGGGATGGCGCTGCCGGAGCTGTTGAAGGCGATTCGTCTGCGCGCGGTCAGCCTGGTGGACGAGCAGTACCGGCTGTTGAACGACGTCCTCCTGCCGGAGCTTGCCAAGAACGGCGTCGTGTTCGTCTCCCCGGATTCCTGGACGGAGGCCCAGTCGGTGTGGCTTGCCGACTATTTCGAGCGCGAAGTGGAGCCGGTGTTGAGCCCGCTGGCGCTCGATCCCGCCCGGCCGTTTCCCAAGATCCTGAACAAGAGCCTGAACTTCGCGGTGGTCGTCGAAGGGGAAGACGGCTTTGGACGCAACAGCGGTCTCGCGGTCGTGCAAGCGCCACGCTCTCTGCCCCGCTTGATCCGGCTTCCAGACGAACTGGGCAGCAGGCATTTCGTGTTCCTGGGCACCATCGTGGAGGCGTTCGTCTCCAGGCTGTTCAGCGGCATGCGGATGCGGGGCTGCTATCAATTCCGCGTGACGCGCAACAGCGACCTCTTCGTGGAACAGGAGGAGGTCGACGATCTGCTGCGGGCCGTGGAAGGCGAACTGGCTGCACGCCGGTATGGCGATGCCGTGCGGTTGGAGACAGCACACGACTGTCCCGACGAAATCCTCACCTATCTGTCCGCCCAGTTCGGTCTCACCGGCGACGACATCTACAAGGTGCTCGGCCCCGTGAATCTAAACCGACTGATGGCGGTATACGACCTCGTCGACCGCTCCGAGCTGAAATACGCTCCCTTCATCCCGAGCATTCCCGAGCGGCTGAAAATGGGCACGGATATCTTCTCGACGCTGCGAGCGGGCGATGTGCTGCTGCATCAGCCGTTCCAGGGGTTTGGTCCGGTGATGGATTTCATCAAGCAATCCGCCGGCGATCCGCAGGTGCTGGCGATCAAGCAGACCTTGTACCGGGCCGGCAGCGACTCGGCCATCGTCAGTGCGCTCGCCGAGGCGGCGCAGGCCGGCAAGGACGTCACGGTCATCATCGAGTTGCGGGCGCGTTTCGACGAAGAGGCCAACATCGAACTCGCCAACCGGCTGCAGGAGGCCGGTGCGCACGTGATGTACGGCATATTCGGCTTCAAGACGCATGCAAAGCTCGTGATGGTCGTGCGGCGCGAGGAAAAGGGTCTGCGCCGCTACTGCCACCTGGGGACCGGCAACTATCATCCGAAGACCGCCCGGCTGTACACGGATTACGGACTCATGACCGCAGACGAGCAGATCGGCGGCGACATCCATGAGATATTCCTGCAGTTGACCGGCCTCACACGCGTGCCGCGACTGCGCAAACTTCTGCATGCGCCGTTCAGCCTGCATACCGGACTGCTGACCAAGATAGAACGCGAAGCCGAGCACGCCCGTACCGGCAGGCCGGCACGCATCATCGCCAAGTTGAACGCACTCACCGAAGCCACCATCATCCAGGCGTTGTATCGGGCGTCGCGCGCCGGGGTCGAGATCGATCTCATCGTCCGAGGGATCTGCTGTCTGCGGCCCGGGGTGGCCGGGGTATCCGAACGCATCCGGGTGCGCTCCATCGTCGGTCGGTTCCTGGAACACTCGCGGGTGTACTCGTTCGCCAACGGGGGTACGCGCGAAATCTACTGCGGCAGCGCCGATTGGATGGATCGCAATCTGCTGCACCGGACCGAAGTGGCCTTTCCCGTCGAGACGCCCGACCTGCAACAGCGCATAGCCGATGATCTGGACCTGTACCTCGCAGATGATTGCCAGGCCTGGACCCTGAACTCTGACGGCGCCTATGTGCGCGCAGGCCGCGGCGACGTGAGTGCACAGGCAAGACTGTTGGCGCTCTACGACGACCGGCCCGCGCTCACCGAATCCTGACCTTCACGTCGTCAACCGAAAGCCGGCCTCTTTCAGGTAGACGCGCTCCTGCTCGAGGTCTTCAAGCGTCAAGGGATGCTCCTTCATCCAGCGCGGCGGCAGTTCCAAGGCGAGGCTCCGGCCCTTCACCCGCAGCCCCACCTCCGGCAGCGGCTGCGGACTGCGTCCCCGATGCAGCAGGACGGCCAGCCGCAGCAGCACGATGAGATACTCGGTGTGACGGTCCCACGGCGGCAACAGGTCCTCGAGAGCCTCGAGCGACAATTGCCTGCGATGTCCTCCCACCAATGCCGCCAGCATCAGCTGTTCCTCGCGGGGAAAGCCGGGCATGTCGGCATGCTGCAGCAGGTAGGCGCTATGGCGGTGATACTTCGAATGGGCGATGTCCAGACCGGTCTCGTGCAGCCGCGCCGCCCAGCGCAACACCGACTCCGCCAGCGGATCTTCCAGACCCCAGTCGGATTCGACCTGTTGCAGGAACGCGGCGGCGGTTGCCTCGATGCGATCGGCCTGCAAGGTATCGACATGATAGCGCTTTTCCATGGCTCGCACGCTGCGCACCCGCGCATCTTCGTCGGTGAAGCGACCCATGAGATCGTAGAGCAGTCCTTCGCGCATGGCGCCTTCGGCCACACGCACCCGGTCTATCCCCAAACTCTCGACGATCTCCAGGAGTATCGCAACGCCGCTGGGAAACACCGGAGCGCGTTCGGCATCGACGTCCGGCAGGTCGAGATCATCGACATGACCGGCGGCGATCACCCGATCGGCCAGCGCACGCAGGTTGTCGAGCGTGATGCGCGGGGAATCGGGATTGAGCCGCCGCACCACATCGGCGATCACACGTACCGTGCCGGAGCTGCCGAAGACCTGCAGCCAGCCCATCTTTTTGTAGGCCGCCAGGATGGGCTCCAGCTCGAGTCGCACCACGGTGCGGGCGCGTTCGAACCGTTTTTCAGAGATTCTGCCGTCGTCGAAGATGTTCGTGCTCAAGCCCACGCATCCCACGGACAGGCTTTCGAGCAGCAAGGGATCGAAACCTTCGCCGATGACGACCTCGGTGGAGCCTCCGCCGATGTCGATAACCAGGCGTTTGTCGGGGCTCAGAGGACTGGTGTGTACCACCCCTGAATAGATGAGGCGGGCCTCCTCCAGACCGGAAATGATTTCGATGGGATGCCCCAGCGCGGCGCGCGCACGCTCGAGAAACCAGCGCTTGCGCCGCGCCCGCCGCAGCGCATTGGTGCCGACCACCCGCACACTGTCCGCGCGCATGGCTTGCAACCGTTGCCCGAAGCGCTCAAGACAGCGCAGAGCTCTGTCGGTGGCCGCATCGTCCAGGCGCCCGCTGTCGCCGAGGCCCGCCGCGAGCCGCACCATCTCGCGAAGCCGATCCAAAATGACCAGCTGGCCGTGCGAATAACGCGCAACCACCATGTGAAAACTATTGGAGCCCAAATCGACGGCGGCGAGCACGTCGGGGACGGCACGACCGCCCGCCATTCAGCCGAGCATCATTTCAGGCGGAGAACGAAGATCCGCAGCCGCAGGTGGTCTTCGCGTTCGGATTGCGAATGACGAACTGGGCGCCCTGCAGGTCTTCCTTGTAGTCGATCTCGGCGCCCATCAGGTATTGCGCGCTCATCGGGTCGACGAGCAACGCCACCCCCTGATTTTCTACGCGAAAGTCGCCTTCCTCGACATTTTCATCGAAGGTGAACCCGTATTGAAAACCCGAGCAGCCTCCACCCGACACGAACACGCGCAATTTGAGGTTTGGATTCGCTTCCTCGCGAATCAATTCCCCCACCTTGCCGGCGGCGGCATCGGTGAATACCAGCACATTCGGGGGAGGCATGGGCAGATCGGCGGGACCCGAAGTCTGTGGGAGTACGTTCATGCCTGGAGTGTACTCGGCTGGCGCGTCCAATCAAAGGGGGCGGCCGATCGCGGCGGCGCGTCAGTCCGTGACCGTTTGGCGACCGGGCTCGTCCGCCGGCGCGGCGCTGCGGGCAGCGGCTCCGGTATCCGTTTCGACGGACATTCCCTGCGCTTTCCAGGCGAAGGCCTGCTGAAACACGTGGTTCGCGTCCCGGGCGTTGCGGACCTCCGCTGCGACGCGCGTGGGGTCGAAACCCGACGGCAGGCGGACGACCTCGTCATAGTCCTGGAAATAGCGAAACGCGTAGGCGAGAGTCGACCGTCGTGACGGCGACACCTGTGCAAGGCCCAGGCTCATAGGTCTGCCGCGCAGGAGTCCGTCGATCGTCAGGCCGAAGCTGCCGGAAACCATCGCGTCGGGCTTGCCGGTCTGCATGAGCACGAACTTTAGGTGGAACTGGCCGGCAGGCCCGTCGGGCGCAATCTGGAGGCGTTGGATTTTGACGTGCACCGAGGCGTCCGGCTGGACCAGACCGCGGTAGAACGACAGATCCTGATTGAGCCGCGCGATCTGACTCTGCATGTCGCCGAGGTTCTTTTCGATCTGCTTGTAGCCCTCCCGGTCGACACGGCGTGCAACATCCGACGCTTCGAGCTGCGCGGCCTGCCGGGTGTTCACGGCTTCCAGTTCGCGGATGCGCGAGCTGGCCGCCAACGCGCCGCGCACCGAGTCGACGACGCGGAACCCCGCGTCGTAGCGTCCCAGCTCGAACGCGCCGTAACCCAGCAGCAGCACACCGACCGCACCCGTGCCCACGAACCACGCCCGGCGCCGCGGCACGTGCGGCCGGATCAGAAATTTGCCGAAGATATCCGCCATGTCCGCCTTCTGAAATTGTCGCCTGCCGAACCGCGGGCAGGCTATCATCAAGTTCCCCCCGACGAAGGACAGGCGCTTGCTCTGGCTCAAGGCATTTCACGTGATTTCGATGGTTACCTGGTTTGCCGGCCTGTTCTACCTGCCCCGTCTTTTCGTCTATCACGCCGATGCGACGGATGCCGTCGGCGGCGAACGCTTCAAGGTGATGGAGCGCCGCCTGTACGCTCTCATGAGCATCGGTGCCCTGCTCACCGGCGCGTTGGGAATCGCGATGATCGTGATTTTTCCGGGCTATCTCAAGATGGGCTGGCTGCATGCGAAGCTGACACTGGTCCTGGGCCTGGTCGTCTATCACCTGTTTTGCCTGAAACTGGTCCGCGACTTCGCGGCAGACCGCAATGCGCGCAGCGCACGCTGGTTCCGCGGGTTCAACGAGGTGCCTTCCGTGCTGCTAGTGGGAATCGTGATACTGGCCGTCGCCAAGCCGTTCTAGCTCACTTCGGACCACCATTCGGGATACGGCGGCAGCCCTTTCGGGTACACGAGCCTGCCGAGGTCGTGCAGCGCACGCACGTACACGCGTCGTTTGAAATAAACCACTTCGCGCACCGGCGTCCAGTAATCCGCCCATCGCCAGCGGTCGAATTCCGGCTGGCCGGTGCTGTCGAACCGCAGCTTCGACTCGTCGGCGGTGAGCTTGAGCATGAACCAGCGCTGTTTCTGGCCGATGCAACGGTCACGAACGTATTGACGGGGCAGCCGGTACCTCAGCCATCCGCGCGTCGAGCCCAACACCTCGACGTCCGCGCGTTCGAGCCCGATTTCCTCCCGCAACTCGCGGAACAGGGCGTCCTCGACCCGCTCTCCCTGGTTTACTCCGCCCTGCGGGAACTGCCACCCGCGGCCGCCCACTCGACCGCCAAGAAACAGCTCGCCGTCGCCGCGTGTGAGCACGATGCCTACGTTCGCGCGAAAACCGTCCTTGTCGATACAGTCGGTGGCAGGTTGGGCGGACATGCGCAATTGTTCCACATCGTCGCCCGTTTAGCCTGTCCCCATTTGCACGCGGTTGCGCCCGAGCGCCTTCGCCCGATACAGCGCCGCATCGGCGTCCGCGAGCAGTCGATCGGCGACCGCCTTGAGATCTGTCTCGTGGCGCTCGGGCGAAACGGAGGCGACGCCCACCGAGACGGTGAGGATGCGCTCGGTCTGCGGGGTCAGGGCAAAGGGCTGCGCGGCGATGACTTCCCTGATACGTTCCCCCAGGCGCGCCGCCTCGACGGAACTCGCCTCCGGCAGCAGGATGGCCAGCTCGTCGCCACCGAAACGTGCCGCGGTGTCCATGCTGCGAATCTGACTTTCCACGCGATTGGCCACTTCCTTCAACGCGCTGTCGCCCGCCAGGTGACCGTAGCCGTCGTTGATGCTCTTGAAGCGGTCGATGTCGATCATCAGGCAGGCGATGCTCCCCGAACGGCGCTGCGCACGCGCCAGCTCCTCCTTCAATCGTTGCTGCAGATACCGTCGATTGTGCCAGCCGGTCAGGAAATCGGTGATGCCGGCGCGCAAGAGTCGCGCGCGATTGACGGCGTTTTCGATGCACACCGCCGCCACGGCGCCTAGGTGGGCCAGAAAATCCGTGCCATGGTGGCGGGTGAAACGCGTCGGGTCGCGGCTGCCGAAACATAGCGCGCCGGTGGCGCGGTCCTTGCGTGGCAACGGCAGCAATGCGGTGCTCTTGAGGTTCATGGCGCCGGCGAACAACAGCTGGTGATCGGCACCGACGAAGGGACCGAGCCAGGGCTTGTGCAGGGCCGTCAGCTGCGGCGCCAGGCCCACCAGGCTGTCGACGAAGAATATCTGTTTGAATTCTTCCGGCCGGTCACCGCCGGCGATCAACAAATGCCGGATCTCGTGCTGCGGATCCAGCAGCACCACGCTCACCGCATCCAGAGAATAGGATTCGCGCAATCCGTCGACCATGACGTGCAGAAGGTGTGCCAGGCTGTCCGCTCGCAGCAGGGTGAGCTCACGGGTCTGCGTGCGTTTGAGGATGGTCTCGTTGTTGGCAGCTTCCGCGGTCAATTCCTTGAGACGAAGCTTGAGTTCCTCGTTCTCGCGCATCGTTTCGACCATGCTCGCCGTGTCGCTCATGAGGCGCGTGCCGCGGCGCGCACGTCGAGGTAGGCCCGTCCCCGCGTCATCAGGGCGGTGAAGGCGTCCGCATCCTTTTCCCGCACCGCATTCACGAGCCGCGTCACGGCCCGGCGCAACGCCTCGAGTGATTCCCCACCGTAGTCGTTCAGGCTTTGAATTTCGAAATACAGTTCCGGGCTCTCCGCGGCCACGCGGCTGGCAACGTCCATCTGCGAATCGAAGGTCGTGCTCGACAGCCGCGCCAGGCGCGGTGCCGCCTCTCCGCTTTCCGCGAGCGCGGTGAAAAATACGATATTGAGTGCATGGGACAGGCCGAGCACGTATGCGATCAGGCGATCGTGCTCGTCGAGACTCATGACCACCCGTTCTGCCATGGTCGGCACGAACAGCTCCTGGGCCTCACGCAACGCCTCGGCATTGCCGAGGTCGATGAAAATGATGTGACGTCCGGACAGTAGTTCCGTGTCCGGACCGAACATGGGGTGCAGCGAGGTGACGCGGCAGCCGGCGGCGACCAGCGCATCGAGTCCGGCGCGCAGCGGAGTCTTGAGCGAACCGAGGTCGAAAATGAGGCCGCGCGGTGCGCGGCGCGCCAGGGCCGTCAGCAGGGCGGGAGTGGCGCTGAGCGGCGTTGCCAGCACGATGACGTCGAAGTCGAGCGCGCCGGCCTGCCAGTCGTCCACGCGGTCGTAGCCCGGCAGCGCACCCGCGGGATCCGCAACGCTCACCCGGAAACCCTGTGATGCGAGAAATTCGGAAAACCAACCCCCCATCTTGCCGCAACCACCGATCACCAGGGCGTGTTTGCCGCTGCCGTGGGCGTGCGCCGCGACGCGCGCCTGTTCCTGGGTCGTCAAGGACGACTGGATGAGCTGCCGCAGCAGCGACTCGGCCAGATCCGGGGAAACACCACGCCGCTCCGCCAGGGTCCTGCCACGCAGGATGACGTCGCGTTCACGGCCGAAATCTCGCGTGGCCCGCCCGGTGGCGCGTTTGACCGCGGCGACTTGTTCGCTCAAGGCCTGCCGACGCGCGACCACATCGATCAATTCCTCGTCGAGAAGCGTCAGCGCCGTTCGTAATTCATCTAACGTCATGCGGAACGGAATCCCTTTATTGTCCAGCCTACTTACTGCAGAACTTAAACTACCGCAAGAGCGGCCACCCGGATACCATCGGATCATGAACGCGAGCAAGCCCCCCCATTGGACGGAAACGCTGCCTGATCCATTGCCCGGCAACCCGCTGGAAACGGCGGCGCAATGGCTGCAACAGGCGCGCAACGATGCCGCGCAACCCAATCCCAACGCCATGATACTGGCCACGGTGGATGCGGACGGCCAGCCGTCGGCGCGGGTGGTGCTGTGCAAGGGAATCGTCGCCGATCCGGGCTATCTGGTTTTCTACACCAATTACCAGTCGCGCAAAGGTCAGGAACTGGAACGCAATCCGCGTGCCGCGGTGGTCTTCCACTGGGATCACAGGCATCGTCAGGTGCGGGTCGAGGGTCGCGTCGAGGCGCTCCCTTCGGCTGACAACGATGCTTATTTCGAAAGCCGGCCGTGGCAGAGCCGGCTCGGTGCGTGGGCGAGCCAACAGAGCCGCCCGGTCGAGTCGCGTGCCGTCCTCGCGCAGGCCGTCGCGGCGACTGCGGATCGTCTCAGCATCCCGTACGCGGGTCCCGGTTCGCCCGAACCGGCGGAGGTGACCGTGCTCGTGCCCCGCCCACCGCACTGGGGCGGTTTTCGCCTGCGTGCCGCGGCCGTGGAACTGTGGGTGGAGGGCGAATTTCGCATTCACGACCGCGCGCGGTGGACGCGTGAGCCCGGGGCGGCGGCGGACGCTGTCGGCGGGGTCGCCTGGTCGGTCACGCGCCTGCAGCCGTGAACCGCCGATGAATCTGCTGCAGGCTCACGATGCAACCTGTCCCCATTGCTGGGAGACCATCAGCTTGACGCTGGATCTTTCTGTGGCGGATCAGTCCTACATCGAAGATTGCCCAGTGTGCTGCAAGCCCATGCAGGTGTCGTACACCGCCGCCGACGGCGAACTCGAGGGTCTCAGCGTCGAGGCGAGCGACTGACGGGGGGCGCCTATGCCGTCCCCAGTGCCTCCAGCATGGCCGGGTGCAGCGGCCCGTTGGTGGCGAGCACAGAATTCGACTGCAGCGTGACGGGTGCACCGCGCAGATCCGTGAAATGGCCTCCGGCTTCGGAAACGATGGCGACGCAGGCCGCGATGTCGAGAATGTTGACGTCCGATTCGATCACCGCGTCGATTTTTCCCGCCGCCAGCAGATGGTAGTGCAGAAAATCCCCGTAGCCGCGGATGCGGCCCACGCGAGCGACCAGGGATCCGTAACGGCCCCACTGGCTGCCGGCAGCCAAAGTTTTCAGATTGCCCGCGGAAAGCGCTGCGGCGTCGAGGGCCGAGACCGCACTGACCGCAAGCGGACGACCGTTGAGAAAGGCGCCGCAACCGCGCTCCGCGTAGGCAAGCTCGCCGTACACCGGCGCATTCGACACGCCGAGCACGATCTCGCCCCGGCGCATGAGCGCGATCTGCGTCGAGAACATGGCATACCCGCGCACGAACGCCTTGGTGCCGTCAATGGGATCGACCAGCCAGAGGTTTTCCGCATCCAGGCCGCGCGACACCCCCTCTTCGCCGAAGAAACCATAGCTGGGAAACCGCGCTTCGAGCGTCTCGCGGATCACGGCCTCGCAGCGGATGTCCGCTTCCGTCACGGGCGAGTTGTCCGCCTTGACACGCACGTCGATGTCGCTCTGATAAAGCGCGCGCGCGATGACCGCAGCCTGCTCCGCGGCATCGAGCGCGGCCTGCAATTCCGGGGAAAGACTCATGTCGTGATCTCCATGAGGCGTCACCTTACCAAACCTTGTGTTACCGTCGCACACTTCATCGGGGTGGGCATTCGATGGGCAACCGTCTCAGCAAGATCTACACGCGCACCGGCGACGCAGGCAGCACCGGCCTGGGGGACGGCGCACGGGTGTCGAAGGAAAGTCTGCGCGTCGAGGCGTACGGCACCGTGGACGAGACCAACAGCGTCATCGGCACCGTGCTCGCCGTGGAGACGCTGCCCACGACGATCAGGCAGTGCCTCACCGAGGTACAGCACGATCTGTTCGATCTCGGTGGAGAGCTGTGCATTCCAGGACATCTGGTCATCGGTGCCGGCCACGTCGAGCGGCTGGAGACGCGGCTCGACGCATTCAACGAGGACCTGCCGCCGCTGAAGGAATTCATCCTGCCGGGCGGCGGCCCGGCGGCGGCGGCCTGCCACGTGGCCCGCGCCGTGTGCCGGCGGGCTGAGCGGCGCTGTTGGTCGCTCGCACGCGTCGAAACGGTGGCTCCCGAGGCCCTCAAATATTTGAACCGGCTGTCGGACCTGCTGTTCGTACTGGCGCGGGTGCTGGCGCGGTTCGAACGGGGTGGTGACGTACTCTGGTCGCGAACCCGCGGCTAGCCGCCTGGAACCCGGGGCTCCCGGCTGCTAGGCCACGCTCGCACTGCGAAGCTCGTTCGAATGCAGCCAGTCCGTATGCCAGCACTGCAGGCCGTCGGGAGTCAGCGGCCGGCAGAACAAAAACCCCTGCACCTGGGTGGCGTCACGGTTGCGCAGATAGTGCCACTGGGCTTCGGTCTCGACGCCCTCCGCCACCGTCGCGAGTCCAAGGCTCCTGGCCATGGCGATGATGGCGTCCACCAACGGCGCATTGCCGGCGCTCTTCGACGCAATGTCGCGCACGAACATGCGGTCGATCTTCAGGGTGTCGATCGGAAAATGACGCAGGTACGACATCGAACAGTAGCCGGTGCCGAAATCGTCGAGGGCGGTGGCGACCCCCAGGTCGCGCAGCGATTTGACGGCCTTGTTCACCGCACTCGAATACTCGATCAGCGCGCCTTCGGTGAACTCCAGTTCCATCGTGCGCGAATCGATGCCCGCCGCATCGATCGCCGCGGCGACACGGCGTACCAGACTGCCGTCCCGAAACTGCACGCCCGACACATTGACTGCGACCCGCCATTGCGGGCCTCCGGCATCGCGCCAGCGTCGTGCCTGCAGGCACGCCTCGCGCAACACCCAGTCGCCGATCTCGACGATCAGGCCGCTCTGCTCGGCAATCGGGATGAACTCGTCCGGCGGCACCATGCCCCGCTGTGGATGCGTCCAGCGCAGCAATGCCTCCACCGCCTCGACCCGCAGATCTTTCAAAGCGAGCCTCGGCTGATAGTGCAGCGAGAACTCTTCGCGTTCCAGGGCCCTGCGCAGATCTGATTCGAGCGACAGGTGTTTCGCGGCGCGGGTGTTGATCGATTTCTTGTAGAACTCCAGTCCGCCCTGGCCCGCTTGTTTGCTGTGATGCATGGCCGCCGCCGCGTTGCGGAGCAGCGTCTGCGCACCATCGGCGTCGGCGGGAAACAGGCTGATGCCGATGGTCGCGGACAGCGGGATGTCATGACCCGCGATCTTGCAGGGCCGCGACAGGGAGAGTTGCACGCGCCGCGCAATGGCGAGCGCCGCGTCCACCGTCGCAACACCGGGCAGCGCCAGCGCGAATTCGTCGCCGCCCGTCCGCGCCACGCAATCCGACACGTCCTGCAGCGACGGATCTTCGAGCGATGCCCCGGTGCGCTCCGGATCACGCAGGCAGAGTTGCAGCCGGTTCGCGACCTCTCGCAGCAGTGCATCGCCCGCCGCCTGTCCCTGCGTGTCGTTGATCCGCGAAAACTTGTCGACGTCGAGCATCAACACGGCGCTGCCACGGTGGCGCGCCGTGGCCCACGCGACGTGCTGGTCCAGCACCTGCAGCAGTCGCTGCCGGTTGGGCATCGCCGTGAGCGGATCGTAGTAGGCCAGATAGCGCACTCGCGCCTCGCTCTCGCGCAGCTGGTCCTGGGTTTGTTTGGCGCGCACGAGAAATTTGACACGTTGCGCCAGCAGCTTCGGGTTGATGCCCTTCGAGGCAAAGTCCGTCGCGCCGGCATCGTAGGCGCGGCTCACGGACTCCATGTCATCGAGACTGGTCTGCATCAGGATGGGAACGTGGTCGCTGTTAGGCATGGCACGCAGCGCCCGGCACGCGTCGTACCCGCTCATGCCCGGCATGACGACGTCGAGGATCACACAGTCTGCAGGGCGCAGCCGGTATTCCTCGAGCGCGGCAGCGCCGTCGGCCGCCGAAGCGACGTGGAAGCCCGCCTGCTGCAGCGCAGTCGTCATCAACATACGGGCGCCGGCGTCGTCGTCGACGACGAGAACCGTGGCGGCCGTCTGGGCGTGGGTGTCTGTGTGCATCGAATCCTGTCGTGCGTCGTCGCAGGTTCTACTTCGCCTACTCTATGTCGGCAGTCCCGGGTGAAACTGCTGGTGCCGACGTGTGACGCACTTCACGTCTCAGCGATTCGAGCATGCCCCGGCGATGCTGCGGCGCGCCTGCGACCAGTCGAACGCGGGACCGGGATCGGTCTTGCGACCCGGCGCGATGTCACTGTGTCCGACGACCCGGTCCGGCGACAGGCTCGGATACGCTTCGCACAGGGCCGCGACGGCTGCGCCGAGTGCGGCATATTGAGCGTCCGCATAGGGCAGCGTATCGCTGCCCTCCAGCTCGATGCCGATCGAGAAGTCGTTGCACGCACTGCGGCCGTCGTAGTTCGAAAGCCCGGCGTGCCACGCCCGGTCGGTGAATCTCACGTACTGGGTGATCGAGCCGTCACGCCGCACGCACAGATGTGCCGAGACACGCAGGGCGGCGACCGTCGCGAAGTACGGATGACGGTCGGCCGGCAGCGTGTTGGTGAACAAGCAATCGATCCACGGCCCGCCAAATTCCCCCGGCGGCAGACTGATGCCGTGCACCACGATCAATTCGGGGACGACCCCCTCCGGCCGGCCATCGCAGTTCGGCGAGGCCACCTGCGACACACCCTGCATCCGCCCGCTGTCCAGATCGACCTGCAACGGCATCTCCCCCGGTGATCGGTACCGGCGACAAGCTTATGCGACAATCGCATGCATATGAACGCCATGCCCCCCGGCGGAGGCCGCATCTCACACGATTCGGCTGCACTCGCCGCCCGCGACCTCAAAGTCGTGTGGCATCCCTGCACCCAGATGAAAGATCACGAAACCTTCGCCCCCATCGCGATCAAACGCGGCAGGGGCGCCTGGCTCGAGGATTTTGAGGGCAGACGCTATCTCGATGCGATCAGTTCGTGGTGGGTGAACCTGTTCGGTCACGCCAACCCGCGCATCAATGCCGCGCTCTGCGCCCAACTGGGCGAACTCGAGCACGTCATATTCGCCGGCTTCACCCACGAGCCGGCGGTGAGGCTCGCCGAACGACTCGTCGACATCACACCGGCCGGATTGACACGCTGTTTTTTCGCGGACAACGGGTCCGCCGCCGTCGAAGTGGCCCTGAAGATGAGTTTTCATTACTGGCGCAACCGCGGCAGGGAAGGCAAGACCCGCTTCATCACGCTGGCCAACAGCTACCACGGCGAGACCCTCGGCGCGCTCGCGGTGGGCAACGTGGAATTGTACAAGTCCACCTACCAGCCGCTGTTGATGGACGTGCTGACCGCGCCTTCACCGGATTGCTATCACCGCGAGGCGGGGGAATCGTGGGAAGCCTACTCGCTGCGGCAGTTCGAACCCATGGAGAGAATGCTCGCGGAACACGCCGGGGAGGTGGCGGCGGTCATCGTCGAGCCGCTGGTCCAGTGTGCCGGCAACATGCGCATGTACCACCCGGTATATCTGACCCGCCTGCGGGAGGCCTGCACCCGTCACGGCGTACATCTGATCGCGGATGAAATCGCGGTTGGATTCGGTCGCACCGGCACCTTGTTCGCATGCGAACAGGCCGGCATCACGCCCGACTTCCTGTGTCTGTCCAAAGGACTGACGGGCGGTTACCTGCCGCTCTCGGTGGTGATGACCACCAACGACACGTATGAAGCCTTTTACGACGATTACGTGAAGAACGCCTTCCTGCACTCGCACAGCTACACGGGCAACCCGCTGGCCTGCACGGCCGCGCTCGCCACTCTCGATATCTTCGCCGGCGAAGACGTGATGGCCGCGAACCGGATCAAGGCGGCCTATCTGGGTGCCGCGTCGCGTGAACTGCTGAATCATCCCCACGTGGCCGAGGTGAGGCAGTGCGGGATGATCGTCGCGATAGAATATGCAAAATCCGTGCGCAGTCGCGAGCCCTATCCTTGGACCGAGTTCCGCGGCCGGCGCGTGTACCGGCATGCGCTCGGTGCAGGGGTGCTGCTGAGGCCCATCGGCAACGTGGTGTACTTCATGCCCCCGTATGTCGTCGACGAGGCGGAAATGGACCTCATGGTGCGCGTTGCCGCCGAGGGAATCGAGCTCGCAACGTGCGATTGACGCGTGTGTTCGTGGATTCGGAATTGCAGCCGGGTAGCGTCGTCGAACTGCCTGCCGAGACCGCCGCCCACCTGGCGAAGGTGCTGCGCGCGCGGGGCGGCGAGGAGATCGTCCTGTTCAGCGGCGACGGTCGGGAGTTTGCCGGGGTTATCGACGGCGTACGGGGCTCGCGGGTACGTGCCGCGGTCGGCGCAGCCCGGGAGGTGAGCCGCGAATCCCCCTGCGCGGTCACGCTGTTGCAATGCGTGCCGCGGGGCGATCGAATGGATTTCATCGTCCAGAAGGCGACCGAACTCGGGGTCTCCCGCATCGTTCCGGTGTTGAGCCAACGCAGCATCGTGCGTCTCGACGACCGGCAGGCCGAAAGCAAGGCGGTGCACTGGCGCGGCGTCGCGGTCAGCGCCTGCGAGCAATGCGGCCGCAACCAGATACCCCGCGTGGAGGCCCCGGTTGCCCTGATCGACTACCTGGGCAGCGCACCGGAAAGCGGCACACGGTTGGTGCTGGAGCCGGATCCCGGGGCGGACGCACCGGGCGACCTCCCCAACGCGCAGGGCAGCGTGGAAATCGCGGTGGGACCTGAAGGCGGTTTCGCACCGCAGGAGCTGGACGCATTCCGCCTGGCCGGCTTCGTAAAGGTCCGGCTCGGACCCCGGGTGCTGCGGACCGAAACGGCCGCGATCGCGGCCCTGTGCTGGGTGCAGACACACTTCGGCGATCTGCGGTAACGCGCCGCAACCCCCGTCCGGCTACGGCATCACCGACGTCTCGTCGGCGATCATCTCCTCGAGACGTTCCAGATCCGGAATCAGCGGCGTCTCGTTGGCCATCCGCACCTGACAGATCACGGGCGAGCGCTCCGGGAAACTGCGCGAGGGATCCGCCCGAACCACGTCCGCGTTGACCCGTACGAGCTGCGGGAAACCCTGCGTCAGCATCCCGAAGTATCCCGAATGTAGCCTGCCCCCCGGCGCGTGAAAGACCACGATCCGGGTGCGCGCCGATATGTGCGGCAGGGCCTGGCCGAATGCGGCTTCGAAGGACACGATGGGCACGCTGCGGCCTGACCAGCTCAGCGGGCCCGCATACCAGGGCGGCGCATTGCTCATCGGCCCGGGGGTCTGGTAGCTGATGACCTCCGCCACGCACGCACGCGGCACGATCAGCCGCTCGCCCGCCAATGGCACCAACAGACTGTACAGCTCGTCGCGCAGATCGGACATCTAGCTCGCGCCCGCCCCCGCGCTGATGCCCGTACCCGCTGCCGCCGCGTTCGTGCACGCCCCCGCGCCGCGTCGCGGGCCCGGCTTCCGGCATCGTCGTGTCACG
>CAZZVN010000056.1:0-2858 GCA_964657625.1 uncultured Steroidobacteraceae bacterium
GGTGCTATGGGTGTTTTTTCTCGGCTGGCTGGCGATCGCGTGGACGGTGCATCGGCGTCACGGCGCCCCCGCCGAACCGCTGCGCCGCGTCGATCTCGCGATTCGATACGCCGTGCTGGCCGCCTTGCTCGGGGCGGGAATTGCAGGGCTCATGGGGCGCGCCCCGATGCCGTTGTTCATCGCCGGCAAACTGCTGATTCTGGCCGCCGCGATCGGCATCGGTTTGCTGATTCGCAGGCGCCTGGTGCCCCTGTTCGCGCCGTTCCGGACCATGGTGACCACCGGTCCCACCCCCGCCACCAATACCGAGATCGCCCGCATCATCGGGCGCCTGCGTCCCCTCGTGGTGACGCTATGGCTCCTCATCACCGGCGCGGCGTGGCTGGGCATTGCGACGCCCGTGTGACCGCGCGCGAGCGTCATTCGCTCCTTGTCCGCTCACCCGCGCTCTTAAATCCCCACCGGCCGCCACACATCCGCGCGTGATTTCGCCCAGTCCGCCACGTCCCATCCCACCACAACCACACCCTCGAACAGCGCAGCCCGCTCCGCCCGAAGCAGCGCGGTGAGGAGCGCACGGCCGGCGCGTGCACGGATCAGACTACGGTGTGCCAGCGCGAGCGACTCGGGCGCAAGATCTGCCGGATCGAACGGGATGGCATGCGCCGGGGTGACCATGAACCACGGCCAGAACAGGTGCTCCGCCCGCACGGCGCTCCACGCCCGGGTCAGGTGGCCGCCGAATCGATCCGGCTCGGGGTGCGGAATGGCCCGCTCGATCCAGACCCCCGCCTCATCGGGCAGAGGGACGTGTGCATCCACCGCGGCGACGCCCCGTGCCTGCGCGGCGCGGGCAACGGCCGGCGCGAGCAGTGACGAAAGGCCCTCGCCCACCACCACCACTTGGGTCACGTCGAGCAACGACGTCAACGCCGCCACCAACACCGCGACCCAAGCGTCGATCGATGCAGCACCTTTTGCGGCATCGCGCGCCGGCCAGTCGTCCGACAAGCCGTGACCGGGCAGATCGAGCAGCAATGCCCCCGCCGCGGCGAGCAGTTCCGCCGATCGTCCGGGCCCGTGTAGCACCACGCGCCGTGCCGTCCGGTCGCCACGCCAATGCAGGGAGCCGCAAAACCCGGCCGTGACCACGCTCACGAACCCGGCGTCGTCGGCCTGCGGGAGCGGTCCCGTTGCGGGTGCCGGATGCCGCAGCAGATGCTCGAGCGCGGCGGCGTCACGCACCGCCTCCGCGCGCCAGGAGGCCGGCAGCCTGCCGAGGCGGGCCAGGTGAGACTGCAGGGGGTCCCCGTCGTAGGCCAGGATCAATACCGGCGGCGTGGCCTCGCCGTCGTCCGGTATGTCGCGCGGGGCGCGCAGCACCGCGCCGTAGCCGGCGCGATACGCGTCGCCCGCATCGAGCATCTCGCGCACGACGACGTCCACCCGCAACGGATCGGCGTGCGCCGTCGGCAATCGCGTCGCGTTGCGCACGTCGTACCAGGGGAAGAACCAAGTCTGTTCGAGGATCCGATTCCATAGCCAGGTGAGGTGCTCGCCGTACGCCTGCGGACGAAACGGCGGCAGGTAATCTGCGGCGAACGCCGCCATTTCTTCCTGGGTCCAAATCGCATAGCCGCCGGTGACCAGCGCCGTGAAGCGCTCAGGATGCCGTTTGGCTGCGGTCACGAGGATGATGCCGCCGGAGTGATAGCCATAGGCCGCGGTTCGCGCGACGCCGAGGGCATCGAGGAAAGCGACCATCGCATCGGCGAAGGCATCGATGTCCGCATGCGGATCCGGCAGCGGGTCGGATTGACCGAAACCCGGTGTATCGGGGGCGATGCAGGTGAAGTGCGCAGCCCACTGCGCCATGAGAGGTTCGTATTCCACGGAGGAGCGCGGGCTCTGATGCGCCATCAACAGCGGCGGTCCGCTTCCTGCCAGACGGTAGTGGACACGGCGGGTGCCGATGTCCAGGAAGTGACGGGTGACCCTCATCCGCACGCCACCCCTTCGCGCTAGACGTTGAACCTGAAATGCATCACGTCGCCCTCGCGGACGATGTATTCCTTCCCTTCCAGACGCAGTTTTCCCGCCTCCTTCGCTCCCGCCTCGCCCCGAGCCGCGATGAAATCATCGTAGGCGATGACCTCGGCACGAATGAAACCGTGCTCGAAGTCGGTGTGGATGACGCCCGCAGCCTGCGGCGCGGTGGCGCCGGCACGGATGGTCCAGGCCCGCACCTCCTTCTCGCCCGCGGTGAAATAGGTCTGCAGCCCGAGCAGCGCATAACCACCGCGGATGACCCGGTCCAGGCCGGGCTCGTCGAGCTTCAGCTCCTGCAGAAAATCCGCGCGGTCCGCCTCGTCGAGCTGCGAGATCTCCGCCTCGATGGCCGCGCATACCGGCACCACCACGGCCCCTTCCGCCTGCGCGAGCTCACGCACCCGGTCGAGCCGCGGGTTGTCGGTGAAGCCCGACTCGTCGACGTTGGCAACGTACATCACCGGCTTGTCGGTGAGCAGGTGCAGGTCCCTGAGCAGCGCCTTCTCGTTGGCGTCCAGCCCGAGCGCGCGTACCGGCTGCACCGCATCGAGCTGCTTGCGCACCCGTTCCAGCAGATCGCGCGACTTCATGGCCTCCTTGTCGGAGGTCTTCGCCGCCTTGACGGCCTTTTGCAACGCGCGTTCGACACTGTCCAGGTCCGCGAGCGCGAGCTCGGTGTTGATCACCTCGATGTCGTTCGCGGGGTCGATCTTTCCGGCGACATGGATGATGTCGTCGTTCTCGAAACAGCGCACCACGTGCGCGATGGCATCCACTTCGCGAATGTGCGACAGGAATTTATTGCCGAG
>CAZZVN010000056.1:2958-26790 GCA_964657625.1 uncultured Steroidobacteraceae bacterium
AGGCCGACGATTCCACAACGAATTGGCATTTATAGTTTCCCTGCGCGGCTGTGCAGCTTCGTCATCGCCCGCTCCGCGCCCTGTTCGAGCAATAGGGGCATGCAGTCCGCCGCCGCGGTGACCGCCTCCAATATCAAGTCTTCCTCGGCGCGCGGCGCCCGCGTCAGCACGTAGTCGATCACGTCGGCCTTGTTGCCGGGATGTCCCACTCCCAGACGCAGGCGCCAAAAACTGTCGCCGATGTGCGCGATCGCATCCCGCAAACCATTATGTCCGCCATGTCCGCCGCCGTGTTTCAAACGGATGCCGCCGACCGGAAGATCCATCTCATCGTGCGCGATCAGAATCTGATCCGGCGCAATCTTGAAAAAATCACTCAGCTGCCTGATCGACAGGCCGCTGCGGTTCATGTACGTGGAGGGCTTCAACAGGATCAAGTCCTGGCCGCCCAGTCCGATGCGCGCCGTCTCGCCGGAATACTTCCGATAATCGCGAAACTCACCGCCCGCCCGGCGCGCGAGCAGATCCACGAACCAGAAGCCCGCATTGTGCCGGGTCGTCAGGTGCTCGGGCCCCGGATTGCCGAGGCCGACGATAGCGCGCAAGGGTAATGAAGCCACGTCGACTCACCCAACTTCCATCTAATCCTGAAGAACACAGCCTTGGGGACGGGACTCACCGCCCCGCCCCCCGGGCCTGCTAGGACTACTTCTTGGCGTCCTTCTTCGCAGGCTCCTTGGCAGCCGCCTTGGCAGGCTCGGCCTTCTTGGCATCCGCTCCGGCCGCCGCGGCGGGCGCAGCCGCCGCCGTCGCACCCGCCACCGTCGCCGCATCGGGCTCTTCGGCACGCGGACTGTGGATGGCGACCACCGCGGAATCTTCCTTCGCCAGCGCGATCAATTCCACGCCTTCGGGAATTTTCAACTGCGACAGATGGATGCTCTCGTTCAGGCCGAGCGCGGACATGTCCACCTCGATGAACTCCGGCAGATTCTTCGGCAGACAGCTCACCTCGATCTCGGTGCGCATGTGCGACACGATGCCGCCCTGGGTCTTCACGCCCGGCGCCACCGCCTCACCCTTGAAGTGCAGGGGAATGCTGATGCGGATCAGCTCGTTGTCGTCGACCCTCTGAAAATCGACGTGCACGATGGCGTTCTTGTACGGATGCCGCTGCACGTCCTTCAAGATGGCCTGTTGCGTTTCCTCGCCCACCTTCAAGCTCAGGATGGTCGAATAGAACCGCTCGTTGTCGAGCATGATCAAGAGCTTCTGATGGCTCAATGACAGGGCTCGCGCGTCCGATGGGCCGCCGTAGAGGATTGCCGGTACTTTTCCTTGGTGACGCAGGCGGCGGCTCGCACCTTTGCCTTGCATCTCGCGGAACTCGGCGACGAGTTCGAAAGAGGTTTTCATAATATTCTCCAATGACTGCCAAAACACGGCGTGCCTGCACCGCGACCAGTTGCAAGCACGCCGACCTGATGATTCTCAACGGGTCAATCGACGTACAACGAACTCACCGATTCATCGTCGCTGATGCGCCGTATCGTTTCCGCGAGCAGCCCCGCCACGCTCAGCTGGCGGATCCGGCTGCATGTCTTGCCGGCCTCGGACAGGGGAATCGTGTCGGTGACCACCAGCTCGTCCAGCACCGATTTCGAGATGCGTTCGATGGCGGCGCCCGACAGCACGGCGTGCGTGATGTAGGCCACCACGCGCGTCGCGCCCTCGTCCTTGAGCGCCTGCGCCGCCTGGCACAGCGTGCCCGCAGTATCCACCATGTCGTCGATCAGCACGCACGCCTTGCCCTTCACCGTACCGATGATGTTCATCACCTTCGATTCGTTCGGGCGCGGGCGCCGCTTGTCGATGATGGCGAGGTCCGCGTCGTCCAGACGTTTGGCGAGCGCGCGCGCCCTGACCACGCCACCGACGTCGGGCGAGACGACGATCATGTTCTCGTCCTTCTGGTTCCACGCATCACCGAGCAACACGGGGGAGGCGTACACGTTGTCCACCGGAATGTCGAAGAAGCCGCTGATTTGGTCGGCGTGAAGATCGACGGTCAACAGGCGATCTACGCCGGCGCTCACGATCATGTTGGCCACCAGCTTGGCGGCGATCGCAACGCGCGTGGCGCGCGGGCGCCGATCCTGCCGGCCGTAACCGAAATACGGAACGACGGCGGTGATGCGGTTTGCGGAGGCGCGACGGCACGCATCCGTCATCAGCAGCAGCTCCATCAAATTGTCGTTCGCAGGCGGACAGGTGGGCTGCACGATGAACACGTCGCGGCCGCGCACGTTTTCCATCAGCTCCACATTGACCTCACCGTCGCTGAATCGGCCAACGTGCGCGCGTCCCATCGGCACGTGCAGGTGTTTCGCGATCTCCTGCGCCAGGAGCGGATTTGCGTTGCCGGCGAACACCGAGATGGAGGAGGAATCAAACTCTTGACTTCGCGACATGACACCCGCCTGAAAACGCCCTGCACCGATAAATTACGCGCGCCGAGTAACAATGGCTGGGGTGGAAGGATTATTCGGCCCGGGCCTCTCCCCTGCGGGGCCGCCCTGAAGGGCGTTATCCTTCCCGCCGTAACTCCAACCCAGAAATACTCCGCACCGACAAACCACTCGTGCCGTCAACAATGGCTGGGGTGGAAGGATTCGAACCTCCGAATGGCGGGATCAAAACCCGCTGCCTTACCACTTGGCGACACCCCAATTTGAAAACCAACGGTCGACGACCCGGCCCCGACGCTCAAGCCATAGACAACCTGTCACGCACGGGTGAGTCGTTCAGCCCTCTGACAAAGTACGCCTCGAATGCCGGCGGTAATTCCCGACGTATCTCGAGGCTGCGCGCTTCACTCTCGCAGACCATGAAAACGCAGGCGCCCGTCCCTGTCAGATGGGCCTCGCCGAACCGTCCCAGCCAGTCGAGCGCGTGCGCCACCTCAGGATAGCGTTGCCGTACCACGCCCACGCAATCGTTGCGACCACCAGCCGTCAAGAAGCCCGCAATTGTGATGGGCGGAGAATTTCTTGTCAATTCAGGGTCCTGGAACACCTTCGCGGTGCTCACGAAGACATTCGGCTTGATTATCAGATAGTTACGCTCTGCAGGGCACTGTGGCGGGTAGAGCGCCGTCAATCGTTCGCCCACGCCCTCCGCCCAGGCTGCCCGGCCGTGCACGAACACCGGCACATCGGCGCCGAGCGACAACCCCAAATCGGCGAGCGCGGCCGCGGACCAGCGCAGCCCCCACAGTCTGTTGAGTGCCACCAGGCAGGTCGCCGCATCCGAGCTGCCGCCGCCCAGTCCCGCGCCCATCGGAATGCGTTTGACCACGTCGATGTCGACTCCCAACGAACATGACGCCGCCGCCTGCAGCGCGTGCGCCGCACGCACGCAAAGGTCCTGGGCCGCGTCCACGCCCGGCGCGCCACGGCTGCGCCGGATGGCGCCGTCCGGCCGCACCGCGAAGCTCAACTCATCGCACAGATCGACGAATTGGAAGCAGGTCTGTAGTTGATGGTACCCGTCGGCCCGGCGGCCGAGAATGTGCAGGAACAGGTTGACCTTGGCCGGTGCGGGCCACGCCTCGGATCGAACGCCGGAAGCGCGTGCAGCGCCGGCCTCGCTCGTTTCACCGGGGGTGCCGACCCCGCCGAGGGTGCCGGTCACTGCCATTGCCAATGCTCGACGACGATGCGCACCCGCACGTCGTCCCGGCTCAATACCAGGTGCGCCGGCAGCAAATCGCCATTTACAGGGAGATACCCCTGGTATTCGATACTCCAGCCGTCTTGCCGCAACGTCTGTGCCCGGTCCTGTGCATTGCGCTGCAGTTCGAAGGACGTGCCCGGACCGGGCACCCCGAGCAGCCAGTAACGCAGGTCGTCGAGCGGCAACGCAAACCCCAGCCGCTCCTGCAGCTGCGTCAAGGCGGCGGCGCCCGGGGCCCCCCCGTCGATCGACACGCCGGCAGGGGTTCGAGTGAGCAGCACCGCGCCCACCCCCAACGGTCCGGCCAGACGCACCTCGGTGACCAGATCCCGCTGGCGCCAGGTCAGAGTGGCTTGCCAGCCCTGGTTGCCCTGCGCGACGGCTGCACGGCCGTCCATCTGCCACTGCGCAGCCTCCTGCAGAACGCCCGCGCGGCGTGCCCAGGGTTGTGGCGCGAAAGTAGGCGGACTCAAGGTCTTGCACGCCGTCATTGCGAGCGCGAAGGCGGCCATGGCGGACAGTTTGAACAGGGTGCGACGCACGGGTTCAGTTCCCCGGCTGCAGACGCGAGCGGGTGTCCTTCAACAGCCGGTTGTCCGCGTCGAGGGCGGCGGCCTGTGTCCACACCTGCTCCGCATCGGCGTGTCGTCCCTGCTTCCAGAACACCTCGCCGAGGTGGGCGGCAATGTCACCGCCGCGGTCTTCGCGGTACGCAGCGGTGAGATACGGCAGCGCCTGGGCGGCCTGACCCTGCCGAAACAACACCCATCCCAGGCTGTCGAGAATGGCCGAATTGTTCGGCGCGGCGGCGTGCGCCCGTTCGAGAAGGTCACGTGCGCGGCGCAGCCGTCGATCATGATCGGCGAGCGTGAAGCCGAGCGCGTTCATCGCGGCAGGATCGGCGGGCCGGCGCTTGAGGACCATTTCGAGTTCGCGCAGCGACGCGGACAGCCTGCCCTGGCTCTCGTAGGTGGACGCCAGCGCATAGCGCAGTTGCGTGTTGTCCGGATACTGCATCACGCCGCGCTCCAGCACCCCCACCGCCTCGGTGAGCTTTCCAGCATCCCCATACATGCGCGCGCGGGCAGCGAGGATCTCCGGTGCATGGGTTGGTTCGTCGTCCAACAATCGATCGAACAACTCTTCCGCCGCGGCGGTCGCCCCCTGGCCATTGAGCACGACGGCCGCGTGCAACAAGGCGGGGAGCGCATTGTCACCGCGTTGCACCTGGGCATACAAACGCAGTGCCTTCTGCGGGTCGCCACGCCGCTCCGCGATGACCGCCAGATAGTAAAAAGCGTCGTCCAAGAATTTGCCCTGCGTCAGCAGCTCGGTGAAACGCGCCCCCGCCTCGTCCAAGCGACCCTCCTGAAAGTCGATGAGCCCCAGCAGGTGCCCGGCGTCGGGTGCTGCATCGGTGTCGAGCTTGAGCAGCTCGAGCTGTGCGGAGGCGGCAAGGTTGCGATGCGCCAGCAACAAGAGCAGCGCGTAGTCCAGGCGGTCGGAGGCCACCGCCAGACGACGCCGCGCCGCGCGGTCGCCTCGGGTCGCGCCCTCGCCGCGAGACACGCCATCGCCGCGGTCCAGACCATCGTCGCGCTCCATCGTCTGCCGGGCCTCGGCCAGGGGCGGGTCCACGTCACCGGCGAGAATGCGGGCCCGCGCCAGGCTGCGCTCGAGGTCGCGGCGCAAATCGGGCGCGAGGGCGTCGGCAGGGGCCTGCGAAGCGGGCGCGAGCGCCAGGGCGGTGCGCAGGGCGCGCGCCGCCGCCGCCGGATCATCCGCGCGCAGCGCGGCGAAACCCTGCATCCCCGCGGCGGCCGGCGAGCCGGGAAAGTCGGCCGCGAGACGGTCGGCCAGGCGCCGCGCGCCGAACACGTTCTCGCTCTGCGCCAGCTCCGCGGCGAGCTGGGTGAACTCCGCCTCGCTGCCGCGCGGCGAGGCGCTCAACACCCTGCGATAGTGCAGGGCCGACTGTTCGACGTCATCCAGTTCGAGCGCGGCCCTGCCGGCGGCACGGCGCGCATCGAAGGAATTTGCATCCACCTCCATCCAGCGCGTGGCGACGACGACGGCGAGCGAGGGCTGCAGCCCGTCGGCGGCGACTTCGACCGCCCGTCGCAGCAGCTCGGCATCGTCCTGCCCGGCGGCCGCGGCGGCATATTGCACGGCGGCGACACGCGGCTCGCGGCGAGAGAGGGCTATCTCCCCGGTGACGGTATAAAATATCCGTGACGCTCCGGCGAGATCCGTTTTGGACGCATTGCCGGCACAGGCGGTACACGCGATGATGCCGAGCGCGACGAGCGCCTGAGGCTTGATTGATGACGAAAACACGGCCGCACTATAGCTTTCACAATGGCATTTAACATCCTCGGCATCAATCACAGAACCGCCCCGGTCGCCCTGCGCGAGAAGGTGGCGTTCAACGAAAACCGGTTGATCGCGGCGCTGCGCACTTTGCGGCAGGAGAGCGGTGTCGCCGAGGTCGTGATTCTGTCGACCTGCAACCGCACCGAGGTGTATTGGGCGGGCTCGGCGAGCGGCGCCGAGCTGTCGCAGTGGCTCGAGCGCCACCATGGCGACAGTCTCGACCTTGCCTCGAGCCTGTACGTGCATCGGGAGCAGAGTGCCGTGCAGCACGCCTTCAGCGTGGCTTCGGGACTCGATTCCATGGTGCTCGGCGAGGCGCAGATCCTCGGCCAGTTGAAAGACGCCTACCGCGTCGCCCAAGAGGCGGGCAGCACGGGGCCCGCCCTCAACAAGCTGTTCCAGGCGGCTTTCTCGGCCGCCAAACGCGTGCGCTCGGAAACGCAGATCGGCGCGAACGCCGTGTCGCTGGCGTCGGCGACGGTGAGCCTGGCACGGCGCATGTACGCGAATCTGAACACGCAGACTGCATTGATGATCGGCGCCGGCGAAATGATCTCGCTCACCGCCCGGCATTTCGCCACCGCCGGCGTGAAGCGCATGGTGATCGCCAATCGCACGCTGAGCCGGGCGCAGACGCTGGCCGCCGAGGTCAAGGGCTACGCGGTGGACCTCAGCGATCTGACCAAGGAACTGACGGAGGCCGACATCGTGATCAGCTGTACCGGCAGTCCCTCGGTGCTGGTCACCAAGCTGGCCGCCGAGGCCGCCGTCAAGGCCCGGCGCCGGCGGCCGATCTTCATGGTGGATCTGGCCGTGCCGCGCGACATCGATCCAGGCATCGCCGATCTGGAGGACGTCTATCTTTTTTCCATCGACGACCTGCAGCAGCTGGTCGATGAGAACCGGGCGCAGCGTGAGCTCGCGGCCGGCGGGGCGCGTCTGCTGATCGAGGAGGAGGTCACGCGCTTCCTGGCCGAGTCCCGTGCCCACGACGCCGGACCCGCGATCAAATCGCTGCGCCGACAGGCGGATGCCATCCGGATACAGACCGTGGAGCAGGCCAGGCGCATGATCCTGGCGGGAAAGTCCGCCGAGGAGGCCATGGATTTTCTGGCCAACACCCTCACCAACCGCCTGCTGCATGCACCCACCCAGGCGCTGCGGCAGGCGGCAGAATCCGCGGATACCGTGCTCGCCGACGCCCTCACCCGCCTGCTCATCGAGGAACGCGAGCGGCACTGACATCCTCGTGCCCATGCCGCGGCGCGAGGCCGCTATAATCCGCGCCCATGAAAGACTCCATCCGGCGCAAGCTCGAAAAACTCGACGAGCGCTTCGAGGAAATCAGCCGCCTGCTCTCCGACCCCGAGGTCATCTCGCGGCAGAATCAGTTCCGCGAACTGTCCATGGAGTATTCCCGGCTGGAACCGCTGATCGAAGGCTATCACCGCTTTCTGGGTTTGCAGGCCGACGTCGAGACCGCCGCCGAACTCGCCATGGACGAGGAACTCGCGCCGCTGGCGGCGCGTATCGCCACCGAGGAGGCCGAACTTCAGCGCCTGCTCGTTCCCAAGGATCCTCAGGACGACAGCAACATCTTCCTGGAAGTCCGCGCCGGCACCGGTGGGGACGAGGCGGCCATTTTTGCGGGTGATTTGTTTCGCATGTATGCCCGGTACGCGGAGTCGAAGCGCTGGGGCGTGGAAGTGTTGAGCGAAAGTCCCGGCGAGCACGGCGGCTACAAGGAAATCATCAGCCGCGTGATCGGCCATGGCGCCTATTCACTGTTGAAATTCGAATCCGGCACGCACCGCGTACAGCGTGTGCCCGCCACCGAGGCCCAGGGACGAATCCATACGTCCGCGTGCACGGTGGCGATATTGCCCGAGCTCGCCGAGGTGGAGGCCATCGAGCTCAATCCGGCGGATCTGCGCGTGGACACGTTCCGCGCCTCGGGCGCCGGCGGCCAGCACGTCAACAAGACCGATTCGGCCATTCGTATCACCCACCTGCCTTCCGGCCTGGTGGTCGAGTGCCAGGACGAACGCTCGCAGCACAAGAACCGCTCGCGCGCCATGTCGCTGCTGAAGGCCCGGCTGCTCGCGAACGAACGCGAGAAGCAGCACAGCCAGCAGGCGCAGTCGCGCAAATTGCAGGTTGGCTCCGGCGACCGTTCGGAGCGGATCCGCACCTATAATTTCCCCCAGGGCCGGGTGACCGATCACCGTATCAATCTCACGCTGTACAAGCTCGACGACGTGATGCACGGTAATTTGCAGGAACTGATCGGTGCGTTGAACCAGGAACACCAGGCCGAAGAGCTGGCGCACCAGGTGGAGTGAGGATGAACATCTCACCGCACAACGTCGACCGCTGTCTGGCGGCGGCCGCCCGCGCGCTCGCGCCGCACAGCGACTCGCCCCGACTCGATGCGGAGCTGTTGCTGGGGCGGGTGCTGGGACTGACGCGGTCGGCGCTGATCGTGCGCGGCGATGCGCCGCTGTCGGGCGAGCTCGAGTCGGCTTTCGATGCGCTCGTCGAGCAGCGGCGGAACGGCACGCCCGTCGCCTACCTCACTGGCACCCGGGAATTCTGGTCCCTGGCGTTGACGGTGACACCCGCGGTGCTGGTGCCGCGGCCGGAGACCGAACTGTTGGTCGAACTTGCACTCGAATGCCTGCCGCGCGAGCGGCCGTGCACGGTGTTGGACCTCGGCACCGGCAGCGGCGCGATCGCTCTGGCCATCGCGTCCGAGCGGCCGCGGGCATGCATCACGGGCGTGGACGTGTCGCCCGCCGCGTTGGCGGTGGCGCGCGCGAACGCGGCGGCGCTCGGGGCGTCGGGCATCGAGTGGCGCCTGGGATCGTGGTTCGCGGCCGTCGACGGGCGGCGCTTCGACTTCATCGTCGGCAATCCGCCCTACGTCGCCGAGGGCGATCCAGCGCTCGCGCGGCTCAAGGCGGAACCGGCGCTCGCGCTGTGTCCGGGACCCTCCGGCCTCGAGGCGTTCGCGGCCATCATCGGGCGGGCCGCCGCGCATCTCACGGACGGTGGGTGGCTGCTGCTCGAGCATGGTCACGATCAGGCGCAGGCGGTCGCGGACCTCATGGCCGGCGCCGGCTTCGCCACCCCCCGCTCTCATTCCGATCTCTCGGGCAATCCCCGGGTGACTTCAGGATCGATCGATTTACATCATTAGGAAACACACATGATTCGTTTCGAAACCACACTGGGCGACTTCAGCATAGAGTTCTTCGAGAAGGAGGCCCCGGTTTCGGTCGCCAATTTCTTGAAGTACATCGACGACGGCTTTTTCGACGGCACCATCTTTCACCGCATCGTGTCCGGCTTCGTCATTCAAGGCGGCGGCTTCACGGAGGACATGACCCAGAAAAAGACTCTGCCGCCCATCAAGAACGAAGCGGACAACGGTCTCAAGAATTCACGCGGTTCGTTGTCGATGGCCCGCACCAACGATGTCAACAGCGCCACCTCGCAGTTCTTCGTCAACTTGAAGGACAACGATTTTCTGGACCACACCCGCGGGAATTTCGGCTACGCCGTGTTCGCCCGCGTGACCGACGGCATGGACGTGATCGACAAGATCGCCGCGGTGGAGACGGGCCGGCGGCGCGGTTTCGACGACGTGCCGGTGGAACCCGTGATCATGAAAAGCGTGCATCGCATCGGGCAATAGCGGGAAGCGGGTACCCATGGCGCAGCGCGGATGGCTGGGCCGCGTCCTGCGTGCCCTGCTCTGGTCGACGGCTCTCGGTGTGGGGCTGTCGGCGGGCGCAGTGCTCTCGTTGCGCTGGGTGAACCCGCACTACAGCTCCTTCATGCTCCAGGCACAAGCCGCCGACTGGAGGCACCACGACCCTGCGTACGCGTTCACGCATCAATGGCGCGACCTTGCACGCATTTCCCCCAATCTGCCCCTCGCGGTGGTGGCGTCAGAGGACCAGAAGTTTCCCGACCACCGGGGTTTCGACGTCGAGGCGATCGAAAAGGCGTATTCGCTCAATCAACACAGCCATCACGTGCACGGCGCGAGCACCATCAGCCAGCAGGTGGCGAAGAACCTGTTCCTGTGGTCCGGACGCAGCTACTTCCGCAAGGCGCTGGAGGCCTACTTCACCGTGCTCATCGAGACCTGCTGGCCCAAGCGGCGCATCCTCGAGGTCTACCTCAACATCGCTGAGTTCGGTTCCGGTACCTATGGCGCCGAGGCCGCCGCGCAGCGTTTTTTCCACCTCCCCGCGGCGCGACTGACACGTCCGGACGCGGCCGTGCTCGCCGCCGTGTTGCCGAACCCGCAGCGCTATTCCGCCGCCGCGCCGTCGCACTACGTGCTGGCGCGGCGCGATTGGATTCTCGGCCAGATGCAGTCGCTCGGCGGCACCGACATGCTGAACGACATCGACGCCTATCCGGCCGCTCCATGAAGGCATTGCGCGGCCTGCTCGCCTCGGCGGTGCTCGTCGGTCTCGTGCTCGTCGGCGGCTCGTCGCCGCCGCGGGTTGGCACGCAGCCCATCAGCGTGCACGTGAGCCACTACAGCCACGGCCGCTTCGACGCCGTGACGGTATACGCGCCGAGCGTGACGCCCACCCGCTTCGTGCTGTTTCTGTCGGGCAGCGCAGGGTGGAACGGCGCCGTCACCAACATGGCGCAGACACTGGCGCGACAGGGGGCGATGGTGGCCGGTCTGGATTATCCGAAGCTGCTCGCGAACCTCGACGCAGACCCGGCTTCCTGTGTGTTTCCAGACGGCGATCTCGAAAACCTGAGCCACTTCGTGCAGGCGTATTACCAACTCCCTACGTATCTCGATCCCATATTGGTGGGCTACTCGGGGGGCGGGACGCTGGCCTATGCCGTCCTCGCCCAGGCACCGAGCGAGAGTTTCGCGGGTGCCTTGAGCATTGGGTTCTGCCCCGCACTCGATCTGCGCAAACCGTTGTGCAAGAGCGCCGGTCTCGACTTCACGCCCCGTACGGACCACGCCGGCGTCGAACTCCTGCCGGACGGGCAACTCGGCAAGCCGTGGATGGTGGTACCGGGTCCGGCCGATGCCGGCCGATCCTGCGACGTCGCGACCACGCAAGCGTTCGTCGCGATGGTCCCGCACGGACAGAGTATCGACACCGACTATGCGAGCGCGCTCGGCCGGTTCACCGCGCAGAACGGCAGCGCGGTGCTGGCGCTGCCGCCTGCGGCGCTCAAGGATCTGCCCATCGTCACGGTGCCGGCCCGGGCAGGCGCCCGGCCGTCGGACGCGCTGGCCATCCTCTTGTCGGGCGATGGCGGCTGGGCGGGACTGGATCAAAACGTCGCCGCCGCCCTGACGGGCAGCGGCATTCCCGTGGTGGGGCTCGACTCGCTGCGCTACTTTTGGAGTGCCCGGACGCCCGCGGGGCTTGCGCACGACCTGGGCCGCCTGATCAACTACTACCTGCCGCAGCTCGGCAAGAAGCGGGTGCTGCTCATCGGCTATTCGCAGGGTGCCGACGTGCTGCCCTTCGCGGTCAACCGCCTCGATCCGCAGGCACGCGCTCACGTTGCCCTGGCGGCGGTGATGGGCTTGTCGGAACACGCGTTGTTCGAGTTCCACATGACGAGCTGGGTCGCCGACGACAACTCGGGACCGCCGACGCTGCCGGAGGTCGAACGTATCGCAGGCGTGCCGGTGTTGTGCATCTACGGCGAGGAGGAGACCGATTCGCTGTGCCCGATGCTCGACCCCAAGCACGCCACGCTGGTGAAGCTCAAGGGCGGGCATCATTTTGACGGCGATTACTCCGCGCTGGCCGGCGCCATCCTGGAGGCGGCGCATCCCTGATGCGTCGCCCGCCCGCAGGGCCGCCGCGCCGCGCCCCCCGCGCCCGCCTCGCGCCATTTCAGAATTGTGCGTGGATGCGCACGGCGAACACGGAGACGGGACCCCGGTCGCGGTTGTAGCCCGGATCGTTGATCCACTGATAGTCGAGGGTGAGCTGCGCGTAGTGGAACACCGCGGCATCGTAATAAGTTTCGATGATCTTCTCGTTGCCGGGATGCGGCAGCTGCCCATCGCCGACCAGAATACCGAGGCCGCCGGCATCGAGGTAACGCTCACGCGTCGCCGAAATGCCGTTCATGATGCCCACCAGACCGACCGTGTCCGCCGCGCGCCGCCACGCAGCCCCTTTCAGCGACACACCCGCCGACACGGTCCGGTCGATATCAGTGAATTCGTAGGCCTCGACATTGCCGGCCGCCTTGCCCACGCGGGCGAACAAACCCAGGTTATCGGCGAGTTGCTGCTCCAGGGACAGATGCGCGCCCACCCTGGAGCGATACTGGCGTACCGCGGCGATATCGACCGCCGTGCCCGTGCTCTGCGCCAGTTGCACGGCCTGATCGAGCAGCCCCATGCGTCCGCGCGTATCGAACAGCGTGATCATGACCTTGCCCGGACGTCCCGCGAGGTCGTGACGCTTTTCGCCCTCCAGATTGAGCTGAAACTCGTGGAAACCCGGATCCAGATGCGCGCTGTTGGGCACCGTGGACAGATCGAAAATCCCCGCGCGCGCCGTCCAGTCGCCCTGATAACGCTCGAGCGCCGCGCCGACGGTGTACCCCCAGGCATCCGCCGCATAGTCGAAGGACCCCGCGTCCACGGCGGTCCAGTTGAAAAAGTCACCCTTCGGGTCGTGTGCATATTGACTGACGTCGAAAATGTCGGTGACGCTGAACTTGCCGACCGTCAACACCCAACGATTGACGCTGTGCTCGGCCTCGAACCAGTTCGCCGATCCCTCGACGGGTTCGCGTGCGCCATCGAGATCGAAGGTATCGCGGACGAACGCACGAGGCAGCCGCAGATACGGATTTTTTTTGCCCACCTTGTACGCCTCGCCGCTCGGAAACCCGGCGACGCCGAGCGTGTTGTCGAGGCCGAATCCCTGATCGAGTTCCGGGTTGATCCAGAACTCCGCACCGTGCCAGAGTCTCGCGCCGAGGAACAACGTCGCGTCCACCGTTTCCTTGCCCCGATCCGGCGTCAGGCTGTTCGCGCCGCTGTAGGGGGCGTGAAAGCCGGAGTCTTCCTGCTCTATGTAGGTGAACTGGCCGTGCACGGCGAAGCGCCGCTCCTCGGCGGCCGGGGCGATCAGGATGGCCGAGGCGGTCGACTCGTCCGGGGCCGTCGCCTCGTCCGCAGCCGCGAGCCGCGCTCCCACTATCAGCCCTGCGACCAGCGCACCTCGCAAAAGATTTTCCATGACCCTGGCCATCCGCTTCGAAACGTTATCTAATATACTATACCCCCCTACATTACCACGATGTTACCGTCGATGGAAAACGGACGATGAGCCACGTTGCCAGGGAAAAGACCAAACTGCTGAATCGCCTCAGACGGTTACGCGGTCAGATCGAGGCGATCGAGCGTGCCGTCGAGACCGATCAAGAATGTACGGACGTGCTGCAGCAGGCCACTTCGTGCCGCGGCGCACTCGACGGATTCATCGCCGAGGTGATGGAGGATCACATCCGCGAACACATGGTCGATCCCGCGGCGGGACGCGACGACCCGCGTCGGGCGGCGGCGGAGGAACTGGTCGACATCGTGCATCGCTATTTGAAACGATGATTGCGGCGGCCGCGGTATCCCCCGCGAGTCTCCGGCCAAGGCGGGCGGTTTCCGGCGTCGCCTTCCTCGAGCGCCTAGGCCGCGTTCGCTGCCGCCGCCGGATCGGCCGTCTCGGCTGGGTTGGCCGCCTCGGCCCGGTCCGGATCGTAACCGAGAATCGGCGCGAGCCAGCGCTCGGCTTCATCCAAGGCCATGCCCTTGCGCTCCGCATAGCTCGCGACCTGGTCGCGGTCGATCTTGCCCACGCCGAAGTAACGCGCCTGCGGATGCGCGAAGTAAAACCCGCTGACCGCCGCAGTCGGGAACATGGCGTATGACTCGGTGAGTTCGATGCCGGCATTACGCTCGACCTGGAGCAGCTCCCATAACGCTTTCTTCTCGGTGTGATCGGGACAGGCCGGGTAGCCCGGCGCGGGGCGTATGCCGCGGTACTCCTCACGGAGCAGGGCCGACGCGTCGCAGTGCTCGTCCGCCGCGTAGCCCCAGAATTCGCGCCGCACCCGTTCGTGCATGCGCTCCGCCAGCGCCTCGGCCAGCCGGTCGGCGAGCGCCTTCAACAAGATGCTGCTGTAGTCGTCGTGGGCCGCCTCGAACCGCGCCACGTGCGCATCGATGCCGATTCCCGCGGTGACCGCGAACGCCCCGATGAAATCCGCGACACCGCTCTGCAGGGGCGCCACGTAATCGGCCAGGCAGAGCTGCGCGTGATCCTGAGGCTTGCTCTTCTGTTGCCGCAGATGATGCAGACCCAGCCGTACCGAGCGACGGGCGTCGTCGTCGAACACGACGATGTCGTCGTCGCCGGTGGAGTTTGCAGGAAAGAATCCGATGACGGCACGCGCCTCGAGCCACCTCTCCTCGATCAGCGTGTCCAACATGCGCCGCGCGTCCGCGTACAACGCCGTCGCGGCCTCGCCCACCACCTCATCCTCGAGGATGTCGGGAAATTTGCCGGCGAACTCCCAGGCATTGAAGAACGGCATCCAATCGATGTACGGCACCAGTTCGGCGAGCGGATAATTCCCGAACGCACGCACTCCGGTGAAGCCCGGCGCCGGCGGCGCATACGCCGACCAGTCGGTCCTCAATTTCTTGGCGCGCGCCTGCAGCAGCGACAGCTGCGGTGCCTTGGCGCTCTTGTTGCGATGCTGCTCGCGACGCCGTTCGTTCTCCGCCTTGATGTTCGCCACGTACGCGTCACGGCTGGCGGGCGTCACCAATTGCTGGCACACCCCCACCGACCGCGACGCGTCCTTCACGTAGATCACCGCCCCCGCATACTGCGGATCGATCTTGACCGCCGTGTGCGCAGGTGAGGTGGTCGCGCCGCCGATGAGCAGCGGCTGCGTGTAGCCGAGGCGCTGCATCTCCTTCGCCACGTGCACCATTTCGTCGAGCGAGGGCGTGATGAGACCGGACAGGCCGATGAGATTGGCTCCCTCGCGCGTCGCGGCGTCGAGGATCTTCTGGCACGACACCATCACGCCGAGGTCCACCACCTCGAAGTTGTTGCACTGGAGCACGACGCTCACGATGTTCTTACCGATGTCGTGCACGTCCCCCTTGACGGTGGCGATCACCACCTTGCCGTTGGAGCGGCTCGCGCCCGCTTTTTCCAGCTCGATGTAGGGAGTCAGCACCGACACGGCTTTTTTCATGACTCGCGCCGACTTCACCACCTGCGGCAGGAACATCTTGCCCGCCCCGAACAGATCGCCCACCACGTTCATGCCATCCATCAGCGGACCTTCGATGACATCGAGCGGCCGCGCCGCACCGAGCCGAGCCTCCTCCGTGTCCGCGAGCACGAACTCATCCAAACCCTTGATCAATGCATGCTGCAGGCGCTCGGCCACCGGCAGCTTGCGCCACTCGAGATCGTCGCCCCGCTTCGCAGCGCCGCCGCCCTTGAATTGATGCGCAATGTCGAGCAGCCGTTCGGTGGCATCGGGACGCCGCGCAAGGATCACATCTTCCACCCGTTCGCGCAGCTCCGCCGGGATGTCTTCGTAAATGGCCAGCTGTCCCGCGTTGACGATGCCCATGGTCAGGCCCGCACGGATCGCGTGATAGAGAAAAACCGAATGCATGGCCTCGCGCATGCGATCGTTGCCGCGGAAGGAGAAGGAGACGTTGCTCACGCCGCCGCTGACGTGCGCGTCGGGCATGCGCTCCTTGATCGCCGCCGTGGCCTCGATAAAATCCAGCCCGTAGCGGTTGTGCTCCTCGATGCCCGTCGCCACCGCGAAGATGTTCGGATCGAAGATCACGTCTTCCGACGGAAACCCCAGGCGTTCGGTCAGCAGCGCGTAGGCGCGTTCGCAGATCGACACCTTGCGCGCCAGCGTGTCGGCCTGGCCCTGCTCGTCGAAGGCCATCACCACCACCGCGGCGCCGTAGCGCATCACCTTGCGGGCGTGCTCGAGGAAGGCGTCCTCGCCCTCCTTCAAGCTGATCGAGTTGACGATGGACTTGCCCTGCACGCATTTCAGGCCGGCCTCGATCACCGACCATTTCGAGGAGTCGATCATGACGGGCACGCGGGCGATGTCAGGCTCGCCTGCGATCAGACTGAGCAGCCTCACCATGGCGGCCTGGGAGTCCAGCATGCCCTCGTCCATGTTGACGTCGATGATCTGGGCGCCGTTGGCCACCTGTTGACGGGCGATGTCGACCGCCGCCGTATAATCGCCCGCCTCGATCAGCTTGCGGAATTTCGCCGAGCCCGTCACATTGGTGCGCTCGCCCACGTTGACGAACAGACTGGCGGCATCGATGGTGAGTGGCTCGAGCCCGCTCAACCGGCAGGCGCGCGGAATGGTCGGAATCCGGCGTGGCGCGACATCCGTCACGGCCTGCGCCATCGCACGCACATGCGCCGGCGTCGTGCCACAGCAGCCGCCCAGCAGGTTCAAGAAGCCGCTGGTCGCGAATTCGCGCAAGGTCTCCGCGGTCTCCTGCGGCGTCTCGTCATACTCGCCGAAGGCGTTCGGCAGGCCGGCGTTCGGATACGCACAGACATACGTGTCCGCGATCCGCGAGAGCTCCTCGATGTACGGACGCAGCTGCTTCCCGCCGAGCGCGCAATTGAGCCCGACCGCGAGCGGGCGCGCGTGGCGTATGGAATTCCAGAAGGCCTCGGTGGTCTGGCCCGATAACGTGCGCCCCGAGGCGTCGGTGATGGTGCCGGACACGATGACGGGCAGCTCGACGCCTGCCTCGTCCAGACTCTCGCGCACCGCGTACAACGCCGCCTTGGCGTTCAAGGTGTCGAACACCGTCTCGATCAACAGCAGGTCGACGCCGCCCTCGATCAAGGCCCGCGCCGCTTCCGAGTAGCCCGCCACCAGGGCGTCGAAACTGATGTTCCGGAACCCAGGGTCGTTCACGTCGGGCGAGAGCGAGGCGGTGCGGCTGGTCGGCCCCAGCGCACCGGCAACGAAGCGTTGCCGCCCCGTGCTCGTCGTCACCTCGTCGGCCACGCCGCGCGCCAACCGGGCCGCGGTCAGGTTCAACTCGGCGACCAGCGACTCCATGTGGTAGTCCGCCTGCGAGACGGCATTCGAGTTGAAGGTGTTCGTGGAGATGACATCGGCGCCCGCCAGCAGATACTCGCGATGAATGTCTGCGATGATCTGTGGCTGCGACAGGACTAAGAGGTCGTTGTTGCCGCGCAGATCGCTGCGCCAGTCGGCGAAGCGCGGACCGCGGAATTGCGCCTCGGTCAAACGGTGCCGCTGGATCATCGTGCCCATCGCGCCGTCGAGGAGGACCAGGCGTTGCGGCAGCAGTTCCAGCAGCTGTCGCGAGCGAGCGGGCAGAGGATGCGATCGCATCATGATGCCACGCGCGCGGCAACGGGGGCGGACGCCGCGGGAGCGCCTTGCGCAACCTGGGCGCCTTGCGCAGCGGGCACCGCTGGCGCAGGCCGCGCCGCGCCATTCGGGCGCAACCCCAACGCGTGGCAGATGGCGTAGGTCAGCTCCGCCCGGTTCAGCGTGTAGAAATGAAACTCCTCCACCCCGTGCTTGCGCAAGTGCTGAACCTGTTCGATGGCGACGTGGGCGGCGATCATGCGCCGCGTCTCTGCATCCCCGTCCAGGCCGTCGAAGCGCCGGTGCAACCAGTCGGGCACGGCCGTGCCGCAGCGTTCGGCGAAGCGCAGCAGCTGAGGGAAGCGCGTGATGGGCAGAATGCCCGGCACCAGATTGGCGTGGATGCCGGCCGCAGCACACCGATCGCGGTACCGCAGGAACACGTCGGTGTCGAAGAAGAACTGTGTGATGGCCCGCGCTGCCCCGGCGTCAACCTTGCGCCGCAGATTCTCCAGATCGGCCTCCACGCCGCCCGACTCCGGATGTCCTTCCGGATACGCCGCCACTGAAAGTTCGAACTCGGTGTGCTGTCGCAATCCGCGCACCAGATCCGACGCATAGGCGAAGCCGGCGGGATGCGGTTGATAGGCCCCCCCTCCCGCGCCGTCGCCGCGCAGCGCCACCAGATGCCGCACGCCGCTGAGCCAATAATCCTGCGCGACCTGTAAGACCTCCGCACACGAGGCACCCACGCACGTGAGGTGCGGCGCCACCCGAAGCTCCGTCTCCCGCAGGATGCGCATCACGCAGTCGTGGGTACGCGTCCGGGTGGAGCCATCCGCCCCATAGGTGATGGACACGAACTCAGGTCGCAGCGGCGCCAACCTGCACACTGCATCCCACAGCTGGCGGCCCGCCGCCTCGTCGTTGGGCGGAAAGAACTCGAACGACACCTTCACCGGACTCGACATGCCTGACTCCATTGCGGTTCTATGCCCTTGACAGCATGCAAGCCCCTGCGCTATGACTCAAGCTCATTATTTTCATGCAGGTTATGAAGCCAATTCATGGCTAGCTCCGCGTTGGAACTGCGACATCTCGAGACGCTCATGGCGCTCGCCGAATGCGGCAGCCTGTCGAAGGCGGCGGCACGGCTGTTTCTGACGCAGTCGGCGCTGTCGCACCAGCTCAAGGCACTGGAGGCTCATTACGGCGCGGCGCTGGTCGAGAAGAACGTCCGGCCCCTGCGCTTCACCGCCATCGGACAGCGCCTGCTCAGCCTGGCCCGCGCGGTCCTGCCCGCGGTCGCCGATGCCGGTCGCGACGTCGCCCGTCTCGCGCAGGGACATGCCGGCCCGCTGCGCGTCGCCGTGCAGTGCCACAACTGCTTCGACTGGCTGATGCCCGCCATGGACGCCTATCGTTCGCTGTGGCCCGAGGTCGAGCTCGACATCATCTCCGGCTTCGTGATCGATCCCCTGCCGCTGCTCGAACGCGGCGAGGCCGAACTCGCCATCATCCACGACGCCCAGTCCGCCCGCCAGAACGTGGCCTTCAGCCCGCTGTTTCGCTACGAGAGCGTCGCCTTGATGAGTCCGCGCCATCGGCTCGCGGCCAAACCCTGGCTCGACGCCACCGATTTTGCCGCGGAGACGTTGATCACCTACCCCGTACCGGACGAGATGCTGGACGTGATGAAACACTGCCTCATACCCGCGGGCGTCGATCCCAAACGTCGCACCGCCGAATTGACCGTCGCCATCCTGCAACTCGTCGCCAGCGGCCGCGGCATCGCCGCTCTGCCCTCCTGGACCGTGGGTAATTACATCGAACGGGGCTATGTGGTGTCGCGGCCCATCGGGCCGAAGGGCTTACGCTGTGAGCTGTACGCCGCGACCAGCGCCGCGGGAGCGGAAGCGGCCTACATCCGTGAGTTCATCGCGCTGACCCGCGCGCAGAGTCTCACGGAGCTTGCGGGGGTGTCGGCGCTCTAGAGCGGACTACGTTTCGGTCATGTCTTTGACTGAAACGCGCCTCGGGATCAACGTTGTTCGACGCCGCGTCGCGACCGAACCCGGGGGGCCTTCGCGGATTTCTTTCGATTCTTTTCACGATCGCCCAGCCGGCGCCCGCCGAGGTCTTCTATCACGCCATACAGACGACGGGGCCTGACGCCGTCTATTTCTACGTTGCCCGCGAAGCGCACCCAGAGCGTCCTCTTCTCGGCGGTGGTCATGCGCAACTCGAGGTCGAACGGAACGCCGAACTGTGCCGCCCTCATCAGCGCGAAGCGGATTCGAACCCGATCGTACGGTTCATAAAACAGCACGATGGAGGAGAGCGTCGGTGCGAACTCGTCGGGCCAAAGATCATGGATACGAAAGGTTTCGTACGTCCAGTAAAACGTACTGAGGGACAGGTCGAGTTCCCAACCACCGGTGCGGGTCATGGCCTGTACGCTGCGGTACAGGGCGAGGGCGCGCCCAAGTTCCAGCGCCCGCTCCTCCGCCGTATTCACCTGGGCCGCTAGCGCGGCCGTTCGGCGGACCACCTGCGCCTCGGTGCTGTGGATGAAGCGCTGCTCGAGCTGTTGCGCACGCTTTTGCGCCGATACATCGACGTGCGACACGCAAAGCCCCGAACCCGGACCCCCGAGAGCGGCTGCGCTGAACAAAAACCACCGTTCCTCGGAGGGCGAAGCACACGGGTATTCGAACTGCACCTTCGTGCGGCCACCGGACAGAATGGAGCGAATGGCATGCTCCGCGAACGATGCCTCCTCTGAATGCCGTCCGCGCGCCGCCCGGCATACCGCCAGATAGTCGCAACCGCGTCCGTCGACCAGGGCGGCGGTGCCGCCGTTGTTTCGGGCGAATTCCCGCCACGCTTCGTTCACGGCCACGATGATTCCCGACGAGCCCAAAACCACCGTCTGATGGGGAGTCGCCTCCAAGACGTTGAACGCGAGTGAAGCCATTCGCACCTTCCCTGATGGCGATGACGGGCACCGTCGGACACATCATAGTCAAGCCGTACCGAGATTGAAGTCAATTCTCGTCATACGTCTTCAAAGACGTAATGGAGTGTGCAATACGGGTCATCTGCCTCGAACTATCTCGCGATACCGCGTTCTACCGCTGCGCCGTCGCAGCGCCGGGCGTGTAGCCGTCCGTCAAGGCGTTCAGGAACGCGACGATGTCGCGAACATCGTCGTCGCTTAACCTCGGAGGGTCGCCGGGCTGCCGATCAAACGGGGGTTGTCGGTCGATATTTGCCTGGTACCGTTCGGGCAGGTCATCGAACTTCTGAGCCCTGCCGTGCGCGTCGTGGGGGTACCATTTCGGGGGTTGGGTATCTCGCTCAGCATAGAACCGCACCACGTCCTCGAGGCTGTGAAACACGCCGTTGTGGAAATACACCGGGCGTGCGGCGACATTGCGCAAGGACGGCGTGCGAAACAGCCCACAGTACTCGTCCCTGCCGCGCAGGTCCTCGCGCAGGGGTCCGCACAGTCCAAGATCGTGGTAACCAGGATCGGCGTTGGCCGGGATGGCGGGATTTCGCGGGGCGCCGACCGCCGCATAACCAAAATCGGTGAACTGCGGGAACGCGCCGTCGCGGACCGCACTCGGATGGCAGCGCGCACAATTGCCGCGCCTGGCATCGTTGAACGCCGCCAGGCCGCGCGTCTCGGCGGCACTCAGAGAGGCCTGACGGCGCAGATACGCATCGTACTTGCTGCTGTAGGGATAGAACCGGGCGGGGTCCTGCTGAAACGTCTCCAGGGCCATCAACACCCCCTTGAACGTGAGGGCGGGGTCCTCGAGCACATGGTCGCCGAACGTCGCCTTGAAGCCGGCCGCATAGGGCGCCTGCCTGACCTTGGCGACGACGGCAGCGATGTCGACATTGGCCATCTCGAACGGGGAAAAGAGCGGCGTGCGTGCCTGGTCGTGGGCGGACGCCGAGCGCCCGTCCCAGGTACGCCCTCCCGCCGGCCCCTGGTCGATGCTGTCGTCACCCTCATCGTCGAAATAATGCTCCGTGAAAGGCGGGATATTCTGGGTGTACATCAGCGACATCACGGTGCGCAGGCCCGGGCGCCGGCTGTCACCGCCGCCGCGCTGCACGGCCAGGTCGTTGGGCGGCCCGAAGGAATGCGCCGGATCGTGACACGTCGCGCAGGCGAGCTTGCCCGAGGCTGAGAGGGATCGGTCGTTGAACAGCGCTTCACCCAAGGCCGTCATGGCCGCCGGCAGCGGACGCTTCTCGAAGGTGTTGGCGTAGAAAGGTGCCGCGGGCACGCCAGATCCTTCCCTGGCGGGGGCACCCGGTTCGCTGCGTGCCGCCGCGCCCAACGCCATACCCGAGATCAGTGTCGACACCACCCAAAAAACGGCACGAAACTTCATCGTTTCTTGAGCTTACCTCTCGCAGGTTACCGGGGAATGACGCGGCTCGCCCGGCCGCTGTCACGGAACGTATACATTCCTCGACTATCTTCGCGCCATTCCCGCACGCTGCCATGAGGATCGCGCCGATGAATACTCGTTCCAGACGCCTCGCCCACGCCGCCGCAGGTGCGGTCGCGGTCCTGCTGACAGGCCCTTGCCTCGCGGAGCCGCGCGCCGAGGATCACACCACGTATGATCACGACCACGACTACGACCACGAGAGTCACGGCACCACCGCGGCGCTGCGCGACAAGGTCAAGACCATCGTCGTGATCTATGCCGAAAATCGCGCTTTCGACAATATCTACGGCCGTTTTCCAGGCGCCAACGGGTTGAACGAAGTGATCGACGCCCAGGGCAATCCCAAGCGCCGCTACATCGCTCAGAAAGATCGTGACGGCAGCGTGCTCGCCACGCTTCCGCAGACCTGGGGCGGCGTCACCGCATCGGGCGTAACCCCCGTCGTCACGCAGGCACAGAGTGCAGGTCTGCCGAACGCGCCCTTTTCGGTCGAGACCGCATTCACCCCGATGTCCGGTGTGACGCTGTCCACCTTCACCGTGACCCGTGACCTGTACCACCGGTTCTTCGAGAACCAGATGGAAATCGACGGCGGCAAGAACGACAAATTTGCCGCCTGGGCCGACGCCGGCGGTCTGACCATGGGTCACTACGACTACAGCCACTCAGCGCTGTACAAACTCGCCCAAAAATACACCCTGGCGGATGACTTCTTCGCCGGCGCCTTCGGCGGCTCGTTCCTGAACCACCAATATTTGATCTGCGCCTGCGCCCCCACGTATGCCAACGCGAACGCGCCCGCCACCGGCGCCCACCCGACCATCGCGACGTTGGACAAGGATGCGCAGGGCAATTATCTGCCGGAACTGACCACGTCGGCCACCTCTCCCGCCTCGGCGCTCGACGGTCCGCCGAGCTACGTGCTGAGCGGCAACCTCGCACCGCTCAATTACTTCGGCGACGGTACCTATCACGCGGTGAACACCATGCAGCCGGCTTATCAGCCGAGCGGTAACCAGCCCGTCGACGCCGCGGGCACCGACCTGCTGTACGCGAACCCCGCAGCCGCCACCACCCTGCCGCCGCAGACCCAGACCACCATCGGCGACGAGCTGAGCACGGCGGGCATCTCCTGGAAATGGTACGCAGGTGCCTGGGACGCCGCCGTGGCCGACGGCACGCAGGCCCCCGGAGTGGCGCGCACCGTCATCTACACGCCGTCCACCGCCCGCGCAGCCCCCGACTTCCAGACGCATCACGCGCCGTTCAACTTTTATGCCAGCCTGGATCCCGTGACGCACGCCGCCGAACGGGCCGCCCATCTCAAGGACTACAACGATCTGGTCGCGGATGCCGCCGCCGGCGCCCTGCCACCCGTCGCCTTCTTCAAACCACAGGGCAACCTGAATCAGCACGAAGGCTACGCCAACCTGGACGATGGTGATGCGCACATCGCGGATCTCGTGAGCAAGTTGCAGGCCAGTCCGCAGTGGAAGAACATGGTCATCGTGATCACGTACGACGAATTCGGCGGCGTGTGGGATCACGTGGCGCCGCCCAAGGCGGATTTGCTCGGCCCCGGCACGCGCATTCCGGCGATCGTGATCTCGCCGTTCGCCAAGCGCGGCTTCGTCGATCACACCCAGTACGACACCGCCTCCATCCTGCGCCTCATCACGCGTCGCTTCGATCTGCCCGTGCTCGCTGGATTGAAGACCCGCGACAAGGCGCTGCGCGAAAACCACGAGCCGGAAATGGGCGACTTGACCAACTCGTTGGAGCTGTCCCACGGCGCCTGGTA
>CAZZVN010000057.1:0-25719 GCA_964657625.1 uncultured Steroidobacteraceae bacterium
CCCCCGCCGCCCCCAAACTCTAAACCGCGGCCCCTCAGTGCGCCGGCAAGGCTTGGCCGGGCTCGCCGGTCGCGCCCGGCGGCACGCGCACGAAACGCTGCGCCAGGGCCGGCAGGATGAACAGGTTGAGCAATGTCGAGGAGAACAGCCCGCCCAATACCGTGACCGCCATCGGACCCTCGATTTCCTGTCCCGGCTGGTTCATCCCGAACGCCAGGGGAGCGAGCCCGAGCGCCGTCACGGCGGCCGTCATCAGGATGGGCACGAAGCGCTCGTTGGCGCCGCGGATGATCAGTTCCTGACCCCAGACCCCGCCCTCCACTTCGACCAGATGCTCATAGTGCGCCAGCTGCAAAATGGCGTTACGCGCACTGACGCCGAACACCGTGACCAGTCCCACCACCGTCCCCAGCGAAATTCCGATGCCGGACACCGCGATCGCAAGCACGCTGCCGATCAGGCTGAACGGCAGGTTGGCGAGCACCAGCCAGCTGTTGGCGCGCCAGTGGAACGACACGAACAGGATCATCACGATCAAGGCCAGCGCGAGCACCGAATAGATGCCGAGCTCGTAACGCGTTTGCGCCTCGGCCTGTGCCGCACCGGTGAATTCGATGAAAACGCCCTGCGGCAACGGGACGTCGCGCGCCAGTATCTGCTGCGCCTGTTGCACGATGCTCTGCAGCGAGCCGTTGGTGTTGAACGTGACGGCGATGCGGCGCTGGCCGCCGTCGTGCTCGATGCTGTAGCGGCCCTGGGTGACGGAGACCTTCGCCACCTGCGAAAGCGCGATGGGACCCAGGGGACTCGAGATCATGAGATGTTCGAGTTCCGTGGGCTGATGCCGCAGCGCATCGGGCAGCAACACCACCACGTCGACGGTACGGGTCCCCTGGAAGGTCTGGCCGACCGTGGTGCCGGCGTAGGCCGTCTGCACCGTGTCGAGCACATCCTGGACTTTGAGGCCTGCCGCCGCGAGCGCCTGGGCCTTGAGCTCGATGGCCATGGTCGGAGTGCCGCTTTGTTTCTTGAACTGCAGATCGACGATGCCCTGCACCTTGCCGAGGGCGGCCATGATCTTGTCGCCCGTCGCATCGAGGGCTTCCAGGTCGTTGCCGACGACCTTGATGGCCACTTGCGCCGTCTCGCCGCTCAAACTCTCGCTGATGCGATCGCCCAGGAACGTGACCACCTCGCTCTGCACGCCCGGGTATTTCTCGAGTAGCTTGCGCAGTTCGTCCTCCGCGACGCTCTGGTCCACGGTGGCATCGGGCTTCAGTTCGACGTGAAATTCGCTGCGATGCGGACCCCAGGTGTCCTCGCTTAGTTCGGCGCGTCCCACCTGCTGCTCGATGGTTTTCACGTAGGGCAGCGCCAGCACGTCGGCGCTGATGCGCTTGCCCAGGTCGAGCATGGAGTCGAGCGAGGTGCCCGTGACCGCGCTCGACACCTGCATGACGAAGTGGCCCTCGCGAAATTCGGGCATGAAGGTGCCGCCCAGGAAGGGCAATGCGGCGACCGCGCCGATGACCAGCGCGATCAGCACCGCCGCGACAACTTTGAAATGGTCGGCGACGCCGTGCACGGCCGAGCCCTGCCATGTCTTGAGGCGGAGCAGCCAGAGTGCCTCCGGCCGCGCATCGTGCTGACGCAGGAACAGCGCACACAGCGCCGGCGTCGAGGTCATCGCCACCAGCAGCGAGGCCACCACCGCGAAGATGAACGCGAGCGCCAGCGGCCCCACGAAATGACCCTGTACGCTGGAGGTGAACAGCTCGGGCAGGAACACCGCGATGACCACGGCGGTCGCGTAGATCACCGGTCCTCGCACCTCGAGCGAAGCTTCCAGCACGACGTCCAGGCGCGGTCTCGGCTGCGCCAGCAGCCGGTTCTCGCGCAGCCGGCGCAGGATGTTCTCGATGCCGATGATGGCATCGTCCACCAGCACGCCGAGCGCCACCGCGAAGCCGCCCAGGGTCATGGTGTTGAGCGTCAAGCCCATGTGGTCGAGCACGGCCACCGCGGCGAGCAGCGACAGCGGGATCGCCGTGAAGGCGATGAGCGCAGCGCGCAGGTCGCGCAGGAAGAAATACAGCACCGCGAGGATCAGCACCGCAGCGATGACCAGCGAGTTCTTGAGGTCCCCCAGCGCCCGTTCGATGAAATTGGCGGGACGGTGCAGCCCCGGATACAGGTCGATGCCCTGCGCCTGCAACGACGGCGCGAGATCGGCGAGCGCCTTCTCGACCGCCAGCGTCGCGGTCAGGGTGTTCGCGCCGTACTGGCTCGCGAGCGAAATCAGCACCCCCGGCTTGCCCATGATGAGCGAATCGCCGAAGTGCAACGCGGGCGCGATCCGCACCGAGGCGAGGTCGCGCAACAGGATGGGCGTGCCGTTGCGCACCGTCACCACGGCGCGGCCGACGGCATCGAGATCGGGTTGCGGCGTCGGCGACTCTAGCAGCACGCGCTGTGCGGCGAGATCGATGAATCCCGCGCCACGCAGCGGCAGCGCCGCCTTCGCCGCATCGGACACCTCGGTCAGGGTGATGCCGAAGCTCGAGAGTTTCTGCAGGTCCGGGGCGATCTGGATCTGTCGCACGTCACCGCCGAAGACGATGGCGTGGGCCACACCGGGCACCGCGAGCAGGCGTGGCTTGATGATCCAGTCCGCGGTATCGCGCAGGGTGTAAGCGTCGACCTTGTCGGACAGCAAGCCGATCTTGATCAGATCCATGGTGCTCGACACCAGCGGAGAGAGCTTGGGCGTGCCGACGCCCGCCGGCAGGCTGCTGCCGAGCTCCGAGAGACGCTCGGAGATTCCCTGGCGGGCGATGTGCACGTCCACGCCGTCCGCGAAGGTGAGGGTCACCACGGACAGGCCCGGAATGGACTCCGAGCGCAGGGTCGCGAGGCCCGAGGCGCCGTTGACGGCGTTCTCGACCTGCTTGGTGACCAGCTCCTCCACCTGCTGCGGGGCGAACCCCGGCGCTTCGGTCTGGACGTCCACCTGGGAGGGTACGAACTCGGGAAACACGTCGAGCGGCGCGTGCAGCGCCCCCCAGCAGCCGAGCACGAGCGCGAACACGCTGAGCGCCGTCACGGCACCGAAGTGCCGCACGCAAAGTGTCACCAACGCACGCATCATGATTAGTCTGCACCCGCGCCGGAGTTCGATTCCTGGGCGAGCAGCAGGGCCGCCCCGTGCATCACGATCTTGTCCCCGGCGGCGATGCCCTGCGTCACGAAGTAGCCGCCGTGAAACGGCTTGTCGACGGCGATCTCGGTGCGCTCGAAGGTGCCGGGTTTCTTCTCCACATAGCACCAGAACTTGCCGTCGCTGACCACCGCCGCAGCGGCCGGTATCAGCATGCCCGACTCAACGCCACCGACGGGGGCGAACACCAGCAGGCGTTCCCCCTCGCCCGCATCGCTGCCCTTGAGCACGGCGAAGAAGCTGCGTCCCGGCACGCTGGCGTCGGCCGGTGCCGGCCACACCCGCGTCATGTCCCAGCCGGTCTCGCCCTGCGCGGCACCGATGTGCGCGGCCCGCAATGATTTCGGCGTGCCTCCCGGCAGCTCACCCAGCGGGAACGTCACCCGCACCAGTTTGCTGGTGCCGTTGGCCAGTTGCCGCAGCAGCGCATCGTTCGAGTCGTCCTTCCAGGGCGGCGACTGCCCGAAGGTGGCCGACAGGCGCTGCCGTGCCAGCGTCAGCGCCGCTTCATCCACCGCCGACTGACGCAGATTGGTTTCTTCCACGTCGGTGGACAATGCACCGGGCGTGTTGGCCAGTCGCTTCGAGCGTGCCAGCGCCGACCTGCTCTGCCTGGCCGTCGCATCGGCGGTCGCCAGTTCCGCCGCGGCGGTGGCGATGGTTTCATGGGCGATCACCGAGCCATAGCCGGCGACTTCGTCGGTGTAATCCACCTTGTCGACGCCTTGGGTGGTCAGGCCGATCTTTTTGATCTGCTCCGCGGTCAGCGCGACGCCCTCGGCCGCCGGCCCACCCTTGGCGTCCCCGGCGGCTTTCTCGTCGCCATCGGGTTTGGCATCCGTCGGCGCCGCGCCGCCGGCCGGCGCAGTCGCCGCCGCATCGGGCTTGTCCGTCTTGGCGTCGGCAGGCGACGCCGCCGCGGCTGTTGTGCTTGGCGCAGCGCCGCCGCCCGTGGCGGGCGTCGTTTTCTGGCAACCGCACAGCAACAGCACAGTCAACACTGCGCCGATCAAAACATGTTTATTCATCGCTGATTGTTCCATCATGGCGTCGCCCGATTGGTCGCCGGGGTGGGTACGGCGTTCGCGTCTCCGGGTTGCCAGCCGCCGCCGAGCGCCTTCAACAGGCTCACGAGCGCTTGGAAGCGGGCAAGCCGGTATTGGCTGAACTGATCTCGCGCGGTGTAGAGCAGGCGCTGCGCCTCGAGCGTGGTGAGGAAATCACCGGAGCCGGCTTTGTAGCGCAGGCGGGCGCCCTCGAACGCGAGTTCGCTTTGCGTCACGTTTTCCTTCTGCAGATCGCGTGCCGCATCGAGGCGCTGCAGCGCGCCCAGGGCGTTCTCCACGTCCACCAGCGAGGACAGGATCGTGGCGCGATAGGTCAGGGCGAGTTCCTCGTCCTTGGCCTGCACTTCGGCGCGTACCGCGCGCAGCTTGCCACCGTCGAAAATAGGCTGCGTCAGGGCGGCGCCGAGATTGAGGGTCGGGCCGACGCCGCTCAGACTGAGGATGGCCGCGTTCAACGCCGGATTCTGCACGCCGCCGCTCGCGGTCAAGGTCAGCGAGGGCAGCAAGGCGGCCCGCGCCACCAACAGATCCGCGTCCGCGGAGCGCAGGTTCGCCTCCGCCATGAAAACGTCCGGGCGGCGAGTGATGAGTTCCGAGGGCAGCCCCGCCGCCACCTGAGGTTCGACCAGGGAGTCGAGCGAGTCGCCGGCGACCGTGAAACCCTCGGGCGCCTTGCCAAGCAGCACGGCGAGCGCCGCAAGCCCTTCGGCTTCCTGCTGCTGCAGTTCGGGCAACACCAAGGCCGCGGCTGCGAGCGTCGCCTTCTGCGTCGCGAGTTCCACCGGGGTGGCGATGCCGGCATCGAAGCGCGCCTGGATGACCTCGAGCAGGCTGCGTGCGGCATCGACGTTCGAGCGAGCGATGACCATCCGTTCGCGCAGGGACAGCACCTGGAAATAGCCGTTGGCCACGCCGGCGAGCGTGGTGAGCGCCACCGTGTCGCGATCCGCCCGCGACGCCACCGCCAGGTAACCCGCAGACTCCTTGCCCGCACGAACCTTGCCCCAGAAATCGATTTCATAACTGGCCGAGAGCAGTGCGGCCCAGTCCGTCTCGTGCCCGCTTCCCGTCGCCGAATGGCCCGCCAGATAATTGCCGTTGCCGGCGAAGTCGACGCTCGGCAACAGCGCCGCGCCCGCCTGACGCGCCCGCGCGTCGGCCTGTGAGACACGGATCCGTGCCATGGCGAAATCGAGATTGTCGACAGCAGCCTGGTTCACCAACCTGTTCAACTCCTCGCTGGCGAAATCGCGGTACCAGTCCTTGCTCGGCCATGCGTCGACGGTGTTGCCGACTTGCGCGGCGAATGCCGCCGGCAGCGCGGGTGCATCGCGCAGCGGCGCATGCAGGGCACAGCCTGCCGCGAGCAGGCTTACGGCCACCGTGCTCAAAAGGAATGTTCCGCGTGCCGTCATCGTGCGCCTTCGATCCCGACCGCGCAGAGCGCGGCGGCATCCACTTAAGATATGACCCGCGCGGAAAATAACATGCCGCGCGTGAGAACAAGTCTGCAAAACCGTAAACATGGGAACGGAGCATGCGCGGTCACCCCGCGGAGTGACTCTTGTCGGCGCCGGGCGCCGCCGCCTCGAACAGCCGGCCGACGCTCGGTATGCGCGGCGCCAGCGCGTCGCGGATGGTCTCGGCGCGCTGCGCGAGCGCCTTCTTGTCCGCTCCGGGCTGATACGGGAACACCACCGACAGCGCACCGATCTTCTTGCGCGCGGCATCGAACAACGGAATCTCCACCTCGAAGCGGTTGCCCCCCGCGTTCACCTCGAGATTGGACTTGCCGGCGTTGATCACGGCCAGGTCGTCGTCGTCGGCCTTCTTGCCGATACGACCGATGTTCGACGCGGCGATGACGTAGCCCGAACCGTCGGGGGCTGCGGCATGCATGGCCATGATGAGCACGTCCGGGTTCGAATCCAACGTGCCGTCGAGGAGCTGCTGCGCAAAGGTGTCCGCCGAATACTTGGCATCGAAGGGATACGGCTGCACCAGATTGTCGACGTTGGAGATCCGCCTGGAGAGTTCCTGACGTACCGCCGCAGCCTCCGCCTGCAGCGGCTTGGTGTCCTGGCCCTTATTGTAGGGGAACACCACGCCGACGGCGCCGATCACCTGGCCCGACACGTCGAGCAGGGTCTGCTCCGCTTCATAGCGATCGCCGGTCTCGTTCAATTCGAGTTTCGTCTCGCCGGAGGTGATGACGTGCATGTCGTCCTCGTCCGCCTTCTTGCCGATGCGGCCGATGTTCGAGGCGACGATTTCGTTGTCGGCGACGCCGGCGGGCTTCGCATGCAGCGCCAGGATCACCACATGCGGATGCCGCTCGAGCTCCCGGTCGACCAGCGACTGGCCGTAGGAGCGGGTCGGAATGGCAGTGTCGAACTGCGCCGGCTCCATGAGGTTGGCGGTATGCGAGATCCGCCGCGCCAGTTCGTCGCGTATGGCCTCCGCGCGCGACTGCAACGCCGCCTTGTCGTCGCCGGCCTTGTAATTGAACACGATGCCGAGCGCACCGATGGAACGTGCGTTGGCGTCGCGGAACACGAGCTCCGCCTCGAAGCGATCGCCCGCCTTGTTGACGGCGAGATTGGGGACGCCGGTCTTCACCACGCGAAGATCGTCCTCGTCCGCCGCCTTGCCGATGCGGCCGATGTTCGAGGCGATGATGACGTTCTGCGTGCCCTTCGGCGGCGTGACGTGCATGGCCATGACCACCACGTCGGGATATTTCGCGATCGTACGATCGACCAGTTCCTGGGCATAGATCTTCGTTGACGGAGCCGCATGAGCGGACAGCAGCCAGGCGGAACCCACAATGCCTACGAGAATGCGTATCATCGAATACTCCAGTTGTCAGCAGGCGGACGGTGTCCGCTCTAGAATTTGATTCCGGCCGTGGCGTACACGAACCGCCCGATGGGCGAATACGTGGACACATCGGCGTTGTTGTCGGTGAACGCCTGCGACGAGTTGGGCGGCATGCGGTCGGCCAGATTGTTCACGCCGAGCGCCACCGTCCAGCTCTTGGCGAAACCGCGAAACAGCGCATCGCCCGTGTAGGCAACCCGAATGTCCCAGGTGGTGTAGGACGCCACGGGAACCGGCTTGAGCGTGGTGCTGGTCTGGTAGACGATGCCGCCCGCACCCACGTCCGTTACCGCCGACACGAAGGTGTTCGCGAGATTCGCGCTCCAGTGATCGCGGTGCCAGTCGAACAACGTGTAGAAGCGGTATTTCGGCAGGGTCCCCTGCACGCCCGTGCCCGCGTTCGTCGCAAAGCCGGCGTATTCATAGTAGGCCTGATAGGGCAGCGCCTGGAACTTGAACGAATCGAATATGGTTCCCGACGTGTTGATGTCGAACATGCCGACGGGCGTCTCGGGCAGTTCGTATCCGGCCGACACGGTGTACGTCCGCGCCTTCACGCCGCCCAGGTTCTGGAACCGGTCGACGGCATAGAGGTTCGAGGCGTTGTTGGGATTCGCGGCGAGGTAGGCAGCGAGCTGCCCCGGCTGGGTGAAGGCCAGCGCGCCCGGCTGGCCGGGGAAATTGCCCATGGCCACGTTGCCGGCAAACGGCGAGGCAGCGCCCAGCTGATTGACGTTCTGCAGGATGTTGGTGAAGCCGATGCCGCCCGGGAACCCCTGCTGGTTGATCGCCGAAAACTCACCCGACATCGACAGGCCGGGCACGTCCTTGGGCGTAAAGGTCACGCTCAGCGTATGGGTCTGCGTTCTGCTCGGCTTCAACTTGGAGTCGTTGCCGTCCTCGCCATTGAAGCCGGGGTTGGCGATGCCGAACACGCTCTGGATGACGGCGCTGCCGACGATGCGCGTGTCGGTGGGCCCGTTCTCCGCATACAGCGTGGGAGCGGTGAAGGATTTCGAGTAGCTGCCGCGCACGGTCACTGATTCGCTGTAGGGCTGCCAGCGGAAGCTCAGCTTGGGGACGAACGAGGTGCCTGCGTCGCTGTAACGCTCCTCACGCCCGGCGAAGATCAGATCGAGCGCGTGGACGACCGGTAAATTCCAATCGGGGCTGGTGATCGGCAGGCGAAGTTCTGCGTAGGCGCCGCCGACGTTGCGGCTCTGGGCGTAGCGATCGGCGAAGGTGCCGCCTATCCAGCGCTGAGCGGTGGGGCCGGTGTTGGTGCCGTTGGCGTCCGTGTGCGCGGACAGGCCCTCCTCGCGCCAGCTGGCGCCGAGCGCGAGGCCGATGGCCCCCGCGGGGAGCGACCACAATGTGCCCACCACGGAGCCGTCGATGGAGTGCAGGTAGCTCGAGGTCTTGATGAATTCCTGGCCGTAGACGTTGGCGAGCGAGGCGGGATTCACGCCTGCCGCACGGGCGAATGGATCCAGCGCCGGCTGCAGCACGAAGGGTCCGCTGGTCGAGTAACCGCCGTAGACTTTGCTGTAGGTGCCGCCCGCCACGGCGTTGCCGCCGGCATCGTAGCCGCCGGCGATGGCCAGAGGCAGATTGGGCCCGTAGATCAAATTCGACTGGGTCTGGTCGAGGGTGTTGTGGCTGTAGACGTAGGCCGCCTCCCAGTTCCAGTGCCTGGAAAGGGCACCGCGCAGTCCGGCCGTCAGGCGCTCGGAATCGGCGGTGTTCTGCGCCTGCTTGGGCGCATACCAGTCGGCGAAGTTGACGTTGCTGTAAGCCGTGGTCAGGGGGTTGTAGGGCGCCCCGGCCGGCACGGTCAGGGTCTGGGTGATCGGCAGGTATTGCGTGAAGCTCGTGTTGTGCGAGTACTCCACGTCGCCGAACGCGGTCAGACGGCCGTCGATCAGCTCGTCGTCAAGATTGAGGCTGAAGGCTTTCTGGTCCTGGCCGAGCAGCAGCGTTTGGAATTGCGACAGATCGTAGGTGGATGCGATGCCGGCGTTGGTCGACGGGATATACGTCCCGTTGGCAACGAGCGCAGCCTGGCTGCCATAACTCGCCTGTGCTCCCGTGGCGTTCACGTTGCTCGGCGACGTGAGGCCCGGAGCGAGGATGGCCGGATTCGCGCCGCCGATGGTGCCGGGCACCGCGGACACGCGGCCGGTGATGGGACTCGAGAAGGCGCGCCGGCCCTGATAGAGAGGGTCGGTCTTCGACCAGCTTCCCGAGGCCGTGATGTGCACGTCATGCCAGCTCGTGCCGGCCGTGAAGAACCCGGACTTCTCGCGGTAATCGCCGGCGGCCTGGCCGTCGCGCACGCCGATCTCGGCGCCTTCGTAGTCCGATTTGAGGATGATGTTCACCACGCCGCCGATGGCGTCCGAACCATAGATGGCCGAGGCGCCGTCCGCGAGCACTTCGATGTGGTCGATGGCGGACGGTGCGATCTGGTTCACGTCGACGAAAGCCTTGCCGCCGATGCCGGCAATGCCGCTGATGGCGGCCCGCCGGCCGTTGATCAGGATCAACGTATCCAGATCGTGCAACTGCAGCTGCGCGCCGCCGGCCGTGTTCTGGTTGTTGTTGTTGGCGTTGCTGTTGCCGGCGTTGCCGCGGCCTTGGAAGGCCGGCACCGTCTTGCGCAGGATGTCGAGGACATCGGTGGTGACCCCGGCCTTTTGGATGTCCTCCGAGCTGACGATGGCCACCTTGGCTGCGACCTTGTCGATGGAGGTCGGGATCCTGGAGCCCGTGACCACGATTTCGACCACGTCCGCCGATGCAGCGTCGGACTTCTCCTGCTGCTGAGCCGCGGGCTGCTCGTCCGCCTGCCCGTCCGCCGCCCGGCTGGTCGTGCCGATCTGGCACGCCGCCACCAAGGCCGCACCCACGCCAAACATTCCAACGCGTCCGCGATATGTCATGTCTCCCCCGATTGCCAGCCGTTTTTATTCTTCGAGCGCTAACTTAGACCCGTCACCTAAACGAAACCTGAATTCTCCGTTTTATTCTGTGTGGATTGATCGCGTGCAGGGCGACTTGCCCAGATCCCGCAGAGCGCCACCGCCGCCGCGAGCGAGAGCCACGCTCCCGGTATCGCACGGTTGCCGGTGACGTGAATCAGCGAGGTGACCACCGCGGGCGTCGAACCCCCGACCGTCGTCGCGAGGCTGTAGGCGAGCGAGAAGCCCGCGGTGCGCACGGCGCGCGGCACGATCTCGGTGAGGTGCACCACCATTGCGCCGTTGTAGCCCGCGAACAGGAAGGACAACCACAATTCCACGGCGAGCAATTTGTCGAAACTCGGCGCTGCCACCAACCAGGCCATGACCGGATAGGCGGTGATCAACGCCAGGCTCGCGAATGCAATCAGTAGGGGTCGCCGCCCGACACGGTCGGACACCGCGCCCATGACCGGCAGCCAGAACAGGTTCGACAACCCCACGCAAAGCGTGACGAGCAGTGCATCGCTTTGTGAAAGCTTGAGAACTTCACGCCCGAAGGTCGGTGTGTAGGCGGTGATGGTGTAGAACGACACCGTGGTCATCAACACCATGGCGACGCCGGTCAGAATGATGCGCCAGTGCGTCAACAGGCTGGCATAGATCTGGGCGGGGGTCGGATGGCGGACCTGTGCGCTGAATTCGGCGGTCTCCTCGAGTGAGCGGCGGATCATGTAGATGAACGGGATGATGAGGCAGCCGACGATCAGGGGAATCCGCCATCCCCAGGCATCCAGCTCGTTCGCCGGCATCAGATGAGACAATGCATAGCCGAGCACGCCGGCGAACACCACTGCGACCTGCTGGCTGCCCGACTGCCACGACACGTAGAATCCCTTGTGGCCGGGTGTCGCGATCTCCGACAGATACACCGACACGCCGCCGAGTTCGACGCCGGCGGAGAACCCCTGAGCCAGCCGCCCGAACACGACGATGATCGGTGCGAACAGACCGATGGACGCATATCCGGGCACGAGTGCGATGGTCAGGGTGCCCACGGACATGAGACCGAGCGTCACCAGGAGGCCCTTGCGCCGGCCGATGTGGTCGATGTACGCGCCCAGGAATATCGCCCCCAGCGGCCGGATCATGAAGCCCACGGCGAATGTCGTCATCGAGAACATCAACGAGGCGAATTCGCTGCTCGCCGGAAAATAGGCCCGGCCGATTGCGGCGCTGAAATAACCGAAAATCATGAAGTCGTACATTTCCAGAAAATTTCCGCTCGATACGCGGAACACCGTTTTTATCTTTTCGTTGCGTTCTTCTTTGGTCATCATGCGTCCCCCATGGCTTACAGGGCGCCCATGCTAATTGATTGGCCCACGAGGTCACGCGATATCGCCATTTCGTTTAGCTTCGATTCAGGTTATGCCGCTATCTTCCGCGCCCATGCATCTAATCGCCCGAACTTCCCGTCACCTCAACCGAAGAGCCTCATGAAAAAACAACCTCTCTCGATACTATCCGGCCTGCTCCTCACGTCCCTGGCCGCCGCGTCGCACGCCGCGGTCCTGAACGTCACACCGACGGCGAGCGTGGAAATCCCTAACTCGAAGGGAAAATTCGACTTCCTGCGCATCGACGACAAACGCCGGCGCCTGCTGGCGTCACACGAGAACGACGGTACTGCCGACTACATCGACCTTCAAAAGGGCACCCTGATCACCCGCCTCAAAGCCGGTGGCACCGTCGACATGGCGGTGGACGAAGGTTCGCATCTTTACTATCTGAGCGTGCAGGAAGCCGAGCGCGTCGCGGTGGTGGATGCGGTTTCTCTGAAGGAGATCAAATCCATCAAGATGCCCGGGCCCACGGACGCTCTGGTTTATGAGCCTAAGAACCACATGATCTACGCCACGCACGACAACGGCGCGGACGTGTGGGTGATCGATCCGAGCAGCGCGCAGGTCGTCTCCACCATCACGATACCGGGCGTGCCGGAGTTCATGGTCTACGACCCCGGCACCGACAGGATCTACCTGAACATCAAGACGAAGGATGTCGTCGCGGTCATCGATCCGTCCAGCAACAAGGTGGTCGGACAGTGGGCCACGGCACCCGCCCTGCAGCCGCACGGACTGGCGCTCGACGAGGTCAAGCACCGCGTCTATGTCGCAGGCGGCAACGGCAAACTGGCGCAGATCGACACTCAGAGCGGCACCGTGACCGATTCCATCGACATCGTCGACAAGGTTGATCAAATCGCCTTCGATGCCACCAACGATCTGGTGTACAGCGCCGGTGCGGACAAGATGTCCGTGGTGCGCACCGGCGGTGCCAAACTGGCATTGGTCGGCGAAATCACCACGGCCGCCACCGCCAAGAACGTGGCCGTCGATCCCACGACGCATCAGGTCTGGACCACCTACACCGACGGCAAGAGCTCGTTCGCGAAGTCCTGGATGCCGCCAAAACCCTAATGGCGGTACTATGCGCGGGCGGCGGCCGGGACCGTCGCCTGCGCGTTGGGGGAGGTTGATACGAAAATATTGATCGTCGAGGATCAGCACCGGATCGGGCAGTTCCTCAAACAGGCTTTGGTCGAACGTTCCTACCGGGTGACCTGGGCACGTACGTGCCTGGAGGCCAGCGATGCGTTGTGCGAGTCCAATCCCGACGCCATCATCCTCGACATCGGTCTGCCGGACGGCGATGGTCTGAAGCTGCTTCAACAATGGCGGCGGGCAGGGTTCAACGAGCCCGTCCTCATCCTGAGCGCCCGCGACGCCGTCCAGGACCGGATCAAAGGTTTGGACCTGGGCGCGGACGACTACCTGTCGAAGCCGTTCAGCATGGAAGAACTGATGGCCAGGCTGCGTTCCCTGCTGCGCCGGCAATCCGTGGTCAAGGAGGCCGTGCTCGAGCACCGCGGGATCAAGTTGGATCTCATCGCGCGCACGGCGCATTTTGGCGGCGTTCCCGTCGACCTCACGAGCCGGGAGTTTTCCCTGCTCGAGATCTTCATGCAAAACGTCGGGCGAATTCTCTCACGCAAGCTGATCTGTGAGCGCTGCTGGTCCTCGCATTACGACAACGAGGCGAATCTGCTCGACGTTTACATGAGCCGCCTGCGCGCCAAGTTCGACACCGTTCAGGGATCGCCGCTGTTCAAGACGCTGCGCGGCGTGGGCTACCAGCTGCTGTGAAATCCATAGGCGCCCGGCTGGCACTCTGGTACGCCGGCGCGGCGACCCTGACGACCCTCTGTCTGTTCGTCACGGGTTATTACCTGCTGCAAAACTACCTCGTGCACGGTCTGGACTTCCTGAATCGTGCACAGTTCGAGCAGGTCAAGGCGCACCTCGGCACCGACCTCGGCGCCTTGAACGCCTCGCTCATCGAGACCCGTATCCGCGAGACCACCAATTATTCGTCGGTGCTGTTTTTCATCATGATTGACCAGCGCGGTGGGCCGGTGCGCTCGATTTTCTACTCCACCAACCTGCATGGCCGGGAAATTCCGGACGTGCCCGGCAGGCGCGTGTACGACACCCAGCTTGCGGGCGTAGGCGAACTGCGGGCGGCGGAATTCCTGCTAGGCCCGTTCGACGTCACCATCGCCACACCGCTCGGCAGCGTGCGTGCCACGATGCACGACTACGCCCAGGTGGGTGCGTGGCTGTTGACGGTCATGGTCGGGCTCAGCGCTGCCATCGGTCTCGGGTTGAGCCGCGTGGCGCTGCGACCGGTGCGTTCCATCCGTGACACGGCCAATCACATCAGTTCGGACAATCTCAGCGAGCGGATTCCGGTGGGTGAGGTGCGAGATGAGATCTCCGAACTCGCCCTGCTGCTGAACCGGATGTTCGACCGGCTGGAGTCGGCCTTCGATCAGATCCGCCGCTTCACGGGGGATGCATCGCACGAACTGAAGACGCCGCTGTCGCTCATTCGCCTGCAGGCGGAAAAGCTCCTGGTCGAGGGCAGCTTGAACGCCGCCAACGAAGAGGCCGTCCACGTCCAGCTGGAAGAAGTGGCACGCCTGAATCAGATCATCGAGGAACTCTTGTTCCTGTCGCGTGCCGAGGCGCGGAACATCGAGCTCACGGTCGCGCAACATGATCCGGAGGTGCTGCTCAATAATTTCAGTCAGGACGCGCGGGTGCTGTCCGAACACCGCGGTCTGGAACTCCAGGTCAGTCATACGGGGTCGGGAACGGTGTTGGTGGAACCCCGCTGGCTGCGCCGCGTGCTGTTGAACATTCTCGCCAACGCCATCAACGCCTCACCACCGGCGGGCCGCATCGTGCTGTCCTCCGCCGTGGAGCGAGGGGTGTGGCGGGTCTGGCTCGATGATGAGGGCGCGGGCGTGCCGGCAGGTGACCATGAGAAGATTTTCGAACGATTTTTCCGGCTGCCGCGTACCGACGGCAGGGAATCTACGGGCAGCGGATTGGGGCTCGCCATCTGCCGCAGCATCATCTCCCTGCACCACGGCAAGATCTGGAGCGAAAAATCCCCGCGTTACACGGGCTTGCGGGTGGTGTTCACCCTGCCCGCCATCATCCGCAGCGGCGAGGCGCACGCCGCTTTCGTTGCGGTGTCCTGACTACAAGTTTTCCGACGCGTCCGGGAAAAAGGAGGACAGCCGGGCGCAGACCACCCTCGAGGAAGTGATCATTGTGGCGTTCAGCGTGTGCTTCAATGCCGAGAACCTGACCCACACGGCGCTCAAATTCACGGAAGGTCCGGGCGCCAACCGCTTGATCCAGCGGGAGTTTTACGGTGTCACGTTGCACATCGACGCCGACTACCACTTCTAGCGGGTCTCGGAAGGCGCCTCCTGCCCCGCATCCATCCTTGCGTTCGGAATGAAGTACAGGTACTTTGCAATACAAAGTATGAGTGCTTCGTGATCCGTTCATAAGGAGCTCAGCGGCGGTGACAATTGCATCCGCGAAGACCGCTGGTCCCTGGTCGATCCGCCGACGACCGGGCCGCGCCCTGGGTATCGCAAGCGTCGTGCTCGCGGGGAGTGTGGCTCTGGCGGGAGTGGCAGGGGCTTACCTCGAAGCGGCATTCGCCACGGCCCACCATCCCGCCGGGATCAGACGCGGGATATTTCTGCTGCCCCTGGGGGTGCTGATCGTCGCGGGAATGGCGCGGGCAGCACGTCATCCCACCCGCGCCGCCCGCGCGGCCGAACTGCGCTCTGTGTCGCGCAACCTGTTGCTCCTGATGTACGGCGTGATCTCCGGTCAGCAGGTGGTCGAGCTGGTGAGGAAGAGCTGGCACGACGGCGCGTTCGACATCGGGCGAGCGCAATCCTACCTACAGATGCCCCTGGCGGATGCGAATGCGCAGCTCGGTACACTCAGTGCGGAGTACGCTGCGTGGGCCTTCATAGCGCTGCTTGCAGTTCGTGGCATGTCGGCGCTACCGCCGTTCTTCACCTGGGAAACGTCGCACTGATCTGTTGAATGCGCCATACCGGTCCGCCTTCGTACAGCTGCCCTTCCTCCCGGATGAATGCGGGATCCTCCCCGGTCAACAACAGGACATGATAATCCGCGGGTTGTTTGCCGATGAGCGGGGCGACCACGCCGGCAACGCCGCCGAGTTCGATATGAACGACATGATCGACGGCCTTCCGCGGCGTACCGCCGAGCATGAACGGCACTTCCTCGCCCTGTGTCATGACGAGATGGACGGTGCGCGGTTTGTCCGCGGCGATCACGACAGAAATCGTCGTGGCGGGTGCATTTTTCGGCAGATTCATCAGCATGGTGGAGGCAAGCCCGTTGTATACGTCGGGCGGCATGTCCGCATGCACGCTCCTGACCTCCCCTTTCGAATCCGTGAACGTCACCAGCCCGGTTTCTGCATCGATGGTGGTGTCCACGGGTTTCGGAAACGACGGCCCCTTCTGCACGTGATGATCACTGATGAAGCGGAACACGCCCTGCTGCGAGAAGAGCGTCGTCTCGTCATCGAGCGAACCGTCGAAGAAGTGCAGTATCAGCCGCGAACTCACCGTGTTGCCGTGAGTCCGTTGCAGCAGATCGCCCACTGCGATGCGGGTGCCTTCGAGCGTGGTGACATCGACGAAGCCATGCGCCGAGCCTTGCGGATGACGGACCTTGATCGGCTCCGCCTGCGCCGACAGAGACCCGGCGAGCAACACCGACGCCGCCACTCGCAACACCCGTATCGACCGTCTTGCGCTGCGTGTACAGATCATTACCCATCCTGACACGGCGGCCGGGCGCCGCTCAATACCCTTCTGCGGCCCGCACCCCATTCCACCGCCGGGACAGGACGATCATGCCGGGCAGGAAGGCAGCCCAGCCGAGAGCCAGGGCCGTTACGGCGGCCCAAGGCCGGACGAAGGACAGCGCGCCGAGTGCCGCCCCCGCCCGGAACGACAGCGGCCCGGCTATCGCGCCGAACACTGCGGCCAGGCCCCGGTGCGGTTTGAGCCACGCATACGTGGTGTTGAACTGCGCCGCGAACTGCGCCCAGACCGCCACGATCCAGTACGGCACGAGGCCCTCGAGCAGACCGCTCGGATAGGCGAGCAGACCGAAACGCACCAGCGCGCTTTCCCACACCGCGCCGAGCACGGTGACGGTGCCGATGAATTTGAGTTCGCAGAGCGGGCGTGGAACGCACACCAGGTGCGCAACCACCAGCAGCAATGCCACCCCCACGCCCACCCAGGGCACACCTTGCGCCGCGCTCAACACACAGGCGAACCAGCCGACCTGACCTACCACAAAGTACAGCGCCGGTGCCCACTTGCCGAGGCCCGAAGAGACATCCGTGCCGCCCGCCGATTCGGCCATGCGCCTCAGCCCTCCCCGTTCGCGGTGGGGCCCACCGTGTCGGCGACATGTGCGCCCCGCTCGCCCATGGGCAATTCCGGTCCGTCCGTGGTGTCGCGTTCGGTCTGTCGCTCCATTTCTGCATTGATCTCTGCGCCCAGCACGACGAAGTAACTCGACAGATAGAACCACAGCAGAAGCACCACGACGCCGCCCAGGGCGCCGTAGGTTTTTGCATAGCTGCCGAACAGCCGGACGTACAGCGCGAAGAGCACGCTGCCGCCGAGCCAGAGCGTGGCGGCAACCATCGATCCCCAGGACACCCAGCGCCACTGGGCGCGCTCGCGGGCAGGTGCGAACCGGTAGACCACCGCCAGACCCAACGCCGCGAATCCCCACAACAGCAGCCAACGGGCGACGGCGGCCACGCTTTGCACCCAAGACGCGCCGAACGTCTTGAGGAGCAGCGGCACCAGGACGCCGACCAGGAGCATCATGACGAAGCTCAGCACGGCCCCCACCGTAAACGCCAGCGATATCAGTGTCTGGCGAATGAGACCCCGCTTCTCGCGCTCCTGGTAGGCAATGTTGGTGGCCTGCATCAGCGACGCCATGCCCGAGCGCGCGCTGATCAGCGCAGTGCCGAGGGCGAACACCGCCGCCAGCGACAAGGTTCCCGTCTGCCGCCGGGCAACATCCTGAAGTTCGCTGTTGAAGATGTCCCAGACGCCGGGCGGCAACACGTCGGAAAAGGCGCTCATCTGCCGGATGACATCGTCCGGCGTGAAAATCAGGCCGTAGAACGAGACGGCAGCGGCGAGGGCGGGAAAAACCGCCAACAGGGCATACATCGCCAGCCCGCCGGCGACCAGCGACGCATTGTCGCGGGTCAGGTCCTGATTGATGCGCACCGCAATATCCCACCAGCCCGCCGGCGGTATCTGCCCGGGATGGCGCGCGTTGCGCCCATGACCGTCATCATGTGCGGTGGTGTGTTCGAGTGAGGTCACAGCGAACTCCTGTACGGAACGGACGCGTGCACTATACACAGCGCCGCGCACCCACCTTGGCCTTTCATGTCCGATCCAATGCCCTACAATCGTGGTCGTAGCAGGACCTGGGCAACCGCACGCATGATCGATCCTCTCAATGACCTGACCGAACTGGTGCGGGCGGCCGTGACCGCCGCCTTTGGCGATGCCGCCGAGTCGACCGAGGTCGCGATCCGCCGCTCGGAGCACACGGACTATCAGGCGGACGTGGCCATGGCACTGGCGCGCAAGCTCAAGCGCAACCCGCGCGATATCGCGGCAGCGATCGTCGCGCAAATATCCGGTCAGGAGACGATCGTCGCGGCCGAGGTCTCCGGACCCGGATTCATCAATCTGACCTGCAGCGCCGAGTATCTGGGACGCGAACTCGACAGGATGCGCGCCGACGAGCGGCTCGGGATCGAGCGCGCGGCGGAGCCGCAGACCGTGGTGGTGGATTTCTCCTCGCCCAACCTTGCGAAGGAGATGCATGCCGGGCATCTGCGCAGCACCATCATCGGCGATGCACTCGCGCGCGTGCTCGAGCACCTCGGGCATGAGGTCGTCCGTCAGAACCATCTGGGCGACTGGGGCACGCCGTTCGGCATGCTCATCGAGCGCATGCTGGACGAAGGCACTGCGGGCGGCGAGGACGGCGTGCGCGAGCTGTCGGCGTTCTATCGGGCCGCGCGCAGTCAATTCGATACGGACCCCGAATTTGCCGACCGCGCGCGGCGTCGCGTGGTCGCGCTGCAAAACGGCGACCAGGCGACCCTGGCGCTCTGGCGGCGGCTCATCCGGATCACTTTTTCGCATATCGACGCGCTCTACCGGCGGCTGCAAATAAGCCTGGGCGAGGAGCACATTGCCGGCGAGAGCCGTTATAACGAGCAGCTGCAGGACATCGCGACCGAGCTCGAGCAGCGGGGGATGGCACGGGTGAGCGACGGTGCGCTGTGCGTGTTTCCGCCCGGCTTCGCGGCACGCGACGGCAGCCCATTGCCGCTCATCGTGCGCAAGCAGGACGGCGGCTTCGGTTACGCGGCCACCGACCTCGCCGCTCTCAAGTACCGGCTGAACGAGCTGCATGCGACACGCCTGCTGTACGTGGTCGGGACGCCGCAGAGCCAGCATTTCGCCATGCTTTTCGAGACCGCCCGTCTCGCGGGATGGGTCGGCGAGACCGTGCGGCTCGAACACGTGGCTTTCGGTTCGGTGCTCGGGCAGGACGGCAAGATGCTCAAATCGCGCGCCGGGGAGACGGTAAGTCTCACGGAATTGCTGGACGAAGCCTCGGCACGGGCCCGCGCCGTCGTCGATCAGGGCTCACCGTCGCTGTCCGACGCTGCGCGCGCGCGCATCGCCGACATCGTCGGCAGCGGCGCCGTGAAATACGCCGACCTCGTCAACGACCGCATCAGGGACTACGTCTTCAACTGGGACCGCATGCTGGCGTTCGACGGCAACACGGCGACGTATCTCATGTACGGTCACGCGCGTATCCGGTCGATATTGCGCAAGGCGGCGGCGCTGCCTGCCCTGGCTGCCGACGTATCGGCCCCCATCCGGATCGATGCCCCGGCCGAACGCGCGCTCGGCCTCGAAATGCTCGAGTTCCCTGCGACGGTGGCACGCGTGGCCGAAAGCACCCAACCGCATCGCCTCTGCCAGCAATTGTTTCGCATCGCCACGGCGTTCAGCAGTTTCTACGAGGCCTGTCCCGTGCTCGGCGCCGAGCCGCACGTGCGCGCCGCGCGCCTGAGCCTGTGCGACCTGACGGCCCGTGTGCTCGCGTGTGGGCTCGGGTTGTTGGGGATCGACGCGCCGGATTCGATGTAGGCACCGATGACGCTGCTCAGATGCGCCACTCACGTCGTGCGCAACGTCCGCGCCACCGCGCAGCGTTTCGGGCAATGGCTGGACTATGGTGTCGTCGACGAGGGGATCGTGGCGCGGGATCTGGCGCAGGCATGGTCATCGCCCGCTTCGGCGGGACGCCCCTACGCGGTGCTCCAGCCGGCATCCGGGGCCACGGTGTTCCTGCGCTTCGTAGAGGGCGATCCGGTCGCCGACTACCTCCCGATCCGCAGCTACGGCTGGGCGGCGATCGAGATCTGCGTGCAGAACGTCGCCGTGGTCAACGAACGCATGCTGCGTTCCCCGTTCGAGGTGATCGGCCCGCCCACCCCGATTGCAGGCTTTCCGACCATCCTTCCCATGCAGATACGCGGCGCCGACCAGGAAACGGTGTATTTGACGGAAATCACCGCCGACGCGGTCCGCCATGGGCTGCCCGTCGCTGCCTCCTTGATCGACCGGCCGTTCATCCTCGTCCTCGCGTGCGCGGACCTGGCAGCCACTGTTCGCTGGTTCGAAGGACTGCTCGGCCTCGAGGTGACCGCGCCGATCGCGATCCGTTATTCTATGATCGCGCAGGCATTCGGTCTGCCGGACGATCAGCTGCACGACATCGTCACCGCCAAATGGCAGAAACAGGTGTTCCTCGAATTCGATCAGTATCCCGCCGGCACGGTGCCGCGGCCGCGCCACCCGGGCGCACTGCCGCCCGGCGTGGCAATCTGCACCATGACCCATCCGTATTTCGATCGTCTGCACGGCCATTGGGCGACCCCGCCCGTGGCTCGTTCCGGCGTCATTTATGGGGGCCGCCACGTAGGTGTGCTCGAGACCCCCGACGGTGCGCTGCTCGAGGTGATCGATGACCGTGGTTGAACAAACACGGCACAAACCGCCCGTCCCATGACGAACGCCGTCAGCATCCGACGTGCCTTCGCCGATCTGGCCCATGGCCAGGTGCACTACCGTACCGCCGGCACGGGTCGCCCGCTGGTGACGCTGCATGCCTCCCCCGGCAGTTCGAAGCAGCTGGCCTCCTTGATCGGCGACCTGTCGGGAATCGCACACGTGGTCTCACCCGACACGCCCGGCAACGGCGACAGCGTGCCGCTGCCGATCGCGGCGCCGCGCATCGTCGATCTCGCCGACGCCATGGCGCGCTTCCTGGATACGCTTTCGCTCGACCACGTCGATCTGTACGGTTCACACACCGGCGCCGCCATCGCCGCGGAGCTTGCGATTCGCATGCCGGATCGCATTGGACGGGTGGTGCTCGACGGCATTCAGGTGCTCAACCCCGCGGAGCGCACGGAGCTGTTGACGCACTACGCCCTGCCGTTTCCGGCGGACCTCGAAGGCGCCTACCTGGCGCGGGTGTTTCAGTTTTGCCGCGATCAGTATCTGTTCTTCCCCTGGTATGACCGGACGCGACGCGGCCAGCGCAGCGGCGGCCTGCCCGCGCCGCAGGTTCTGCACGAGTGGGTGCTCGAGGTGCTGAAAGCCCACGAGAGCTACCACTTGAACTATCACGCGGCGTTCCGTTGGGAGGCGCCGGAGCGGCTGCCGCTGTTGATGCGCCCGACGCTGGTGCTCGCGGCGCAAGACGATCCGCTGGCGGACAGCACGCGCGACGTGGCCGCGGCGCTGCCCGACGGACGTTACCTCGCCCTGCCCCGTTACGACGCCGCGGATTTCTCCGCACAGCGCCTGGCGGCAATCTCCGCGTTCCTGGCCACGACCCACGCTTCACAGGGAACACGTCTATGATGCAGCATAGGACGATAACCGGAAAAATCCTCTACACGTCGCGCAAGCCCGGCCGGGAGGGTCAGGAACGGGGCCGAGAACGCTTTGTGTTCACGCACCACACCGACGGCAAACGCACGTTGCGCGCGACCTGCGAGATCGACGAGCCGAGCCCCACGGTGCTGCGCGACGTCATCTACAGCCTCGACGAGCACGACGTGCCCATGGACTGCTTCGTGCGCCTCACGGTGGGGGACAAGTTCATGGGCTCGGGCTGGTTCCGCATGACCGCGGAGGCGATCGAGTGCGAAAGCTACGGCCCGAGCATCGGCCGGCAGTCGCAGCGCGTGCTCATCGACGCGCCCTACGACGGCTTCGGCACCCATCCCATCGCGGGCGACGCCTACATCACCAAGCGTATGGATAGGACGCTTGGGCCCCATCGCCGACTGTTTCGCGCGTTCCTGCCCTCGCCGGATCATCGCGGCGCCACCCCGCCGCAGATCGCAAGGGCACAGCTCGAACTCGAGTACGTCGGCGCGGAGCAGGTCACCGTGCGCGCCGGCACCTTCGACTGCCACCACTATCGATTTACCGATGAACAGGGCGGCATGGCGAGCGCCGACGGCGCGCATCCGGCCTACGACCTGTGGGTGACGGCCGACGACGATGCCCTCTTCGTGCAGGGCGGCGTCGGGGGCTACATGCAGACCTGGTACGAGCTGGTCGAACTCAACCGCTCAGTTCCGCGCGCAGCCGCGGTCTCGCCAGCGGATGGTGGCTCTGCAGATAGGCGATGAATTTTTCACGTATTTCGCAGCGCAGGTCGAACGACTTCGAAGAATCTGCCGACGTCGCCAGGACGCGCAGCTGCATGCTCCGCTCGTCGGCATCCGTAACCTGCAGGTTCCAGAAGCGACCATCCCACAACGGACTCCCCTCGACGATGTCCTTCAAGGCACGTCGTCCCTCCTCCACGGGAAACGAATAATCCACCCACACGAACACCGAGCCGAGCAGATCCGCGGAAGTGCGGGTCCAGTTCTGAAACGGCTTCTCGATGAAATAGCTGAGCGGCAGCACCAGACGCCGATCGTCCCAGATGTGCACCACGACATAGGTCAAGGTGATTTCCTCCACCCGCCCCCACTCCCCCTCGACCACCACCACGTCATCCTGGCGGACCGGCTGCGCAAGGGCGATCTGGAATCCCGCGAACAGGTTCGCCAACGTCTTCTGCGCGGCGAAGCCCGCGATGATGCCGAGCACGCCGGCAGAGGCCAGCAGGCTCGTGCCGATGTGCCTCACCTGCTGGAAAAGCATGAGAGCGGCCGCGACCGCCACGATGCCGATCACCACGTCGAGCACCCGGCTGATGACGTGGATCTGCGTGTAGACCTTGCGAGCCTGCAGATTGTCTGCCGCCGTGATGTCGAAGCGTGTGAGCACGACCAAGCGAAATATCCGCACGCCGCGGAACAACAGCACCGCCACGACGGCGATGAACGCCATGCTGCTCAACTTGCCGATGACGTCCGCGTAGGCGGCGGGCAGCTGCAGCGTCGGCAGTGCGATGATGACGCCGATGACCACCACCACGGCGCGCAGGCTTGTGCCGAGCAAAGGCACCAGCAGATCATCCACCTTGCTGGTGGTCCGGGCCGCCCACACCAGAAGCTTGGCTTCGATGGCGTGCGTCGCACGAAACAAGAACCAGAACAGGGCAAGCAGCGCGCCCAGATTGAACACCAGGTCCAAGCCGCCGCGCAGCGTCGCCAGGCCGTCCGCGGGCTGCAGTTCGAGCAGCAACGGCGTTGCCGCCGCGTACACGCCATACACGAGGATGAGGATGACGAGCGGTCTGCGGCCCGCCCTCAACATGTGCAGGGGCAGACTCGCGGTGGCGCCTGCCTGCATTCGCGCCTGCCGCCTGAGCACCCACCCGGCGACAGCGCCCAAAGCCGCCGCGAGCAGCAGAAAGACCACCGTGCTGGCGACGGCGTTGCGCGTCACCGCGCCGAACACCCTGTCTTCAGCCCCGGGTCCGAGCATCCGCTGCATCAGCTCTTCGAGATGCGACGTGACGAAGGCCAGAAAGACATCCACCGGCAGCCTCTCTCCTTACTCAACCACCGGCTGCGCCGCCGCCGCTCCGGCGGGCGCGGATCCATTCGTTCGTGCGGGCGTCGAGCAGGTCGAGCGGCAGCACCCCGCCGTTCAACATCTCGTCGTGGAACCTGCGAATGTCGAATTTCGCACCAAGTTCGCGCTCGGCGCGACTGCGCAGTTCGCGGAATTTCAGCTGTCCCAGCTTGTAAGACAGCGCCTGCGCGGGCCAGGCGATGTAGCGGTCCGTCTCCGCCTGAATGGTCGGCTCGTCGACGGCCCCGGACTGCCGGAAAAACTCGACGACCTGGTCGCGTGTCCAACCCTGCGAATGAATGCCGGTGTCGACGACGAGTCGCACCGCGCGGAACAATTCGCTGGCGAGATGGCCATAATCGCTGACCGGATCCTGGTAGAAGCCCACCTCTTTGCCGAGCTGCTCCGCGTACAGCGCCCACCCCTCGATATAACCCGAATTGTTGACGTGCTGGCGGAACTTCGGCAGATCGGCCATCAGCTGCGCCACCGACTGCTGCATGTGATGACCGGGAATGCCTTCGTGATAGGCGATGGCTTCATCGTCGATCAGCGAGCGCTCTGCGAAATGCGAGGTGGCGACCACGACCCGGCCGGGACGCTTCCCGTCCGGCGTGCCGGTTTGATAATGGGTGGCCATGGCCGATTGGAATTCCGGGATGGGCTCGACCGTGACCGGCGACGGCGGAATGAAGCCGAACAATTGCGGGAGCTTCGGCTGCATCTGCGCGATGTAGCGCCTGAAATCGTCCACGATCTGGCCGCTCGACGCCGGACGGTACTTCGGATTCGCCGCGATCGATTTGCGAAACGCGGCCAGATCCGTGAAGCCCTCGTGCAGGGCGATGGCCGTCATTTCAGCCTCGATCCGCGTGATCTCGCGCAGCCCGGTCTGGTGAATCTGGTCGGGCGTCAAATCAACCAGAGTGGTGCGACTCCGGATGTCGTTCAGATAGCGTCGCCGTCCATCCGGCAGCGACGCCACGGAAAGTTCGCTGCGACCCTGCGGCGCGTACTGCGTCGCGATGAACTCGGCGAAGGCCTGATAGGCGGGCAATACCTGCTGAGTCACCGCCTCGGTGATGGCCCGGGTCAGTCGCTCCCGATCCTGCGGGGAAAAATCCGCCGGGAATTCGCCGGTGGGCAACAAGAAGGGGTCCGCCGCGATCACGCCCTGACACTGCGCCGGCACCTTTTCCAGCAGAAAGCGCACCGGCATCAAGCCGTCGTGCTGCCCCGCACGCAGGACCTCTTCCACCTGCGCGAAGACGCGGGGAATCTGCCGCAGTCGGTTCAGGTAGTCCTCGTAATGCTTCACGGTGTCGAAGGGCATGGAGAGCGGCAGATCGGCGAGATGGACGTGCGGACCGTCCATCTGACTCACCGGCATCTCGTATTCCTTGAAACCGTAGTCGCTGATGCGCTGGCCGAGCACCCGGGCCATGACGGCGTGTGACATCGCGTCACGGTCGGCGAAGCCAGCGACCGAAATCGCGTTCAACCGTCTCAGGAATTTCTCGTCGTCCGCATGCCGCGAAGCGACCGCCGCCAGCGAATAATCGTCCAGCCGGTCGTTGTAACGATAGTCACCGAACGCCGTCGCACGCTCCGGATGAGACCAAAGATCGCTTTCGTATTGCTGCTCGAACAGGGCGTTTTGAGCCGCGAGGCGCATTTCCAGCGACGCGGGCCCCGAGTCACGCGCGGCGCAACCCACGGCGAGGACGCCGGCGGCGATGAGGGTGACGACGGATGAGTGATGCATATCGTTTGAGGTTAGCATATGCCGTGCGCGGCCTGCCCCGCACTCGCATCGGCCGACGGGCGTTTCGTGGGCGCACGACGATGACTACCCCACACAATGTCGGCTACGGCCCATGGGGTGGTGGAACAGCGACCCGCAGCACTTCGCGCAGATCCATCGCGGCATTCTGTCCAACCTGCGCACGGTGGACGTACCCGCCATCGCCAGTTCGCGCCCGCCGTCGCTAC
>CAZZVN010000058.1:0-20012 GCA_964657625.1 uncultured Steroidobacteraceae bacterium
CGTGGCCCAGGCAGCCACTGTGCCGCCCGCCGCCGCCACGGGCGCGCCGCCGCCGGCCGTCGCAACTCAACCAAAGAATACCCCGGTGGCACCGGCCGAGGCCGGTAACTGGATCGATTGGGCGGCGCAGAATTGGTGGGTGCCGGCGGGCTTGCTGGTCCTCATTCTCGCCGCCTTGGGGTTGGCCGCGAGGCGCCGGCGGCGCGATGGTCAGGCGGAATTGAACCGGGCACTCGAGGATACCGAGGTGGCCGGCATGGTCGATCCCACCTCCAAGTTCAGCACGATGCGCCGGGGCAACGAGGCCTTCGTCGTCGAGGAATCGGGACCGCACGTCGCGCCTGACTTCGTGGTCGAAGCCGCCCGCCCGGACGAGCCGGCCGAGGGGCGTTTGAGCGAGGACACGTTGTCGAGCGAGAGCGCGGTCAATCTGGATCAGGGCGATCCGCTCGCCGAGGCCGACTTCCACATGGCGTACGGCCTGTACGACCAGGCGGCGGATCTGGTGCGCATCGCGATCGAGCGTGAACCCGAGCGTCGGGACCTGCGACTCAAATTGCTCGAAATCTATTTCGTATGGGGCAACAAGGACGCGTTCCTGCAGACCGCGAAGGCGCTCGAGGCCAGCCGCGATCGGGCGCCGGCCGGCGAATGGGAAAAGATTCTCATCATGGGCAGGCAGATCTGTCCGGAAGAGCCGTTGTTTGCCGCCGGCGCGGCCTCCGGCCGCAGCGCCGGCACGGCCGTGGATCTGAACCTCGAAGGCGGCGAGAACCACGTCGACATCGACCTGTTCGGAGATGCGGGAGAGGAATGGGACCACGACAAGGGCGTCGTCGCGGAGAACGACTCCACGGCCGCCACCGACGAGTCGTTGCGCAGTCCTGCGGCGGCTGATCTGGATTTCACCCTGGATGCGCCGGAACGCGGCGCCGACGAGTCGCCCACCCGCGAGTCGCCCACCCGCGAAATGCCACTGCGCGACGAGCCGACGGTCGAGTCGGAGCTGATGGACTTCGCCGATGCGCCCACCACCGAGTCGCCGGCGTTGCACGACACGGGGGCGTCCGGGCAGTACGGGCGTATCGCCTCGAAATTGCCGCCGGTGGACCAGACGGCCGAAGTGTCCATCGAAGATCTTGGTTTGGATCTCGACCACCTCGAGCAGACCGGGCACCCGGCGATCGCGCCCGACGCACCCACCCTGGTGGCGGGTATGGACGAGAATTCGCGTCGCATGATGCAGGAAGCCGCAAAGAGCCCGGCCGAGTTCGACATGACGGACCTCGAACGCGAACTGGAGGCCTCGTTCCTGGCCGACCTCGAACCCACCTCCGCTCACGAGAGCACCGGCGCAGCCGAGGGCGAGACTGAAATTCTCGGACCCGACGCCGCGCCCACGGTGCTGATGCCGGGGGTGGTGCCGCAGCCGGAGTCGCCGCCGCCGCAACCGCCGCCGGCCGCGCACGCCGATGCGCCGAAACAGTCCGACGCTCACGATCCTGACGAGACTGATCTCGACTCGACGTCGAAGCTCAAGGGCATCTATTCGGACAGCATCGATCTGGATTTGGACGATCTCGCGTCCGCCCTGAGCAGCGGCGACAGCATCGATCAATCACCCGCGTCCGAAGGCACGGGACGCCACAAGCAAGTCGAGCCGGACGGCACCGACTCCCATCCTGGAATGGATCTGCCGCCTGCCGATGATTTCGCGGCGCAGACCAACCGGCTGCGCACGGTCGACCTCGCGGCCGCGGAATTCGAGCCGGTGACCATGAGCGAAGTCGGCACCAAACTCGATCTGGCCCGGGCCTACATGGACATGGGGGATCCGGAGGGCGCGCGCAGCATCCTCGAGGAAGTCGTCCAAGAGGGGTCTGCCAGTCAACAACAGGAAGCCACCCGACTGATCGAGTCGCTGCCCGGTTAGCATGCCGCTGCCGGCCGGAGGGGGCGACGCCCCGGGACAGCGCCCGGCAGCGTCCGGGCGCGAGGGCTCGCGTCGCGTCGCCGCCGTGCTCGAGTACGACGGCACCGACTTCGCGGGCTGGCAGGCACAGACCCACTCGGTCTCGGTCCAGGCCGCCGTGGAGCAGGCGTTTGGTTTCGTGGCGGGCCATCCCGTCATGGCCGTGTGCGCCGGGCGTACCGACGCCGGCGTGCACGCGACCTGCCAGGTCATTCATTTCGACACGCTGGCGGAACGTACCCCGCGGGCGTGGGTGCTAGGCGCGAACACCAAGCTGCCGCGCAGCATCGCAGTGCAATGGGCCGCCGAGGTGCCCGGCGGATTCCATGCCCGTCATACCGCGTCGCGCCGCCTCTATCGTTATTACATCCTGAACCGCAGTGCACGCTCGGCGCTGCTGCGCACGCGCACGGCCTGGATTCACCGGCCGCTCGATGCCGACGCCATGCAGGTCGCCGCGCAGGTGTTGGTCGGCGAACACGACTTCTCGGCGTTTCGTTCCGTCGAATGCCAGTCGAAGACACCGGTGCGGCGGGTGCATCGCCTCGAGGTGGGCCGCAACGGGGATCGCGTGTGGCTCGAGATCGAGGCGAATGCGTATCTGCATCACATGGTGCGCAACATCGTCGGCACGCTGCTCGACGTGCAACAGACCGCGAACCCCGCCGCTGCGATGCGGGACGTGCTCGACGGCCGGGCGCGCCGTCACGCCGGCATGACGGCGCCGGCCGCCGGTCTTTATCTGTGGCGGGTCACGTACCCTGAGACCTATGCCATTCCTGCGTTCGACGAAGGCTTTTGGTAAACTCGAACCATGTCCTGGTTCGAACGAATCGTCCCTTCCCGCATCAAGACCGAGCGCCGCACCCGCTCGGTGCCGGAAGGCTTGTGGATGAAATGTCCGGCGTGCGACGCCGTGCTGTACCGCGCCGAGATCGAGCGTAATTTGCACGTCTGCCCGAAGTGCAGCCATCACATGCGCATCAACGGTCGTGAGCGCCTGTTGAAGTTCCTCGATACGGGCTCGACCAAGGAACTTGCACCGAGAGTCGAATCCGAAGATCCTTTGAAATTCAGGGATACCAAGCGGTATCGCGATCGCAGCGTGCAGGCGCAAAAGCAGACCGGCGAGCGCGACGCGCTGGTGGTCCTGAGCGGCACGCTGGCCGGGCTCGAGATCGTCGCCTGTGCCTTCGAATTCCGTTTCCTCGGAGGCTCGATGGGTTCGGTGGTGGGCGAGAAATTCGTGCGTGCCGTCGAGTATTGCCTCGAGCATCGCAGGCCGTTGGTGTGCTTCGCGGCGAGCGGCGGCGCCCGCATGCAGGAGGCGTTGTACTCGCTGCTGCAGATGGCGAAGACCAGCGCGGCCCTCAAACGCCTGTCCGAGGCGCGCCTGCCGTTCATCTCGGTGATGACGGATCCGACCACCGGCGGCGTGTCCGCGAGCCTCGCCATGCTCGGCGACGTCAACATCGGCGAGCCCAAGGCGCTGATCGGCTTCGCCGGCCCGCGGGTGATCCAGCAGACGGTGCGTGAGACGCTGCCGGAGGGTTTCCAGCGCAGCGAATTCCTGCTCGAACACGGGGCGCTCGACATGATCGTCGATCGACGCGAGCTGCGTGATCGCATCGGCGCCATGCTGCGTCTGCTGACCGGCAACGAGCCCGCTGCGGCCTGAGCACGGTCTTGGGCAAACGGACTCTCGAGCAGTGGCTGGCCCACCAGGCCCAGACTCATCCGCAGACCATCGATTTGGGGCTGGATCGGATGCGCGAACTGCTGGGCCGGCTCGGCTGGCGGCAGCCGGACGTGCCCGTGATCACGGTGGCGGGCACCAACGGCAAGGGTTCGGTGACGGCCTATTGCGCGGCCATGCTGGCGGCCGCGGGTCATCGCGTCGGCACCTTCACCTCGCCGCACCTGCGCGACTACCGTGAACGCATCCGCATCGAGGGGACGATGGTCGCGAGCGAGGCGTTGGTGGAAGCCTTCGAACGGATCGAGGCGGCGTGCGCGGGCGGTGCGGGGCGGTCGGCGTTGTCGCTCACGTTCTTCGAGTACAACGCGTTGGCGGGCTTTCTTCTGCTCGATGCCGCGCAGCTCGACGTGTGGGTGCTCGAAGTGGGCCTCGGCGGCCGCTTGGACGCAGTCAACGTCATCGAGCCGGCCGTTGCCGTCGTGGTCAGCATCGGCTTCGACCACCAGGAATATCTCGGCACCACGCTCGACGCCATTGCGCGCGAGAAAGCCGGAATTTTCCGCGCCGGGCGTCCCGCGGTGGTGGGCTCGCGCGACGTGCCCGCGACGCTGGTCGAAACGGCCCGTGCCGTGGGCGCCGCCGTCAAGCGGCTGGGCCATGAATACGATTACACGCGGCATGCGCAGCAGTGGGCGTACCGCGGCACGCGCCGGCGGCTCGACGCGCTGCCGGCACCTGCGCTGGCGGGCGCCGCGCAATATGCGAACGCGGCGGCGGCGATCGCCGCGTTGGAGGAACTCGACCCGTTGCTGTTCGTGCCGGACACCGCCATCGCGACGGGACTGCGCGCGGTGCGCCTGCCGGGCCGTTATCAAGTGATTGCGCACGAGGACGGACCGGATTGGATCCTGGACGTGGCGCATAACCCGGCTGCCGCCCGTGTGCTCGCGCAGAATCTGCGTGCCGCCGCGCACGCGGGCCGCACGCTCGGCATATGCGGAATCCTCAAGGACAAGGACGCTGCGGGGATCGCCGCGGAATTGCGAGATTGCCTGGACGCGTGGTGGCTGGCGGGTCTCGACGGCGTGCGCGGCAGCAGCGGCGCGGCGCTCGCCGAGCGCATCGGTGCCATCCCCACCGACGCCCGCCGACTTCCCGTGCCGATCACGGTGGCCGCCGACATCTCCGCGGCGTGCACGGCCGCCCACGCGGCGGCGCGTGCGCAGGATCGTATCGTCGTGTTCGGCTCCTTCCACAGCGTAGGACCGGCACTCGACTGGCTCGAGTCGCAGGGACTGCTGCCCGGCGGAACGCTTCTTGAATATACTGCGGCGCCCCGCGGCTAATGAAAAAAGGCTGGTCACGCTTCATGGATCGTCGGCTCAAAGAGCGTCTGATCGGCGCCACCTTGCTGGTGTTGCTGGTCGTGCTGATCGTCCCTGAACTGCTGTCGGGTCCGAAGTCTGCGTCGGTCGGACCGCCGTCACCGCCGCCGCCCGAGGCAGGCTCGGCGGAGACCGTCCGCCACGTCACCGTCGATCTCGCCACGCGCAAGGCCGTCGCAGCCGCCGCCGAGCCGGTGACCGCTGCGGGCGTTGCCGGCGCCGGCAGGGAGGGCGTCGTGCCCCCCGCGGACCCTACGCCGGAGCCTGCCTCCCCCGAGCCGCCCGCGCCGCTGCCGTCCGCGGTCCCGGAGCCCGACACGGACGTGCCCGACGCGCCTCCCGACCCGTCGCCGCTCAAGGCCGCGGCGACGCACCGCGGGTGGGCGGTGCAGGTGGGAAGTTTCGCGAGCAAACCCAATGCGGAAAAGCTGGTGCGGCATCTGCGGCTGCAGTTCAACGCCGTGAGCCTGACCGGCAGCGGGACAGGACATGCGTTGCGATATCGGGTCCGCCTGGGTCCGCTCGCCGATCGCAATGCGGCGCTGCGGGCGCTGGCCAAGGTCAAGGCAGAGGGTTACCACGCGAGTTTGGTGGGCCCGGCGGGTTAGTTTCGAGGCAACGCAGGCGACGCTCCGGTAGAATGGGGCGATGCTGACGGGCGCGGACTCATTGATACTGTTGGTGCTGCTCGGCTCGACGTTGATCGGACTGCTGCGGGGTTTCGTGCGCGAAGCGGTGTCGCTGGTGTTCTGGATCTTCGCCGTCTGGGCGGCCTGGAAATTCGGACCGCGCGTCGAGCCGCATCTCGGCGGCCTGCTCGCCGATCCGAACGTGGCGCCCTGGGTGGGACGCCTGGTGATGCTGGTGTTCGTGCTGCTGATCGGCTGGGTGGTGGGCATGCTGCTCAGCTACTTCACGCGAAGCATGGGACTCGGTCCGCTCGATCGTGTGATCGGTCTGTTGTTCGGCATCCTGCGCGGCGCGGTGCTGGTGGGACTGATGATCATCGGCGGCGAATTGCTGCATCTGAATCGTGAAGAGTGGTGGAGCCGGGCGAAACTGGTTCCCTACGGCGAGACCGCCGGCGACTGGCTGCGGGCCATGGTCGGCGAGAGAGGCGAACCTTGGGCCAAGCTCGAGCGCCTGACCGGAGTCAGAGTAGGGCGGTAGTACCGGAGGTCCATCATGTGCGGAATCGTCGGAATGGTTGGTTTGAGTGCGGTCAATCAGCGTATTTACGATGCGTTGACGGTGCTGCAACACCGCGGTCAGGATGCCGCCGGCATCATGACCTCGGAAAATGGCGAACTGTTCATGCGCAAGGACTCGGGTCTGGTGCGCGACGTGTTCCAACAAAAGCACATGCTCAAGCTGAAGGGCAATCTCGGCATCGGGCACGTGCGCTACCCCACCGCCGGCACCGACAACGCGCACGACGCGCAGCCTTTCTACGTGAACTCCCCTTACGGCATCTGTCTCGGCCACAACGGCAACCTGACCAACGCCCGTGAGCTGACCGAGGTGCTGGTGCGCGAAGACCGCCGCCATCTGAACACGGGCTCCGACTCCGAGGTGCTGCTGAACGTGCTGGCTTCGGAACTGCAGCGCGTGGGCACCCCGCGGGTCACGCCTGCCGACATTTTTGCCGCCGCCAATGCGGTGTACCGGCGTTGCCGGGGCGGCTATGCCGTCGTCGCCATGGTGATCGGCCACGGCATCCTCGGGATTCGTGACCCGAACGGCATCCGGCCGCTGGTGATCGGCAAGCGCGACACCAAGAAGGGCACCGAGTGGATGCTGGCGTCCGAGAACGTGGCGCTCGACATGCTCGGTTTCGACATGGTGCGGGACGTGGCCCCCGGCGAGGCGGTGTTCATCGACGAACAGGGGCGCTTCTATGCCCAGGCCTGTGTGGCGATGGCGCGCCACACGCCGTGCATCTTCGAGTTCGTTTATTTTGCGCGGCCCGATTCGATCATCGACAACATCTCGGTGTACAAGGCGCGGTTGCGCATGGGCGAGCGGCTCGCCGAAAAGATCAAGCGCGAGCGTCCCGAGCACGACATCGACGTGGTCATTCCCATTCCGGACACCAGCCGCACGGCGGCGGTGCAGGTAGCGCAGCTGCTCGGGGTCAAGTATCGCGAAGGCTTCATCAAGAACCGCTACATCGGGCGCACCTTCATCATGCCCGGCCAGGAGCAGCGGGCGAAGTCGGTGCGCAGCAAATTGAACGCCATCGATCTGGAATTTCGGGGCAAGAACGTGCTGCTGGTTGATGACTCCATCGTGCGGGGCACGACCTCCGCGCAGATCATCGAGATGGCGCGCGAAGCCGGTGCTGAGAAGGTGTATTTCGCCTCGGCGGCGCCGCCGGTGCGCTATCCGAACGTCTACGGCATCGACATGCCGGACACCTCGGAGCTCGTGGCCGCGGGCCACAGCGTCGAGGAGGTCCGCGACATCATCGGCGCGGACTGGCTGATCTACCAGGACCTGGAGGATCTGGTGCATGCCGTGCGGCACGACAACGCCAAGATCACGGATTTCGACACGTCGTGTTTCTCTGGGGAGTACGTGACCGGGGACGTGACTCCGGAATATCTGCGGCGTCTGCAGGGCGAGCGCTCCGACGAAGCCAAGCAGCAACGTCGCGAGGGCGGCACCCGCGGCCTCAAAGCCGTACGGACCTCGTAGGAATTTGCGTCTACTGCTGATCGCGGAGCGCGCCGACTTCCGGCTGCTGGTCGCCAAGCACGTCGACATAGAGTGGCCGGGTACGACGATCGTCGAGCACCGGCTTGGCGACGATGCGGTGTGGGAGCCGGCGTTTGCCGGCGTCGCGTTCGATGCGGCGATCATCGTCTCGGCGCAGCCGACTTCCGCCGAGGAGGCGTTCGCCGCCGAGCTGCTGGCACGCCCGGAGTTCGCGCCCGTGATCATGATCTGCCTGCAGGAGGCGCCGCAGCCGCCCGTCAGCACGCCCCGGTTGCAACGTCTGTATGGCCGCAAGCTGCACTGCGGGCGGCTCGGCGTCGCCCTGGCGAACGCCACCCGGGAGCACAATCGGGCGCTCGCACTGCTGCGCGCGGAACCGGATTTCGAGCGGCGTTACCGCTTCGGCTCGGTGATGATCCGCGGGCACCGCTGTCTTCGGCAGATCGGCAGCGGCGGCATGTGCAAGATCTATCTTGCGGAGAGCGAGCGTGCCGGCAACCTGGTGGTGCTCAAGGTGTTCAGTCACGTGCCGGACAAATCGGATGGCCACCCGGGATTCGACCGGTTCCTGCAGGAATACGAGATCGTCGCCGGGCTGAACCATCGCAACATCGTACGCATCTACGATCTGGGGGTGGCCGACGATCATGCCTACATCGCGATGGAACATTTCCCGGGCGGCGATCTGCGGCAGCGGATGAAGACGCCGCTGTCGCCGGGCACGGCGTTGCAATTTCTCGCTCAGCTCGCCGGCGCGCTGGATGCCATCCATACGGTCGGCGTGCTGCACCGGGACTTGAAGCCTGCCAACGTGATGCTGCGGGCCGACGGGTCGTTGTGTCTGATCGACTTCGGCCTCGCCAAAGCCGGCGAGACGGACGTGGAGCTGACCGGCACGCGGGAGATATTCGGAACCCCGTACTACATGAGTCCGGAGCAGGGGCACGCCGAACTCATCGACGCGCGCAGTGATCTGTACAGCCTGGGTATCATTTTCTACGAGATGCTGACCGGCACCAAGCCCTACACGGGGGCCACGGCGATGGCGGTCATCTACAAGCACAAGCGGGCCGAACTGCCGCCGCTCGAGCCGCGCCACGCGTTCTATGAGCCCCTGATACGGCGTCTGCTGGCGAAATCGCCGGGCGACCGTTTTCAGACGGCGCGCGACGTGCTGCGAGCCGTCGACGAGCTGAAGGTGAGCGCGTGAGCGCAGGCCGGGCTGCGCAGCCGGCGCTGCTGCGCACGGCCACCCCGGTCAGCTGGGTGGCGCAGGCCTGCGCGACGCCCGACCTGTTGCTCGTCGATCATGCGAATTGCGAGAAGAAGGCTGCTTCGACGGCGCTCGCGCTGATGTTCGCCTATGCCGAGGATCTGGAGCTCACCGACAAGATGTCGCGGCTGGCGCGCGAAGAACTGCGTCACTACGAACAGGTGGCGAAGCTCCTGAAGACGCTGCGCATCCTGCCGCGGCGCCTGGCGCCCGGCCGCTACGCCGAACGGCTGCGACGCCTGGTGGCGAAGGCCGAGCCGCAGCGCGAAGTCGATCTGATGGTGTGCGGTGCCTTCATCGAAGCCCGCTCATGCGAACGGTTTGCTGCGCTGGCACCCGTCATCGGCGGTGCGCCCGGTGCGCTGTTCCAGGCGCTGCACGAGGCGGAGGCCCGGCACCATCGCGTATACCTGGATCTGGCGCGCCGTGCCGCGCGCCGCGCCGGCATCGTGCTCGAGCCGCGGCTCGACGCCTTCGCCGACCTGGAAGCCGAACTCATCACCACTCGGGACGAGGTGTTCCGGTTTCACTCGGGAACACCGTAAGCGCGCGCGCCCACCTGCAGCCGAAGGGTCCGCCTGCGGCGCGGGTGCTCGCCCGCATCCTGGGGTGCCCCGCCTTCAACGTGGCAGCGAGACCAGTTCCGGCCCCGCGCGACTCCAGCGCAGCACGCTGCCTTGGTCGTACCAATCGCCGAGCACGATGCGCGTGCAGGCACGGCCGTCCACCTCCAGGGCATGGATGGCCGGCCGATGGGTGTGGCCGTGCAGCAGGGTGGCCGTGCGCGCGGCGCGGAGGGCGGCGGCAACGCTCGCTGCGTTCACGTCGGCGATCCGGTATTCGAGCCGTGCGTTGTGTGCCTGGCTGCCTTCGCGCGCGGCGCCGGCCAGTGCGCGCCGTGCCGCCACGGACAACCCCAGGAACTGCCGCTGCCAGCCCAGGTCGCGCACCGTGGCGCGCAACCGCTGGTAGGCGCGGTCGTCGGTGCACAGCGCGTCGCCATGGGTCACCAACACCGGCTCCCCGTACAAGGTGATCACCACCGGGTCCGGCAGCAGGCGGGCACCCGACAGCGCGCAGAAGCGCATTCCCAGCAGGAAATCCCGGTTGCCGTGCATGACGAAGCACGGCACGCCGCCGACGGTGAGCGCCTTCAGGCCCGCGATCGTCGCCTGCTGCGCAACGTCGGCGGCATCGTCCCCCACCCACGACTCGAACAGATCGCCGAGTATGTACAACGCGTCGGCAGCGGCCGCCTCGTCGCGCAGAAACGCGAGAAACTGCTCGGTCACCGCCGGCCGGGCGGCATCGATGTGCAGGTCCGAGATGAACAGCGTGGTCACCGCCGATCAGGTGGCCGGTACGCGCTCGACCCGCTCGATGATCACGGGCGTCAAGGGCGAGTCTTCCTTCACCGGCCCCTTCGCGCCGGTGGGGACGTCGCTGATCTTGTCGACCACGTCCATGCCCTGTACGACCTTGGCGAACACGGCGTAACCCCAGCGGGTCTGGTTCGGATCGAGCGCCGCATTGTCGGCGAGGTTGACATAGAACTGGCAGTCGCCGCCGTGCGGATCGGCGGGCCGGGCAAGCCCCACGGTACCGCGCAGGTTGGTCAAGCCATTGCCCGACTCGTTGACGATCTTGGTCGGACTGCCCTTCATCTTGTAGTTGGTATCGAGACCGCCGCCCTGGATCACGAAATTCGCGATGACCCGGTGAAAAATCGTTCCCGAGTAGTGTCCCGAATCCACGTACTTGAGAAATTGCGCCACGGTGAGGGGCGCCCGCTCTGCATTCAGTTCGAGCGTGAAGCTGCCCATCGAGGTCACCACCCGCACCTGCACCGGCGCATCGGCCGCGAAGCTGGGGAGGGAACAAGCCGAAACGAGGAGCCCGAGAAGGAGTGCTAGGTGTTTCATCCTCCGGGATTCTACTTGAATGGGTACAATCCTAAAGCTATGTCGCCCCCCGTCGTCACCCGCTTCGCACCCAGTCCCTCGGGCTCCCTGCATCTGGGCAATGCGCGCACGGCGTTTTTCAGTCACCTCTGGGCGCGCCATGCCGGCGGCCGCTTCGTGTTGCGCATCGAGGACACGGATGCACAGCGCAGCTCCACGCATTCCCGCGACAGCCTGCTGCTCGACCTGGGCTGGCTCGGCCTGGACTGGGACGAGGGGCCCCAGGTGGGCGGGCCCGCCGGGCCGTACGTACAGTCCGAGCGCGGCGCATTCTACGCGGAGTTGTTCGCGCGGCTGGAGCGGGAGGGCAGCGCCTACCCCTGCTACTGCACGAACGACGAACTCGAGCTGTCACGCAAGCTCGAGCGGATGGCGGGTCGGCCGCCCCGCTATGCTGGCACCTGCCGCCACCTGACGGCCCCGGAACGCGCACGGCGCGAGGCGCAGGGGCGGGTTCCCACCCTGCGTTTCGCCGTGCCGCAGGACGTCGAGGTGGATTTCGTCGACGTGGTGCACGGCGCCCAGCACGTGCCTTCGGCAGACCTCGGCGATTTCATCATCCGCCGCGAGGATGGAACCGCGGCGTTCTTCTTCGGCAATGCCGTGGATGATTCCTGCATGGGTGTGACGCATGTGCTGCGCGGCGACGATCATCTGAGCAACACGCCGCGGCAGCTGTTGGTGCTCGACGCGCTCGGCATGCGCCGGCCGCAGTACGGGCACGTCGGGCTGCTGGTGGGTGCGGACGGCGCGCCGCTGTCCAAGCGGCACGGCAGCACCAGCGTCCAGGACTTCCGCAATCAGGGGTTTTTGAGCGAAGCCATCCTCAATCAGTTGTTCCGACTCGGACACGCAAGCACGGTCGACGGCTGGCTCGCGCCCGCGGACATGCCGGCGCATTTCCGGCCGGATCATCTCGGACGGGCGCCGGCGCGGTTCGACGAAGCCCAGCTGCTGCATTGGCAGAAGGAGACGTTGCAGCGCATGTCGGCGGCGGACATCCGGGTCTGGTTGAATTCGAACGAGCCTGCGGAGTTCATCGAACTGGTGCGCAACAACGTGGTGCTGCCCGCCGACGCCGCGCCATGGGGCGCCGTGTTGCGTGGCGAGCTGCCGCCGCTCGGTCCTGCCGAGCAGGGCACGCTGGCGGCCGCGGGCCCGGCGTTTTTTACCGCCGCGGCGCAGGCGTTCGACCTTGCGGGGGACGACCTGAAGGCCCTCACCAGGATCTTGAAGGAGCGCACCGGCCGCAAGGGCGCCGATCTGTTCATGCCCTTGCGCATCGCCCTGACGGGCCGCTCGCACGGCCCGGAGCTCGCACCGCTGCTGAAACTGATGGCGCCCGGCACCGCCCGCCGCCGCCTCGCGTCCCATGCTGAAAATTCATAACTCGCTGACCGGCGAGAAGGAAGTCTTCACGACCCTGCGACCGAACGAGGTGCGCATGTACGTGTGCGGGATCACGGTGTACGACTATCTGCACGTGGGGCATGCCCGCATGCTCACGGTGTTCGATCTGGTGCAGCGTTACCTCAGATCGCGTGGCTACGCGGTCACCTACGTGCGCAACGTCACCGACGTCGACGACAAGATCATCCAGCGCGCCGCGGACAACGGCGAGAGCTGGACGGCGCTCGCCGGGCGTTTCACCGAGGCCATGCACGAGGATTGTCGCGCGCTCGGCTTAATGACGCCCGACATCGAGCCGCGGGCCACCGATTTCATCGCGCCCATGCTCGCCATGACGCAGACCCTGATCGACAAGGGGTATGCCTACGTCGCCGCCAATCACGATGTCATGTATTCGGTGCGCAAGTTCGCGGGGTATGGGCGGCTGTCCGGCAAGAAGCTCGACGATCAACGTGCGGGTTCGCGGGTGCAGGTCGACGCTGCGAAGCTCGATCCTCTGGACTTCGTGCTGTGGAAACACGCCAAGCCGGGCGAACCGTGCTGGCCGTCCCCCTGGGGCGACGGACGGCCCGGGTGGCATATCGAGTGTTCGGCGATGTCGACCAGCCTGCTCGGCGACTATTTCGACCTGCACGGCGGCGGGATGGATCTGAAGTTTCCGCATCACGAGAACGAACTGGCGCAGTCGTGCGCCGCCTGCGGTTCGCCCTTCGTGCGATTCTGGATGCATAACGGCTTCGTGCGGGTGGACGACGAGAAGATGTCGAAGTCGCTCGGCAACTTCTTCACCGTGCGGGAGGTGCTGCGCACTCTGCGCGATCCGGAAGTACTGCGCTTCTTTTTGCTGAGCAGTCATTACAGCGGGCCCATCAACTACTCTGCCGCCCAGCTCGCCCAGGCGGATGAGACGCTACTGGGACTGTATCGTGCGCTCGCCGGCACGCCTGCTGCCGTGACGGTCGGCGAACCCGCGGGCGGGCGCGGGCAGGGGGGGGGACCTGCGCAGGCCGTTCACGCGTTCACGGCGGCGATGGACGATGATTTCAACACGCCGGATGCGTTTGCGGTGATGCAGGGGGTCGCCCGTGAACTCAATACGGCCAAATCACGCGGCGATACCGACGGCGTGGCGCTCGCGGCGGCCACCTTGCGCAGTCTGGGAGCGGTGCTCGGCATTTTGCAGCAGGACCCCGAAGCCTACCTGAAGCGGGGAATCGGCTCCGACGAACGCGAAGACGCGGCCATCCAGGCGCTGGTGGACCAGCGCTGCGCGGCGCGGTCTGCCAAAGATTTTGCCGAGTCAGACCGGATCAGGTCGCAACTCGCGGGACGCGGCGTGGTCATCGAAGACAAACCGGGCGGCATCACGCAGTGGCGACGAGCCTGAACAGGCCCGCCGCCCGATTCACGGGAGTGGGGCTAATCGCCCCACCGCGGAAAAATCCGCTTTAATCCCGGTAGGTGCTGCGGGTCGCGAGAATGCCCACGGCGGCGCCGATCAACGCTGCGATGCCGACCACCTGCCACGGGTTGTCACGCACGTAACCGTCGGTAGACTTGCCCACCGCCTGCGCCTGACTCTTGACCTGCGCGGCGCCGTCGCTCAACGCGCTCTTCGCCGCAGCCATGGCGATCTTCACCTTGGCCTTGACGCGCGAAATCTCCGGCGTGTCGACGTCTTTCAGCGCCTTGGTAAGATCCTCGACGTTGTCGATGAAATTGTTGATCTGGCCCTTGGCGAAATCTTTGACATTACTCACGGTACTTCCTTCTGCAGTTGATTCCATTTCGATACCCTCGTTTTAGACGCGTCGGCCCAAACTCATGACAAAGCTGATGACCGCACCGATCAAAAACACGACGAACAAAACCTTCGCGATGCCCGCGGCTCCTACCGCAATGCCGCCGAAGCCGAAAAATGCTGCGATCAGCGCGATAATAAAAAACACCACTGCGTAGTGAAGCATGTGAGCACCTTTAGTTTAGAAACACTTCGTTGAGCGGAGTTTCCCCTCATGACAGGCGCGTGACAGTCGGTGGCCGACCAGCGGTTGCGTAGGACATACCCCACGATTAGGGGGCGTCAGAAAAGGGGTGGAGGCCTCGGGATCGATCTAGCGGGTCGGCGGGTCGCCTGAATGACGAGGCTCTAGAATACAGTGGACTTGAAGCGTCGCCCGAACAAACTCAAGCTCACCGCCGCCTGACGCGGCGTCGCATTGACGGGCAGCGAGGACGCCACCCGGTGCACGGGGTGGGGCCACGGCGTCATCGTATCGAGCAGGCGCTGGGCGGTCGACACGACATCGACGGACGAGGTGCAGCCGATGTCCGCGCCGACGTCCAGATACGCCTTCGGGCTGTCGATGAAAGAACGGCCACCGACGATGACGGTCAACGCCGGGTTGAGCGAGGCAGCCTGCGCGGCGCGAATGGTCACGCCCATATCCTGCAGGCGATGATCGCGCCGCAGTGCGCCGCTCAGCGACAAGTCCAGCACGTCGAACCAATGGTCGTGCACCAAACCCACCAACACGTCGTCACTGCCGGGGAACTCACAGCTCACGTCCCAGCCCTCGCGCCCAAACAGTTCGCTGGACATGGCGGCGCCGAGCCCGTGCGGTTCACCGGGCTGGGGGGCGACCAGGACGGCGTGCCCCGGCAGGGCCCGTGGATCGTGCGATCCGAGGATGTTTCCCAAACGCCGCACTTCGAGCTGCAGTCTGCCCAATCCGAGCGTGACGTTGAAATCATTGCATAGGTCATCGTCCCATCGCCCGCCCAGCCAGCGCGCGGCGGGTTCGAACACTTCGTTGTAGAGTGCATCGATGCCGGCGCCCTGATCGAGCAGGGCATCGATGTAGCGCACGGTCTTGCCCGCATCGACGGCGAGCAGGATGCCGCCGAGCTCCGCACCCGCCCCGCCGGGCGCATGCCAGATCGTGCCGGCGGCAGCGGGTCGACGCACCGTCACCCCGCCGACGGAGATTCCCGGCGTGGAACGCGGATGGGCCACCCGCAGACGCGGTATCACGACATCGGCGAACACGTCATCCCAGGCGTCATGCGCAAGCACCGCAGGTCGACCGTGCAGCCGCCTCAGCAGATCTTCGGGAGTCTCCACCACCGCCAGCGCGGCGTCGATCTTGCCACGCGCCCGCTGTGCGAGACGCATGTCCCAGGAGCCAAAAAAACGGTTGGGCATACTTTCCTCGCGTAACACTTCGATGCTGTGATGACGCGGATCGCGGCAGATCGAATCCCAGACGCGCCCGAGGCCGGCCGCCGGCCCTTCGAGCCATTGAAAAAAACACCCTTGGTCGTAAATCAACAAACCGGTGACGCTCTCGTCGTGATTTCGGCGCTGAGCGGAACGCAAGATCCGATCGAGTTCAGCCTGTGTGGGCGACACCACGGCGCGGCTGCGATAAGCCAGCATGTTCAAAGGTTTCACCATCGAATCGACGACGACCTGATCGACGTTCGGGCGGAACGCTTCTTCGGCAGACTGTTTCGAACGCTGTTGACGAAGCATGAGCAGCGACCCTGTAGTTAGAATTTAGGCCAGAGGCAAAGCGACGATCGAAGTGTCGTCCTTTAACAATGCGTCGTCAATCGTTTGGCACGTGAACGTCGCGAACGCCCCGGTACGCCGAACGACGGGCCTGCGCGTCGCGGGCAGTCAGTGGAAGAAGGGTGTTTAAGTGTCGGCGGCAACGTGCTGGTTTTCAACGATCGCCGCTGCGCATGTCCGCACCAGGCATGGGTTCTTGCGGTTCCACCGCGGGCGGCCCCCCGGCTCAATGCTTGCGGATGGCGCTCGCGCTCTTGAGGTAGATCCACAGCAACGTCGCGATGATGCTGCCGCCCGGCAGCTGCAGGATCTCCGGGTCGACTTCCGCGCCGACGTGGTGGATCTGCGCGGCGATGCGCGCTGCGTAGGATTGGAGTTGATCTTTCATGATCGTTGACCTTGATGCCTGAACAACAGATGCCTGGGCAATTATAAAACCTAAAAAAATTCAAGCGTTCGCGAGCATCCGCTTCAATACTTTCTCCGCCTCCCGCATTGCGGTCTTGGAGACTCCCTTGGTCAGCCGGACCAGCACCCGTTCCAAGCAGGCCTCCATCTTTGGAAAAGCCGTCTTGCCGGTCTCCGTCACTTCCAGAGCCATCATCCGGCGCGTGTGGGCGAGCGGCACGCGCCGAACCAGTCCCTTGCTCTCCAATCGATCGATCATGCGGCTCATGGCGCCGCGGTCGTAGTCCATGGATTTGCACAATTCGCACGCCGACTGTGCGCTGCCCTTGAGCACGTTGCGCAGGATCGCGAATTGCGAGGCCGTCACCTCGAGTGCCGCCACTTCCGGGTCCGTCAGGAACTCGGCATCCACTCCGGCGACGATGGCGAGTTTGACCTGCCCGATGAGAGGCGCAAAATCCACCGGTGAATCCGTATTTCTCGACTCGTTCGCCGTGCCGACACTGACCAGGGCTCTCATGGCGAGGATATTAGATGCCTGGGCAACAGATGTCAAGGCAAGTGTCCACCGCCGGATGACGTCGGCAGACGCCCACAGGTGTTTGCTTGCAGCGCCGGCTGTGAATTGCGGCGATGCCGCGCAGCGTGCGCTGCAGCCTGATGGAGCAGTGTGATAGAGCAGGGCGGGCGGCCCCAGGAGTTGGCAATGACGACGAGTAATCAGAGATCTTCCCAGTCCGTGTGCGCCGTCGCGGTCTCGCTGATCTGCGCCGGTGTCTTCGCAGGTGGGGGCGCGCGTGCCGGTGCACCCTCTGCGGCCCAGACCGAGTCTGCCGGCGAGTACGGGCCCACGCCCACGCTCGTTGCCCCGGACAAGAGCGTTCTGCCGCGGGTGTACATCTCCAAGGCGGTCGGCTGGCCCACGGGCGGCATGCCACATGCGGCGCAAGGCACCGCCGTCTCGGCTTATGCCAGCGGACTGCAGCATCCGCGCTGGCTCTACGTGCTTCCCAACGGCGACGTGTTGGTGGCCGAAAGCGATGCGCCGGCCAAGCCCGACGATGGCAAGGGTTTGAGCGGGATGGCGCACAAGTTCGTGATGCGGCAGGCGGGTTCGGGGGTCGCCCCCAGCGCCAACCGGATCACGCTGCTGCGCGACGTGCACGGCGACGGCACGGCGGTGGAACGACATACGTTCCTGCAGGGATTGAATTCGCCCATCGGCATGGTGCTGGTGGGCGAGTCGTTCTATGTGGCGGACAGCGACGCCGTCATGCGGTTTCCCTATCACGCGGGCGACACGCAGATCCGAGCCACGGGCGTGAAGGTGGTGGATCTACCCGCCGGCAGCATCAACCATCATTGGACCAAGACGCTGGTGGCGAGTCCGGACGGCCGCAAGCTCTATGTGGGCGTGGGTTCCAACAGCAACGCCGGCGAGAACGGCATCGAGGCGGAGCGGGACCGGGCGGCGGTATGGGAGATCGATGCCAAGACGGGGGATCACACCGTGTTCGCCTCGGGCCTGCGCAACCCGGTCGGGCTCGCCTTCGAGCCCGAATCCGGCCGCCTTTGGGTGGCCGTCAACGAACGCGATCAGCTGGGCGATCACCTGCCGCCGGATTACATGACGTCGGTACGCGCGGGCCAGTTTTTCGGCTTTCCGTTCAGCTACTACGGACAGCACGTCGACGACCGGGTGTCGCCGCAGAATCCGGATCTCGTGGCGAAAGCCGTGCCGCCGGACTACGCGCTGGGCGCGCACACGGCGTCGCTCGGTTTGTGCTGGTCCGCCGGCTCGACGCTTCCGCAATTCGCGCACGGCATGTTCGTCGGCCAGCACGGCTCTTGGAACCGTAAGATCCGCAGCGGTTACAAGGTGATCTACGTGCCGTTCACGCAGGGCAGGCCGAGCGGCCCGCCGGTGGACGTGCTCACCGGATTCTTGAATGCCAGGAACCAGGCGATGGGGCGCCCGGTGGGGGTCGCCGTGGACAAGCGGGGTGACCTGTTGGTCGCGGACGACGTGGGCAACACCATCTGGCGGGTGACCCGGGCGGTGCACGCTGCCACCGCAGCGAACACCACGGTGGGCGAAGCGGCGGGCCGGGGAGCGACGGTTGATCGATGATCTCGACGACCTTCGAGTAACGCCGCTGCCGGTGCCGGAGCCGCCGCCGCCGCACCGGTACTTCACGCTGGAGCCGCAAACGCTGGCGGCGTATCTGCCCGCCCATCCCGAAGTCGCCACCCGGCTCGGCGGCACTGCCGCCGCGTGGCGCACTCGCGAAATGGGGGACGGCAATCTCAACCTGGTGTTCCTGGTCGAGGGGCCGCGTGGATCGGTGGTGGTCAAACAGGCGTTGCCCTACGTGCGCATGGTCGGCACCGGCTGGCCGCTGCCGCTTGCGCGCGCCCACTACGAATGCCAGGCTCTCCTGGAACAGGCGCGGTGGGCGGCGCCGCGCGTTCCGGCAGTGCTCGGCGCGGATCACGCCATGGCGCTGACCATCCTCGAACATCTGACGCCGCACCGCGTATTGCGCGCGGAGTGGCTGGCGGGTGTTCGTTGTCCCGACGTGGGCGAGCACCTCGGGCAGTTTTTGGGGCATACCTTGTACGCGACGTCGGACCTGAACCTGACGGCCGCGGCGAAGAAAGCTCGGATGGCGGTGTTCCTGGGCAATACGGCCATGTGCCGGATCAGCGAGGATCTGATCTTCGACGAGCCGTACTTCGCCGCGCCCATGAATCGTCATACCCGGCCCTACCTCGATGACCGTGTGGCCGCACTGCGCGCCGATGCTGCCGTCAAACTCGCGGCGCAGGAGATGAAGTGGTGTTTCCAGAACCAGCCCGAGGCGTTGATCCACGGCGATCTGCATACGGGCTCGGTCATGGTCACCGCGGACGACACCCGGGTGATCGATCCGGAATTCGCGTTCTACGGTCCGATGGGTTTCGACATCGGCATGATCCTCGGCAATTTCTTGATCGCCTACCTCGCCCAGGCGGGCCAGGAGACCGTAGCGGGGGAACGCGCTGCGCATCGCTCGCATATGCTCGAACAAGCGGCCGTCCTCTGGCACACCTTCGCGCGTGTCTTCGCCGGACAGTGGCAGGCACGCTGCGCCGAACAGCCAGGCGGCGACCTCTACATGCCGCGGCTGCTGGTCGATGCGCCGGCGCTGCACGAGCTTGCACTGACGGCGCGCTTGTCGGCCATCTGGCGCCAGGCGGTGGGTTTTGCCGGCTGCGAGATGATCCGGCGGGTCGTGGGACTCGCACACGTCGCGGATTTCGAGAGCATCGCCGATCCCGCGCGCCGCGCGGATTGCGAACGGCACACCGTGGAGCTGGGGCGCTCCCTGCTCGTCGAGCGCGAGGCCTACGCTCACGTCGAGGCGGTGCTCGCGGCGGCACGTGACGCGGGCGCGGCGCAAGAGGTGCGGGCGCCGAATGACGCGCGGGCGCCGCGGCGTCGTCCATGACGCAGGCGCGCCTCACCCGCCTCGAATCCTCGCGCCTGCCCCGCTGCGGCATCGCCATCATGGGCAAGGCATCGACTTCCGGACGCGCGAAGACGCGGCTGGTGCCCCCGCTGACGCCCGC
>CAZZVN010000058.1:20112-24417 GCA_964657625.1 uncultured Steroidobacteraceae bacterium
CTGGGTCTGAAGCAGATGCACGCCGAGCTGTTCCGCGATATCGACTGGAGTTCCGCGGCAGTCGCGGCGCAGACGGAACGACGCGCGGCGCAACTCGGCGTCGAGCTCATCCGGCTCGATGCCTGGTACGACGTGGACGATGCCGACAGCTTTGCGCTGCTGCAGGGCGAGCTGTTCGAGGGACGGGCGGTGGGCCGCGGGTACGAGTCGGACCCTGCTCTCGCGGCGAGCCCCGGACACGATTCAGGCCTCGAACGCGCGGTGGGGTATGCGGCGCCGCATACCCGTGCGGTGCTCTCGCCGTCGTTCGAGGATGCCGGGCTGCGGATGAACCGCGGGCCGGGGTCGCCGGTGGGCGTGTCTTGACGTCATCGCGCCGTCGCGGCTTCTTCTGGGCCGGTGCGGTGGGTTGCGTGACGACCGCACTGGCCGCGTTGTACGGCCTGCAGCAGTGGTATCTCGGACTGTTCGTCGGGCTTTTCTTCGTGCAGTTGGGGTGCTACGGCCTGGGGGTCTGGGCGGTGTTGAAGGGCGGTGCACCGGACCCCAGCGGCTCACCCGAGCCGAGCGGCGCACCGCACCCGCGCGGCGCGCCCGACGCGAGCGGCGCACGGGCACGGCACACGGGGCACGTGGGGCTCGCGGCGGTGCTCATCGTCGCTGCGCTGTTGCGGGTCATCGCGCTGTTCGCGCCGCAGGCGCTGTCGACCGATGCGTTTCGTTACGTCTGGGACGGGCGGGTGCAGGCCGCCGGCATCAACCCCTATCGCTACGTGCCGGCGGATCCGGCGCTCGCGCCGCTGCGTGACGCGGCCATCTATCCGAACATCAATCGCGCCGCCTACGCGCACACCATCTATCCGCCGGCCGCGCAAGGGGTATTTCTGGTGGCGGAGCGCCTCAGCGACAGCATCACGGGAATGAAATTGGTCATGGTCGCCTGCGAGGCCGTGACCATCGTCTGTCTGATCTGCCTGTTGGCCTGTTGCGGCCTGCCGACCACGCGCGTCCTGCTCTACGCGTGGCATCCTCTGCCGCTCTGGGAGTTTGCCGGCACGGGTCACGTTGATGCGGCGGCCATCGCGCTGCTGCTCGCGGGCTGTTTGCTGGCCGCGCGCCGCTCCCCCGGGTGGGCCGGCGTCGCGCTGGCGGCGGCGACCCTGGTGAAGTACTACCCGGTGGTCGCGGTGCCGGCGCTGTACCGGCGCTGGAGCTGGCGCATGCCGGCGGCGTTCGTGGCAACGGCGGCGTTGCTGTACCTGCCCTATCTCGGCGCCGGCCGCGCCGTGCTCGGCTTTTTGCCCGGGTATGCGCAGGAGGAAGGGTTGAACGACGGCAGCGGCATCTTTCTCTGGTCGCTGGCGCGACGGTGCTTCGCCCTGCCGGCCGACGGGCTGCATTACTACCTGCCGATCGCGTCGGGCGTCATGGTGGCGTCGGCCGTGTGGGTGCAGCTCCGGCAGCGGGCGGACATCGGCCGGGTGGACACGTCGCGCATCCTGCTGCTCGCAGGCGTGTTCACGGTGCTGGCCTCGCCGCACAACGCCTGGTATTTCGCCTGGCTCGTGCCGTTCCTCTGTTTTCGTTTCTCGCTCGCGCACCTGTGGCTGACGGCGGCCTGCGCAGCCATCTACGTGCTGCCGTCACCGCTGGGACTCGCCTCCCAGTCACTGCTCTACGTTCCCTTTCTGCTGCTGGTCCTTGCACAATGGTGCCTCGGGCCCCGCGGCACGTCACCGGAGATAGCCGATGTCAATCGCTCTCGAAATCCCAGTCTCGTCTGAAACCCCGCCCCGCGATCCACGGCGTTACTTCGAGCAGGTGGGCGCCACGCGCTCGGGCTTGGCGCAGAGCGCACCGGTGTGCCTGTACCTGGAAACGACCAACCGCTGCAATCTGCTGTGCACCACCTGTCCGCGCACGTACGAGGATCTGGAACCGCCCGCCGACATGAGCTGGGAGTTGTTCACGCGCATCGTCGATCAGTTTCCAAGCATCTCGCGCGTGGTGCTGCACGGCATCGGCGAACCCATGATGGTGAAAGAGCTGCCCCGCATGGTGCGTTATCTCAAGGACCGCGGCACGTACGTGCTGTTCAACACCAACGGCACGCTGCTGCGACCCAAAAAAGGCCGCGAACTCATCGACGCCGGTCTCGACGAATTGCGCGTGTCGCTCGATGCGGCCGAGGCCAAGGCGTTCAAGCTGGTGCGTGGCCGCGACTGGTTCGATCGCATCGTGCGCAACGTGCGCGAGTTCGCCGAACTGAAGGCGCGGCTGGGCGCCGTCGAGCCGCGATTGTCGCTGTGGCTCACGGGACTGCGGGAAACGCTGCAGCAGCTGCCCGATTTCATCCGGCTCGCGGCGGACGTGGGCGTGCCCGAAGTGCACCTGCAAAGACTGGTGCATTTTCCGGAAGGCCAGGGCCTGGCGCGTCCGCAGTCGTCGTTGTTCGAGCGTCTGGAGCTCGAAGAGTCGGTGTATCTCAAAGAGGCGCAGCAGGTGGCGGCGGCGCTCGGCGTGGCGTTCGACGCCTCCGGCGCGGCCGAGCCCGAGGCCAGTCTGAAACGGGTCGAGGGCGAGGCGCCGTGGTCGATCTGCCGACGGCCCTGGACGCTGATGTATTTCACGGCCCACGGGCGCGCCATCCCGTGCTGCATCGCGCCCTTTTCGATGCGCGGCTACGAGAGCTTCACCCTGGGCGATGCCTCACAACAGTCGCTGCAGGAGATCTGGAACGGTCCGGGATACCAGAGTTTCCGTACCGCCCTGCTGAGCGAGTCGCCACCGTCGGCGTGTGCGGGTTGCGGGCTGCGTTGGAGCCTGTAGCGCGATGTGACCGCCCCGCAGGGGTGGTCGACACGGAGCTGCGGGCCGATGCGGCACGCCGCCTGGAAGCGGCCGTGCAGCGCATGGAAAATTTCCTGCTGCGCAGCGACCGGATTCCCACGGGCGGCGATCCCACCGGTACGCTGGCCGCTGCCCTGTGCGAGGAGGCGCGGCGTCTGTCGCGCGATGCGCTGCAGGGGGACGAGACGGCGGTCGAGGAATCGACCCTGCGCTCGGCCTACCGTCTGATCGGCACCCTGGCCACGCTTGCCGCCTGGAGCGCGCCGGCGGCGCAGGAGAGTTGTGCCATCAATTCGTTCCCTTACGCGGCTGCACGCGACGTGGTGGCCTATGCGCGTTACGGCTGTGCCGAGACCACCGCGCAGGAACTCGCGTGCGCGTCGCTGCTCGGGTTCGATCCCGATCGCTCGCGCGTGCTGTTGACCTCGTCGGGGATGGCGGCCTACGCGTTGATCGAGAGCTTCCTGCTGCGCGAAGTGCTGGCGCCGGACGACCGGGTGTTGCTGCATCCCGGGGTCTACTTCGAGACCCGCGATCAGCTGCGCTCGCTGCCGTTCGTCGAGGTTCACGTGGCGGCGGGTCCGCAGGCGGCCGATCTGCTGGCCGCCATCGAGGAGCACCGCCCGAGAGTGGTGTTCGTCGATCCGTTGACGAACACTGCGGACCTGCGGCTGCTCGACATTCCCCGCCTGCTCGCGGACGCTGATGCGGTCTGTGCCGGCGAGACGTGGTTCGTGATCGACGGCACGCTGCTGTCGGGCGGCTTCGATCCGTTCGACTGCGGCGCACACCGCAAGGTGCGGGTGCTCTATTACGAGAGCGGCTGCAAGTATCTGCAGTTCGGACTGGATCTCGGCCCGGCGGGCGTGGTGGTGGTGGAGCCTGCGCTCGCGGCGTGCTTCGAGCTGCTGCGCCGCGGGCGGGGCGCCATCGCGCCGGAGTCGCTGGTGATGCCGCGCGCGTCGCGGTCCGCCTACCTGGCCTTCCTGCGCGCACACACCGCCAGCGCGGAGGCGGCCGGGCGCGCGGTGGCGGCGTATGGCGATCTCCATGACGTTGCGGACGGGCATTGCGTTCATGGGCACGACGTTCACGGCGGCCGCGCGTTGGAGGCGGTGTTTCCGACCCTGGCCACGCATCCGGATCATGCGGTGGCGCCCTGCTATGCGCATGTGGGAGGCGTGCTCGTCTATCGGTTCCGTGACGCGCGTTTGAACCGTCGCGAACCGCTGGAAAGCTTCATCGCGCACCTGCTCACGGCGGCGCGTGAAGCGGGCGTACCGCTGACGGCGGGCGTGAGTTTCGGGTTCCGCGTGCCGCGAATCGGGGCGGCGTGGTCGAGCTACGAGGCGCAGGATGCGTTCCTGCGCCTGTCGGCGGGGGTGCACGTGGGACGCGCGACGCGTCTCGGCGAATTGATCGCGCGATGCGCCGAACGCTTCGCCGCACGCCATG
>CAZZVN010000058.1:24517-25615 GCA_964657625.1 uncultured Steroidobacteraceae bacterium
GGGCGTGCCGAAGGCGGCGGTCGACCGCATCATCGTGGCGGACGGCGGCAGCACGGATGGCACGGCGGCGCGGGGGCGAGGCGCGGGCGCGGAGGTGCTCGATTGCGGGCGGGGTTATGGGCGAGCGTGTTGGCTGGGGGCGCTGGCCGCGGCGGAGGATGCCATCGTGGTGTTCATGGATGGTGACGGCAGCGACCCCGCGGACCGTATTCCTGAACTGGTGGCGCCGATCGTGGCGGGTACCCACGACTTCGTGATCGCATCGCGGGTGCGCGGCGTGCGGCAGCGCGGCAGCATGGGCTGGCATCAGGTGCTCGCCGGGCGGGTCATGGGCACGCTGATCCGACTGCGCTACGGCGTGGGTTACACGGACATGTGTGCGTTTCGCGCGATCCGGCGCGATCATCTGCTCGCGCTCGGCATGCGTGAGATGTCCTACGGCTGGAATCTGGAGATGCAGATGCGCGCGGCCCGGGGCGGACTTCGGGTGTTGGAGATCGCGGTGCCCTATGGCCTGCGGGTGGCCGGTACTTCGAAGGTGGCGGGGAACCTCAAGGGCGCACTGAAGGCCAGCGGACAACTGCTACGCACTTTTTTTCGGGTGGCGTGGGGCGGGTGAGGCGGGGCGGGAAGTGCGGGGTGTGCGTTACAGGGCCGGGTCGACCTGTTACGATTGAGACCCGCTGTGAGATCCGGGCGGGCGGTTCGGGGCATGGCGCAGTCTGGTAGCGCATCTGGTTTGGGACCAGAGGGTCGCAGGTTCGAATCCTGTTGCCCCGACCATCTCTCCGCTGAGGTGTCGCGATGGGGTCTTCAAATCGTTTGAAAGTCCTATATAATCCGCGTGCACTTCCGATTGGTCCTGACTCGTATCGGCCTGATTTACGTGTGGCGCTCCCGAGGGCGGGTTTTTCGAGGCGCCCGTAGCTCAACCGGATAGAGCACCGGCCTTCTAAGCCGGCGGTTGCAGGTTCGATTCCTGCCGGGCGCACCATTTCGTGGCGGAAGAACTACTGACGATGGTGGACGTAGCTCAGCTGGTAGAGCCCCGGATTGTGATTCCGGCCGTCGCGGGTTCGAGTCCCGTCGTCCACCCCA
>CAZZVN010000059.1:0-12019 GCA_964657625.1 uncultured Steroidobacteraceae bacterium
GAATCTGGGCCCTGGCGGCGGGCATGATTCCTGCAAGACGCCTTGCATCGTCGCCGCCACAGGACCCTTGCCGCTCCATGAAAAAGCCTTCCATTTCCTTTGCGTCCGCGCAACTCACCGCTCTCGCCCTGCCCTTCGTGCTCGCCACGCTGCTCACGCCGCCGCCGGCACGGGCCGACGTCGCCACCGCGGCGAACGACGAATTGGAGGCCGTGACGGTGACGGCGGAACGCCGTCGGGAGAACATCCAGGAAGTGCCGATCTCGGCCACCGTGGTCAGCAACGAGACCCTGGCGCAGTGGGACACGTCGGGCGAGGACGTGCGGGTGCTGGCCTTCCGGGTGCCGAGCCTCAACATCGAATCCTCGAACGGCCGCTCCTTCCCGCGTTTCTACATCCGCGGCTACGGCAACACCGACTACACCAGCTTCGCCTCGCAACCCGTGTCGCTGGTGTACGACGACGTCGTACAAGAGAACCCGCAGCTCAAGGGGTTCCCGGCCTTCGATCTCGCCGACGTGGAAGTGCTGCGCGGCCCGCAGGGCACCCTGTTCGGCCGCAACAGCCCGGCCGGTGTGATCAAATTCGAGTCGGCGAAACCCGTGCTCAACGACTTCAGCGGCTATGCGAATTTCTCCGACGGCACCTACAACACCCTCAATGCCGAGACCGCCGTCAACATCCCGCTGACGCCGGTGGTCGCCGCGCGCGTCTCCTTGCAGGAACAGCACCGTGACAACTGGGTCAACGACTTCATCAACGACTCGAAGCTCGACGGCTACAACGACGTGGCCGGTCGCCTGCAACTGCTGTTTCAACCGAGCGACGATTTCAGCGCGCTGTTCAACGTGCACTCGCACGGCCTGGACGGCTCGGCGCGGGTGTTCCGCGCGAACATCATTCAACCCGGCAGCAACAAATTGGTGGCCGGCTTCGATCCCGCCACCACCTACACCGACGGCGCCAATACTCAGAATTTCCGCACCATCGGCGCGAATGCCCGGCTGGGTTGGACCCTGGGCGACCTGAAGGTGTTCTCGATCACCGGCTACGAATCGATCCGGCACTACTACACCATCGGCGACATCGACGGCGGCTACGGCGCGTCGTACGCGCCGCCCTACGGGCCCGGCTTCATCCCGTTCGCCGTGCAGACCTCGAGCGGCATCAACAGCCACAAACAGCTCACCCAGGAGTTTCGCGTCGAATCCGCCTACACGGGCCCCTTGAACTGGCAGGCCGGCGCATACGTGTTCTACGAGGACGTCTATGCGCCGAACGCGGACTACGCGGCACCCGCGATCAACGAGGGGGGCGGTGGCGCAATCGAAACCGACGACAACATCGCCAGGCAGACCAACGACGCCTACGCCCTGTTCGGGTCGTTGGAATACGCGGTGACGAGTGATCTGAAGCTGCGTGCCGGCGTGCGCGAGACCGAGGACGACAAGCGCTTCGCCGTGGTCTCCATCAACAACCAGACCATCATCGGGCCGCTGACAGACCGCGTCAGTGCACGCAAGTTCAACTGGGACGTCAGCGCCACCTACCAGTTGAAGCCGGATTTCAACCTGTATGGCCGGTTCGCCACGGGCTTTCGCGCCCCGAGCTTCGGCCAGCCCTCGTCCTCGCAGGCCATCCAGGTGGCCAAGGCCGAGGACGTGCGCTCCTACGAGGTGGGCTTCAAGTCCGAGCTCTGGGATCATCGCGCACGCCTGAACTTCGACGTCTATTATTTCAACATCTTCAACCAGCAGCTGACCGCGGTCGGCGGACTCACCGACGTCACCACGCTGCTCAACGCCGAGAAGACCATCGGTCGCGGCGCCGAGCTCGAATTCGAGATCCGTCCGCTGCCCGGTCTCACGCTGACCGCGAGCGGCAGTTACAACTACACCCGCATCGACGATCCGAACCTGTCGGTCGGCGTGTGTGCGGCGTGCACCGTGACCAACCGCACCTACACCAATGCCGGCGGCACCTACGCGTACATCAACGGCAATGCACTGCCCCAGGCCGCCAAATACATCGGCGACCTGTCGGCCCGCTACGCGCTGCCGGTGACCGCGAGTTCCCAGGCCTACGTGTCCGGCGATCTGACCTACCGCAGCGAAATCAACATTTTCCTGTACGAGTCGAAGGAGTTCACCGGCGCGCCCCTGACGCAGTTGGGACTGCGTGCCGGCTATCAGTGGGCCGACAACAAGTACGACGTCGCCGCCTTCTGCCGCAACTGCACCAATCAGATCCGGGTGATCGGCGCCATCGACTTCGACAATCTGACCGGCTTCATCAACGATCCGCGCATCGTCGGACTGCAGTTCGGCGCGAAGTTCTGACCCCGGGGGTTGCGCTAAGATAGAGCCATGCAAGCATTCATCACCGGGCTGCCCAAGGCCGAGTTGCACGTGCACATCGAAGGTACGCTGGAGCCGGAGATGGCCTTCGAACTCGCGGCCAAGCACGGCATCCGGCTGCCGTACGCGACGGTCGCGGACCTGCGCGCAGCCTACGAGTTCGCGAACCTGCAGTCGTTCCTCGACCTGTACTACGAGGGCGTCGACGTGTTGCGCGACCAGGAGGATTTCGAACGCCTGACCGATGCGTACCTCGCCAGGGCGGCCGCCGAGGGTATCGTGCACGTCGAGGTGTTCTTCGATCCTCAGACTCACACCGCCCGCGGCATCGAGTTCGGCACCGTATTTGCGGGCATCCATGGCGCGCTCGAACGCGCGCAGCGCGAGCGGGGCTTGAGCTTCCGGCTGATCCTGTGTTTCCTGCGGCACCTGAGCGCCGACGAAGCGATGCGCACCCTGGAGGAGGCCCTGCCTTACAAACACGCCATCGCGGCGGTGGGCCTCGACTCGACGGAGCTCGGCAATCCCCCGGAGAAACATGCCGGCGTGTTCGAGCGGGCCCGCGCCGAGGGGTTTCTCACGGTGTCGCATACCGGCGAGGAAGGACCGCCCGCCTACATCCGCGACACGCTCGACCTGCTCAAGGTCAACCGGATCGACCATGGCGTGCGCTGCGAGGAAGACCCGGACCTGCTCGATCGGCTCGTGCGCGAGCGGATGCCGCTGACGGTGTGCCCGTTGTCCAACGTCAAACTCAAGGTGTTCTCGCGCATCGAGGACCACAACTTGAAGCGCCTGCTCGACCGCGGGCTGTGCATCACGGTGAACTCCGACGATCCCGCCTATTTCGGCGGGTATCTGGTGGATAATTACCTCGCCGCGCAGCGCGCGCTCGGGCTCACGCGCGACGACGTCGTGCGGCTCGCCCGCAATTCCTTCGACGCCTCTTTTCTCGGCGACGACGCGAAGCGGCACTGGCTCGCCGCCATCGACACCTATGTCGCCACGGCCGACGGCGCGTGAGCACGACGCCGATCGAGACCGTGCTCTGGGACGACTGGCACGTGGTCGCCGACGTCTCATGGCTCGCGCGCGTGCGCCATTTGGAGACCCGGTTGTTCGACCTGCCCGTGACGCTCGACCTCGGCGCGGACGGTGCCGTGCGGGCGCGATGCGCCACCGAGGCCGTGACCTCGGTCAAGGTCCACTACGGCTTCGTCTGGATCTGCCTCGGCGTTCCCACCCGCGGGCCGGTGGAATTTTCCGAGTGCGCCGAGCCGGATCGCCTGCTCGGCACCGCAGGTTCCGTGCGCGTCGCGGTCTCGGGATTGCGCGCGGTCGAGAATTTTCTCGACCTGAGCCATCTCGCCTTCGTGCACGACGGCTTCCTCGGCGAGGAGCCGCACACCGAGATCAAGCCCTACGCGGTGCAGTCCTCGCCGCTCGGCGGCGTCGTGATCACCGGCTGCCGCGTCTATCAACCCAAGGCGTCGCCGGTGGCGTGTGAAGGCTATGACGTCGATTACGAATACGCCGTGCTGCGGCCCTACGTCGTCATGCTGTCCAAGGCAAATCCCGTGGAACTGGAACGCCGCGATCTGATCGCTCTGTTCGTGCAGCCCTATGCCGAGGAACGCTGCGTCGTGCACCCGTTCACCTGCTACCTGCGCCACGATGTCGAGCCGGTCGCGGTGCGCCGTTTCCAGCAGTTCATCTTCGGCCAGGACCGGCCCATCCTCGAGAACCAGGTGCCGAAACGGCTGCCCCTGAATCCACGCGCCGAAATCGCCGTGCGCGCCGACTCGTCGTCGGCCGCCTACCGACGCTGGCTGCAGGAACGCGGCGTGCGCTACGGCGCCCTCGCAGCAACGGCCTGACGCGTGGGGCCGGACGACCCCGACGCCAACCGCTGGTTCGCAGTCGCGCGCAGCGAGGAACTGGGCGTGCGGCACATCGCCCAAACCGAACTGCTCGGTCGCGAACTCGCGCTCTGGCGCGATGCGTCGGGCGCGGTCAACGCCTGGGAGAACCGCTGCCCCCACCGCGGCGTGCGACTGACCCTGGGCAGCCAGGACGGCCACGAGTTGCGCTGCCGCTATCACGCCTGGCGCTTCGCGTCGGGCACCGGACAGTGCACCCACATCCCCGCCCATCCCACCCAGAAGCCTGCCGCCGCCCTGCGAGTGCACGTGTATGAGGCCGCCGACGCCCTCGGTTTCGTATGGGCGCGGCTGGCGGCCGGCGCCGCCTCCGGGCCACCCACGGTCTGGGCAGGCATACCTGCCCTGCGTGGCGTACCTGCCTTGCCCTCCGCGGCAACCGACGGGCTCACCCTGCGCAGCATCTACGTCGAAGCCGCGCACGCCGACGTCGCTCGCGCGTTGCACGGTTATCGGTTCGCGCTCGACCCCGCCCGCGATGCGCAACCTGTCGACGCCGTGATCACCGCGCACGATTCCTTCACGATCACCGCCGCTGCCGGCGCGAACGCAACCGCCGCCGGCACCGCTGCGGCGCTCGGCACTGCCACCGTCGCCGGCACCAGCGCAGCAGCCGGCCACCCGGCCCGCGTCCTCTTTTTCCTGCAGCCGCAGGCCGCCGCGCGCACCGTCATCCACGGCGCCCTGCTCGATGACGCCTCCCGCGCCAGTCGCGCGGACCGCGGCGCCGTGCTGCGCCATCACAACACGCAGCTGGCGGCCTTGCGCGACGCCTTGGAACGCGCGCCATGATCCTGTACGACTCGGAATTGTCGGCCGACTGCTACAAGGTACGCCTGCTGTCGAGCCTGCTGCGGCTCGAGCCCGAGCGCGTGGAACTCGACACCTACCCCGGCTGCGAGCACGAGAGCGACTGGTTCCGCGCCATCGATCCGCTCGGCCGCCTGCCCGTGCTCGTCGACGCACCGCTCACCCTGTGCGAGGTCAACGACATCCTCGTGCACCTGGCGGGTCGGTACGCGCCCGAACGTGCGGAACTCCCCGACGACCGCCCCGGCTGGCATCCGACGGCCGCCGTGCGGCACTGGCTGCGCACCGCCGATCGGTTGCGCGCCACCGCCGGCGCCGCGCGCCTGCATGACACCCTGGGCGCGGACGCCGACATCGACACGTGTCGCGCCGGCGCGCATGGCGTGCTGCGCGAAATCGACGAGCATTTGTGGTTCGCCGAGCAGGATGGTGACGCCTGGCTCGCGAGCCGCAGCCACCCCACGCTCGCCGACATCGCCTGTTTTCCCGACGTCATGCTCTGCGAGGAAGGCGGCGTCTCGCGCCTGCCCTACCCGGCCGTGCGCCGCTGGACCGACCGCGTCAAACAGCTCGACCAGTTCATACCGATGCCGGGGATCTTTCCCGCCTGAGATACGCGTTCAGCGGACCTGCGGGCCCCGCACCTGTCGCCCCGCCACCCACACCTGGGCGATGTTCACCCGCGCCGCATGGTAGAGAATCTTCTGCAGCACTTCGGCGGCCTCGGCTTGCGGGGTCAGGCGTAGATTCCCCTGCGCGGCATTGGCGTCGACCACGAGGGCGTCGAACTGATAGCCGGGGGCGAACATGCCGAGGGGCAGATCGAGCGCGACGCCGCCGCCCACCGTCGCCAGCCAGAATGCCGTGGGCGCGTCGATGCGCGAATCCGGCACCCGGCGCCGCTCGCGTGGCAGGGATGCATCGACGCCCGATTCGAGGTTGCGCGAGGCGATGATGGCGTGCCGCGCGTTCTCCAGCAGCGACGGGCTGGCGCCGCCCGCGATGTCGGTCCCCAACCCCACGTGCACCCCGCGCGTGAGCAGGCGCCGCAGCGGAAACACGGCGTCCGAGAAATACACGTTTGACAGCGGACAGTGGGCGATCGCGGCCCCCGCCGCCACGATCCGCGCCACGTCCTCGTCGCCCACGAAGTTGCCGTGGGCGAGCACGGTGCGGCGCGTCAGCAACCCGAATTGCGCGAGCGCGGCCGTGTCCGACATGCCGCAGCGTTCGAGCACGTAGGCATGCTCCCAGTCGCTCTCCGAACAATGCGTCTGCACGTGGCAGCCCGTCTCGCCCGCCAGCCGTCCGAGCGCATGCAGCAGCTCGTCCGTGCAGGAGGGGATGAAACGCGGCGTGATCACCGGCCGGATCAACGCCTGCTCGTTGCCGGCCATCGAGCGCACGTGGGCGATGAACGCGCGCGTTTCCTGCTCCGCGACCGCCGCCGACGCATCGCGATAGAACCCCGGACATTCGGCCGGATTGTCCATGGCCACCCGGCCGATCAGCGCGCGCTGCGCGCGTTCGAGGCAGATCTCGGCGAGCGCGCAGGTCGCCTCCAGATGCACCGTCGCGAAGTACAGCGCCGTCGTCGTGCCGTTCGCGAGCAGGCCATCGACCAGCGAGGCATAGACCTCGCGCGCATACGCCGTGTCCGCGTAGCGCGCTTCGAGGGGGAAGGTGTGAACCTGCAGCCACTCCTCGAGCGGCAGGTCGAGCGCAGTCCCGAGCTGCGGCCACTGCGGCGCGTGCACGTGCAGATCCACCATGCCTGGCAGCAGGTAGGTATCCTCGGCGAGCGCGACGAGCGTGCCGGCCGCGCGGTGGCGTTCCACCGTCGCGAGCCGGGTTCGCGAGTCATGGCGATGCACGGCCACGATGGCGCCGGTGGCGTCCACCTCGACGAGCGCGTCGCGCAGCAGCTCGACCTTGCCGCACACCGGCGTGTGCAGGAGGGTGCCGCTGAACGCGCCGCCCGGGAGGGCCGTCATCCGCTGGCCCGGCCTGACATGCCCGCTACCATCCAGTCGATGCTGCGCACCTCACGCTCGCTCAGCACGGCCCCGGCGGCCACCCGCACGCGACCGCTCTGATCGCGAATCTCGCCGCCGAAGGGTTGCAACGATCCGGCCTTGATGGCGTCCTCGCGGCCCGCCAGCAGTGCGCGCGCCGCGCCGTTCAGGGCTGCTGCGTACGGCGACATGCGGACCACGCCCTCCTTGAGGCCCTCCCATCGCGACTGGGCGCGCCAGGTCCCGGCGAGCACGTCCCGCGCGTCCTGCACGTAGATGCTGCGCCAGTCCAGGGTGAACGCGGTGAGCTGGCGGGTGGGTGCGAATTTGCGCATGTCGCTGGCATAGCCCACCGCCCACACCCCGGCGCTTTCTGCGGCCTGGGCGGCCACGGGGCTGTCGGTCATGGCGGCGACCACGTCGCAGCCCTGGGCCGCGAGCAGCAGCACGGTCTGCTTCTCCTTGCCCGGATCGGACCACGAATTCATGAAGATCACGTTGCACGTGGCGGCGGGGCGCACACTCTGCGCGCCGAGCAGAAACGCATTGGCGGGACCGACGACGTCGGGAATGGCGAAGCCGCCGATGAATCCGAGCCGGCCGGTTTTCGACACCTGGGCGGCCGCGATGCCCGCCAGGTACGTGCCTTCGTGATAGCGGGCCTCGAACGCACCCAGGTTCGCGAGCACACGGGTTCCTGCACAGCTGTCGAACGCGACCTGCGGGAACAGCGCGGCGACGCGCACCGCCGGCGGGCCGTGCGAGAAGCTGCTGCCGTAGATCAGTCGATGACCGGACACGGCCAGACTGCGAAAGATGCGTTCCGCCGCCTGGGGCTCGGCGACGTTGTCGACGACCGTGGTGACCACCGCCTCACCCAACGCCTCCTTGATCGCGGCCAGGCCGAGGGTGTGCTGCTTGGTCCAGCCCACCTCCGCCAGGGGCGACGCCAGCGCGAGCCCGACTTTGAGCACCGGCGGCGGCGCGGCAGCGCGGGCGGTACTGTCCGACGCCGCGCTCGAACCAAGACCTGCAACCGTATCGAGGGTCGCAACCAAACCGGCCGCGCCCAGACGCAGCAGCGTTCGGCGCGAATACTGACCTGTCATCGCCGCCTCCCGGGTGCGCGGTTCGCGCTAGAACGTGTAATGCGCCCCGAGCACGTAGATGCGCGGCGCCGCGTACTGCTGGGTGGTCTCGCCACCGAACTGATTCGTGAAGCGCGACAGCACGGCCGCTCGGTTGGCGACGTTGTTCACGGCGAACGAGGCGTCCCAATTGCCGGAGGCGAATTTGTAGTCGAAGAAGAGATTGGCGAGCACGTAGGACGGCGCGGTGTAGATCGGTGTCTTGCCGAAGATGGTGTCGGCATAGTCGCTGCGATACTGCAGCGCCAGGCGCGAGAGGAGCGACGCACCGGTGCGAACGGGCAGCGTGTGGCTCAGGTTCAGCGAGGCGATGAACTCCGGCATGCTCGGCGGGGAGTTGCCGTAGACGTCCTTGTAGGCCGCCTGGCGCAGCGCGTTCAGCGCCGGTGAGCCGGTGAGCTGGGCCGTGCCGTAGTAGGCGTCGGCGCCGTAGAGCGCGATGAACTGCTGATCGGCGGCGTTGCCGGAGACGTTGTCGAGCGCATTGAAGTGCGACGTGATGCGCCCCTTCTCCCAGGTGACGTTGCCGTCCAGGCGCAGACCATACGGCAGCAGCGCGGCGAACTCCCCCTCGAGACCGTGGATCTCGACGTGCGGAATGTTGTCGACGCCGCCCTGGTAGTTGATCAAGTCCTCGGCCTGGAACTGCATGTTTTTGTCGTGATACAGGAACGCCGACACGTTGACGTTCAAGCGCTTGTCGAAGAACGTGTTCTTCGAGCCCAGCTCGAAGGCGGTGATGGTCTCGGGCAGGAACTGCAGCGGCACCACGGCGGGGGTGGAGGAGATGTTGCCGCCGCCCGGCTTGAAGCCCGTGGAGACGCTGAAATACGCCAGGTTCACCGGCGTGACGTCGTACTCCGCCGCCACCCGCCAGGTGAAGCGGGTCGCGGTCTGCGCCACCGAGGTGGGCGGCGCGAACAGATTGTAGTAGTCGCTGAAATCCGTGCTGTTGTGGTCGCGCGTGTAGCGCAGACCCGCCGTCAGGCGCAGATCGTCGGTGGCGTGATACGTGCTCTGCCCGTACACCGAATACGAATCGCGGTTCTCCACGCCGTTGTTCTGGAAGTACAGCTGACCCGACTCGATGGCCGCGACGGTGACGTCGGACGGCGTCGCCTGCTGCAGGAGATCGGGCGTGTAGGAGTCCGCGAGACTGGCGTTGTACTGATCGTAAGCCACCGTCAAGCGGCTCCTCAAGAAGAACGCACCGGCGATCCAGTCGAACGCGCCGCCGGGCTTCGAGCTCAGGTTCACCTCTTCCGTGATGTTCTTCGAGTCATGCAGAAAGTATTCGACGTCGTGCACGGGATCGGTCGCCGCGAGGTAGAGCCCGTCCTCGTTGACCGAACCTTTCTGGTTGACCTCTTGATAGCTGCTCAACACCTTCAAGGTGGCGGCCGAGAAGTTATAGGTGATGGTGGCCGCCGCGAGCTGCTGGTTGTAGATCAGCCGGCCCGGCCAGTCGGAACTCTCGCGCCACGCATCGGGCTCGGTGTCGAGGATGTTCTTGCCTTCGGATTCGTGCTGGCGCGCCTGTGCGTATTCGGCGCGCAGCAGCACGGACAGATCGTCCGTCGGGCTCCACAACGCCTGGATCCGGGCGTGATAGTTGTTCTGATTGTTGAGGTCGTAGCTGCCGTTCGCCCCCGCGACCTGCGTCGCCGTCACGTAGCCGTGCTGGTAGTTTTGATCGTAGGCGAGGCGCACCGCGAACGTGCTCGACACCGGCAGGTTGATGGCCGCCGAGGTGTGCAGCAGGTCGTAGGAGCCGACGTTCACGTCCGCGTAGCCCTTCACCGCGTCGAAGCTCGGCTGGTTGCTGATGACGTTGATGGTGCCGCCGATGGAGTTCTGACCGAACACCGTGCCCTGCGGCCCGCGCAGCACTTCGACGTGGTCGACGTCCAGAAAGCCCGAGTTCAGAGCCACCGGATAGACGATGTAGATGCCGTCCTCGTGGTAGGACACGGACGGCTGCGCGGAGTCGTCCTGCGGCACGTTGAAGCCGATGCCGCGGATCGAGACGCTGCGGTTGAAGCCCTCGCTGGTGGTGATGACCAGCCCGGGCACCTGGCCATTGAGATCGAGCGGCGTGATGATGCCCGCCTCTTTCATCACCCCCGCGCTCAACGCCGTGATCGATTCCGGCGCCTTCTGCAGGTCCATGGTCTGCTTCTGCGCCACCACGGTGATGGACTCGAGTTCACCGCCGCCGCCGGCCGGTTCGTTGACGACGCTTTGTGCCAGGACGTTGTCAGCTGCGGTGCCACCCCAGCCGAGAAGAGAGAACGCCAAGGAATACATCGCAGTACGTCGAACCGTCATCCCGCGTTCCACCGTGTAAGATTAATCCGGCGAATATGTCATCCGCTCGGCGGAGTGTCAACGCGTTGTCGCGCAACCGACACAACAAATATTGCGTCACAACAGCGATTTCTAGGCTCACGTTGCAAACGCGCAACACCATGCACCGTTAGTGCACACGGCTTGCTCGCTAATGGATCACGAGAGGTTCAGATGGATCGACTTCAGCGTTACGCGGTGCAGTTGCAAGAGCTCGAGGCGCGTGGTGCCCATCGGACCTTGCGTCCCGCAAAAGGGGCGGACTTCTCCTCCAACGACTATCTCGCGCTCGCCGGCTGCACGCCGTTGCGCGACGCGCTGCGCGAAGCCTTGGAGCGCGGGGTGGCGTGCGGCTCCGGCGGTTCACGCCTGCTGCGCGGCAATCATCCCGAGCACGAACAACTCGAGGCCGACGCCGCACGGTTCTTCGGTGCCGAGCGGGCGCTCTTGTTCGGCTCGGGGTATGCCGCCAACACCGCGCTGCTCGCCACGTTGCCGCAACGCGATGACCTCGTGCTCTACGATGAGTACATACACGCCAGCGCGCACGACGGCATGAAGCTCGGCCGTGCCAGGACCCTGCCGTTCCCTCACAACGACGTCGGCGCCGCCGAGGATTCGATCGCGCAGTGGCGCCGCGACGGCGGCACCGGCACCCCCTGGCTGGTGGCCGAGAGCGTGTACTCCATGGAAGGCGACCGCGCACCGCTCGCCGACTTGAGCCAAGTCGCCGAACGCCACGAAGCGCTGATGATCGTCGATGAAGCGCATGCCACCGGCGTGTACGGCCGCGACGGCCGTGGGCTCGCCGCCGACTACGAAGGACGCGAGGATCTGATCGTGCTGCACACCGGTGGCAAGGCCTTAGGTTGCAGCGGCGCACTGGTCACGGGCCCCGCCGTGTTGTGCGAATTCCTGATCAACCGCGGCCGACCGTTCATCTTCGCCACCGCCCCGCCGCCGCTGACCGCGGTCGCGCTCGGCGCCGCCTTGAAGATCTTGCGTGACGAGCCCGAGCGGCGCGCGCGCCTGCAACGGCTGGTCGCCCACGCCCGGCACCGGCTCGCCGAGCGCCTTGGCCGCCAGACCCCCGACTCCCAAATACTGCCGGTCATCATCGGCGAGAGCGAACCCACCCTCGCCATCGCCGCCCGCGTCAATTCGGCCGGGTTCGACGTACGGCCCATCAGGCCCCCCACGGTACCGAGGGGGACGTCGCGACTGCGCCTGTCGATCACGCTGCACACCGACGAAGAGCAGATCGATGCGGTGGTGGAGGCTATTGGGGACGCGGAGGGGGCCATTGGTGCGGCGGCGGCTGCGCTGTGACCTGGACGGGATGCTGTTACTCAGGCGCGTCGTCTTTCCATACCAACGACAAAAGCCCCACGAGAGAAACCAGC
>CAZZVN010000059.1:12119-25019 GCA_964657625.1 uncultured Steroidobacteraceae bacterium
ACGCACCCAACGTTTTTAAAATGATTACAATTCCATCGGAGCGACGTGGCGTATGCAAATGGGGCGTGAACGCACCCGGACTTATCCAATAGAGAAACGCAGACACCAACCCGAGAACGACATGCGCAATCGATAGGCGCCGCGCGTTCTTCGCGATCTCGTCCAGGATTAGGTTTGGAGTTTTGACTTTCCCTTTCATGAGTGGAGATAACAACAGAAAGCCTTGCCCAAATAGGTTGCCAGAGGGACCAAGAGCATCGCCAACGGCTGCAGCGACCGTACGCGCTGCCACTGCGGTGGCCTCCACGACGGGCGGTTTTATTGTAGGCTGCAACTGCCCGCAGTTATTGCACTTCTTGCGGGAATCCGGACAATGTCCCGCGGGCGTTCAACTACTGGAAAGCGCGATGGAACAGAGCCAACGAATCCCGTGGTCGTGACGGTAGTAGCAAGACTTGAAGCTCTACTACTCCAGGAACTTGAATCCACGCGTCGCGGTCGCGGTGGCGCGTCATCTCCAGTCGCCGGTCGAATTCATCCGGGCGAGCCCACGTGATCCGGCGAACGAAGACGCCTTCCGTCGTATCAATCCGAATTCGCTCGTGCCGGTGCTCGTGGAAGAGCGCACGACGCTTTGGGAGACGGACGCGATTGCCTGCCGCCTCTCTATGCTGGCGGGATCGGATTTCTGGGTGTCTGACGACAAGGCGGCTGAGTTCCAGATGTGGCTGAGCTGGAGCGCGCATCATTTCACCCGCGCCGCGAGCTTCTTCTACTGGGAGTACGCCATGAAGCCGCGCCTCGGCTTTCCGCCCGCCGGCACCGCCGAGGTCGAGGAGGCCTCGGCCGAATTTCACCGGTTTGCGGCGGTGTTGGAGGAGTTTCTATCCAACCGAACTTGGCTCGTGGGCAACCGGCTCAGCTTCGCCGACTTCCGCGTCGCCACGCCGTTGCCCTTTGCCCACGCGTCGAAGCTGCCCGTGGAAGGTTATCCGAATATCCTCGCATGGCACGAGCGCCTCCGTGGGATCGCGGCCTGGGACGATCCCTTTCAAGGCTTGGACTAGAAAAGCCAAGACGATGATCCCCCGTCTTTCGCATTCAAGGCGTCCGGCGGCATCCGACGCGCCCTACATCTATTCCCAAAACAACGGCACGATGGACGCCACCAGCAACGCGGCCATCGAATAGTTGAAGACCCGGCGCCGCTCGGGAGTATGGAGGTAGCTGCGCAGGAAATGCCCGAACAGTGTCCAGGTGCAAACACTCGCCAACGTGATCCCCGTGGAGAGCGCCGCCAATGCGCAGATCTGCGCCGGCAAGGTCGCGTTCACCACCGTATAGGTCGTGACCGTGGACAGTGCAATGATCACCGCCTTGACGTTGACCCACTGAAACGCCGCCGCCTGCCAGAACGAAATCGGGCGTGCCGTGACGCGGGCGGACTGCAGCGACGTCGCCGTGGCGATGCGCCATGCCAGGTACAGCAGATACACGATGCTCACGTACTTGAGCGCGACGTGCACACCGGGCAGCGTGATGAAAATGCGCGCGAGCCCCAGGCCCACGATGAGCAACATCACGGGAAACCCCAGGGTGACGCCCAACATGTGCGGCACCGTGGCACGAAAACCGAAATTGACGCCGGAACTCGCCACCATGATGTTGTTGGGGCCGGGCGTGAACGCCATCGAGATCATGAACGGCAGGCTGGTCAGGATCAGGGTCAACGGAAAGTCAGGCATCATGGCGACCATCGGAAACGGTCTACCAGCATAAGGTAAACTACCGATAAAAGCCCTGCGAAAACACGTCACCGCAGAGTTCGCCTGGGGGCATTTCGCTCCACGTCTTGAGAAGACTGGTAGGATGAGCGGTATCGTCGATGGGGAGTTTCGATGCCAGAGCACGGTCAAATCACCATGCTGCTGCAGGAGTGGAAAGAGGGAAATCCGACCGCGTTCCAGCGCTTGTTGCCGTTGGTGTACCCGAGGCTTCGTGAACTTGCCGCGTCCTACCTTCGACGCGAGAGCGCGCCAGGCGTGATGCAGGCCACCTCTCTGGTGCACGATTTCTACCTTCGGCTGGTCGATCAGAAGAAAGCCTCGTGGGAAGACCGGACCCACTTCTTTACCTTTTCCGCCAAGATCATGCGCATGATCCTGATCGACAACGCGCGCAGCAACCAGGCGCAGCGCCGGGGCGGAGGGATCGAGCACGTTCCCCTCAACGATGACATTGGCTGGGTGGGGGTGGGCAGCGCGGAAATGCTGGCACTGGATCAGGCGCTGGAAACCCTGTCCCGTCTCGACGAAGAGAAAGTGCAGCTGGTCGAGTTGCGGTATTTCCTAGGTTGCACCGCGGATGAAACTGCGGCGGTCATGAACATTTCCAAAGCGACGGTGGACCGCGATTTGAAGTTTGCCCGCGGCTGGCTGTTTCGTTGCATGGGCGGCGATCGCGGCAGCATTTCGGACTGACGGCGCCGCGCGTTGAACGAACCGGCCGCAGAGCAGGCACCAGGGCAGTTGCGGCGGATTCAGGCACTTTTCCACGAAGTGCTCAACCTGCTCCCCGCCGAACGCTCCTCCTACCTTGAGCAATGTTGCGGCGCTGACCCGGCGCTGCGCAGCGAAGTGCTTTCCCTGGTCGACGCCAGCGAGGCAGAAACATCGCTGGGTCGGCAGCGGTCCACCCAGGCGCACGAGAGCGTGCAGGTGGTCGCCAGGGGTCGCAGGATCGGTCCCTACGCAATAGACCGGCTCATCGGTCGCGGCGGCATGGGGTCGGTGTATCTCGCGCATCGCGCGGACGGCCAGTTCGATCAGCAGATTGCCATCAAACTCGTCGACCTGCCGTTGACCTCGGAGCTGTTTCGCGACCGCTTCCGGGCGGAGCGGCAGATTCTCGCGAACCTGGTCCATCCTTTCATCGCCAGGCTCCTCGACGGGGGCATGACGGAAACGGGTGAGTTGTTCCTCGCCATGGAGTACGTGGACGGCATCAGCATCACCCAGTACTGCAAAAGAAATGCGCTCACCCTGCCGGACCGCCTGCGGCTGTTCCTGAACGTGTGCAGCGCCGTGCAATTCGCTCATCAAAACCTGGTCGTGCACCGCGACCTCAAACCCGACAACATCCTGATCGCCGCCGACGGAACGCCGCGGCTGCTCGATTTCGGCACCGCGAAACTTCTGCAGCCGCTGGCCGCCGACGCGGCGGGCGGTTACACCCAGCATGGGATTCACCCCTTCACCCCCGACTATGCGAGCCCGGAGCAGGTGTTGGGCGATCCCATCACCACCGCGTCCGATATCTATTCCCTCGGCGTGCTCCTGTACCTGCTGCTCGCGGAAAAGCCGCCTTACTCCATCACCGACTTCACCACCGGCGAGTTCCTGCGGGTGATCTGTACCGACGAACCGCAGCCGCCGAGCGCCGTGGCCGTCGGGTCCGCAGTGCGTATGGATGCTGACCTCGACGCCATGGTACTCAAGGCGTTGCGTAAGGAGCCGCGGCAACGCTACGCCTCCATCGAGCAGTTCGCAGCCGACATCGACGCCTACCTCCTCGGCCGGCCGGTGATCGCGCGCCGCGGCACTTATCGCTACCGCGCCGCGAAATTCATCCGCCGCAACCGCCTCCCGCTCACGATCGCCTCGTTGCTCTGCGTGAGTCTCCTGGTTGGCGCTGTCGCCGTGCTGTGGCAATCGCACCGCGCCGATCAGCAGCGACGACGCGCCGAGGCCCGCTCCGAGGATTTACGCCAGCTGAGCAGCAGTTTGCTGTCGGAAATCGACGAAGCCATCAAGGAACTGCCGGGTTCGACTCCGGTACAGCGCCTGCTGGTTGGCCAGGTTCTGCACCATCTCGATCGCATGTCGACCGATGCCGAGGGCGACGCGGTCGCGAGCCTCGATGTCATTGCCGCGTACACACGCCTGGGCAACCTGCAGGGCAATCCGTACGAACAGAACATCGGCGAGCCTGCGGGGGCCGAGGCAAGTCTTCGCAGAGCCATCGACCTGGCCCGCAGGTTGCTCGCGCAACGACCGCACCGGGCGCAGGCGCTCGCCGAGCTGGCGCTTGCCGAGCAATCCTTGGGCGAAGTGCTGTTCGGAATCGGACGCACGGCGAATGCCATCGACTTCATGCAGGCCGCCGTCGCGGACTACGACGCGAGGATCGCGCTGCCAGGCACCGGTGCGCAGGAATTCGCCGAGGCGGCCAGCGCCGCGGGCGCGCTCGGCGACCTGTTTGGCCAGTCGGGCGTTTCCAGCACGGGCGATCAAGAGGCGGCCCTGGCCGCCTACGGCAAGGCGATGAACCTGTCGCAGCGGGCTCTCGACGCAGACCCGCATTTCGTACGGGCAATGCGCGGCATCGCGATCGATCACATGAAAATCGGCAACATCCGTGCGATCACGGATCCGGTGCGTGCCTCGCAGGAGTACGCCGAGTCCCTTGCGGGCTGGCAATCGTTGCCGGCCGCCGAGCAGGCGGCTGCCTCGACGCGGCGGGGCATCGCGCAGACCCATCTGAAAATTGCCGACAACGCGGCGGCACTGGACGACTACGCTCGGGCGAGCCGCGAGTACGAACTGGCGCGACCCACGCTCGAGTATCTCGCCAAAGCCGATTCCGACGACAGTCGCGTCACCTACGACCTCGCCGATTTTTACTATACGCAAGCGCTGCTGTACGTCGACCAGCTCTGTGACGACTTGCTCGAACTGCGCGCTGCCGACCAGGCCAAGGCGGTTCGCGCGGCAACCCTGCTCGCTCAGACGGTGCCGATTTTCGAACATTTGTTGACGCTGGAGCCGGGCAATCGCAGCTGGATCGCTAATCACGCTTACGCCGAGGCCATGTTGGGATCGCTGCAACAACGTTACGGCCTCGGTGCGGACGGGCGGCAGAGGGCGGGTGCCGGCTTCGCCACCCTGATGGAGGGCGCCGGACATCCCGACGCCAACATCGACGTGCTGCAGATGGCAGCCGCGGCCGGATTATCGGTGTTGCCGCAGACGCTGCGCGATCCACCAACCACCTTGAAGATTGCCGCGCGCCTGGTTTCGGCCACCCGGCGCCGCAATCCCCGTCATCTCTTGTTGCTCTCCCTGGCAACACGCGCCTGCGGCGATCCGGAGGCAGCAGCGGCCACGGCGGGGGAAGCCCTGGCGCTGCTGACGCCCGTGCCGCCGGGTGCCGACGCCCCCCGGCTCACGCGCCAGTTGCAGCGGCTGGCCCACGGCGCCTAGCGACGCTCACGCCCTGCCTCGGCAAATAGCTGAGGCATTTTCCCTGCCGATTACGCCATCCCCTGCGAGCGGCAACGATTGTCGTTCACGTCGCCTGCTTCGGCGGTAACAACAACTTACGGGGATACCATGCATCACACACGACGAAATTCATCGACACTTCAGGGCCGCCATGCCTGCGCAGCCACCGACGACATGTCGGTCGCCAAACGGATGGGCAGCATCGCAACGCTCTGCCTGTTCATCCTGCAAGCCTGCGGCGGCGATCATGCGGCCGAGCCGGTCAACCGAATTCCCACCACGATTGCGGCCCCCGATCAAGCTGCGGTGGTCGCGGTCAAGGCAAATTTACCGGTGGGCGCTCCACGCGTCGCGAGCCTCGGACTGAACGATGGCATCGGGTCGGTGAGTGTCGGCTCGAACGGCACGTTTGCGTTACCGGTTTTCTCCGGGGGTCCACAGTTCGCGTACCTCACCACGGCGACGAACGCCACCGTCGGCCTGGGCTTCGTGAGCTCCACCGCCACGATCATCGATGCCACTTCGACCGCCCAGGTCCTGATCTATTTCGCGGCGGGGTTCTACGATCTGACGCTGCCGTACCGGGTCGGCGTTCTCGATGAAATCAAGAGCGCGGCAGGATTTGACGCCGTGGTGACGGTGGTGTCGGCCGCGATCGCCGGCGGCGGCATCGACACACCGACCAACGCGCCGCTCGTGACCGCCGCCCTGACCACCTTCGTCACGGCCTTGTACGCATCTCCCGCCGCATCGGCGGCCGCCAAGACCGCGCAGCGCCTCGGCCGGCGCGTCAAGGACGTGCGCGTGACACCGGGCGACCTGCAAAGCGGCATCAATGTCATCAACGACTTCCCGAACGGGATTCACTTCCAGAACAAGTATCGCCGGCTGGCGACGGCCTATGTCGACGAGGTGTCTTCCACCGATGCCGCCGGCAACGTCACGCCGAAGGCCGTCACCGACGTGGTGGCCCCCGTTCAGATTCCGGCCACTTCCGGGGTCGGCAGCGTCGTTTCCACCGCCGTGGACGCCGCACGCGTGCTCGCAGGCGCCGCCGGCGACTACAACCCCGTGTCCACCGATTCCACGCCCCTCGCACTCGAAGACGGCTTCACCAAGACCACCTACAACGTCACCATCGTGGGCATGGGGCTGCCGGGCGGCTTCACGACCCTGACCGACGAGCAGACCAAACGTCAGCGGGATCTGGTGCTGCTGCAGCTCCTGCAGAACTACATCGTGCCGGTGGTGTGCTCGATCATCGTTCCACTCAACAGCTCGCAGATCGATACCTTCTTCAAATACAACTCGGCCAACGGCGTGGTGGCCGATCTCATCTCAGCGGTGGCGGTCGCGGCTCCGCAACTCTACGACCTGACCGATCAAGGCAAGCTCGTCGAGGCGAAGGACCTGATGCTGAACACCATCTTCCAGTCCAACGCCCTGCAGGGCTACGTGCTGACGTTGGTGCAGCAGCTCATCCTCGAGCAGGCGGGCCACGGGGCGGCGGCAGTGGCCACCTCCTACGCGCAGCGCCTGCTGCTGGCATTGAACGTCGCCAACGGCGTGCTGGCCAGCTACGACATCGGCGTGCTGACGACCCAGGTGGCGCTCTCGCATCATGCGGACCGCTTCGTCGTCGACGTGACGGCGGACAAGGTAACCCTGACCCCGCAGACCGCCACGGTCCTGCCGACGGCCACGCAAAACTTCGTGGCGAGCGTACCGAGCGCGTCGGACAGTGGGCAGAGCGTGGTCTATACCTGGACCAACACGGCGGTGAATGGACACCTCATCGATGGTCAGGACGGCCACCGCGACAACTTCGACAGCTCGATGGGCACGGTCACGTACGTGCCGCTCTCGAACGGCGCCGGCGACGACACCATCACCGTCACCGCGTATCTGGTCAACAACTCGCAGCGGGTGCTGGTCGGCGAGAAAGAAGCCACCGTCACCGTCCAACAAAATCCCTGGGTCGGCAGCTGGGTCGGCTCGACGACGTCGACCTGCGGCTCCTTCTCGGGACCCCTGACCTTGGTGATCACGTCGACCGGACCGGGAACGCTGGCCTTGGATTATGGCGGCGGCGGCTATCCGCTCACCATCGACCCCAGCAACCCCGATTCCGCGCAATACAACGGTAACGAGGTGGTCGACACCTTGAGCGGGCCCAATCTGAATACGCTGACGTCCGTCGAGCCCGATGCCTGCCAGAGCGGGACGTTCTACAAACAATGACCGGACGGCCGGTTGCACGGACGGGGTCGACGCGTTCCCACGCAACGACCCCGTCCCCCCGGCGCCGCGCCGGGGGGACGTCCGCCCTAGAAGTGGGCCGTCACCGCGATGCCGAAGGTCTGCAGATCTTCGTAACCGATGTCGTTGAGCAGCGTGGCATCGCGCGTACCGCCGTTCGTCACCATGTCGACATAGTGACGGTCGAGCACATTGTTGCCGTACACCGAGACGCCCCAGTGGCCGTCCGCGGTATCCACGCCCGCCGCCATGTTGACGACCGTAAAGCCGCCCTGGCGCAGGAACGGATCGCCGTAGCTCGTGTAGTTCACGTCGCTGCGGTAGGCACCATTGACCTGGAAGTAGCCGTTGAACTTCGTGGTCAAGGCGTGATCGTAGCGGGCCGTGAGACTCGCACGTTCCTTCGGCGAATTCGCGACCCGGTCGCCCGTGGCGTCCTGGCTGCCGTTCACGCAGCCCTGGACCGCGGTCTGCCCGGGATAGCACGCCGCGCCCTTGTAATCGGTGAAGCGGGCGTTGTCGTACGCTTCGCTCGCGATCAGCGTCACCGAGGGAATGACCAGCCAGCGTACGTTCACTTCCGCACCGGTGCTCGTCAGCTGACCGGCATTGGTGGTGGCCGACACGCCCACGCCGGGACCCGGCAGGATGACCGAGGTCTGGAAATCGTCGAAGTACTCCTGGTACACGGCGATGTTCGCGGTCAGACGCCGCTCGAACCACTGGCTCTTCACGCCGATTTCGTACGCATGCACGATTTCCGGCTTGATGATGTCGCCATGGCTCGCGGTCACCTCGGCCTGCGTGGTGCCAAGGTTATAGCCGTTGCCCGGCCCCTTGTAGCCGCGCGAGATGGTGCCGTACACCATGGCGTCCGGCGCGAACTCGTACTGCAGACCGGTGCGCCAGGAAATGTCGTTGTACTCCGTGGAGTCGGACGCGGCGAAGGGTCCCAGGATGCCCGTGAACGCCCCGCCGCGGTTCATCGACACGTACAGCTGGTCGGTCGAGCGTCTGATGCCCGCGATGAAGTGCAGCTTCGACGTGATGTCGAAGGTCGCTTCGCCGAACGCAGCGTAGTTGTTGTTCTTGAGCCCCTGCTGGAAATCCGCGTCGAGCAGCGTCACCGCGGTCGGCACGCCGGGCAGCACACCGGAGACGCCGAACCCCTGTAGATCGTTCAGCTTGAGACGGAAGTTGAACAGCCCGACGACGTAGCGGATGCGTTCGGCCACCGGCGAGGCGTAGCGCAGCTCCTCGGAGAGCTGGTTGTAGGCGATTTGATCCGTGTTCTTGAACTGCTGATAGTACGGATCGTCGCTCGGGAATGCATCGTACGAGTCGTTGTTCTTGATGTTGCGGTAGGCGACGATGGCGGTGAGGGTGCCGTCGCCGATCTGATAGTCCGCCTGACCCGTGTAGGCATCCGTGTTGCCCTTGTCGAAGTAGGGGCGGTTCACGCCACGCGCGGTCCGGTTGGTCTCGGACGGCACCGTGCCATGCGCGAGTTCCCAGCCGGCGGCGTCGCCGGGACCGGCTTGCAGCGCATAATTGGCGGGAACGAAGCTGCGGAACGAATAGCCCGCCCCGTTCTCGTCGTGACTCACCCACTCGCCGGTGAAGTTCAGCTCGAGCTGGTCGGTGGCCTTCCAGCGATACTTGAAGCGCGCGCCGTCGCTGTTCTTATCGTTCATGCCCTGGCCGGTGTTGATCTCGTGGATCGTGCCGTCATGACTGAATTTCCATGCCGTGAGACGGGCGGCGGAGTCCTCCGTCACGGGAAGGTTCACGGTGCCGGAATATTGCCGGTCGTTCAAAGACCCGAACGCCGCCCGCAGCGAGGTGTCGGTTTTGCCGATTTCCGGCGAATTGCTGACAATGTTGATCAGGCCCGCCGAGGCGTTCTTGCCGAACAACATGCCCTGCGGCCCGAGCAGCACTTCGACGCTGTGGATGTCGACGAGATCTGCCGTGGACCCGACATTACGCGCGAGCGGCACGCCGTCGAAGGCCACGCCGGCCGACTGTTCCAGTCCATACCCGGTGCCCAAGGTTTCGACACCGCGGATGCTGAAGCCGTTGTTGGCGGGCGTGCCGGTATGGCGGTATTCGAGCGCGGGAACCAGGCGCTTGAGGTCGGTGGTGTCCGTGAGGTTTTGTTGCTGCAGCATGGACTGCGACACCACGTCCACGCTGAGCGGCACGACCTGGATGTTTTCCGTGCGACGGGTGGCGGTCACCACGATTTCATCGAGTCCACCGCCCGAGGCGGGTCCCGGCTCGGCGCCCACGACGATTCCCGCCTGTGCGCCCAGCAGACATCCCAAACCGACGCCCGTAAAGGCACGACGACGGCTCCCCACTACTCGCTCTTGATATGTTCTCACGCCAACTCCCTTGATCTCTATCGTTATCGGTGCAGCACTCGTCTGCCGCAACCCGTTGCAAAACAGCCCATTCCGCACGTCTATCCGGCGTACACGAACTTCCCTTAAACGCAGCCAGCCGGCCGCGGCGTCACGTCATGTGATCGCATTTACTCGTCGATGTCTGGCTCCCCAAGGTTTTATTGTTCGAAAATTTTCGCGACTGTACACGGTTACAGGTGAGCGCTGTCCAATGCGAAAACCCGCTGGAGGTATACGCTCGCAGTATGGGTTAGTCAATCCGGACCGGGGGCGCGGGCATATTCCGCGCGATCTGATCCAACACCGCCCGGGCGTCGTCCGGCAGCTCGAGCTGCGCCGCCGCCAGGTTCTCCCGCAGATGCCCCACCGACGAGGTCCCGGGTATCAGCAAAATGTTGGGCGAACGCCCGAGCAGCCAGGCGAGCGCCACCTGCATCGGCGTCACGCCGAGCCGGGTGGCAACGTCGGACAACGCGGTCGACTGCAGGGGCGTGAAACCGCCGAGCGGAAAGAACGGCACGTAGGCCATGCCCTCGCGAGCGAGCTCGTCGATCAACGCATCGTCGGCGCGATGCGCGAGGTTGTACAGGTTCTGCACGCAGACGATCTCGCAGAGACGGCGTCCCTCGGCAATCTGCGCCGGGGTGACGTTGCTCAGGCCGATATGACGCACCAGACCCTGCCGCTGCAGATCGGCCAGCACCGTGAGCGGCTCCTCGAGCGAGCCTTCCGCCGGTTCATGGTTGTCGAACATGCTGCGCAGATTGACCACCTCGAGCACCTCGAGGCCCAGGTTGCGCAGGTTGTCGTGTACGGCCTGCGTCAGCTCCGCGCGCGAGAGCGCCGGCAGCCACGAGCCGTCGGCGCCGCGCACCGCGCTGATCTTGGTGACGATGACCAGCTCGTCCGGATAGGGATGCAGCGCCTCGCGGATGATCTGGTTGGTGACGTGGGGCCCGTAGAAATCGCTGGTGTCGAGGTGATCGACGCCGTTTGCCACCGCTTCGCGCAGCACCGCGAGCGCGGCCGGTCGGTCTTTTGGCGGTCCGAACACCCCCGGCCCGGCGAGCTGCATGGCACCGTAGCCCATGCGTTTGACGGTGCGGTTGCCGAGCGCGAAGGTGCCGGCGTTGCGAATATCGATCATGGTCTGTCTCCTGTGAATGACCGTCAATGTACACAGCCGAGCCATGTGCGATAATAGGGTTAAATCGGCACAGGTTGTACGAAACGGCGAACGATGACAGAACTGGGGGACCTTGCAGCGTTCGTCGCTGTGGCAAGATCGCGCGGTTTTCGCGACGCCGCAAAAGCCACGGGCGGCAGCGCTTCGGGCTTGAGCGAAGCCGTGCGCCGGCTCGAAACCCGGCTGGGCATTCGACTGCTCAACCGCACGACGCGCAGCGTCGCGCCCACCGAAGCCGGCGCTCGGCTTTTAGAGCGGCTCGGTCCGGCGCTCGGCGAGGTCGACGCGGCGTTGGACGTGGTGAACGGCTTCCGCGACCGGCCGGCGGGAACGTTGCGGCTCAACGTACCCGTGAGCGCCGCCCGCCTGGTCCTGCCCCGCATCGTGCCGCCCTTCCTCGCCGCCTATCCCGACATTTATCTCGAGGTGATCGCCGAGGATGGCTTCGTCGACATGCTTGCGGCCGGCTGCGACGCCGGGATCCGCTACGACGAACGGCTCGAGCAGGACATGGTCGCCATTCCCATCGGACCCCGCGAACAACGCTTCGCAACCGCCGCGTCGTCCGCGTATCTCGATCGCCGCGGCCGCCCCCATCATCCCCGCGACCTGCTCGGCCACGAATGCCTGCGCAGCCGCTTCTCGAGCGGCTCGATGCCGGCCTGGGAGTTCGAACGCGACGGCGAGGTCGTGAAGGTGGATCCGACGGGACGGCTCATCGTTCGCGTCGGCGCCGCCACCGAACTCGCGGTGGACGCCGCGCTCGCCGGCAGCGGCGTCATTCATCTGTTCGAGGACTGGCTGCGTCCCCATCTCGACGCCGGCGCCTTGGAGCCGGTGCTCGAGCCGTGGTGGCAACGCTTCTCCGGGCCGTTTCTCTACTACCCGAGCCGTCGTTATCTTCCGGCACCCCTGCGCGCTTTCGTCGATTTCATCCGGTCTCAGCGTCCCTGACCGCGGCGCGTTCAGGCCGTGACACTGTCGTGCGGATGGACCTCGACCGTGATGTGCGACAGCCCCTCGTAGCTCCGTAGAATCGAATGGTAGAACGCGGGACTGCGCTGCGCGACCGCGGTGACCACCGACACCACGGCGCTGAAATGACCCGGGCCCAGCCGCCAGACATGCAGATCGACCAGCTTGTCGCCCGCCCGCTCCACCGCGGCACGGATTTTATTCTCCAACGTGTCGCCCGGGCGGACGTCGAGCAGAATGGCGCCCGTGTCGCGTATCAAGCCGTAGGACCAGTTCGCGATCACCAACGCACCGACGATGCCGGCGAGCGGATCCATCCACAGCCAGCCGAAGGTCTTCGCCAGCAGCAGCCCGATGATGGCGAGCACCGACACGGCCGCATCGGCGATGACGTGCACGTAGGCGGCGCGCATGTTGTGATCCCGCGCATCGACGCCCGCGTCATGCGCGTGCTCTTCGAATTCGACGCCGTGCTCCACCCCGGCCAGGTTGATCAGCGCCTCGAAGGCATGCGGCTCCGGTATCTGACTCGTCGATTCGAGATAAGCGCCCCGATCGACGAAGTGGAAGGTCTGCCGCACGCCGCCGGGCCGGACGGTCGTCACGCTGACGTCGCGGGCGCTCAACATCGCGCGACCGCCGCGGGGCGCCACGCGAAACACGGGCGGCACACCGTCCTCGAAGACGGACAGCGCCACCGGACCGTCGGCATCGGGGATGAGTTTGACCTCGTCCTCGTGCGCGTGACCCTCGTGGCCGCCGCCCCCGTCGGCATGGCCGTGGCCGTGCG
>CAZZVN010000060.1:0-24699 GCA_964657625.1 uncultured Steroidobacteraceae bacterium
AATTTATCCGCAGTTATCAACCCGCGGCCTGTCCGGTCGGATAGGGGCAACTCCAGACCGCCATCAGCAGTCCGCTCTTACACCACTTCCCGGGACGCGATCATTTAAAATTATCGAAACCGGGCATTTTTCTCAGTGTGCTGAGTTTGCCGCATCTACCGTCGCGCCGATTCCGGAAGATAATAAGGAGATTTCTTGGTTTGGCCGGAACTGTCAATGGGTCATAGGCACTGTCATAGCCGTTCTTGAAACCATTGGTACATTTTTAGCCCTCACGCAGCACTGAAAACCCGCAGCTCCAGCCCGGCGCTTGTCGCATTGCCGATCGTTTCATGTAAACATTCGCTAGGTAGTCTTCGAGTGGCTGCATGTTTCCTCGGAAACCAGCGGAATCTTTGCTCAGTTTGCAAAAAGGACTTTGCCTATGAAACGTCTAAGCATTTTTGCCGCTCCCCTGATCCTTTCGGGCTGCTACACCCCGTCCGCCGCTGACTTGGCCGCAGCAAAGGCGGAGCGAGATACCCCGCCTGCGCCCGTTCCGACGTGTGTGACCGACGCTGAATGCAGCGCGAAGTGGGCCGCCGCGCGCACCTTCGTGCTGGACACAGCGGGTTACAAGATGCAGACGTATTTTCCTGACTTTCTGGAGACCTACAACAGCGTAGGGTACTCCGTCGATCTGGCGGCTCAGGTGAACAAGGCGCCGAACCCCGCAGGCGGCTATTTCATCCGAGAAAACTTCTGGTGCAGCAACCTGATCAGCTGCACGCCGAACGCGGCGAAGACTCTGAATCGATTCAACGCGACGTTGAACGCTGTTGATACCAAATAAGCCACGCTCGCGGTCCAGGCCCCACACGTCCGGAGAAAGAACCGTTGGACGACGCCCAAAAAGAAGACATCAAAAGGCGGCAGGATTTTTTGCGCGAGCTTTACATTTCGGGCTTTGACAAAGGCATCGCTTTTTTGACTCTCGTTTTCACTGCGGGCTATGCGGCCGAATTTGCCCTTTGGGACAAAGTTCAACGATACATCACTATCCCTGAGCGCATGCTGATTGCTTTCCTCATTACCCTTTCCCTTTTGATATTTGTTGGATGGCAAATAAAGAATCAGTGGGTATACGCCCAGCAGCAAATTGATATCTCAAAGATTGTCTTCGCACACGTTGAAGATTTCGAGGCGATGATAATTCAATATCGCTTGACCCAAGCCCGCAACATGGCTCGATTTCATCGACAGATGCCTGTAATCTTTGGTTCCACAGTAGTGCTGGCTGGGTTGGCAGGAATTGTGCTGCTGATAGTTTGCGTCGAGCATTTAGTCGACGCTTGAAGGTGATCGACAGGTATAGCTCTCGAAAGTTGTGCAGCGCAGGAAACGAAGCCGCAATGATCGGCGGAGACTCTAGCCAAATAGTCTTCGATACGTGGCGGCCGACAAAACTGTGTGTACAAATGCGTTGGCCGTGAGCCATCGCGTGATTACAACGCGATCTTTTAGAAACCTAAATATTTGCTTTTCCATTGCTATCCACCTTTTGAATAAATTGAGACCAAACCATACACGGTCTTAGATCGCGTTGAGGCAACATTTGGCATGGAGGCTTTTTTATGCTCGTAATAGCGCGCCGCTCCGACGAGACCATCCAAATCGGCGACCACATCGTTATTCGCATTTTAGGCGTGAACGGGACCCAAGTTCGTGTTGGGATTGAGGCGGCCAAAGACGTCTTAATCAGCCGTGGTGAACCTCTGAAAGACGGCTGTCGCCCGGCCAACTGAGGCGCCCGGTAACGTATGCATCGGGATAGGCCGCGACCTGTATATTCCGCCGAATGTGAACGCTGTCTCCAGCGCATCGTGAACGCGTTTCGGTCAGTGCCTGCTCGACTTTTTGGAGTTGCTAGTGACTAACCGAAGTCGGGAACGAATATCCGTCACCATGTATCGGGCGCCGGATGCCGTGATACGTTGATATTGCCACTTTTCCTGGATAACACATGCTTGAAATATTCGAGTGCGTCGATCTTGGAGGCCGCGATTTGCGGTACATCTGCTGCGGCCATGGCGAACCGACTGTCATTATCGATCAAGGTGAAGGTATATCGATTGAACAGGGGTTCGCTCGATCAACTCCCTTGGGCTGGGCTAACGTTTTTATGGAGATCCAGAAGAGAACACGTATATGCATGCACGACCGCGCCGGTCTCGGGTCTAGTGACATAGCAAATACGAGGCGCACCAGTGCAGACATGGTCAATGACTGGCGCTTTCTGCTACTAAGGGCGCGAATACCCCCACCTTATATCTTGGTAGGTCATTCCATCGGCGGGTTCAACATGCGAGTTTTTGCCAATGAATATCCGGAAGCAGTACTTGGGATGGTTCTCGTGGACTCCTCGCACCCAGATCAGTTGGCCAAGTTTACTGAGTTTTTACCTCCCGAGGATTCGGGTGAATCTGCAATGTTACGTTTACTTCGGTATGGACCGGATCCCGACACATCTCGCGAGCGAATCGACTTTCCCGCATGCGCAAAGCAAGTGAGGGCCACTTCCTCACTCGGACTCAAACCGCTGGTGGTGATCAGCCAGAGTCCGCAAGCCTTACAACCACCTGGACTCCCACCACCAATTCGGGACGTTATGCGGGACGTATGGGCCGAACTACAGAAAAGCTTGACTGGACTTTCAGGAAATAGCCGACAAATAGTGGCCGACCACGCTGGTCACAATATACAGTTCGAAGAGCCGCAACTAGTTGTTGATGCCATTCTCAGCGTCGTCTATCAGGTTCGCGCTCGAAAACCAGGCGTGCATTAAAGCCGTTAAAAGCGCTGGATGCTTGGTTCGCAGTTATGTCGCGAGCCATTGAGTGCCAGCATCATGAAGTCCCGCTGGCCTGTCGTCGGCCGTTTTTTTGGCCGAACCTGGCCGTGCCGTCAGACCGGCGGCGTCCAAGGACTCGTATCGACCCGCAGCCGGCGGACGCAAGCGTCCGCTATGAGGAAGCGAGAACCTATAATATTGCGCCTTCTCCTCCGTGAGCGCACAGGGTTCGCCCGGAACAAAGGGAGGTCGGTTCAAGTTAAGGGGAAGCCGATGGCGACATCACTCTACGACCTAAGCGTGCCCACATTCCTACAGACCGTGAAGGCCATCGGGGGCTGCCTTAACCGCGCGGCCGGGCACTGCGCCGAGACCCGCGCCGACCCGGACGACTTCGTGCATGCCCGGCTCTTCAAAGATATGGCCCCCTTCCATTTCCAGATCGAAGCAGTGTGGCATCATTCCGGTGGGGGCTGGAGGCCGTGAAGACCGGCGTGTTCAGCCCGCCCCCACTGGTCGGACCGGTTGCTTTCGCAGACCTGCAGGCGATGATCGGCAAGGCGGAAAAGCGCTGGAGTCGTTCACGCCCGACGAGGTCAACAGCTGGGCGGGCAAGGGCCTAGATCTTCAGATCGGCCCGCGAAGGCTAGCCTTCAAGTCCGAGACCCTCATTCTTTCGTTTTCCCTGCCCAACTTCTATTTCCATGCCGTCACCGCATACGACATCCTTCGCGCGCGGGGTGTGCCGATCGGAAAGCGCGATTACGAAGGCCGACTGCGCACTCTGGCTGCCTAGGCGTGTATCCGACAGGACGGTTTTACCGGAGCCGCACCTCTCGGTTGGTTGCCGACGGATTGAGCCGTTGCGCCGCTCTCGACCCCAAGCGGCCGGCGGCCACTGGCCGCTTTGCGCAATCCGATTCACAAATTTACTAGAAAGCAGGCTTCGTTTGCTCCGGGACGACATTTGCATGCCTGGCGAGCCACAGCCACTTTCCATTTTCCTTTACGTAGATATTGGTGTATCGACGCTTGAGCGGATGAACGCCATAGGTTTTACCCAGTTCGCTTGCTGCCGTCGGCGTGAACACCTCGAACCCCATGACAACACCTATTTTCCCCGTTACGGTGACACTTTCTGCAGTGCGCTCGAAGCCTTCAGCGCCGATTTGACCATTGCGCATCATTGCTAGGAATTGGTTGCGCGTAAGGATTCGATTCGTCGGTGCATTAATCCGCAAATCGGGATGAGCTAGCTTCGCAAGCCCATCAACATTCGCGGTTGCGACCATTGTCTTTTGTTGGGCGTCTAACTCAGCGAGGTTGTTGGGTGTAATGGGTTCTGCCGAATATGCCCCCGGAATGCTCAGAAGGCCGCAAAAGAAGAGTGAAAGAGCGCGAGTGTTGAGCCCAATCATGAAAGCCCCGTGTTGTTATTAACCTTTAATAACTATAGCCCACCCGTTTGCGGATGACCGTTTGTATCTTTTCATTACGAACCACCAGAGGACTTTCTTGAGCGCCATTTGACGCGACTGGCTATTTCGGCCAAGCCGCCGCCACGGCCTCGCAAAAAGTCGGGATAGGTTGTTCAGCAATAACTTGGCGTACCATCAATTTCTGAAAGTTGGCATAGGCGAGCGGATTGCTCTCAATGTCGGTAAGGTGCGTATTAAAATATACTTCGGCGCTCATACCCGCATCGTCCGGCATCGGGCTTGGGGTTGTCGGTGCTTGCGCAACAAAATTTGCGAGACGTTTTTCCGTCGATGCAACTTGGGATTTGGCGGGGTACTCGCGCCAGAAAGCCACCATGATACGGTTCGCCTCATATTCGGCCTGCCAGCGATTCACCGGGCGTCGCGCCACTTCCTGCAACCAATGACCTAGTTCGTGTGCGACGAGCAAGTTGTTGAATACTTCAGAATATTGTTCGCGTCCAGATAGGCCGAGTGTGCCGATTGCAGCGAAGCGGTCCATCGCCGCGCGGCGAGCGGGCGGAAGAATCTCATACGGGACTAGAACCACGGCCCGGCTCGCAGGATCGTAGAGGGTCGCCCCAGGTTTATTGGCGACGCGAAGGGTTGGCTTGAACGGGGGCGAACGGCCGCAGGCTAAAACGGCATCGTAAAAGGCATTTAATACGGGCCGGGCGTGTGTGATGACTGTCTCGACACTGACGAGGTTATCCATCTGTCACTTCCCTCAATCGTCACACGCATCATCTCGCATTCCTCTTCGGCCGTCCGCTTTATGACGGTCCGTTGAGCACAGCAAAGGTCTTCTATTGGGCGGAAGCCGCCCGCGGTGCACTTGGACCGGTATCGACCCGAAGCCGCCTATGGCGAGGGGCAGCTTACAGGAGGCGGGTCCGATGATGGAGTCCCTTGCGTTTGCGCCACCGCCAACCAGCGCTACTTATGCGCAGCGACATAGGCAGAGCTCAGCGCATCCACGTCGTGCAACTCCACCGTGAGGGATTGCAAGAATTGTGTCGCGTGCACATCCCTGCCTCGATTATCTGCGGGTACCGAATTGACAAACGCGTTCGGTAGGCCGCTTACGACAGTGAATTGAACACAGCGAATACGTGTACCTTCTTTGGATTTGTCATTCGGCGCTTCCTCGTCGGGCTAGTTCCCCCGCTAGGATTTGCCGAGAGGTCGGCTTTGTTCAAAAGGGGCATACCTCTCAACCGTAGCCCAAGATGAGTGTCCGCTCTCGGGCTTACCACCCAATATAGTCAGAGGGTCCTTTTGGCCGGTTGCTACCCTTTGGAGAAACCCGGGGCCGCCACCGGCCGGTGACGGACCCAAACGGGCCTTCCACGACAGGCCGCTTGACGGCGACGAAGTTAGATTCATCATTGCAACGATTTGCATGCCTCCTCTCAAACATGCGCAAGAATGTTGACTAGCTTGCCAAATGGATCGCGTACGTAGAATCGCCGGACGCCCCACGGCTCGTCCACCGGCCCATATTCCACGGCGAAGCCTGTCTTTCTCATGCGTTCAAGCGCAGCGTCAACATCATCGACTTCGATCGACAAATCGGGCGTGGGCGTATCGGAGCCACCTTGTGTTGCAAAGCTAATTTGGATGTCCATTTTCGTCGATGATCCGTAAGTCGCAATCCAGCCTTGATCCATCAATACATCAAGGCCAAGCACATCCTGGTAAAACACTTTGGCGACTGCAACGTCCCGAGTATCTAGGTTGGCGACGATTCGTTTAACCTTCATTTCACTGTACTTCTCTATGAGTAGCATTCAGCGCGGAAATTAGCGCCGGTCGAACACATCCGCACCGCGTCAGTGGATGCGTTTGTCCCGATACTACCGCAGACGTTGAACGTCGGCTCTATGGCAGGCCACTCGAAGTCACGATTGACCCCATCCGGCCGCTAGGAGCTCGACGGGGGCCGCAGCCCGCATCGAATGCGTACTTTCGACCCTGTCTTGCCCGTCGTGAACGACAGCTCCGCGGTGTGTTGAACTCGCCACCGCAGTGGTAGGCTTCGGCAATATAGGTCTATTGGGTACTGCGATTGTGCTTCAGCATGTAGGTATGGCGTCTGGTTCGGCCGAAGGTGCGGCCATTTACCGGTACCCATTCCGATATTTGCCAACGTTTGGGAGGTTTGACTCGGCGCTTGCACACAGAAGTGGCGCATGAGACGGTTGATTGCGAATCGGATGAAGGTCAGGCGCTCCCCCGGGCCAGCGCTGGCGCCGTTTTTCTTCGTTGCTGTCCTTGTCTTCGTCTCCGCAAATGTAGGCGCCGCTCGCGAAATGGAGGGCGGTGACAGCGCATGGATTGGCACTTGGGCCGCCGCACCGCAGCCCTTCATGCCGGGTAGTCTGGAGACATTCCGGAATCAGACAGTCCGGCTCATCGTGCACAGCAGCGTCGGAGGAAGTCCGCTGCGGTTGCGAATTTCAAACACCTTTGGTGACAGGCCGCTAACTCTCGGAAGCGTCCATGTCGCGCTACGCTCAAGGGGCGCGGACATCGAAGCCGCCTCGGCTCGGGTAGTTACGTTCCGGGGAACGAGTTCCGTGACCGTCCCCGTCGGGGCCACGATTGTCAGCGACCCCGTAGTACTCCAGGTGCCGGCGCTCGCCGATCTCGCGGTGAGTTTCTATTTCCCCCGTGAGACCCCAGCAACGACAAGCCATTTCCTGGCTCTACAAACAAGCTACGTTTCCTCCGTAGCGGGCGATCGGACTAGGGAAGCCACGTTCAATGTGGGGAGGACGATTAGCTCCTAGCCTTTCCTCACCGGGGTTGAGGTCAAGGCACTATGCGCAGCGGGCGCCATCGTCGTGTTCGGTGACTCGACGGTCGATGGGGATGGTTCGACCGCGGAGACGAACCGTCGATGGCCTGACGTCCTCGCGCAATCACTGAACCGCGACGCCGGAAGCAAGGGGTTCGGCGTCCTAAACGAGGGCATCATTGGGAATCGACTGCTCCGGCGTAGCCCGCGCGAGCCCCCCAGCGAGTTCGGCGACGCTCTTGGCGAGTCCGGGATCGCAAGGTTCGACCGGGATGCTCTAGGGTCCTCAGTCACAAGGTTTGTGATCCTGCGGCTCGGCATTAATGATATCGGCCTCCCAGGCGCGCTAGCGCCCGCGATCGAAGCGGTGGGAGCTGGCGAGGTCATCGACGGCTATCGGAATCTGATTGCAAAGGCCCATCGACGTGGGGTGCGGATCACGGGTACGACACTCGGTCCGTTTGAAGGCGCTACCGCAGGACCCGGTTACTACTCGCCTGAAAAGGAAACCGTGCGGCAGGAAGTCAACACGTGGATTCGGGACAGCGACGAGTTTGATGGTGTCGTCGATCTTGACATCGTTCTTCGCGATCCGGCGCAGCCATCTCGACTCCTGCCGGCATTCGATAGCGGCGATCACCTGCACCCGAATGACGCAGGCTACGCAGCAAGTGCCGCCGCGGTTCCTCGAACGCTATTCGGCGCTCATTGACCCCTTCCCGTCGTTCGCGACTGGCAGCTTAGGGGCAGGTTAATCCACCCTGAGTCAGCCTTTCGCGCTTAGTTGGTCTAATCATCGAGCCCGAGGCCTTTCAATATCCTCTGCACCTGTTTTTCCACGCGCGCGGCGCGAGTCGTCGGTTGCTTTGCCCCGGCGAAATGCAACAAATAGCCCTTCTGTCTTCCCGGAGTGAGGGCATGGAAGGCTTCGGCCAAGTTAGAGTCATCGTCCAATCGTTTTTGAAACTCCGGTGGCGCATCGAACTGCGCCGCGCTCTTCATCTCTACCTTGGCGCCGGATTTCTCAACCGCAATGGCCTCACGAATATAGGCGGTAATGGTCACTTTCTGCTTGTTGATATCCGCGAGAGCCGCAAACCGGATTTGCCGCGCGGCTTGCACATTCTTGGTTTGCTGAATGAGAATGCCCTTGGGGTCCTTCAGCAAAACGCCCTTCATGAAAAGTAAGGCGCAATAGTCCTTGAAACCATGGATCAAAACGACGTTTCCACCATTGAAGTCATAGCAAGCTTGACCCCATTTCAGTTCTTCATTGAGTCCCGACTCGAGGCAGAGTCCGCGGAGGGCGATAAATTCAGCGCTCCAGCGTTTCTCCTTGCCGTGCACCTTGGTGACTAGTGGATTCATTTCGCTCGCGCTCGATCTATTCATGCCCAGCTCCTGCTGCGCCACCTCACTGTATAGGGCAGCATGACTAAATAGAGGCCCGTTAGCAGAAGTAAGGCGAGCGGGAGCAGCGGCGAGTAGGTCACCCAAGCTGGAGGCTTTCCTATTGTCTGCACTGTGAAGTTGGCGATGACGATCACCGTGAAGGCGATGGATACCCAGCGATGGAATTGCCGAATCCAGGCGCCGACAGCGGTTCCTTTCGTTGTGGACATGCTCAATGCCCCATGCCGAATTGCTTGAGCGCGATCAAAACTATCTTCCAAGCGCAGCGAGTAATGTACTCTCGAATTGTCACGCCTCGCATCCTACTCTGCAGGCAGAGCCGAGGCGACGGCATCTCCCGGTATCGACCCGGTGCTGCCGGTGGCGACTGACAGCGTGTGAGACGCTAGAATATGGGCATGGCCCGGCGTCCCGGGCAAGGAGGAGTACCCGATGCAGCCCATCAATCTCGCTGCCAGGTTGTCGACCTTTTCTGACTACTGGCAACCTCGTGTGGTCGGCCAGTTCAATGGTAATGATCTGATGGTGGTCAAGGTCAAGGGTGAATTTGTCTGGCATAAGCACGACGACACGGATGACTTCTTCCTGGTTCTCAAGGGCCGGATCGATATCCAGATGCGCGAGGGAACCGTACGGTTGGAACCCGGCGAGGTTTTTGTCGTACCCAAAGGTGTTGAGCACCGCCCGGTTGCGATCGAGGAATCTCACGTGCTTCTGATTGAACCGCAGGGCACGCCGAATACCGGGAACGCCGCGACGGCAGCGGCTCGCACAGTCGTTTTAGCGGAAGTACGCAAAATACCTCCGAATGATTAATGTCGACCCCAAGCCGTCCTTGGTCGGCGTCAGCTCTGCGGCATTACAATTGCAAGTGCTCGAAACCGTTGATCAGGCTTGCTTTGCATCGACGCGAGTTATATGAAAGATGATTACTGTTAGTTCGGGAGCAGTACATCGCGGAGTGGCGCATGGGTAAGTACGGAGCGATGAACGTGAATGAACGGCTGTTAAACGCCGGACTATTGGAGGCATTCGATGCGTGCATCAATGGGTTTGACGATAACGGTGCAGGAGCCATTCTCGCTAGGGTGGAGTTTAGTCCCGAGGACGCGAGAGCTACTGTCGCCACCGTAAAACGGGACCCGGCAAAATACGGATATTCCGGACGCTGAGTTTTCAATTACTCCTCAACAGACGCCACTCGACCGACAGGGGCCCTATGGCCCGGTCCTAGCTAGATCCCCGCCGAGTCAACCTTGATACCGTAGGTTGTTGTATATACGATAACCGCTTGCGCATAACTTTCACCCCGCGAAGAGAGCGAAGACACTGACCGAACGCGGTGTCGACTTCGCTGACGCCCTGCGCGTCTTCGAAGGCGTCACCGTCGAAATTGAAGACACACGGAAGGACTACGGGGAAAAGCGAATCATCTGCTTTGGCCATCTCGAAGACAGGATCGTTGTTGTTGGGTATACACCGAGCGGCGCATCGGTACGCCACGTTTTCAGCATGAGGAAGGCCAATGACCGTGAACAAGCGCGTATCGCGCCGTTTCTTGAAATCTGACCTTGCTCGCGTCGATGCTCACGTTATCAAGGCGGCGGAGTACAAGGAGCTACCGGAATTGACGGAGAAGATGCTGTCTCGAGCGACCCTTAAGAAGGGCGGGAGGCCACGTTCGCCGAATCCGCGCAAAGCGATCTCTCTGCGACTGCCTGCGGAAGTAATCGATCTGTGGCGAGCCACGGGGCCTGGCTGGCAGACTCGAATGGCGGACCGCCTGAGCAAGGTGCGTCCGCCGGGCTAACCTCCATGGTCCGAATTTGATGCCGACGGTGTATCCGCGTATCCCTACGTGGTCCCTCGAACACCCCCGACGCCACGTATTGGAGCGGCACGAACAATGCCGACGGCGCCAGTGCCAAGGGTTACATACCGGAGGTGCCCTGGAATTAAACCTGCACCAATCCACTGTTGCTCGAGGTGTTCACCAATGCGGACGGTAGTCCTGAATTCGCCAACAGCGAAGACCTGTGCAACACCGCGGCGCAGACCAGCGGCTATGAGGGGCTGGTGGCGATCGGCACCGGGGTTCCAGCCGACGGCAAGCGTGACCTGCCGGACGTCGCCATGTTCTCATCGCTGTGGAATGCCGGGAACATCATCGGCAGTGCCATCCTGTACTGCATCACCTCGAGCAATTCGCCCTCCTGCGATTACAGCGATCCCGACTACATCACGTACCAGGAGATCGGCGGCACCTCCGCAGCGTCGCCCTACATGGCCGGGGTGATGGCGCTCGTCATGCAAAAAACGGGCACCAAGCAAGGTCTGGCCAATCTGACGTTGTACAAACTGGCGGCGAGAGACAATCTGACGTCCCGCAAATGCTCGGCCGGTTCGGGCTACGATCGCGCCACGGGTCTGGGGTCGGTCAACGTGACCAACCTCGTGAACGAGTGGGCCTCCGTCGCGGCGTCGCCGGCGGCGATCCTGTCTCCCTCGGCATTGACCTTCGCCTCCACCAAGGTGGGCGCCGCCAGCGCAACCCAGACGGCGACCGTCAACAACACCGGTGGCACCGCGCTCTCCGTGACCAGCGGCGGCAACACCTTGACGGGCACCGATGCCTCGTCGTTCGCCAGGACGGCGACCACCTGCGGCAACGTCCGCTCCGGCGGTAAAACTGAGCGCGGCGTCCGTGGCGTTCGGCAACCAAAAGTCCGGCTCCGCCTCGACGGGCAGGAGCATCACGCTCACCAACAGCGGCACCGCGTCGTTGACCCTCACCTCGATCACCCTGACCGGCACCGGGGCCAACAACTTCTCGTTGACCAAGACCTGTGGCTCGACGCTGGTCAAAGTCGCGAGTTGTACGCTGACCGTCACGTTCAAACCCGTATCGAAGGGCGCGAAGTCCGCGACGCTCGACGTGGCCGACAACGCCTCGGGATCGCCGCAGAAGGTCGCCGTTGGCGGAACGGGTAATTAGCCGGGGGGACGCAGAGGGGGCGACGCGGGCGCCCCCTCAGCCCTTCCCGAGCGCTGCGCAGGACGCTGACGTCGGGTACCATCGACCCCGAGTCATGAGAATCCACCTTGCCATTGCATGAGCCCCGTCCGGCGCCGGTGCCGCACCGCGCGGTATGCCTCGGCGTGGCGTGTGCCCTGCTCTGGGGGTGGCTGAGCGCCGCTGCCGCGCCGGTGTCAGCTGCGCACGACCCGGCATCCCGGTCGCCCGGCTGCACCCGAGCGCCTGCGCACACCGGCCTGGCCACCCTGAAGAGCACGGACGGCAACAAACAGAGTCGCTCGTATCTGTTGCAGGTTCCCGCCGACTACAGTGCCTCGCGCAGCTATCCGTTGATCTTCGTCTTCCATGGCTCGAACGGCACTGGCAAAAACGCCTACGATTGGGGTCTGCAGAACGCCGCGGGTGCGCCGCAGAACGCCCTCTTCGTGTACCCCGACGGCATCAGGTTCCACGACGACGGCGTCGGCTGGGACGACTCGAAGGACGGCCGTGACATGGCGCTGTTCGACCACATCGTCGACGACATCGATGCGTCCTATTGCATCGACAGGGGGCGGGTGTTCGTCGCCGGCTTCTCGTGGGGCGCCGACTTTGCGATCGCGCTCGCCTGTAATCGCGGCGACCGGATCCGGGCGGTCGCGGCGAATTCCGCCGACGATGAGTTCAAGAACAAGTCCGACTACCTGACCTACGACAACCTGCCCTGTGCCGCCCACCACCCTCCGCCGGTCCGCTTCACGCACGCGGTGGGCGGCGACAGGTCCTACCCGGCGCCGCTGTTCGCCACCACCTCGAAGCTGCTGGCGTACCTCAATTCGTGTGGCGAGGCATCGACGCCTGCATCGCGCACGGCCCAGATGTCCTGCGTCTCCTACACGGGCTGCGCCAGCGAGTACGTCGAATGTTCCTTCGACCCCCGCATCGGGCATTCCCTGCCGCCCGGCTGGGCGCAGGACACCTGGGATTTTTTCGCGAAATTCTAGGCGGGTGCGATTGCCCACGTGCCGGGTGCGAGAGAGTGTTACCGTACCGCCTCCACAGGAGACTCTCGTGAACCAATTCAAAACCGGTCAACTCATGCCCCGTGCGCCCACCCCGCCCGCCGACGATTCGATGATGGATTTTCGCGCCCGGCTGGTGCACCAACAGGCCGAGGCGGCGGAGCGACGTCGGTTGGACCTGGCCGAGCAGTCCTCCCGCTTGAAGACGGCCGAGGAACGCATCCGGATCTGGGAGCGAATCCACGAAGTGACCCTGCCGCGCGACAGTTCGCACCGCCTGGTCGAAATCATCGCCGCGAACACCGGCCTCACCGATGCCGACGTGCGCACCGAACAGCAGCGCCGCGCCACCCTGCGGGCCGCCGCGACCTAGATATCCCAGTTCGGGCCGCCCGCACCCGTATAGGAATCGATCACGCCCGCCTCTTTCAATCGCACCATGACGCGCTCGGCGGCGGCTTCCGGCAGCAGGTGGGTGGTGTCCAGGCGGATTTCGGGGTCTTCCGGCGCCTCGTAGGGGGAGTCGATGCCGGTGAAGTTCTTCAGCTCGCCGCGCCGGGCCTTCTTGTACAACCCCTTTGCATCCCGCGCCTCGGCCGTCGCCAACGGCGTCTCGACGTAGACTTCGAAAAACTCGCCGGGCCCGACCAGGCCGCGTGCCATGCGCCGCTCCGACCGAAACGGCGAGATGAAGGACACCAGTACGATCAGACCGGCGTCGACCATGAGGCGCGCCACTTCCGCGACGCGGCGTATGTTTTCCACGCGGTCCTGGTCGGTGAACCCCAGATCTTTGTTGAGGCCGTGCCGGACGTTGTCGCCGTCGAGCAGATAGGTGTGGCGACCATCCAGATGCAGCTGCTTCTCGACCAGATTGGCGATGGTCGACTTGCCCGCCCCCGACAGCCCGGTGAACCACAGGATGCAAGGCTTCTGGTGGCTCAAGGCAGCCCGCGCGCTCTTGTTGACGTCGAGCGCCTGCCAGTGCACGTTCTGCGACCGGCGCAACGCGAAGTGCAACAGTCCGGCACCGACCGTATTGTGGGTCAGCCGGTCGATCAGAATGAAGCCGCCCAGCACCCGGCTGACCTTGTACGGCTCGAACGGCACGGCGCTCGACAACTCGAGGCCGCACACGCCGATGTCGTTGAGTTCGAGCTTCTTCGCGGCGAGATGTTCGAGCGTGTTGACGTTGATCCGGTACTTGATCGGCGCCACCGTGGCGGTCACCGTGCGCGTACCGATCTTGAGCAGGTAGGCGCGTCCCTGCAGCAGCGGCTCGTCGTGCATCCAGATCAGCGTCGCCTCGAACTGATTGGCGACCGCCGGCGGCGAATCCGCCGCGGCGAGCACGTCACCGCGGCTCACGTCGATCTCATCGTTCAAGGTCAGCGTCACGGATTGTTGGGCGACGGCGACGTCGGCCTCCCGATCCCCCACCAGGATGCGCGCGACGCTGCTGCGTCGACCCGACGGCAGCACCCGCACGACATCCCCGCGGCGCACGCTGCCGCTTGCCACGAGACCGCAAAAGCCCCGGAAATCCGGGTGCGGACGGTTCACCCATTGCACCGGCAGGCGAAACGGCAGCTGCACGGCGGCATCGGCCAACGCCACCGTTTCCAGATGCTCGAGCAGCGGCGGGCCGGCGTACCAGGCCATGCGCGCACTGCGCGCGACGACGTTGTCACCCGCCACCGCCGACACCGGAATGCACGTGATGGCGTCGAGTTCGACCTGCGTCGCAAAACGCCGGAAGTCCGCTTCGATGGCGTCGAATACGCCCTGCTCGTAGCCGACCAGATCCATCTTGTTCACCGCCAGCACGATCTGCCGGATGCCGAGCAGGGCGACCAGGAACGCATGGCGCCGCGTCTGCGTCAGCATCCCCTTGCGCGCGTCCACGAGAATCACCGCAAGGTCGGCGGTGGAGGCGCCGGTCACCATGTTGCGGGTGTACTGTTCGTGGCCCGGCGTATCAGCGACGATGAACTTGCGCTCAGGGGTCGCGAAGAACCGGTAGGCCACGTCGATGGTGATGCCCTGTTCGCGCTCCGCCGCGAGGCCATCGACGACCAGCGCGTAATCGATCTGCCCGCCCCGGGTGCCGACCTTTCGCGAGTCATCCTCGAGCGCCTCGAGCTGGTCCTCGAAGATCATCTTCGATTCGTGCAGCAGACGGCCGATCAGCGAGGACTTGCCGTCATCCACCGAACCGCAGGTGATGAAGCGCAGCAATCCCTTGTGTTCGTGCTGCTTGAGATACTCCTCGACGTCGGACGCATCGGTGGGCTGGGCGGACATCAGAAATAGCCTTCCTGCTTCTTCTTTTCCATGGACGCGGCGCCGTCGTGATCCACCATCCGACCCTGGCGCTCCGACCCCTTCGCGAGCAGCATCTCGCGGATCACCGCCGGCAGGGTGGTGGCCGCGCTCACGGTGGCGCCGGTGAGAGGGTAATCCCCCAGGGTGCGAAAACGGACCTCGAGTTGCTCGATGCGCTCGTGCGCCGCCAACGGCAGCCGGTCGTCGTCCACCATGATGAGCCGGCCGTCCCGGCGCACCACCGGGCGCCGCTTGGCGAGGTACAGGGGCACGATGGGCACCTGCTCGGCGTGGATGTACTGCCAGATGTCGAGTTCGGTCCAGTTCGAGAGCGGAAACACGCGGATGCTCTCACCGGCGTTCTTGCGAGCGTTGTAGAGCTGCCATAATTCGGGCCGCTGGTTCTTCGGATCCCAACGGTGCTGCGCGGAGCGGAACGAGAACACCCGTTCCTTGGCACGACTCTTTTCCTCATCGCGGCGGCCGCCGCCGAACGCGGCATCGAAGCCATGCCGGTCGAGCGCCTGTTTGAGCGCCTGCGTCAGCATGATGTCGGCATACGCGGGGCCGTGCGACCAGGGCTTGACCCCGGCGCGCTGGCCCTCCTCGTTGGTGTGCACCAGCAGCTCGAGCCCGTAGCGCCGTGCGGTGGCGTCGCGAAACTCGAGCATCTCGCGAAAATCCCAGCCTGTCGCGATCTGCAGCAGCGGAAACGGCGGCCTCGCCGGCGCGAATGCCTTCAGCGCCAGATGCAGCATCACCGAGCTGTCCTTGCCGACCGAATAGAGCAGCACCGGCTTCTCACACTCCGCGACCACTTCGCGAAAAATGTGAATGCTCTCCGCTTCGAGGCGTTGCAGGTGATCGAGGCCCGGCATCACCCGAGATATTTCGCGGGCGTCTTCTCGCGCACCTGCTCCGGGGTGACGCCGGGCGCTGTTTCGAGCAGCCGGAACGGCTCCCGGCGGCTCGGGCGCGCGAAGACGGCCAGGTCCGTGATCAGCATGTCGACCACGTCGGCACCCGTCAGCGGCAGCCCGCAGCGCGGCTTGAACTTGGCCTCGCCGTCCTTCGCGGTGTGTTCCATCACCACCACCACCCGTTTGACGCCGGCCACCAGATCCATGGCACCGCCCATGCCCTTCACCATCTTGCCCGGCACCATCCAGTTCGCCAGATCGCCGTTCTCGGACACTTCCATCGCGCCTAGGATGGCCATGTCGATATGGCCGCCCCGGATCATCGCGAAACTGTCGGCGGAGGAAAAATACGAACTCATGGGCAGCTCGCTGATGGTCTGTTTGCCCGCATTGATCAGGTCGGGGTCTTCCTCCCCCTCGTAGGGGAACGGCCCGATGCCGAGCATGCCGTTTTCGGACTGCAGCACCACCTTCATGCCGGCCGGGATGTAATTGGCGACCAGGGTCGGAATGCCGATGCCGAGGTTGACGTAAAAGCCGTCCTTCAACTCGCGGGCCGCGAGCGCAGCCAGTTCTTCACGCGACCACGGCATCGTTCGCCTCCGAGCGTTTGCGCACCGTGCGCTTCTCGATCATTTTGTTGTAGGGACTGCCGTTGACGATGCGCTGTACGAAGATGCCCGGCGTGTGAATCTCGTCGGGATGCAGCGTGCCGGCCTCCACCAGTTCCTCGACCTCGGCCACCGTCACGCGCCCCGCAGTGGCCATGTTGGGGTTGAAGTTGCGGGCGGTCTTGCGGTACACGAGGTTGCCCTCGGTATCGCCCTTCCAGGCCTTCACCAGTGAGACGTCGGCGGTGAGACCGGTCTCGAGCACGTAGGTCTGTCCGTCGACCACCCGGGTCTCCTTGCCCTCGGCGACCAGGGTGCCGACGCCGGTGCGGGTGAAAAACGCGTAGATGCCGGCGCCGCCCGCCCGCACGCGTTCGGCGAGCGTGCCCTGCGGATTGAATTCGAGCTCGAGCTCGCCGGCGAGATACTGGCGCTCGAACTCCTTGTTCTCGCCCACGTAGGAGGAGATCATCTTGCGGATCTGGCGGGTCTTGAGCAGGAGCCCCAGGCCCGCACCATCGACGCCGGCGTTGTTCGACACCACGGTCAGCTCGCGGGTGCCCGAATCGCGCAGCGCCGTGATCAATTTCTCCGGGATGCCGCACAGTCCGAAGCCGCCGCACATCAACGTCATGCCGTCACGGAGCACGCCTTCGAGCGCGCCCGCGGCATCGTCATACACCTTGGAAGTCATGTTTCGCCCACCACTCGGCTGCTACCCATTGGAAAACCGGGGCGTAGTGTAACCCGCCACGGTGCGGCGTTCGGCGGCATCGAGCGTGTTGGAGAGCAGCATGGCGATGGTCATGGGGCCGATGCCGCCCGGTACCGGGGTGATCCACCCCGCCCGCCCGGCCGCCGCCGCGTACGCGACGTCGCCGACCAACCGCCCGTCCGCCGTGCGATTGATGCCGACGTCGAACACCGCCGCCCCGGGTCGTATCCATTCGCCGCGTATCATCCCCGGCCGGCCCACCGCGGCAACCACGATCTCGGCGCGCGCCACCTCGGCCTCGAGATCGCGCGTGCGGCTGTGGCACACGGTGACTGTGGCACCCGCGAGCATGAGCTCGAGTGCCATGGGCCGGCCGACGATGTTGGAGGCGCCCACCACGGTCGCGCGCCGGCCGGCCAGCTCGACGCCGTATTCGGCGGCGAGCCGGATCACCCCGAAGGGCGTGCACGGCCGCAGGCGCGGCCGCTTCTGCGCGAGCAGCCCCGTGTTGCAGGGGTGGAAGCCGTCGACGTCCTTGGCGGGATCGACGAGGTCCATGACCTCCTCGGCGTCGAGACCGGCGGGCAGCGGCAGCTGCACCAAAATCCCGTCCACGGCAGGCTCCGCGTTCAACGCCGCGACCTGCGCCCGCAGCGCTTCCTGCGAGACGTCCGCGGGCAAATCGAACGCGAACGATCTGATGCCTGCCTCGGCACAGGCGAGCCGCTTGTTGCGCACGTAGACGGCGGACGCCGGGTCGGCGCCCACCTTGACCACCGCGAGACCGGGCTCGCGTCCCTGCCCGTGCAGGAACGCGGCTGCGCGCAACCGAACCTCGGCACGGACGCGGGCGGCGACGGCCTTGCCGTCGAGCACCACCGCCGGGGCCATGCCGCTAGTACCGGTACTGATCGACCTTGTAAGGACCCTGCTTCTCGACGCCGATGTACCGGGCCTGAGCCTCGGTGAGTTCGGTGAGCTCGGCGCTCAGCTTGGTCAGCTGCAGCCGCGCCACCTTCTCGTCGAGATGCTTGGGCAGCACGTACACGCCGACCGGATATTTGGCGGTCTCGGTGTACAGTTCGATCTGCGCCAGCACCTGGTTCGCGAACGAAGAACTCATCACGTACGAGGGGTGGCCGGTACCGCAGCCGAGGTTCACCAGACGTCCCTCGGCGAGCAGGATGATGCGCTTGCCGTCGGGGAAAATGATGTGATCGACCTGCGGCTTGATGTTCTCCCAGGTGTACTGCTTCAGGGCCGCGACTTCGATCTCGTTGTCGAAATGGCCGATGTTGCAGACGATGGCCTGGTCCTTCATCTTCTTCATGTGTTCGTGCGTGATCACGTGCAGATTGCCGGTGGCGGAGACGAAGATGTCCGCCTTGTCGGCGGCATACTCCATGGTCACCACGCGGTACCCTTCCATGGCGGCCTGCAGGGCGCAGATCGGATCGATCTCGGTGACCCACACCTGCGCGGACAACGCCCGCAGCGCCTGCGCGGAGCCCTTGCCCACGTCACCGTAGCCGCACACCAACGCCACCTTGCCGGCGATCATCACGTCGGTGGCGCGTTTGATGGCATCCACCAGCGATTCGCGGCAGCCGTACAGATTGTCGAATTTCGACTTGGTGACCGAGTCGTTGACGTTGAAGGCGGGAAAGGCGAGTTCGCCGTCCTTGGCCATCTGGTAGAGCCGCTTGACGCCCGTGGTGGTCTCCTCGGTGACGCCCTTGATCTTCGACAAGCGCGTCGAATACCACTTCGGGTCCACCTTGAGCTTGGCCTTGATGGCGGCGAACAACAGCTCTTCCTCCTCGTTGCCCGGCTTCGCGAGCAGCGAGGCATCCTTTTCCGCCTTCGCACCCAGGTGCAGCAGCAGCGTGGCATCGCCGCCGTCATCGAGGATCATGTTCGAGTAACCGCCGTCCGGCCAGTCGAAGATGCGGTGCGTGTAGTCCCAGTACTCGCCGAGCGTTTCGCCCTTGATGGCGAACACCGGCGTGCCGGCCGCCGCGATCGCCGCAGCCGCATGATCCTGGGTCGAGTAGATGTTGCACGACGCCCAGCGCACCTTGGCGCCGAGTTCGATCAACGTCTCGATCAGCACCGCCGTCTGGATGGTCATGTGCAACGAGCCCGTGATGCGTGCACCGCGCAACGGCTGCTGCGCCGCGTATTCGCGGCGAATCGCCATGAGGCCGGGCATCTCCGTCTCGGCGATCTTGATTTCCTTGCGGCCCCACTGTTCCAGCGCGAGATCCTTGACGATGAAATCGGCCGGCTGTTTGAATGCTGCGTTCATTGATGTACTCCTGATGACATTAGGCGGCGCGGGTGGTCTTCATTTCTGCTGCAAGCGCCGCCGCCTTGTCGGTGCGCTCCCACGTGAATTCTGGCTCTTTGCGGCCGAAGTGGCCGTAAGACGCCGTTTTCTGATAGATCGGGCGCGCGAGGTCCAGCATCTCGCGCAGACCGAACGGCGTCAGATCGAAGTGCGCCCGCACGATCTGCGTCAGGCGCACGTCCGGCAATTTTCCGGTGCCGAAGGTCTGCACCATGATCGAAGTCGGTTCGGCCACGCCGATGGCATAGGAGACCTGCACCTCGCAGCGGTCGGCGAGACCGGCGGCGACGATGTTCTTCGCCACGTAGCGGGCTGCATAGGCGGCCGAGCGGTCCACCTTGGAGGGATCCTTGCCGGAGAACGCGCCGCCGCCATGACGGGCAAAGCCGCCGTAGGTGTCGACGATGATCTTGCGTCCGGTCAGGCCGCAATCGCCGACCGGCCCGCCGGTGACGAAACGCCCGGTCGGATTGATGTGGTACTTGGTGCGCTTGTCGATCCACTTCGCCGGCAGCACCGGCTTCAAGATCTCTTCCATGACCGCTTCGCGCAGATTCTTGGTGCTGACATCGTCCGAATGCTGCGTGGACAGCACCACGGCCTCGATGCCCACCGGTTTGTCGTTCTCGTAGCGCAGGGTGACCTGGCTCTTGGCATCCGGGCGCAGCCACTCGAGTTTGCCGTTCTTGCGCACCTGGGCCTGGCGCTTGACCAGACGATGGGCGAGCGTGATGGGAGCCGGCATGAGCACGTCGGTCTCGTTGGACGCGTAGCCGAACATCAGGCCCTGATCGCCGGCGCCCTGCTTGCGCTCGTCCTTGCGGTCGACGCCCTGGGCGATGTCCGGGGACTGTTTGCCGATGATGTTGAGCACGCCGCAGCTCGCGCCGTCGAACCCCATATCGGAATGGTCGTAGCCGATGTCGAGCACGGTCTTGCGCACCAACGCCTCGACGTCCACCCACGCACTGGTGGTGATCTCGCCGGCGACGATGACCACGCCCGTCTTGACCAGCGTCTCGCACGCCACCCGGCCGCGCGGATCGACGGCGAGGATGGCATCGAGCATGGCGTCCGAGATCTGGTCGGCGACCTTGTCCGGATGGCCTTCCGACACCGACTCGGACGTGAATGAAAAATTACCGCTGCTCATATGTCAAATTCCCTCTGCAACCGAACCGAAACTGTCCTGGTACCGACGCTTCAATTCGGCGGACGTGAAGCTGTGATTCTGTGGCCCGCGGCTCTCGATTTTGATGGCGCCCATCAAGCTGGCCAGCCGGCCCACCGTCTCCCAGTCCAGGCCGCGCAACAGGCCATGGATTAGACCAGCCCGATAGGCATCGCCGCAACCCGTGGGATCGACGACGGCACTTGGTTTGACCGCCGGCACCGTCCAGGTCCGTTCCTTGGTGTGGATCGACGATCCTTCCGCACCCTGCGTGACGATCAAGGCGTCGACCCGGGCCGCGATGTCGGCCGCGCTCCAGCCGGTTTTTTGCTGCAGCACGCTCCATTCGTAGTCGTTGACCGCGAGCCACCGCGCCTGACCGATGAATTCCTTCAGTTCCGCGCCGTCGAACAGTGGCAGCTGCTGGCCCGGATCGAAGATGAACGGAATGCCGGCCGCCACGAACTGAGCGGCGTGCTCGAGCATCGCCTGGCGACCGTCGGGCGCGACGATGCCGAGCCCGATGCCGGGTCCGGCGTCGGCGACTTTGTTGAGGTGCGAATACTGCATGGCGCCGGGATGGAAGGCCGTGATCTGGTTGTCGCCGAGATCGGTGGTGATGAACGCCTGGGCGGTGAACGCCTCGTCGATCACCTTGATCAGCCGGACGTCGATGCCCTGCGCCACCAAGCGCTCCCGGTACGGGGCGAAATCCTGGCCCGCGGTGGCCATCGGCAGGCCCCGCGTGCCGAGCAGCCGCAGCCCATGGGCGATGTTGGCGGCGCAGCCGCCGAACTCGCGCCGCATCTCAGGCACCAGGAAGCACACGTTCAGCATGTGCAGCTTGTCGGGCATCAAATGCCCCTCGAAACGATCCGGAAATGCCAGGATCGTGTCGTACGCCACCGAGCCGCAGATCAAAGCGGCCTGCGGCCCCCCTTCGTTCGTCATCGCATACCTTCGGTTCAAACCGGTATTCTACAAGCAACTTATGTCCAGCGCCGCACCGAATGTCGATACCCACCGCCGCGAACAACCGCCGCGGATGTCCAAATTGCTGGTGGTGCTCGGGGCCATCTCGGTTCTCACCCCCTTTTCCATCGACATGTACCTGCCCGCCCTGCCCGCCATCGCGGCCGACCTGCATGCCAGCGCCGCGGCGGTGCAACTGACCCTGCCGGCCTTCTTCGCGGGGCTCGCCTGCAGTCAGTTGTTCTTCGGTTCCATCGCGGACCGTGTCGGCCGACGGCCGCCGCTGCTGTGGGGCCTGGCGCTGCTGGTGGCGGGGTCGGTGGGCTGCGCGCTCGCCCCCAACGTCGCCGTCCTGACCTTGTTCCGGGTGGTGCAGGCACTCGGCGTGGGCGCCGCGAGCGTCATCCCGCGCGCCATCGTGCGCGACCGGTTCGACGTCGAGCACACCGCCCGGGCGATGTCGCTGCTCGGTCTGATCATAGGGTTGGGCCCCATCCTCGCCCCCCAGGTCGGCGGCCTGATCTTGTTGTTCGCCCAGTGGCGGGTCGACTTCTGGCTGCTGGCCTGCCTCGCGGCCGGCTGTATGATAACTGCCATGTATACCGTGGGAGAATCGATTCCCGCGCAGCGCACCGTGACCATCGGGCCGAAACTGTGGCTGCAGCTGCTCACCGACCGGCGTTATCTGCGTTATGCCCTGCCGGCGAATCTCATCCAATCGAGCATGTTCGCCTACATCGCCGGCGCGCCGTTCGTGTTCATCGACCAACTGAAGCTCACGCCGCAGCAGTTCGGGTGGGTGTTCGGCGGCAACGCGGTCGGCCTCCTGGTATGCGGCCGGGTCAATGCGCACATCGTTTCACGTTTCGGCCCCGAACTGATTTTCCGTCGTGCGATGCTGGCGACCGCCGCGGCGGGCATGGTGTTGTTCGGTCTGGCCGCGAGCGGACGGGGCGGATTCTGGGGTCTCGCCGTGCCGCAGTTCATCTTCATCTCGACCCTGGGCTTCAACTTCGCGAACGGCTTCGCGCTCGGGCTCGCGCCGTTCGGCGCCTCGGCCGGCACCGCCTCGGCGCTGTTCGGCACCCTGCAATTCGCGATGGCCGGGGTGGCGGGCGCCGCGGTGGGCGCGCTCTATGACGGCAGCGCCCGCGCCATGACCGGCGTCATGTGCATGATGGCGATCGCCGCCGTCGTTCTCTTTCGTACTCTTTCCATTCCCACAGGAGATCGAAGACCATGAAGAAGACCCATGCCACCATCGCCGCCATCGGCAGTCTGCTCAGTCTGGGCGCGGCAAGCTTTGCCCAACCGGCATCCGCCGCGGACGCCATGGAAAAATGTTACGGCGTCGCCAAGGCCGGCAAGAACGACTGCGCCGGCACCGCCCATTCCTGCCAGGGGCAGTCCAAGGTCGACAACGGCGGCAAGGACTGGATCAACCTGCCCAAAGGCACGTGCGAGAAGCTGGCCACGGGAAGCCTGACGGCGAAGTGAGCGCCGGCTGCGGCATCGGCCTGCGGCCGCTGCATCATCGCGAGGTGATGCGCGAGCGGCCGCAGGTCCCCTGGTTCGAGGTGCACAGCGAAAATTATTTCGCCGACGGCGGCTGGGCGGTCGAGTGCCTGTCCGCCCTGCGTGGCGAGTATCCCCTCTCGCTGCATGGCGTGGGTCTGTCGCTGGGGTCCACCGATGCGCTCGATCAGGTCCATCTCGACCGGCTGCGACGCGCCGTGACCCGCTTCGCGCCGGTGCGGGTCTCCGAGCACCTGGCCTGGAGTTCCGTGGGCGGCCGGTTCGCCAACGACCTGCTGCCCCTGCCCTACACCGATGAAGCGCTGCGGCATGTCGGCACGCGCATCGCGCAAACCCAGGACGCGCTCGGCCGTCAGATTTTGATCGAGAACGTCTCGAGCTATCTCGAATTCACGGCGTCCACCCTGTCGGAAGCAGAATTTCTCGCAGGCGTCGCCGCGGAATCCGGTTGCGGCATCCTGCTCGACCTCAACAACGTCTACGTCTCGGCGCACAATCACGGTTTCGACGCCGTGCGGTACTTGAACGAGATTCCGCGCGCGGCGGTGCAGGAATTTCATCTGGGCGGGCATGCGAGCGTCGCGACCGCCGCCGGCCCCGTGCTGATCGACACGCACGGCACACTGGTCTGCGCCGGCGTCTGGGACCTGTACCGCCTCGCCCTGCAACGCTTCGGCGACGTGCCGACCTTGATCGAGTGGGATGCGGACGTGCCCACGTTTGCGGTGCTGCTCGAGGAGGCGGCCAGGGCAGACGCGCTGGCCGGAGAGGTTCTGACCCGACCCGCACAGGCCGCGCCGCACGCGGGAACCCATGTCGTCGCTGCGTGAGCTGCAGCATGCCGTCCTCGATTCGCTGCTGGGCGGCGCGTCGCAACCCGCAGCCGCACTCGTGGCGTCACCCGCCGTGGCGGCGCCCACCGCGGTCGCGCAGGAGCGGCTCGGCATCTACGCGAACAACGTGCGCGCGAACTTCATCGCCAGTTTGCGCTCGACGTTTCCGGTGGTCAGGCGTCTGGTGGGCGAGGAGTATTTTCACGCCGTGGCGCGCAGCTATCACCTTGGGCATCCCTCGACCTCAGGCGACCTGCGCTACGTCGGCCGCGCGTTCGCCGCCCATCTGGCCGGGCTGCATGGCGTGGATGCGTACGCCTACCTTGCCGACGTCGCGCGACTGGAATGGTTGTGCGAGGACGCGTTGCTGGCGGCGGAGCATGCGCCGCTCGATCTACACGCGCTCGGCGCCGTCGCGCCCGCCGAGTACGGCACGCTGCGCTTCCGTCTGCATCCCACCGTCCGATTGTTCGAGTCGAGATTCCCGGCCTTGCGCATCTGGCGGGCGAACGTGGACCTGTCGAGGGAGCCCGACCGCATCGACCTGGGCGGCGGCGGCGATCGTCTCGCCCTGCTGCGCCGCGCCGGCGCGCTCGAATTTTTGACGTTGAGCCGCGGCGAAACGGCCTTGTTGCGGGCGTTCGACGGCGGTGCTGATTTCGCGACGGCCCTGGCACGCGCGGGCGAGGACGCAGGCGATGGCGATG
>CAZZVN010000061.1:0-10423 GCA_964657625.1 uncultured Steroidobacteraceae bacterium
CGCGGCAGGTCGCTCGAAGGGCAAGTCTGGAAAAACACGGTGAAATGCGTTCACCCGGCGAAATGACTCGCCAGATGGCGGGCGATTTCCCCGGCTGCAAGGTCCGGCTCGAAGCTGGCCCCCGCGGTCAACAGGGCAGCCTCCGCGGTTGGGCACAGCAGCCGGGCTCTCTCGAAAAAAGGATAAAGCACGTCGTCCGGTGCGCAAAGCATCAGCAAACGGCCTTGGTATGCGGCGAGTTGCGCCTTGAAGTCGTGCGACCAGACCGCGTCGTAGGCGCGGCTGCGCGTCGGATGCGCGCGCAGGGTGTCGGCCATTTCGCGATTGAGCAGCCAGGGGTGGTCCGCGCCCGCGTCCCGCAGATACTTCCACGCCCGCAATAGATAGCTGCCCTCCGGGTCGGGATCGAACGGGGAACCGAACTGTTGCGAGTAGGCGCTGCGCTCGTCGGCCGTCAAGGGCAGAGGCCCGATCAACGTCAAGCTCGCCACCCGATGTTTTTGGCGTGAAGCCAACTCCAAGGCGATGCAAGCTCCCGTGTGGTGTCCCACCAAGTGGCAGCGGTCCAAGCCTATCGCCGTCATGGACTCGCCTATCCAGTCGGCAAACGCCCCGATCGACACCGGTCCTTCCGGGTCGAAGCTGCCGCCGAAGCCCGGCGTGTCGATCGCGTACATCGCGTGCGCGGGGTGAAGGGCGCCCATGACGCCCAACCACATCGCACCCGAGCTTGCGGTCTGATGCAGGAAGACGGCGGGAGTGCCCGTGCCGTCAACGTGCCGATAGTGCACCTGTCCGCCGGACGTGTCGGCGTAAGCTTTAAGTACTCGCATGACGAAGCCGAGGTGACCGGTTAGTACTCAATTTCCTCCAAGATCTTGCCGACTCCGAGCACCCAGCCGAATTTCCCATAGAACCCCTTGATCGGCCGATCGGTGCTGATCCTGTGCAGTCCGGAGGACGACGGGTAGCCCATGCGCGCCCAGCCGCGTCCTTCGAACGCAGAGAACAATTTGAAGTCCGTGCAAATCGCCCGTACGACCTGGCGTCGGGCTTTATAGGCAGGATCCGGCGTGGGGATGTGCCGTACCATCATCCAGGTGGAGAAGTCCGGCAATTCGGCGGCGCCGATTTTCCGGTCTATGACGACGGCCGCCTCCATCATGGTCAGGCCGCTACGCTTCAGATCGCCCACCACTTCGTTGCCGTAGATCTGCAGCTTGCCGTGGTCGCACATCAATTTCGGCATGCCGAACAGCTCGCGACCGACCAGCATCGCGGTGTCGGTGGAGGTCCAGATGTAAGGGATGTGCAGTCCTTTTTGCCCCTTGAAGGTGGTCTCGTGACAGATCAACGCCTCGTGATAGAAAAGGCTGTGCGGCGTCTGGCAGGCATCGACGATCACGGCATAGATGCGGTTGTGGGCCGCGGGTTCGAGCGGCGCGGGCGTCATGTACTCGATCTGTTCGCGGGGCACTTCCAGTTCGACGATGATGCCCTCCCAAAGATCCATGACGTAGGGTCCGGGCGAGAAAGGCGGGCTCCAGCGCGGAACGACGTCGCCGAAATCTTTCTTGTCAGCCATGAGATTCTCCGAGGGGAACGAGGTGGAGGGTGATCGCGGGATCAGGGCAGCCCGAGCACGCCGGGATTCGTGATGCCGTGTGGATCGAGCACCTGTTTCAGACTGCGCAGCACGTCGAACGCACCGGCATCGCAACCTTGCGCATAGGGAATCGAGCGGCCGATGCCGAAATGGCCGCCGCTGAATTCGGCAAAGACGTCGACCAGCGCTGCGCGCATCTCGGCCACCAGCTCCCGTGCGGCCGGATTCTCCCGGTACTGGTCGCCGGATGCGAGTTTGCCTGCGCTGAGCACCGATCGATGCAGCGGAGACGGCCGGTCGGGCCAGTAAAAGAGTGCCTCGATGACATAGGCGGCCGGCGCGACGGTCGAGCCGAGCACACCCACCAGAATATTCTGCTCCGACAGCCGCGACCGATGCGCGCCCAGCAGTTCCTGAACCCGGCTCATCGCGGCAACCGCATCGGACATCCGAACGAACCCATGAGTGGGCACCCAGCGCTCGCCGGCCGGCCCCAACATCATGTCCATCGATGCGAAGGGTTCCACGCGGCTCATCCGCGGTATCGTGTCCGGCAATGACTTGCCGCCGGCCGCGAGAGCGAGGCTCTGAACCTCCTCGAGCGCCGCGCGCATGCCTGCGGCGTGGCGCGATTCAACCACCAGATGTAGCGAATAGGGCACGCCGTCCAGGAATCGTTTGCCGCTGGCCGCGATCGACACGGCATCTTTCAAATTGCGCAGCACGCCGCCCCGGTGGCCGATGAGTTTGGCCAACGATTTGGAGTCCTGCAATAGACTGGTTCGCTCCATCAACTGATGCTGCAAAATGGCGTCGAAGACGTAGCTCTCCGCGGCGAGCCCCGCGCGTGCAACGGCAGACTGCGCCGCGTACAACGACTCGAAATCGGCAAAGGCGAATGAGGCGCAGCCGACGTGCTCCGGCCACGCCATCAGCTTCAGCGTCGCCTCTACCTTGATGCCGAAGGCGCCGCAGTCACCGAGAAACGGACCGCTCAAATCCGGGCCGTACTGTCGCAGGAAAGGTTGCCTGCCGAGGGTCGCTCCCGCGCCGGTGCGCACCGTGGCGCCGCTCGGCAACACCACCTCGAGCCCCAGAACCATGTCGGCCGAGGTGCCGTACAGGCCCGAGCCGTAGAATATGCTGCCCTGCGACAGGCCGCCGCCCACGGTCGCAACGCTTCCTGACATGGTGCCGAACACCGGCACACGCAGTCCCCGGGGTCGCAGCGTTTCATAGAGCGCTTTCCAGGTCACCCCGGGCTGCACGGTAACGTGCAGATTCTCCTGATCGACGGCCACAATTGCAGAGAGTTCACGCAGATCGAGGGTAATCGAGCGGGCACTCGACGGCAGATAGCCCGCCGTATAGGACATACCGCCGCCGCGGGGATATACCGCGTAGCCATGCTCCGCCGCGCACACCAGGATCGCCGCCACCTGCGTCTTGTCGGCGGGCCGCACCACGCATGCCGGGCGCACACCCTCAAAAAAGACGTCATGCGATGCCACGGCCAACGCGCCCGAATCGGTGCTGACCCGCGCAGCGCCGAGGGCGCGTTGCAACGCATCGAGCAGCGGGTCATGGGGACTCGACGAATCAACGGCTCGGATAAGTACCTCGCAGCAACATCAACAAAAACGATTGAAAATGGATATAGATTCAATCGATTGTTGACGGTACCGCAGGATCATCGGCCGTGCAACACACCCTGTCGAAATAAAGGGACGCTCGAGGGTGCCCGCGCGCAGGGCGCGCGGGCGGGGGACTTCAGAACTTGATTCTCGCCTCGACGCCGAACGTCCTGGGAGTACCGATCGAGAGCGCATCGATGGTGGACGATATCGGAAAATTATCGGTCAGATAATGGGTGTCGAAGAGGTTCTTGCTCCAGAGCGTAAACTCATATTTGCCGGTCGTTACGCCAACCCGAGCATTGACGAGGCCGTACGCGTCGCGCCGCGTGCCCGGCGTGTTCGCGATATCGAACCACGTGGGGCCCGTGAGCTGGTAATCGACGCGCGTCACGAACATCAACGCATCGCTGATGGGCTGCGCGAATTGAACCCCGGCGTTCGCGGTGTACTGCGCAGCATAAGGCGGCGTGTGCCCGACGTCGGCCGGGTTGCTGGCGAGCGACTTGATTTTCGAGTCGATCCAGCCTACGCCGCCGTATACCGTCAGGGCCTGAGTCAGTTTGGCGTTGAAATCGAAGTCGATGCCGTAGATGCGCTCTTTGTCGATGGACTGGATCGCCTGCACATTGGATACGGGGTCGAAGATATAGGTCTGGGCGTTCTGTAGCGTGGTGTAAAAGAACGCACCTTCCACGAAAACGCGACCGTCGTACAGATCGGACTTGAAACCGATCTCCGAGGTATCGTCGACTTCCTTCTTGTAGAAGTCCTGCGCCTGGACGGTGCTGTTCGCATTTGCGGCAGCGGTGGCGGCCGACTGGCCTTCGCTCACGTAGAGACTGGTGTAAGAAGCCAGTTCCTCGGCACGAGTCCCTTCAGGATTGAAGCCGCCGGTCTTGAAGGCCCGTCCCCAGCTCGCATAAACGGTACCGAACTCGGGAATCTTGTAGTCCAGCGTGACCTTGGGTTGGAATTCCTGGAAGATCTTTTTCTCGCCCGCCCGGCACTGAGCCGCCGATTCCGCCAAATAGACCACGCAGGCGTTATAGGACGCACCGCCGGCGAAAGGGTTGGCGATATCGGCCGTTTCATCGCTAACCGTCCGGCGCTCACGATCGAAGCGGCCGGCCAGGCGTAGTTGCAATGCGTCAGTGATTTTAAAGTCAGCGTTGGCAAACGGGCCGATGTCCTCGCCGGTGTAGTGGGTTCGGTTGTAGGACACGGTTGGAAAGGGGGTGTCGACACCGTTTATGCCGAGCGGCCACGGCACATTGGCACCACCGCCCACGAGGGAGCGAACGCCGTTGGTGTAGCCCACGTAGCCGGTCAGGTCGCCGCCGGCCAGACTCGCGGGGATGGAACCGTTCAGTGTGCCGTCGTTGGTGTAGTTTTCCTGGGTCGAGACATACTGGAAACCCAGCTGCCAGCGCAGGCGCCCATCGCCATTGGACGTAAGCCGCAGTTCCTGGTCGATGGCGTAGTTGTCGACCGCAAAGTTTTGATCCTTGTCTCCAAAAATGGCCGACCAGGCGCCGAAGTCGGAAGTCGCATCGTTTGCGTCCGAGTAGGGCAGGCTCTTGCCGCTGAAAATTTCCTTGCTGACCGAATAGGCCGTGATCGAGGTCAGCGTGGCGAACGGCATGGTGTAGTCCGCCTTCAGGGAGGTGCTGAACAGATCGCGTTTGTAGCGGCCCTCTACATCGCTGGTGAAAGGAATGGATGCAGCATCGATGTTCGAACCGACTTGGGTCACATGGTATCCATGAACATAGGAACCATTCGGTGACAACCCTGGGGTGATGCCGATGTCAGGTGTGTAGGCCAAGGCGCCGCCCGTACCCTTGCCGGCCGTGAGCCGCAGGTCCAGCTTGAAGGCGTCACTGACATCCCAATCGAGTCGACCGCGACCGATCAGTTCATGAAATCGGTCGACGTTCTCACCGGTGTTGCGATTGGTGTAGGGCCCGTCGGTACCGCTTTCCGACAGGGCAAATCTGAACTTCAGCACGTCCGCGATGATGGGACCGCCAAAACTTACATTGGCGTTGACGGTGTTGAAGTTGCCGTAATCGACGGTCGCCTGCCCCTCGTATTCATTGCCGGGCGGCTTGGTCGTTATGACGATGGCGCCCGCGGAAGCGTCCCGTCCGTAATAGGCACCCTGCGGTCCTTTCAGTACTTCGATCTGCTGCAGGTCGAAAAGGGCGGAATTGAATTCGGCGGAACTCGCCACCGGAACGCCGTCGACGATCAGCGCAACCGAGGGTTCGGCGAGCCGCACGGACGTCTGTCCGCGAATATTGACTTGAAAATCGCCGGGATTTTCCGCCGTGTAGAAATTGACGTTTGGCGTCAGGCGCAGAAAATCAGAAGGCTGTTGAATGCCGGCCTTGATGATCGTCTCCTCGCTGAAGACCTGGGTCACCACGGGCGTATCCACCAGGTGTTCGCTGCGTTTCTGCCCGGTCACCACGATTTCTGCGAGATCCGAAGTGGCATCGGCGCCCGCCGGGGAGCCGGATGCCGCCGAGGTGGCGGGTGAATCGCTCGTTGCAGCCGAACCGCCCCCGCCGGCCGCGAGGACCGGATTACCGGCCATCCCGCCTACCACGACTACGCTGACGATTGCCGGCACGAAAGCTGATCGAATCACGGTCCACCCCGATATTTTGATAGAAAAATACTAAACTGCCCACGTGACGGATGCCGTCCGCATAAAAGTTATACAAGAAATCAATCAGTTTTGTATAAATTTTTCATATTGGTTGCGGCGCAACCAGCCGGTGTCGTCACGGTCGCGCAGGGGACAGGACGCACGCGCCGCGATTGTCTCGGGCGAATTTCTTGCCTATCATCGGGCCTCGCCGCAGGCGCGACCACCCACTGCTCAGCACCGTCATCTTTGTCCGGAGATTCGCATGACCACGACCGTCGACCCCAGCCGTCAACTCGATCACCGCATGCTGGCAGTACCCTCCGCCGAGGAGGAGAGCCGGCAGCTGTTCGTGAAGTCGTTGAAATATCATCTGGCGACCAAGGTCGCGCCCGGGAACAAGCTGGCGTACGAACGGCGGGCGCTGCCGAAATTTACCCGCAGCAACGGCGCCGCCCCCAAGGATCATCATGAAATCCGTTCGTTGATGGCGGATGACGGCTATTTCCAGATGTGGAGCGCGCTGCAGCGGACCAGCCAGGAGATGATGTGGCGATCGGTGCAGGTGTCGGTCGAGCGTCAGAACGATGCATTGCAGGCCCAGGCGGCAAGCCTGTCCGGCGAGGCCGGCTCGCTGCAGCTCGACCCCGGCCTCGAGCAGCCGAAATATCACACCGCGGTCGACATCCATTGCATGCCGGGCGGTTATCACGGCGAGTACCAGGCCGACGATGTCGCGAACGGTGCGGTGTACGACCGCGCGGTGTGGATCTATGCCATGGGTCGGATGGGTCCGCTCAACGACGACATGGGTCAGTCCGTGTGTTCCTATCTCAAGCTGCAGAGGCCGAACTTCGCGCCGCGGCGGATCTTGGACATGGGCTGCGGCGTCGGACATACGACGCTGCCGTACGCGGAGCATTTCCCCAGCGCGGAATTGCACGGCATCGACGTCGGCGCGCCGATGGTGCGTTACGCGCATGCGCGGGCCGAAGCGCTCGGGAAGGCCGTGCATTACAGTCAACAGAACGCCGAACACACGAATTTCCCGGATGGTCATTTCGACCTGGTCGTGAGCCACATCCTGGTGCATGAAACCAGCCACAAGGCGATCCGGCGGATCATGAAGGAGGCTTTCCGCTTGCTGGCCCCGGGCGGCTTGATGGTCAATCTGGAGACACCGCCCTACGGTTCGATGTCGGCGTTCGATGCGTTTATGCTGGACTGGGACACGCGTAACAACAACGAACCCTTCTGGGGCGCGAGCCACGAACTCGACATCGCCGACCTGGCCGAGCGCAGCGGCTTCGGCGCGGAGCGGGCGTTCGAGTGCGTGGTTCCCAGTGCGTTCGACGCGGCGGACGCGCAGCGCACCAAGATTTTCCAAGGCGGTGACTTCGGCGGTGGCGGCTCGTGGTATCTCTGGGGAGCCGAGAAGGCGTCGCTTGATGCTTAAACTGCCTCGCAAGGCGAAAGGCGAGCGCCCCGTCTATCTGGGCGACAAGGCGGTGGACCAGCTGCTCGCCATGGTGGTCGCCCTGGCGGGCGAGGTGACGGTGCTGCGCGAGCGCTTGGACACCGCCGAGCGGCTGTTGGATGCCAGCGGCGAACTGCGACAGCGGATCGACTCCTACCGTCCCGCACCGGAGGTCGTCGCTGAGCGCGACACCTGGCGCGCCAAATTCCTGGATACGGTGCTGGTCTCCATCCAGCAGGAGTACGAAGAGCTGGACAGCATGGCCGAGCGGACTCCTTACGCGGCGGCGATCGAGGTGGTGACGGAGCGATAAGTCGGCGGCAGGGGTCTCAGCCAAGGCGGCCTGGGTCGGGCAGGCAAAACCGGCGGTCCCCCGCGATCCCTAAGTGGCGCAGTCTCGTGGGCCATTCTTCGAGTCTTTGCCGGTGGTAGAGCATTTCCAGCCCGCGGTGTGCGGCGCCCGCGGGTGAGTGGCGCGGCGCAAAAGCCCCTCATGAGCTATTGCAATGAGACCCCCGGCCGGTGCTTGACCAGCAACCCGCCGACGATGAGGAACAAGACCCCGGCCGAGAGCGCCAGCGAGGTATGCACCCCTACCAGCGCGCCGAGCACGCCCACCGAGATCCCCGCGAACGCGCGGCATCCGAGGGAGGCCATTGCGAACACCCCGAGCACCCGCCCGCGGCTCGCGACCGGCGCCTCGATCTGCACCACGGTCTGGGCCATGCTGCTGAAGGACAGTTCGAAGAAGCCGGCACTGAAGAGGCAGAGCAGCGCCACCGGATAGGTCTTGGTGAGCGCGAAGGCGGCGAGCGCGAGGCACCACCCCATGGCCAGCAGAATCGCCGTGCGCGCTGCCGTCTTCAAGCCGCCCAGCGTTTCCAGGAGAAAGCCACCGGTGAGCGCGCCGGCCGCGTCGGCGGCGAGCAGCGCGCTGTATGCCGTGCCGGGATCGCCGTGGCCCAGATCGACGGCGAAGTTAGGCATCTGCGCCTGGTAGCTGTTGCCGATGAACACCGAGGCGGCGGCGGCGAGAAGCGACATCGTGACGATGGCCGGCCGGGCGGCGATATCCCGCAGCGTCTGTAACACGTCGCCGAGACCCCGCACTGCGCTGCGTCCGGCGGCCTCGCGCGCGTATCGTAGCGAGCCGAGCCACACGATCGCGGGCACGTAGAAGCAGGCGTTGAGCAACATGCCCCGAGTGGGGCCGAGCCCGAGCAACATCGCGCCGCCCACGGCGGGCCCGACGAGCACGCCCAGGTAGCGGGAGGTGGCGTTGAGTCTGACGGCGCTCTGCAGGTCCTCCCGCGGTATCAAAGCATGCATCATGAGCTGGTTCGGCGTCGCCCAGAACACCCCGGCGGCACCGTGCACCACCAGCAACAGCATGGCCTCCCACATTTGCAGGGTGCCGGTGAAGAAGAAATAGCTCCAGCCTAACGACACGCCGATGAACAGCAGCATGCCGATCTGGATGAGGCGCCGGGGATCGACGCGGTCTGCGAGCGCGCCCATGGGCACGGAAAAGAACAGCGGCGGCAGCCAGTGCGACAGCACGGCGAAGCCGCCGAGGGCCGGCGAATGGAACTGCTGAAACATCATCCAGTAGCTGATCACGTGCTCGGTGTTGTCCGCCATCATGGCCACCATGGAGGTGCCGAACAGCCAGCGAAACTCAGCATGGCGCATGGCGGCGAACGAGCGGTGGGTGTTCGGTACGGAACTCATACGACTCCCTTCAATCAATGCGGGTGCGCACGCCCCGCGCGCTTGGTGTGCCCTTGGGGATTATGCAGCGGCGCGAAGCGAATCGCACTCGTCCCCCTGGATGTGTGGCTGCCCGCCGGGTGCTACGTTGCTGCGGTGAGCGGAACCTCCTCTTCGATCCGCTCTTCGTGATAGCTGTCATCCCCGTTGATGTTCCAGATGGCGGCCTTCGAGGCGTTCTGGGTGATGGCGTCGACCGCCGCCTTCGCGGTGAGCATCGAGTGGTCCTGGTTATTGTAGCGGTGCATGCCGTTGCGGCCGATCGGATACAGGTTGCCGAACCGATCGAGATGGCTGCGGATCTCGTCGAAGCGGTCGTAGGTGCCGAAGTAGGCGGGGTATGCCTTGGGAACCCGGACGACCGTGCCGTCCAGCACTTCGTCGCCGTCGATGAGGCCGATGGCTCGCAGTTCCTTGGCGGCGAAGTGCAGGAAATGATCGTCCTGCATGCCCCATAGGTCGTCGCCCTCGGCGCAGAAATACTCCAGGCCGAGCCAGACCGTGGCCGGATCGGCGACCAGCGCGGGGCTCCAGTTGTTGAAGATCTGCAGTCGGCCGATGCGCACGTTCGGTTCCTGGATGTAGATCCAATTGTCGGGCGGGGCGCGGCGGCCTTTCATGCTCCGCAGCAGCAGACCGGCCGTCATGAAATCTCGGTAGGGGAGTTCGGCCGCGTTGCGCGCGAGGCTTGCGTCATCGGGCTTCAGCATGCCGATCAGGTCTTTGACCGGTACGGTGGAAATCAAATGATCGCAGGCGATGCGGCGCACCGCGCCGGTGGCGTCGGCGACGTCGACGGCGCTGACCTGGTGGTGGGCGTGGTGCACGCCGGTGACGCGATGCCCGAGATGGATGGCGCCGCCCAGGGCGCTGACGCGGCGGGCGACTTCCTCCCACATCTGGCCGGGGCCGTACTTGGGGTACAGGAATTTTTCGATGAGGCTGGTTTCGGTGTTGCGCTGGGCGGTACCCGGCGGCCGGCGGAACGGCTTGGCGAGGGCATGGCCGATGGCCTTGGCGACCGACAGGCCCTTGATGCGCTGTGCGCCCCACTCGGCGGCGATTTCGTGGCAGGGCACGCCCCAGACCTTCTGGGTGTAGTCCTTGAAAAAGGTCTCGTACAACCGCCGGCCGAAGCGATTGATGAGGAAGTCCTCCAGCGTGACTTCGTCCCGGGGTTGCGCCTGCGCCGCCCCGTAGCTCAGGCCGATCTGCAGGGCCTCGAGGACGCCGAGATTCTTGACCGTGGCGGCGTTCAGCGTCAGCGGATAGTCGAAGAA
>CAZZVN010000061.1:10523-24072 GCA_964657625.1 uncultured Steroidobacteraceae bacterium
CTCGATGATCACGGGCGTCACGTCCGAGCGGCGCAGCAACTCCAGGGCGGCGGTGAGCCCGGCGGGACCCGCGCCCGCAATGACGGCGACCGGTTTCACGAGGCCGCCGAGATGCGCACGTCGCGACAGTCGTACAGGTTCCAATTCCGGTACGCGTCCGCGAGCCGATGGCGCAGGGGAGCGAATCCCACCGTGAGCGGGGAGATCACGAAGTCGAGCGCCGGATCGGCGCAGACGCTGCGCAGGGAGGCGGCGGTGAGAGGGTGGTGGTGGAGCGACGTGTCGCCGCTGCTCGCGGCATGCCGCAGGGCGCTCAGCATCTTCCAATTGGGGTCGGTCAGCGGCAACAACACTTCTGAGCGGCGCCGTACTTCCAATGCCGTGGCACGGGAGAACACCACCCCGGCGGATTGCCCGGGCGACAAGTAGTTGTTCCGCTGCAAGGTGAACCAGACGAACGAACCCGAGTCATGACCGTCGGTCACGAAGACGGTGCTGCCCGGCGGAATGGCGGCACGCCAGTCTGCGAAGGCGCGTACTTCGGCTTCGGAGCCGTGGGATGTCGAGCGATGGGAATAGTCCTTGAGCAAGAAGACGCTCGCCGTCGCGAGCGCCAGGGTGAGCAGCAGCAGCCCGCGCCCCGTGGGGGCCGCCATGATCCAATAGTAGACACCTGCGGCGGCGAGGGCGCACCAGATGCGCAGTCCCATCACGCCGCGGATGTACATCACGACGGAACTTGGGTGGTCGGGGGTGCTCCCGCCGTGGAGGGCGGTGAAGGTCTCGATGAGCGCAAGCACGATGATCGACGCCAGGACGCCCGGCAGCACCCAGCGCGCCACGGAATCCCCGCGCGGCCCCCGCTGCCCGTGCAGCGCCCACAGCAATGACGCCAGACAGACGAACACGAATCCTAGGTCCGCCGGGAACGCCCAGCCGGCCCCCAAGGCCACGGCCGAGGCGCGACGCAGGCCGCCCTCCTTCCACAGGTGCAGGGCGGTCGGCAGCAGCAGGACGAGGCTGACGAAGGTGGTGATCCACACCCAGCGCCAGGTCTGGCCCTGCAACAACAGGGCGACCGGCCCCACGGAACTCGCGACGGCGGCGACGCCCAAACCGGCGGCGCCCACCAGCAGGGCGCCTATCGCCCAGCGGCGCAGCGCGGGCTGGCGCAGCGTGACGAGCGTGAGAGCGAGACACGCGAAGGGCCGTGCCGCCAGCTCCCAGTCCTTGACGGTCCAGAGCTGCAAGAAAAGGAACTGCGAGCGCTCGCGCACGATCTCCACCCACGGCGCGTCCATCAGGGGCAAAAGGTCACTGACTGCGGGAAAGGCGACCGCAGCTTCGGCGAGCAGTCCACAGCCGACCACGCCCGCGGCCACAGCGCCCACGGCGACCCGCAGCGGGAGCCGCAGACAAAGGAGCAACACCAGGCCGGGCAGCGCCATGAGGGGATGCACGAACACCGCTGCCGAAGCCAAGAGCAACGCGGCCCAGGGCAAGCCTCGCCACTGCAGGGCGAACGCCGTCACGACCAGCGTCTCGGCCGCGAGCCGCGCCGTCATGAAGGGCTCCATGAAATGGAACACGCCGGCGGCGCCGTAATTGCCGCCCGAGATGATGAGGACGAACACCGTGAGCCAGGCGATCCCGCGGCTGCAGACCTGTGCCGTCAGGTGCCACGCGGCCGCGAGAAAGCCTAGGTTGCCAAGCGCGGTGAGCGTCAGGGCGGCCGTATTCAGGCCCAGCCCGGCGATCACCCACGCATACGCCCGTGGAAACACCGTGAACCGGTCCTGACTGGTGTTCTGCAGGAACAGATCGGTGTTGAGCGCGGGCCGCAGTTTGGCGAGCGCCTGCACCGCATAGATCTGGCCGTCGAGCACGGGGCCGCGGTATTCGTGCGTCACGGCCCACAGCGCCAGTGCCGTGCATCCCAACGTGACCGACGTGACGAAGGAAGGAACGCGGGGCGGGTCGGATACCAAGTTACAGACGGAGAAACGCAATTAAAACGACTGCATCGATCAGCGCCAATGGGTCAGTACGTGCAACGCACCGGCAATCGTCACTTGCGAGGTTTCGAGGCGGCGGATCGCCGCCGTGATCTGCGCATGATTCATGTTTTTGCGAGGATCGGCGTCGCGGTAGACCACGATTACTCCCGGGTAGCCCGGTCGCGCTTGCTGCAACTGGAGAAAATCCTCCGCATTGTGCGTCAAGAGCACGCGCCCGAGCGATTGGGCAAGGTCGAACACCTCCGGATCTGCAGCGCCATTTTTTCCGAGCTCCCCGATCGCCACCACATCGTGTCCGTCTGCACGCAGCAGGTTGACTTGCGCGCGAGCTTGCGAGTCCTCATCCACCAGGATCCTCAACTCACACCTTGGCCTCGACGTCGAGGTTTACCCGGTTCAAACGCTGGCGCTCTTCGTTAGCCTCGGCCTCGATGAGCGCTTGATTGAACTCACAGTACGCGAATATCTCCTCAGCGGCGTCGAGCGGCAGATTCCAGTTCTCGGCCGCCTGGCGCGGACCCATGCCGTTGGTCAACGCGTCCAGCCACACCGCCGACGCCAAGAGTTTGCGTCCCTTGACCCAGAGCTGCCGACGCCACGGGTGTGGGCGTTCGATCAGCCAGCGCCACTGCTCGTTCGCGCGCGCCTCGAGTTGCGGGATTGCCAGGCGAATGGCAGAGCTAAGACTCTTGCCGACGAACAGTCGATGGCCTTGTTTCAACTCATCAAGCAGGAAGGTGGTCAATTCTGCCGCCCTCAACACGGCCTCTTTCGTGCTCGAAGCCGATAGCCGCGAGCGCAGGTTCGCGAGCAGCTCTTCCTGCTCGGGCGATAAATCAAAGTTGGCGCGTTTGCTCGTGGCTGTCATGACGAAGTTACCTTTTGAGTACAGGATACTCATTATGCGAGCATTGCTCAAGCGAGGCGCTGGTTCAAGGAAGCCGCAGGCGCCCTCGTTTAACACGCGACGTCACATCCAATCATGGCGTCTACCATTCGCAACGCCGAGCGCGCGGCATGGCAGGCTGGAGTCGACCTAGAGATCTTTTCGCAAAAGACGTGATTGGCGAAAAGCGGACGGTTCGCAACGGCCGTATCATTCGATGCCGAGCTTCTTGATCCGGTAGCGCAGCGCGCGAAACGACATGCCGAGCACCTTGGCGGCGGCGGTCTTGTTGTAGCGCACCTGTTCCAAGGCCTTGACGATGGCGTCGCGTTCGATGTCCTCGAGATGATCGCCCAGGCCGCCCGGGGCGGCCGGCGCGGCGGCGGACGGCGGCGCGCTGGGCGTGGCTCTCAACTGGATATCGGCGGCGCTGAGCTGGCCGCTCGAGCACATGGTGATGGCCCGCTCGAGGATGTTCTCGAGCTCCCGCACGTTGCCGGGGAAGGCGTAGCTCTGTAATGCGGCCAGGGCGTCCTTGCCGAGCAGAGGAGGCGTCATTTTCAGGCGCCGGCCGAGCCGCCTCAAGATCGCGTCGGCGAGTTCGGGCACGTCTTCGCGGCGCTCGCGCAGCGACGACACGCGCAGCTCGATCACGTTCACACGGTAGAACAGGTCCTCGCGAAACTTACCCTCGGCCACCATCTGCGCCAGGCTTTTGTGCGTCGCGGAGAGCACGCGGACGTCGATGCTGACCTCGCTTTGGTCGCCCACCGGGCGCACGGCTTTTTCCTGGATCACGCGCAGCAGCTTGACCTGCATGTGCAGCGGCAGGTCAGCGATTTCGTCCAGGAACAAGGTGCCCCCCTCTGCGGAGGGAATCAGTCCTTTCTTGTCACCGACCGCGCCGGTGAAACTGCCGCGCTTGTGGCCGAACAGTTCGCTCTCCATGAGCTCTGTGGGGATGGCGCCGCAGTTCACCGGCACGAACGGGCCATCGCGCCGCGGTCCCGATTCATGGATGACCCGGGCCACCAGTTCCTTGCCGGTGCCGGATTCGCCGCAGATGTGCACGGGGGCCTGGCTGCGCGCCACCCGCGCGATCATGTCGCGCATCGCGCGCATGGAGGGGGAGGCGCCGAGCAGGCGGGGGCCGAACAGCGCCGTGTCGCCTTCCTGGCCCTCGGAGAGCTTGATGGCGCTCGCGACCAGTTTCCGCAGGCCGGCGAGATCCAGGGGCTTGGACACGAAATCGAAGGCGCCGGCTTTCAGGGCGCGCACCGCCGTCTCCATGCTGCCATGCGCGGTGATGACGGCCACCGGCACGGTGGGAGAATACTGTTGCATCCATTGCACCAGTTCCAGGCCGCTGCCGTCCGGCAGCTGCATGTCGGTGAGACACAGATCGAAGCGGGCGGTCTTCAGCAGGCGCTGCGCGGCGGCCACGCTGTTCGCGGTGCTGGGACTCAAGTTCATGCGCTCGAGCGTGATGGACAACAGCTCGCACAGATCCGGTTCATCGTCGACGACCAATACGGCGGGGTTCGGCATGGGGTTATTGTATCGTTCGTGACGATTCCAGGTTCAACGCCGCCACCTTTGCCCGATGAAGGCCCGCGCGGAACTTGGTGCGGTCGCTATTGCCTGACCGACTCGACGCGCCGATTCTTGGCGCGTCCCGCTTCGTTGACAGCAGTGCAGTGCCCTTGAGTCGCTTGTACTTGCCGCCCCGTCCGCGTCACTCCTCCCACCGCTGCGGATCGCTGAACACGATGCGGAAGGTGCTGCCGTCGCCGCCGCGCGCCTCGTAGAGCAGCACGGCGCCGTTCAGCTGGGAGAGTTCGCGGGCGATGAACAACCCCAAACCGGTGCCGCCCTTGCGGCCGGTGAAGAACGGCTCGAAGATCTTGTCGGCCGACTGGGCGTCGATCCCGGGACCGCGGTCGGCGACTTCGAGGTAGGGGCGGCCGCTCGGGTTCAGGCGGCCGAGCTTGATCTCGACGCTGATTCCGTCGCGCGTCTCGCCGTACTTGACCGCGTTGTCGCACAGGTTCCACACCACTTGGTGCAGGTGGCTGGGGTCGAAGCGGACCTCGAGGCCGGCGCTGTCTTCCAGCACGCCGATGCGGGCGGTGGCGACCTGCATGGTTTCGCAGAACTCCTCGAGGAAATCCGTCAACCAGCTGCCGAGGTCGAGCCGGGTGGGTTTGCTGGATTCGCGCCGTGACAGCTGCAGCACGTTGTTGATGATGGTGCTGACGCGCTCGGAGTTGGCGCGGATGATGTCGGTGAGGCGGCGTTCGCCGGGGCCGATGGCGGGGCTTTCGGCCAGCAGCTGCCCGGCATGGCTCATGGCGCCCACCGGGTTGCGTATCTCGTGGGCGATGCTGGCGGACAGCCGACCCAGGGCGGCGAGCTTGCTCTGCTGCACCCGTTCGGCCATGAGGCTGGTGTCCTCGAGGAATATCAGCGTAGGGCCGGGGGCGGTGCCGCCGAGCGGGGCGAAATGGGGCTGGATGAGCCGCGCGCCGTCGGCGGCGACGAAGCTGCCGGGGGCGTCGTCGGTATGTTCGTTGCGTCGCCAGGTCGTCAGCGAATAGAGCAGCCGGGGCGACACCTCGCCCGCCAGCGCGCCGGGCACGGCCTGTTCGTCGCCCAGGATCTCGGCGGCGGATTCGTTGATGAGGCGGATGCGGTCGGTGCTGTCCACCACCAGCAGGCTCTCGCGCAGATGCTGCACGATGTACTGCGACAGCTCGGCGAGGTTCGCAAGATCCAGGTCCTTCTGCAGCACCAGTGCTTCGCTCTGACGGATGCTGCTGGCCACGAAGCTGGCGGCGGCGGCGACGGTGAACAGCACCACGCCGAGCACGCCCGCGCCGGCATAGGCGGTGACGTCCGCCTGGCCCGTGAGCTGCTGCCAGATGGTGTGCAGGAGTACCGCGACGATCGCGACGGCGGCGAGAAACAAAGCGCTGCGCTGGGGCAGCAGGAAGGCGAGGCTGCCGACCGGAACCAGCAGCAGCAGCCCGAGGCCGCTCTGCACGCCGCCGCTGGCGTGCAGCACCAGCATCGACACGCTGATGTCGACGGCGGCCTGGACGAGGGTCTGCAGCTCGGCCGTGGGCATGCGACGGCGGACCAGGATGGTACTCACCAGGCCGAAGCCAAGATAAAAAATCAACGCCGTGAAAAACAGCTGTGGTGATTCGACGGCGATGCCGCGGGCGCCGCCCAGGAAATACACGGCGAGCAGCATCACGGGCACGAGGATGCGGTAGAGGTTCAGCAGGCCGAGCACACGCCAGTTCAGGGCGCGGCGCGCGCTGCTGCGATCCGGTCGTCGGGGAGGAGGTTTCGTATCCATGGCTTTGCGCTGGGTTGAAGCTTAATTCAGAATAGCCGGCCTGAAACGCGATCAGGTCGGCACCCCCAAGGACAATTCATGAATTTGCACGAGTATCAGTCGAAGCAGCTCTTTGCCAAGTACGCCATCCCGGTCCCGCGTGGGCAGGTGGCCAACTCTCCCGATGAGGCGGTCGCTGCGGCCGAGCAGCTCGGCGGCTCGTTGTGGGTGGTCAAGGCGCAGGTGCACGCGGGCGGGCGCGGCAAGGCGGGCGGCGTCAAGGTGAGCAAGGATCTGGAGGCGGTGCGGGCGGCGACCAAGGCCATGCTGGGTACCACGTTGGTCACGCATCAGACCGGCCCCGAGGGGCTGCCGGTGCATCAGGTGTACGTGGAGGTGGGTTCGAAGATCGTCCGCGAGATTTATCTCAGCCTCGTGCTCAACCGCGAAGCGGGCCGGATCGCGTTCGTGGCGTCGTCGGCCGGCGGCATGGACATCGAAGAGGTGGCCGAGCACACCCCGGAGAAGCTCATCCACGTGAACATCCATCCGGCGGCGGGCTTGCAGGATTTCCAGTGCCGCCAGCTGGCGTTCGCGCTGGACCTCACCGGTGCGCAGATCGGTCAGTTCGGCAAGATCGCGCATGCGCTCTACAAGCTGTACCTGGAACAGGATGCGGCGCTGGTGGAGATCAATCCCTTGATCGTGAACGGCGAGGGGGACCTGCTCGCGCTCGACGCCAAGATCGGCATCGAGGACAACGCCCTGTTCCGGCACAAGGACCTGGCGGCCATGCGGGATGCCTCGCAGGAGGACGCCATGGAGCGCAAGGCGGCGGAGCATGAGCTCAACTACGTCTCACTCGACGGCAACATCGCCTGCATGGTGAACGGCGCGGGCCTCGCCATGGCGACCATGGATCTCATCCAGCTGCACGGCGGGGCGCCGGCCAATTTTCTCGACGTGGGCGGCGGCGCCACCAAGGAGCGGGTCAGCGCGGCCTTCAAGCTGATCCTGTCGAATCCGAAGGTGACGGCCATCCTGATCAACATCTTCGGCGGCATCGTCCGCTGCGACATGATCGCGGAGGGCATCATCGCGGCGGTCAAGGAGGTGGGCGTGAGCCTGCCGGTAATCGTGCGGTTGGAAGGCACGAACGCGCCCCAGGCGCGGGAGATTCTGGCGAACAGCGGGCTGGCCATCACGGCGGCCGGCGATCTTACCGATGCGGCCACCAAGGCCGTGCAGATGGCGGGAGCCCATTCATGAGCATTCTGGTCGACGAAAACACGAAAATCATCTGTCAGGGCTTCACGGGCAAGCAGGGCAGCTTCCATTCGGAACAGTGCATCGCCTACGGCTCCAAGGTGGTGGGTGGCGTGACGCCCGGCCGCGGCGGCCAGCATCACCTCGGCCTGCCGGTGTTCGACACCGCCCGGCAGGCGGTGGAGGCCACCGGCGCGACGGTGAGCATGATCTACGTGCCGGCGCCGTTCGCGGCGGACGCCATCCTCGAGGCGGCGGATGCGGGCGTGGAACTCATCGTCTGCATCACCGAGGGCATTCCGGTCAACGACATGGTGCGCGTCAAGACCACGCTCGGCGGCTACAAGACGCGCCTGATCGGGCCGAACTGCCCGGGCATCATCACGCCGGGCGAATGCAAGATCGGCATCATGCCGGGCTTCATCCACAAGAAGGGCCGCATCGGCATCGTCTCGCGTTCGGGCACGCTGACCTACGAGGCGGTGTTCCAGACCACCAACAACGGCCTCGGCCAGAGCACCTGCGTCGGCATCGGCGGCGATCCGGTGCGCGGCATGAATTTCATCGACGTGTTGGAGCTGTTCGAACACGATCCGCAGACCGAGGGCATCGTCATGGTGGGCGAGATCGGCGGCAGCGACGAGGAGGCGGCGGCGGCGTTCATCGCCGATCACGTCAGCAAGCCGGTGGTGGCGTACATCGCGGGTGTCGCGGCGCCGCCGGGCAAACGCATGGGCCACGCGGGGGCCATCGTCGCCGGCGGCAAGGGCACGGCGGCGGCGAAGTTCGAAGCGTTGGAAGCGGCGGGCATCACCACCGTGCGTTCGCCGGCGGAACTCGGCTCGGCCATCGCGAAGCGTTTGGGCAACCTGCCGCGGCGTGCCAAGACACCGGTAAAAGCGCCCGTGAAGGCGGCACCGAAAGCGCCCAAGCGGCCGTCGACGCCGTTGAAGGCGGCCGTGGTCAAGGGCCCTGTGGGCAAGGCCGCCGGGCGGGCACCGGTGGGCAGGACAGCGGCACCCGTGGCCAGGGCCGCGAAGCCCACGGGCAGGGGGTCGAAGTTCGCCGGTAAGGCACCGGCGAGTACGGCCAAGGCTGCGAAGGGCGCCAAGCCGGCGGCGAAGGGCGTCAAACCGTCAGCGAAGACGGCGAAACCCGCGAAAGGGCCGGCGCGCAAAACCGCGTCGCGGCCCGCGCCGCGCAAGCCCAAGTAGGGGAGCGATGACCCCTGCGCGGCACCTGCGTTGCGTCCTCGCGCAGCTGAACCTGGTGGTCGGCGACGTGGACGGCAACACCTCGCGCATCATCGCGGCGGCCCACGAGGCGCGGGACGGCTTCGCGGCGGACGTGGTGCTGCTGCCGGAACTGGCCGTGTCGGGCTATCCGCCCGAGGATCTGCTGTTTCATTCAGGCATGCGTGCGCAGGTGGCGAATTCGCTCCAGCGCCTCAAGCGCGAGGTGCGCGGCATCACGCTGGTGGCGGGCTACCCGGAGTACGACCAGGCGCTGATCTTCAATTCGGCCATCGTCATCCGCGACGGGGTGGTGCTCGCGAACCATCGCAAGGCGTGTCTGCCGAATTACCGGGTGTTCGACGAGAAGCGCTACTTCACGCCGGGCTCACAGCCGACGGTGGTGGAGCTGAACGGCATCAAGGCGGGCATTCTGGTGTGCGAGGACGTGTGGGAGCCCGGCCCGGCGGCGCAGTCGCGTGCGGCGGGCGCCGAGGTGCTGCTGATCATCAACGCCTCGCCCTACGAGGTGGACAAACAGACGCAGCGCGAGCGGGAGGTGGCGTCGGCGCGGGTGGCGGAGACGGGCATTCCGCTCGTATTCGTCAATTTGATCGGCGGCCAGGACGAGCTGGTGTTCGACGGCAATTCCTTCGTGATGGATGCGCAGGGCAGCGTCACCTTGCGCGCCCCGGCCTTCACCGAAGGCTTGTACGGCGTGGACCTGGCCGCCGACGCCGCCGAGGAGTCGTCGATCGCGCGCGCCGGGGCGGTGCGGCCGCGCCCGGCGGCGGTGGTGGCGCTGCAGGGCCAGGAGGAAAGCGTATACGGGGCGCTGGTGCAGGGCACCCGCGACTACGTGGACAAGCATCGTTTCGCGGGCGTGGTGCTCGGGCTGTCCGGCGGCATCGACTCGGCGTTGACGCTGTGCATCGCGGTCGACGCCCTGGGCGCGGACCGGGTGCAGTCGGTGGCGATGCCGTCGCGCTACACCTCGCAGATGAGCAAGGACGACGCGGCGGAACAGGCGGCCCGGCTCAAGGTCGCGCACAGCGAGATTTCCATCGAGGGGATGTTCGAGGCCACGCTCGCCGCGCTCGCCGCGCAGTTCGCCGGCCGTGCCCCGGACACGGCCGAGGAGAACATCCAGTCGCGCTGCCGGGGGGTGCTGCTCATGGGCATCTCCAACAAGACCGGACGCATGCTGCTCACCACGGGCAACAAGAGCGAGATGGCGGTGGGCTACGCGACGCTGTACGGCGACATGGCCGGCGGCTTCGCGCCCATCAAGGATTGCAGCAAGCTCCTGGTGTATCGCCTGTGCGCCTGGCGCAATGCGCAATCGCCGGTTATCCCGCTGCGGGTCATCGAGCGCCCGCCGTCGGCCGAGCTGCGGCACGAGCAGAAGGACACCGACAGTCTGCCGCCCTACGAGGTGCTGGATCCCATTTTGGAAGCGTTCATCGAGGATGATTTATCGGTGGACCAGATCGCGGCCCGCGGCTTCGACCGCGAGACCGTGGGACGCATCCTCGATCTGGTCAAACGTAACGAATACAAACGCCGTCAGGCGCCCCCCGGCGTGCGCGTCAGCGGCCGCGCCTTCGGCCGCGATTGGCGCTATCCCATCACCAGCGGCTACAAATCGCACTGACTCACAGCCAGCGTCGCCACCAGGACTTCTTGTCGGCAATGTCCTGGGTGTTGCCGGGATAGTTGGCGGCATAGACGCGTTCGGCGTTGCCGGCGAGGTCGTTCATCTGCAGCTGGCGGTAGGCGTCCACCAGCACCTTCATGGAGCCGCGCACGGCCGGCGCGCCGTCGTAGTTCTCGACACAGTACTTGGCGCGGTTGATGGCGCCCACATAGGCGCCGCGGCGCATGTAGTACAACGCGACGTGCAGTTCGAAATCGGCGAGACGGTTGCGCAGGAACACCATGCGCTGCCGGGCGTCGCCGACGTATTCGCTGTGCGGATACTTCTTCACCAGCTCGTCGAACGCCTCGAAGGACTTGCGGGCGTTGACCGGCGGACGGTTCGACAGGTCGACGTTGAAATAGCGCTCGAGGAAATTTGCCTGGCGTTCGAAGTACACCAGCCCCTTCATGTAATAGGCGTAGTCGACGCGCGGATTGGTGGGGTTTTCACGGATGAAGGTGTCGGCGGCGTCGATGGCGGGTTCGATCTGACGCGATTTGTAATAGGCATAGATCATGTCGAGCTGGGCCTGGCGGGCGGGCTCGCTGAACGGGAAGCGGGACTGCAGGGCCTCGAGCTGCTTGATGGCCTCGCCGTAGCTCGAGTTCTTCATCGACTTCTGCGCACGCGCATAGATCACTTCGGGGCCGGACTTGGCCTCATCGACGCGGTGGGTTCGGCAGCCGGTGGTCAGCAGCGCCAGCCCCGCGGCGAGAATCAGGATGCGGCTCGGGCGGACAAGATCACGCAGTCTCAATGGCGATTCCTTACAATGAGTTCCGACGAACGGGGCGGTCCAAAACGACGGGCGAGTATACCCGATGCCCGCAAGCTAGCTTCGAGTGCTCCTATGAACCCAGAGTTCCACCTCATCCACCTGGAAATTCCGCCGGAACTCGCCGGGGCAAGGCTGGACGCGGCCTTGGCGCAGCTGCTGCCGGCGCATTCGCGCACCCGCATCAAGGGCTGGATCGAGGCGGGGCAGGTGCTGCTGAGGCGGCTGCCGTGCAAGCCGCGCGACGTGGTGGACGGCGGCGACCGGATCAGCGTGCGCTGGGCCGCGGAACCCGCGGCCCCGGAGGTCGCGCCGGAACTGATCCCGCTCGACGTGGTGCACGAGGATGCCGACGTGCTGGTGATCAACAAGCCGGTGGGGCTGGTGGTGCACCCGGGCGCCGGCAACCCGTTCCACACGCTGCAGAACGCCCTGCTGGGCCGCGATGCGGCGCTCGCGGCGCTGCCGCGGGCGGGCATCATTCACCGCCTCGACAAGGACACCAGCGGTCTGCTGGTGGTGGCGCGCACGCTCGAGGCGCAGACCTCGCTCACGCGTCAGCTGATGGCGCGCACGGTGTCGCGGGAGTACCTGGCGGTGTGCGTGGGGGTGATGACGGGCGGGGGCACCGTGGATGCGCCCATCGGCCGCCACCGCACCGACCGGTTGCGCATGACGGTGCGGCAGGACGGTCGGGCCGCCGTCACCCACTACCGGGTGCTCGAGCGCTTTCGCGGCCACAGCTATCTGCGGGTCAAGCTCGAGACGGGACGCACGCACCAGATACGACTGCACCTGGCTCATCTGCATTATCCCATCGTGGGGGACGCGGTCTACGGCGGGCGTTTGTTGCCGCCGCGGGCGGCGTCGCCGGCATTGCTCGACACGTTGCGGGCGTTCAGGCGTCAGGCGTTGCATGCGGCCTCGCTGGCGTTCGAGCATCCGCGCACGGGGGCGGTGGTGAGCTTGAGTGCGCCGGTGCCGGAGGATTTCGCGGGGCTGGTGGCGGCGCTGCGGGCGGACGCGGAGGCGGCGGCGGGCGCTGCCGAGCTGCGGTGACGCGGCGTGCACCTCTGGCGCCTGCCTGGATGGTGCCTGAGTGGCCGGTGCCGGCGCGGGTGCGGGCGTTGTCGACGTTGCGGGGAGGGGGTGCGAGCGTGGCGCCGTACGCCTCTTTGAACCTGGGCGGGCACGTGGGGGATGAGGCGGCCGCGGTGGCGCGTAATCGGGCGGCGCTGCGCCTTGAGGCGGGGTTGCCGGGGGAGCCTCGGTGGTTGTCGCAGGTGCACGGCACGCGGGTGGTGGATTTGGATGCGGCGGGCGGCGGGGCCCCGGCCGTGGTTCAGGACGGGGACGCGGCGGTGACCCGCTCGCCGGGGCGGGTGTGCGCGATCCTGACGGCCGATTGTCTGCCCGTGCTGCTGGCGTCGTCCTCGGGGGAGGCGGTGGCGGCGGTGCACGCGGGGTGGCGGGGGCTGGCGGCGGGCGTGATCGAGGCGGCGGTGGCGGCGTTGGGCGTGCCGGGACCGCAGTTGTACGCGTGGCTCGGACCGGCGATCGGACCTGCGGCGTTCGAGATCGGCGCGGAGGTGCGGGAGGCGATGCTGGCGGGCGACCCGGGGGGTGAGCGCGCGTTCGGCGTCAATGCGCGGGGGCGGTTCACGGCGGATCTGTTCACCCTGGCGCGCCGGCGCCTGCGGCGCGCGGGCGTGGAGCGGGTGTTCGGAGGCGGTGAGTGTACGCATGCGCAGCCGGGACGCTTCTTCTCGCATCGGCGTGACGGTGTGACGGGGCGGCAGGCGACGTTGGTGTGGATCGCGCCGGCGGGGGCGGTGCTCGGTTGAATTGAGCTGCCGTCATCCCCATTTCAGTGACCATTGGCAACGATTTCACGGCGGGTCACTCATGCGAATGGATAAATTGACGACCAAGTTTCAAGCGGCACTCGCCGATGCGCAGTCGCTCGCGGTGGGACGTGACAACCAGTACATCGAGCCCGTGCATCTGATGGCGGCCCTGCTCGACCAGCAGGGGGGCACCGCGCGGCCGCTGCTCGAGAAGGCGGGCGTGAACGTGGCGAAGATGCGCTCGGACCTCGCGGCGGCGCTCGACCGGCTGCCCAAGGTCGAGGGCTCGGCGGGGGAGGTGCATCTCGGCAACGAGTTGAACAAGCTCCTGAACGTGACCGACAAGCTCGCGCAGCAGCGCGGCGATCAGTTCATCTCGAGCGAGTTGTTCGTGCTCGCGGCCTGCGACGACCGTGGCGATCTCGGCCGTCTGTTGACGGCGAGCGGCGCGGTGCGGGCGGGCTTGGACAAGGCCATCGAGGA
>CAZZVN010000062.1:0-23650 GCA_964657625.1 uncultured Steroidobacteraceae bacterium
AACGCTCCGACGGATTCTGAACGTTATGTAATCCTTCGACGCGCCGCTGTCGGCCGGATGGCGACGTGTTGAAGCCACTGAGATAACCCTGAGCCGCCTCTTAAAAACGCCGTCGGACGCGCCCTACAACCGTCTCTTAGAATTAACCCTGGGTGGACGACCGCTGCCCGGGTATACCAAATTTCATAACGGAAACGGTGAGGGGGGTTGTCATGTCTCTTAATCAGAGTACAGCACGGGAAAAGAAGCGGCCTCGGCGCGACGCCGGGTCTCCTGCACCCCGGGTGCAATTCGACCCGCTGCGGTTTACCAAGCGTATCGTCACCGAGGTGGAACGGCAGGCACTGGTGGCCGAGGCGGCTTACTACCGCGCTGAACATCGCGGCTTCGCGCCCGGCCATGAGATCGACGACTGGGCGGCGGCGGAACAAGAGGTGTCTGAACCCGTCATCTTGACGCCCGGGCCGCCAGGGAAATGATACGGCAATCAGGGGTCTCAACGGTTCATGGAGTTAAACAGGATTGTCGATAGACGATAGTGCATAGGCGTGGTCGTTCCCGCTCAGAATGAGGAGGACACGATTGTCCGCTGCGTACGAAGTATTCGGGAGGCGCATGCTGCGCTCGGCACTTCGGATCGCTTATGGATCGTTGTCGTCGCGGATGCGTGTACCGACGATACGGCGAGGCGTGCGCGGCGCGCGCTGCAAAAAGATGGAGAGGTTATTGAAGATGACGTTCGGTGCGCGGGCGCAGCTCGTAATCTCGGGGTCGCGGCGGCGCTGAGCCACTTTCGGGGCATTCGGAGGGAGCAGATTTGGCTCGCCAACACCGATGCCGACACGCATGTGCCACTCGATTGGTTGGCACGCCAATTCGAGTTCGCGAACGAAGGTGATACGGGCGTGCGTGGCGGGTATCGTCGAACTCGATCTCGAGCCCGGTGTGGTCCATTCAGTGCGAGACATTTTCCAACACACCTATCCGCTCGGCATCGATGGCACGCATACCCACGTGCACGGCGCTAACCTGGGAGTGCGGGCGGACGCCTATCTCGCGGTCGGCGGCTGGGGTGCCTTGGCCCTGGCGGAAGATCACCCCTCCTTGGGCATCTTGTCGTTGCCGACGGAAAAATGCTGCAGGCTGCGCCGCGTCTGGGCACCCAAGTACCGGTCGGCGGGCACAGACATGTCGCCCATGCTGTAGAACTCGCGGCGGTCACCTTTCGCATCGATGCCGATTGGCAGGTCTCGCAGGTCGGGACCCTTATTTGTGTCGACCATGTTTAAGTCTCCTGCTTGTAGGCAGGCTTGTAAGTCATCGCCTCGATCCAAGCCCGCACATCTTTAGGTCGATCAACGGTCGCCTCGCCTTGGTCGAAAATGTGCTCCGCTACTCGCGTCGCGGTGGTGATCTCGGTTTCCAGAATGTGCGACTGCTTGGGAAACAGCATGCCCCGGTCCCGGTCATCGCGGCTGACCTGGTCGGCGCTGGCCTTGGCGGCCTCGATGAACATCAAATCCGTGATGCGCTTCGGCCGGGTGGCGTAAACGGCGAGGCCGATCGCCGGGAAGATGTAGAAGTTGTTCGCCTGGCCAGGATAGTAGGTCTTGCCGTTCACCGTGACGTCGGGGAATTGCACCCCGCACGCGACCAGTGCCTTTCCGTCCGTCCAGGTATAGGCCTGTTCCGGCGTGCACTCGGCCTTGTCGGTCGGGTTCGACAGCGGGAAGATGATGGGCCGGTCGACGTTCTTGGCCATGGCTCGGATCACGCCCTCGGTGAAGGCACCGCCCGTGGTCGACACGCCGATCAACACCGTGGGCTTGAACGCTTCAACCGCCGCCTTGAGATCCTTCGTCGGCTGCGCCTTGTGGGCATAGACCTTTTGCGAGGGTGATAATCCTTGACGCGAGGGCTCGATCAGTCCGTCGACGTCGAACAATGAGATCTGCTGCTGTGCATCCTCCTTCTTCAGGCCCTCGCTTATCATCGCCCCGACGACCATGTTGGAGATCCCAATCCCCGCCGACCCGGCGCCCAAGAACAAGATCCTCTGGTTCTTCAGTTTCGTTTCGCTGATCTGCAGCGCCGTGGCGAGCCCCGCGAGGGCGACCGATGCCGTACCCTGGATATCATCGTTGTAGCAGAGCACCTTGTCCGAGTACCGGGCCAGCAAGCGGATGGCATCCGTTCCCTTCCAGTCCTCAAAATGGACACACACGCCCGGGAACACTTCGTTGGCCGCGGCGACGAACTCGTCGACCAGGCAGTCTAGCTCATCCTCGGAGGTCGGCGGCGCTTCCCGCAGGCCGAGATACAGCGGATCGGCCCGCATCGCCGCGTTCGTGGTGCCAATGTCGAACAGCACCGGCAGGCAGCAATCGGGCGGCACCGCGGCGCAGGCGGTGTAGAGCTGCAGCTTGCCGATCGGGATGCCCATGCCGTTGGCGCCGATATCGCCCAAGCCCAGGATGCGGCCACCGGACGATACGCAGATGAAGCGTACATCCCGGTGCGGCCAGTTGCGCAGGACCTGTGCCATGCGCCCCTTCATGTCGCGCGTCACGTACATGCCGCGCGAGCGCCGGTATAGGTGGCCGAAGGTGAGGCAGGCATCGGCAATGGTGGGATCGTAGACAATTGGCACGAAGCGTGCGGGGTCGGACATCAGTGTCTTATAAAACAAGGTCTCGTTACGGTCGCACAGGCCCACCAGGTATACGTATCGTTCCAGGTCGCTCGGCTTTTGTTCCAAGTGCCCCATGACCCTCTCGAGTTGCCGCTCCAGGGTTTCGACGGTCGGGGGCAACAAGCCTTCCAGGCCATGCTTCTTGCGCTCGGCAGCACTGAACGCGGTGCCCTTATTAAGGACCGGATCGTCGAGCAGCTTGCTGCCAGTGGGTAGATTCTCGATGTGTTGAGACATAGCAATATTCCCAGGCGATCGACAGTGAAGTAACGTAGTAAAGCGACCGCAAATTATATTGCGGCCTTCAACGACAAGATTTTACATAGTGCCGCTTATTGAAATAAGGTCCGTAGGCCTTTATACGAAGCTCTCACTCCGACGACAAGGCGACAAGGTACTGATCTGCCTAGTTGCAATTACCAGCGAGCTCATGGAGTCGCAGGGCGAGAAGGATATGGACGACCTCAAACGTCTGGCGGCCGGCGTCTCGTCCGACCATGAGTTGGGATGCTCCTCGACCGTCTCGATTCGCGGCCCTCGGTCAGAGAGAGGTAGTATGTCCCCAAGGGCCCATTCGCCGGTTCGCAGCTCGAGTCGAAGCGAAGAGGCTATGGCTTCGGTACCCATGTTCGCCTCCGTGTGAACGTTGACGCAAACAGCTGTTAAGAATACTGCTGCTAAGGGAAAACATAGAAATTATTATTTTGCTGCGACGCCAGTGCCGTATCCGCGGTTCAAAAAAACACGATCCAATGAACATGGGATTGTTGTCGGGTTGCGTCCCGCCCCGCTGCAAGCGAGGTTATTTTGATCTGCCGGGTGGCGGAACCGCATTCCGGCAACTGCTTGACGATCGCGGCTAACTCGTCTTGTTCCTATGTTTGCAAGGTGCTCAGCATCTGCCGGTGAATCTGCAGCGTCGGCAATGTCTTGCCGGGAAAGGCTGCGATGTCGGAATCGCTGGAGGCCTTCGCGGCGTTGAACAACGCAATGGCCTTATCATGAGCGGTTGTCATTTGGCTAATGTACGCGGCATCGAACGCGGGCCGCCTTTTCCATTGAGTCCGTCAACCATCGACTGATGTTCAACGTCAAGCTGCGTTGGGAGGAGGATATTCTTGCCCCCAGCAACGGAATTCAACTCGGTATTCGCCTTTGTACGGTCTGTGACCATTTGCTGGGCAAACTTTTTAACACCATCGCTTTGCGCCTTTCGAACTGCCAGCTGGCCAACTTGCACTTCCGTCATTCCATCCAATGCTGCCTTCGTGACAGAGTGGTTGGCAGAGATGGGCCCCAGTGGGCGTCTTTTTAAGGACACGCCGATGGGGTGTCGATGAATCGGCAGGACTCGTGCCGCCCGTGGCAGGCATTGATTCTTGATCGGATGATCCCGTGACGCTGACGCAATTACTGTTTTTATGGGCTCCCCCCAGTGTGCTGTTAATAGTTCTTAAGCTAGTCTGCGCGCTCTGAGAAGTCTTTGGTACCGGCAAAAGGAGATTCTCTACGAAAGCGCCATCCCACGTCGAGCAACGGCGCATGAGCATGGCTAGGAGCGCTCGCAAAATTGGCTGTCCAATAAATGCAGCAGCAGGGTGGTGTTGTGTCGAACCGCCGTATGCTGCTGGACCGGCGCGTAGACTAATCCGCACCACGCCACAAGCCTCGGGGCATGACTTGATCCTAGAGTGATTAAAGTTAGATCAAGGGTAGCGCCGCATCCTAGGACTTAGCTCGGACCCGCGTGTGCGGTCCTTCGCCCGCGGATGAGATCGTTGGCGCGTAGGCCGCATCACAGAAAGGTGAACGCCATCACCAGCGAGGCGAGACCCACGCATTGCCACGCGGCGTAATCGCCGACGTGAGCACAATGCAACGACTGGAGCACGCGAAAGGCGGGCGTCAAGACGCCTAGGCGGGGAATCCGCGACAGGCTCAAGGCCGCGAGCGCCAGCGCCCCGCCGACGCCCAACCAACTGTAGAGGAGAGAGCCTGGCGGAAGGAGGGCTGAAGCATCGAGTGCGCGCGCGTCTGCACCGATTCCCAGAATCATGCCGTGATCGGGACGGATGAAAGACGCCGTGTCCGCGTACACCTCCGCTGGTTGATAGGGCAGCAGCAACGCGATCGCGATGAGGACGCCCGCGGGCAAGAGCATGAGCCAGAGCGGCCGGTCGGCCTTCTCGCCATCGGCCTCCGTCGGAGCGTCGGCTTCAATCCCCGGCACTCGCCCCAGACCTAAAAATATCCGCCCCGTCGCCCGCAAGATGGCGCCGCCCGTCAACGCCCCGGCGGTAAGAATCACGACGGGGATCCACGGCTTGCCGTGAGCAGCCGCAGCGCTGTGAAGCATCTCGGCGCCGCGCCCCATCAGACCCCAGGGTAGTCCTGCGATGAGCAAGGCAGCTACGCCCATGACGATGCCGACGGGCCACAGCCTTCGTCCTGCGCCCCGCAGTTGATGTTCATCGATGCCGCCACACAGCGCCAACAAGATCCCCGCGATCATAAAGAGCGCGCCTTTCGCGAGTCCGTGTCCGAGCACATACGACACCATCCCTGAGAGCGCCGTCCGGTCGAGCAAGCTTAAAGCCATCAACAAGACCCCCATGTGCGACATGGTGGAGAATGCGAGCAGGCGTTTGAGGTGGCGCTGCGATATCGCCATGAGCGCGCCTAACACGGCGCTGGTTGCGCCCAACGCAATAAAGAAGCGCTCGATCACGTGGCACACGGCGGGGGCGCCGGAAAAGACCGACCACGTCAGCCTTGCGATCCCGAAAAGACCCATGGCCACCATGGCGCCGGAGAAGATGACCGACACAGGACTGGGGGCTACGGCGTGCGCATCCGCAAGCCAGAAATGAAAGGGGACCTGCGCCGCTTTGATGAGCAGCGCCGTCATCAACAAGATGAACGAGGCGATGACAACGAGCCCGTGCGGGTGGGCCGCCACGCCCAGACCCAGTGCCGAGAAGTCCAAGGCGCCCAATTGCGAATAAATGAGACCGATGCCGGCGAGAAACAGATAGCTGCCGAGGGTATTGATGATGGTGAAGTTCAAGGCCCCTTCCAGCGCAGAACTGCGCAATTGGTAGCCGGTCAGCGCGAACGCGGCCACGCTCATGATCTCAAACCACACGAATAGATTGAACAAATCGTGGGTCAAACAAAAGCCGATCATGCCGGCCATGAATAACAGCATGAGCACATGAAAATGGGCATGCACTTCATCGAAGTAGCCCCAGGCAAACGTGATCGACGCGGCAAACAGCAGCCCAGTGAACGCCGCTACGTGCGCCCCGATCGGATCGACGACAAAGCCGATGCCGATGGGAAAAGCCTCGCGCGGCGCCCAGCCGCCAAACCAATACACGAGGGGGTGCGCCTGCGTGCGCGAGGCCATGGCAAGACACGCTGCCGTCACGACCAGCGCCACCCCCAGTGCGATCACATCGGCAAATCGCCGCGGCAGCAGGTGACTGGCGGCAAGCAGAAGTCCGGCCGTGAGGAGGGGGCCCACCACCACGAGGGGCGGCAAGAGTGGAACCAGCGTGGCGAGATTCATGGACGCAGGGGCTTTAGTTCGTCTGGATTCAGTGAGCCCTGCCGCTTGTGCAATTGCAACGCGAAGGCGAGCAGCAGCGCGGTCACCGCGGCGCCCACTACGACATCGGTGAGCACCAGCGCCTGCAGCACGGGATCTACGGCCGGAGTGGCGGGCGGCTTCGAAAAGAAAATGGGTGCGATCGAATCCCACCGATAGCCGACCGCGAGCAACAGCACATACGTTGAGGATTGCACCACCGACAAACAGCCGATCAAATGGACGTAGCTTTTGCACGTGACGATACCGTAGAAGCCCACGCACAATAGCCATCCCGCGCAGGCCCAGGGCAAGATGGCAATCATCTCAAGTGTCCTTGGAGCGCTCGGCGCGGGTTTCTTCGAGCAGCTCACTGAAGAGGACCGTAAATCCGCCCGCGACCGCAAATAGCACCCCCAAGTTCTCAATCAGCATGAGGCCTCCGGAGTACACATCGCGAAAGGTGCCCAAAGGGAGCACGTTCGTCAGATACGCCTGACCGAGAAGCATCGAGCACACGCCGCTCAACGCATACAGCGCGGCGCCTCCGCCTTCCAACGCGTCGAGCCAAGGTGAGGGCAGGAGTTGTCGCCACGTGCGATACCCTTGACCCAAATAGATGAGCAGCAGCCCTGAGGCTACAATCACGCCGCCCTGGAATCCCCCGCCGGGCGTCGTCATCGCATGTAATCCCACGTATAGGCCAAAGAGCACGATGAGCGGCGCCGCCCAACGCGTGATGAGAACCGTGGTATCGCTTCTAGGGATGATTGCCCGGCCTTGCACCATGCCAGGCGCTGCGCCTACCTGCTCGCCCCGATTGCCCCGCAGTACCACCACGACGCCCGTCACCGCGCACACCAGCATGAATTCCTCGCCCAACGTATCGAAGCCGCGATAATCGAAATTCACCGCGCTTACGGTATTCGATACATGACGCTCCGGCGGCGCGACGCGATTGATCAGATCACCATAGGGGAGGGGATGGGTGCCGAAGGCAGGCATATGGCGCCCAAGAACCGCGATCGCGGGCAGGAGAACCACCCAGGCGAGGATGAATAGGACCATGCGCGCGTGACGATTCATGGGGGCGACCTCTGCGCGGGCGCCGCCCCTTCGCCGCGGTCCATCCGGGTGCGGGCCAGCACCACGAAAAATAGGAACGGCAGGGCGACCGCACCGATGATGAGCTCTGCAAACGCCACATCCGGTGCCTGCATTGCCATGAAGAGCAGCGATAGCACGAGCCCATTGGCGCCCATGGCGAAGACTTGCCGCTGCGGCGTGCGCGCAAAGACCACGCCGGTGCCTGCAAAGGCCGCGAGGATCAGGGTCACGATGATGAGGAGCGTCATACCTGCTGCGCCCGAGTGACAAGCGCGCGCCCCGTCGCCTGCGAGGTGATCGCGCCCGAGATGATGGTGATGACCCAGATGAGACCAATTTTGAGCGGGCGGCTCGCCATCCCGTCGTTCATGAGCGCCGCGATGAGCAACATCAAACCGCTGGCAATGTTGGAAAAGGTCACGCAATGCACCCGATCGAGCGGATCGCGCAGTCTGACGTAGCCCAGACACCCTAGCCAGCCGGCGGCGACCGCCAGCGCGATAAAAACATCGATCCAGAGCCTCATAGCCAGCGCTCCAAGAACAACACAGCGAGGAGCGTTCCGGGCAGGCTGAGAAGTGCCAACGCGAGTGGCAGGTCAATGAACGAGCTTTGGTCCAAGGCAAAGGTCAATAGCGTCAACAAGCCGATAGCAGTCGAGGCGGCCCACTGCAGCCCGACAACGCGCTGAGGCAATGTGCCGCGGCTGGCGTGGAGCGCCGCGATCGCAAACGGGGGGAGGAGTACAAGCGTTGCCGTCATCCAACCGGTCATACGGGCCACTCCCGATCCGACTCATCGGTGTCCCCAACGAGGCTATGCGCGAGGAGGCTGTTATCCGCTTTCAGATCGATCACGAATCGGTCGGGGGAGGCCGACACAGCCGCCGCAACGAGCGCGCGACGGGTCGCATCACCGCTCGTGTCATCGCCTAAACGAAAAGGCTGCTTCAACAGGCGTCCCGCCGGGCCCGGCGGACGCCGATACACCACCTTCGCAAGAAAAAGGCCCACCTTGACCGTGTCCTTTGCAATCGATGACGATGTCCCTGCCATCAACCGGATCCAAGGCGCCTGGGGCTTGAAGCGGCGCCCGGCGACGCGATGAAGTCCCCACGTGAGCCCAACCGCAGCGATCAGCGGCAGGATCAGCGTCATGCTCTCGGTTACGCTCAGCTGCCCGGCGAAGAGCCCATAGAAGAGTGCAAAAATTCCGGCTGAGACAAGTCCAAGCACCCAGCATTGCATCGACGTCTCCATCCCGGTGTCATGACTGGTTCGGGGATACAAAAATTAAAGCCTTCGAAAATCTGCGCTAGCTCTTCATTTCCAATTCATTTGTAGGTAATGGATGACTCGCGTGCCGATCAGCAGCGCTGTTCGGGCGTTGGGCATTAAGCGATGAAGACTTCGGTTCGTATGTCGGCAGATCTAGTCCCAGCAGAGGTAACATTTGATGTTGCGCATCAGGGGACCTACCAATCCCTATGAGAATACGCGCGTATGCGCAACACGGTCGGCAGCGACGGGGGAGAAACTGATCTGCCGGTCACTGGGCGGCCTGCATGATTCGCGATCGGCAACAACTTAAACGGCTACCAGTACCATTACTGAATGGCGCTTACTTGTAGTTAGGGGGTAGGGCGCGGTGGATGGCAGTAGCGGCTACGGCCGCATGGGCTGCTCCCACACTCATCTGATTGAGGGCGTGAACAACATCGCCGGCGGCATAAATACCAGGTTCCGAGGTTTGCTGATGCTCGTCCACCCACAACTGCTGAAGGTCGTCCTGGCGAACTCCAAGGCCCTGCACAATCTCAACGGAGGGGTGGCAACCAACCATCGGATACAAGGTATCGAGGAGATAGGATGCGCCGCTATCCGTTAGGACGTTTACTCTAGGGCCGGGATGAGTCTTAATCGCGTTGATGGCGCTGCCAATGACCTCGATATTCAGATCAGCAAGGCTCGCCAACTGGGCTGGGTCGATCTCCTCGACATTCCCCTGTACAAACCATCGCAGAGTGCGCGTGTAGGTCCTCAAGAAGAGAGCATGCTTATAGCCCTCCCGAGGCGGCGAAATCAGGCCGACCACCAAGTCTTGCACCTCAAACCCATCGCAAATGGGGCACCAGCGGATGGCGCCCGCCAACGTCGCGTCGTGCAAGTCCGGAATCTCGGGCTTGCGGTCGATAGCGCCGGTCGCGACGAGAAGTTTAAGCGCCCGGACGGGGCGCTGGTCGACTTTCAGCTCGAAGACCGACTCGAATCGGCATAACGAGTGGGCTGTTCCTTTGACGATTTCGACTCCATAGAGACGGGCTTGTGCACGCAAGCGGTCGAGCAACTCATTGCCGCAGATGCCCTGCGGAAAGCCAGGATAGTTATGGCTTACCGGGATCAAGGCCGCGCGACTTTGCCCGGCATCGATGACGACGACCCGCCGGCGAAACCGCGCGAGATACAACGCGGCCGTAAGACCGGCCGGTCCTCCTCCGATAACGGCGCAGTCAACCTGAGGTCGCGATGAGTCCAGACCAGCCCCATCCGCATCCGGTGCCTCGCTTGCCATCGTAGTTGTCACGTCGCGGAAAAAACGAGGCCCGGCGAACCGCTTTCGGATCGGGCAGCGGTTTTACGATTGCGAACAGGAAGAAATTCGCCGACGAAGGCCGTGATTAAGATCGCGATGATGGAATTGACAAACACCCAATTGTGCAAGAGGTAGCTATACATGATTAGCCGGTCGGCACCCCCAGCTGCCCAATAACAGCCATTTAGACAGTCCGGCCGATGCGTGGCTCCGCCACTGCGTGTACACCTGACGTATGCGCATTAACAGCAGAATGAGCGAACTTCCCCAACCAATCATGTCTACCACGATTCTTTCCCAATAAAGTCCGGCAAATACGATGCCTGAAGTAGCAAGTTAGCAGGCAGCACCCCGCGCGGAAACGGCGTCCCCGTCGAGCTCTCCTCACGTGGGCCCTCGAGTTCGTGGAAGTGGGGGACAGAGATCGCATCCCCATGTCGGGACTTTTTATAAATCCCAAGGGGGCGACCCACGCCCACTCCGACGTCCATAGGATCCCAGCCCACACCAGTGCCAGTGGATCCCGTCTTGGCATCAAAAGGCTCCACTATGACCCCGTTGGCACCGAGACCCATCGGCACAGCCCTTATCGGCCTCTATCTTGAGTCGCTCGATCACATTGTCGATGGATTTCTGGCCACCAGTTACTTTTCCTGACGGACGCCTTTGAACTTGCCACCATTCTTCTTCTGCGCCATGAATTCACCCGTCTGGCGATCGCGTTTTGTCTCATTGCCTGTCAGCGGCGAGCGAATTTGACTGCGCTTGCGCACTCCACCATTTCGTTGGCCATCGCCGGTAGGGGGATTTGTTGCCATGTTCATGAACTCTTCGATAAGTTGGAACTATAGGTTGGCCCATTACACCCGGGTGCGACTAGGGACACTACCTCGATCTTCTGCAAGACATTCCCGACAAGGTGGCGAGAATGTCCACCTCAAGTGTTTCAGTCGAGTCCAAGTCGCGGAGTGTCCGGCTTTGGCACCAATCGCGCCACGCGTTGGTTAGCAAGGCACGTAAAGGCTTCGGCTTATGATTGCCCCCGGACCCCGCTTCAGCGGCGCCGGCCCGGAGCTTTAGCCGAGCCACCCTCACCCTTCCTGTTTCGGTTCCCGTGGCGCTGTAGTACATCAAAGACCGAAGTCTGTTTTTCCATTACACCGAACGTTGCTCCCCGTGCGGGTCGGCATGGCTGATGCTGACTTTGCGCCGGGTCAGGATTTCGATTGCAAAAGTACGGTCCCGATGTCGACTAGAATTCGCCCACGTCCCCGCCCGCGGTCATCGCCTTCAACAGCAGATCGATGAACAGGCGTTTGAAGGCTGTCAGCGGGCACGGGGTGCGCTTCCATCAGAGAGCCGTGCATGCTGAGCAAGACGTGCCAGCGCGGTTGGGCGGTTGCCTCAAGCGGATCGGAGACGGTGCGGCGTTCGGACCATCGGCGAACAGTAACCAAACTGCAGGCCGTCGTTCAATGAGTTCCAGTACCGGGCGACCACGGTAAATTGCTCAAGTAGTCCGAGGATTGGCGGCTATCCGCGAGTGCCCGAGCGTTATCAGCGGCAAGTGTCGCTTCTGGCTGCGGCTTGGTAAGCCCACAGCGCGGCAACAATTATTTCCGAATGACACTCGCCGACGAGATAAGCTTGCCTGGGTCACCCTCGTTCTTACGACCTGAACTCACAACATCTGTTCCGAAATGTTACGTGACGCGGCCTGATACCACGGGCATGCTGATCTACTTCTTTGGTCTTTGGGAAGGAGTGCTCGCGGTGCTACAAGACGCGATCGTGGACGACGCCGACGCCCGACATCGAGACCGAGGCGGATACATTTTGGCCAATCATGGAGCGGTTGGGATCGGCTCGTTCCATGCTAAACGTTTGCCATCGCTCCGGGAGAAATGGCGATTCGCCTGATTCCTTTCTTCGCCAATGGGAGCCCGGCAAGTTTTCCACAGCGCTCGAAGCGAGACCGTCGAGACCGCTCCGAGTTATCGCGATCCCGGGTCTCGCGGCAAGCGGTGCATGCGAGTGGCCGCCGGGTTTACGAGTGGCGCACGAATGCTGAACGCCGCAAGGCACCGTTCTATATCGCCGTGGTAGATCAGCCAGTATTTGCCTTTGCGGGCCTCTGGGGCCGCTCTGTGAAGGCGGACGGTACGGCGATCGAGAGCGTGCATATCATGATGCCGGCGAACGCGCTCATGCGCGACAGCTACAACGCCGGAATCAACCCCGTCCGTATGCCCGCGATACTACGGCGGGGGGGGGATGAGACATATGACTCAATGGCGCTCCAGGAAGAAGCCCCAGCCTACTGGCACAAGTGGCGGACCCGGTCCCTCGTTGGAAACACGACTGAGCTTCAGCGATCTACACTCAACAGCGCACGGTTACTAACGCGACGTCGGCAGAAGCCTTACAGGGTCTCGCGGCCTTTACCTAACGTGAATTCGGCATTTCGCAGCAGAGAATGCGACTTTACCTCTGGGAGCTGTGCAATGGACGAATCTCTTTCGCGTCGACAAGCGGTAGGCCTTGTCGGCCTTGGCTTAGCTGCTGCCGCGGGCAGCACATCGCGGGCGCAGCAACAAGATTCTTCTCAAGGCTCATCGCCGCGAGCACCCGGGTCCGCGGCGAAAGATGACCCTCGCACCAAGTATCCGAAGCCCCCATTTCAAGAGCAAACACAACCCTGGCCCGGCCTTGCCGGGAGGATGAATCCCAAGCCTGACCACGGCGAGACGAGCTATAAAGGCTCGGGACGTCTGGTAGGCCGTAAGGCACTGATCACTGGCGGTGATTCAGGGATGGGTCGTGCAGCTGCCATCGCTTATGCACGGGAAGGCGCGGATGTGGCGATTAACTATTATCCCACGGAGGAACCGGACGCCCGCGAAGTCATCCAGCTTATAAAAGACGCCGGTCGGCAGGGGTACGCCATTCCGGGCGACCTCCGTGATCGCGCGTTCTGTCAGCGATTAGTCGACGAAGCGGTTCAAAAGCTCGGCGGCCTCGACGTCGTAGTCAATAACGCCGGCCGGCAACAGTCGAAGATCTCAATCCTCGACATCAGCGATGAGGATTTCGATGCGACGATGAAGACCAATATTTACGCACCCTTCTATATCATCAAAGCGGCCTTGCCGCATTTGAGCGAAGGGTCTTGCATTATTGGCACCACCTCCGAACAAGCCTACGATCCATCCGCCGATCTCTACGACTATGCCCAAACCAAGGCGGCGACGATGAACTACGTGAAATCTCTGGCGAAGCAGCTCGCCGGCCGAGGTATCCGCGTTAATGGCGTTGCACCGGGTCCTATTTGGACGCCCCTGCAAATCAGTGGCGGTGCGCAGGTCCAGAAGTACAAGCAATTTGGCAGTACCGCACCGATGGCTCGCCCAGGCCAACCCGCAGAGCTTGCTTCGATCTACGTGCAACTGGCGGCCAGTGATGCCAGTTACACGACGGGCAATATTTACGGCGCCGGCGGAGGCCAAGGGCAGCCGTGAATGGGTATAGCCGCGTATAGCCGCGAGACCGGATGTCGTCATCAATGAATTTGGGAAACGATAGGATCAACTTGAGGAAAGTACTATGAAAACCCCTTGGATATCGCTAGCCATGATTTCGCGGCTTCGGTGGCAATAGCCGATTCGCCCGATTCGAGTTTCATTAAGAAGGCCGCCGAAGGGGGTATTTCGGAGGCGGAGCTCGGTCAGTTGGCGCAGCAGAAGGCTACGAACCCCGCAGTGAAAGATTTTGGCGCCATGATGGCCACGGACAACACAGCCGCCAACGACAGGCTGAAAACAGTGGCCGCCGCCAAACAAGTGAGCTTACCGGACAGTCCCAGTCTGATGCAGAAGGCCTCGAAAAATAAACGAGACATGATGTACGGCCAATCGTTCGACAAATCTTACGTCAAAGGAATGATTGATGATCATAAGGCGGACATAAAAGAGTTCCAGAAAGAAGCGACGGACGGGAGAGACCCCGAGGTCAAAGCATTCGCCGTAGCCACTTTGCCGACGCTTAGGATGCACCTCCAAAAGATTCAAGCCATTGCTTCTAAGGCAGGTATCAAGGATTAACATTTTTTTTGTAATTGCTCGGCAATGAGTCAAGGACCTGCAGATGGCCAGAAAATACAATAAGGCAAGTGGCGCCAAAGTCGCGAAAGTCATGCATGAGCGCAAAGCCGGAACGCTTAAAAGTGGCAGCACTGGCAAGAAGGTGACGAGTAAAAAGCAGGCAATCGCCATCGGTCTCTCCGAAGCCCGCCGTAACCGTGAAAAAGTTCCCAAGAAGAAACGCTAGCCGGGAATCGACCGCCGTGGGCTTGAATATGGAAAATATTAATTGCCGGGATCCGCTACGGGAAAGCTTGTATCTCCGTAATCGTCGTGGTGCGGCTCGGCCCAGTGCGGCCGGTGCCCCGCAGATGCAAGCGGTTTCGACCATCACTGCACCAAGCCGGTCGATCCTGAACGGTTGGCAAAATTATTCTCGAATGAGGAGCCTTTCGAAAGGATCAGAGGAAAGCCCTGCTCACCCAAAACCAGGGCGAGCAGGGCGTTTTGTGAATCTATGATGATGCCCGGCGACCTCCACCGTTTTCTTGTCGGCCTCGGCCCCCGCTCTGGTTCTCTTCAGTCGACTCTTCGGCTTGCGCTAACAGCGCTGGGGTGATCTCCTCTTCGGCCAGGGCGGTCAAACGATCGTCATATTTGCCGCCTTCACGAAGAGCGCGCTCCATCGCGCGAACTGCACTTTTCTGCTCCACCGCAGCCCCGAGAGATTTAGCCGTACCCCACGCCGCGATGCAATAATGCTCAGTCTTCTGCAGCGCAGCAATCAACACTGCGTCCAGGGCCGGGCCAGCTGCGATTTCCTGAATGTGTTCACGCGCATCGTTGATCAAGCCTTCCGCCGCGACATTCTTGCGGCGGCCGGGACTTTCCTCCATTTCATCAAATACCGCTTCAATTTCCGAAATGATTCGCTCCCCCTCCGCTAATCTTTCATCAACCATGCCACCGAGTGTTTCCGAATCGATAGCCTTAGAAAGTTTCGGAAGTACCCGGGAAAGTTGACTCTCCGCATTGTGGATCGCCTGCAGTTCCAGAACGAGAAGCTCGTTCGCGTCGGGGTTTTCTTTTTGCACTTTACGCTGCTTGGATTTCGTAGCCATACCGTTCACTCCTGTAATTTGGACGCGCCTTGGACCGTTGAATGCATTAGCCGCCAAACGCGGGAAGGCAACTTAACGCCAACGGCGAGTCAACAGAAGCCGGGTAACCTGTGCAACTTTTCGTCAGCAGGCGCTGACCGTAAACGCGAGCCTCAAGGACAGCCAGATCGTTGGTTTGATCAAGCGAGCGGAGGCCGGGGAGCCAGTGGCGTCGCTTTGCCGGGAGACCGGCGTCAGCGCGGCCATGTTTTACAAGTGGCGATCGCGGTATGGAGGCATGGATGTTTCCATGCTTGCTCGGGTCAAGGAACTCGAGGAGGAAAACCGACGGCCGAAGAAGATGTACGCCGAGTCCCAGATGGACTCGGCGATCCTGAAGGAAGCACTCCAAAAAAAATGGTAAGGCCATCTCAGCGACGTGAGATGGCCATCTGGGCCGTCAAGAGCAAGGGCCGCAGCATCAGCCAAGCGTGCCGAGTCTTTGGCGTCAGCGAGACCTGCTACCGCTACGAGCCGAAGTTATCGGGCGACAACGAGCGAATCGCCGACTGGCTGGTGCGCCTGACGCACAACCAGCGCAATTGGGGCTTTGGCCTGTGCTACCTGTTCTTGCGCAACGTGAAGGGCTACGTGTGGAACCACAAGCGTGTCTACCGCATTTATAGGCTGCTGGAGCTGAACTTGAGGATCAAGCCCAAGCGGCGCCTGGTGCGGGACGTACCGCGGCCCCTGGCAGTTCCGGAGGCGATCAACGAAGTGTGGTCAATGGACTTCATGCACGACAACCTTAACGACGGACGCCAATATCGGTTGTTCAATGTACTCGATGACTTCAATCGAGAGGGCCTCGGCATCGAGGTTGATCTGTCGTTGCCCTCGGCGCGGGTGATCCGGTCGCTAGATCAGATCATCGAGTGGCGAGGCAAGCCGAAGGCCATCCGATGCGACAACGGTCCCGAATACCTCAGTGGTGCTCTGCAGGAATGGGCTGAGCTGCGAAGGATCCGGATCAACTACATCCAACCCGGCAAGCCGCAGCAGAACGCCTACGTCGAGCAGTTCAACCGCACGGTCCGCTACGACTGGTTATCGCAGACGCTGTTCAGTTCAATCACCGAAGTCCAGGACGCCGCGACTCGCTGGCTCTGGACGTATAACAACGAAAGACCGAACATGGCCATTGGCGGCATCACGCCCAGGCAGAGGTTAGCGATGGCGCATGAGCCCGTTCCAATTCTGATCCCTGTTAAAAACGCGGGGATTACCGGGTCTCATTCATCTGGCGCTCCCCAACGCAACGATCATCCATTGTCGACGCGCGGCCATCGACACCGCGCTCTCGATTCACCAGACCCTGTTCCATCCCGGCCTTGCGTTTCCGACCGGGGGTGACCCGCTCGTCGCCTATTTTCGAAGCTACCTGCGTCTGACCGATCACTGGCGCAGGCTATTGCCGCCGGAGCGTTTCATCGAGGTCGACTACGAGGAACTCACGCGCGATCCCGATCCTGTGATTCGCGGGCTCATCGCGGCTTGTGGGTTGAGCTGGCATGAGGCGTGCCTGCGCCCGGACCGCAACCCCCAATCGGTGAAGACCGCGAGCCGGTGGCAGACGCGGCAACCCATCTATACGGCATCCGTCGGGCGCTGGCGCCGCTACGAACCCTACCTGGGATCGTTGCGCCCGCTGCTCGGGGTCGCCTCGGTCGCGCCGTCTCGGGATGAGAGTCCCCTCAGCAGATCCGGATCACGATCGGCCGATTGAGTTCAGCCGCGACGGCGGCCGGCGCCGATCGGCCATCGCCTTTCACGTGAGTGAAGTATTTCTGTCATCAAGCGCGCGTAGGCTCCCGACATTGACCAACTACGACACACGTCGTACAACTTAGGCCGGTGGTGTCCGGCCTGTTGCCCCAGCTGGACCCTGGGGTGATGCCTGACTGACCAGCGAATCGATCAAGATCAAGGGAGATCAAACCGTGGCGCGTAAGAAAAACCTCGCGAGAAATTCAGCTCGAGTGAAAAGGCCGAGTCCATTGGCCGGCCTCGTGGCCTTGGGCGTGGCCTCGTCCGCGATCGCTGCGGGCTCCGAACCGTTCCCGACCTTCGTGCCGGGACCGCAGAAAAACAGCTCTTACATCGTCGCCAGCGGCCAGGTGCTGACGCCGTCAGGCAAGCAGGTCAATCTGGGCGAAACGCGGGCGAAGTCCGTGGCGCTCCATCCCACGCTGCCGCTCGCGGCGGTGCTCACCATCAGCAATTGGTCGGGGAATCCGGCACCCAGCACCGTCCAGGTGTTCAGCACCGTCACGGGCGCGGTGGTGCAGACGTTTACGCCGCCGGACAGTGCGAGCGGCAGCTTCCACGGCATCGCGTTCTCGCCCGACGGGAGCAAACTGATGTTCAGTCAGGACCAAGAGCCCACCCAGACCACCAGCTACATCGCGGTGGCGAGTGTCGACAAGGTCGGCCACCTGACCAATTACGCAGAGGTGTCGGTACCACCGACCAACAGCTTCATCACCTGTTTCCCCAACAGCCCTCTCGGCAATTACGCGGCACCCTGCGGCGTGTTCTACACGGCGTACTCGTCGAACCCCAGCGGCGTGGCGTTTTCTGAAAACGGCAAGAGCGCCTATGCGCTCTTGAATGCCAACAACACCCTCGCGCAGATCGACCTGGCGAGCAAGACCCAGGGCAGCCAGATCCGCGTCGGCAACGCGCCGCACAGCATTCTGATCGACGGCCACACCGCCTACATCAGCAACGAGGGCGGTCGGGTCGCCAACTCGGCGGACTTCACGATCTACTCGGACGGCACCGAAATCGTCGCCGATCGGGTGAACGGCTCGTCGGTGACCGGCACCGTGTCGGTGGTCGATCTCAACACCTTCACGGTGGTCGATACGATCGAGCATGGCATCGGCCTGCACCCGACCGGGATGGCCAAGTATGGCAAGAGTATTCTCGTTGCGAATACCAACAGCGATACCCTGTCCCTCATCAACACCGAATCTCAGCGGGTGGTGCGGACCATCGACCTCGGGCTGCCGATCAAGGTGCCGGGTGAGAAGAAGGCGGCCTACGGCGCCGCCCCGGTCTCCATCGCGGTCGACGAGAAGGCCGGAATCGCGTATGTGGCTCTCTACAAAGCCAACGCGATCGCGGTCGTCAAGCTGCAGGACTGTGACCACGAGCGGTGGCAGGACTGTGGTGACCACGAGGAGTGGGATGACGCGTCGCACGAAAACGTGCTGGGCTTGATCCCGGTCGCCTACGCGCCGTCGTCGGTGGTATTCGACAAGAGCAACCGACAATTGATCGTCGCCAACGACAAGGGCATCGGCACGACGATTGCCGGGTTCCCGGAAGCATTCCTGTTCAGCGCCACTGCGACCGGTTACCCGTCGCTCGTCAACCCGGCCGGGGCCGCGGGCACGGGAAACTGGTCCCACGCCGAACAGGGCACGGTCAGCCTCGTACCCTTGCCGGACGAAAGGATGTTGCGGACGATGACTGCCGAGGTATTCCGCAACAACCACTGGGACCTCATCGACAACATCGAGTCGGCCTCCGGCGGCAATCCGCACAGGGCGCCGGTCGCGCTTCCCGCCAAGATCGGCGATCCGTCGCTGATCAAGCACGTCTTTCTCATCATTCGCGAGAACCGCACGTATGACCAGATTCTGGGCGACTTGGCCAAGGCCAATGGTCAGCTCGATCTGGCCATGTTCTCGCAGGATCATACGAACGACCATGCGCTCGTGAGCCGCTTCCCGCTGTTCGACAACTTCTACAACCCGAGTCGTCAGTCGGCCGACGGTCACCAGTGGATCACCCAGGCGATGGCGGACTACAACAACGACGTGGGCGGCCCCGACTGGGTCCGAAGCTATCCGGGTGGCAATGCGGGCGACTCGTTGGCCTACCTCAAAAAAGGCTTCTTCTTCCAGGAAGCGGTACAGGCCGGCCTGCCCGTCAAGATCTATGGTGAATACGTCGAGAACACGAGCTTCGCCCGCGCACCCGGTGGCAAGGAACCGTCCTGGACGCAGTTCTACAACGACACTCTGAACTTCGAGAAGCAACTCAGCGGAACAACCCCGGGACACGAAGACGGTATGACGAAGTCCGGCAGCTTCAAGCCTCTCGCCTACCAGAACGCCGCGCTCAGCTCCTCCTCGCTCCCCGTGGTGGAGGAGAATCTGGTCAAGAACTTCCCGCCGTTCGATCTGGGCATCCCGGACCAGTTTCGCGTCGACATCTGGGACCAGGATTTCCAAAAGGACGTCAAGAACGGCACGGTACCGGCGCTCAGCATCCTGTGGATCATGTCCGACCACACCGGCGGGCCGCCGGACATCGATGCAGAACAGGCGGACAACGACCTGGCGGTCGGTCGAATCGTCGACTACATCAGTCACAGCAAGGTCTGGGACGCATCGGCGATCTTCATCGAGGAAGACGATGCGCAGACCGGGCTCGATCACGTCGATGGGCACCGCAGCCCGGGCTTCATCGTCAGTCCGTACACGTGGCAGGACGGACGCGTCGACAGCACGTTCTACACCCAGGTCAACATGACGCGCACGATCGAGCAAATTCTCGGCCTCAAGCCGCTGAACCAGAACGATCTGGTCGCCTCACCGATGGCCACCGCCTTCTTCAAGGGCACCCCGCCCCAGGCGAATTTCGCCCCGTTCAACTACGTCTCCGAGACGATTGCGCTCAACAAGGGCGTGCCGGCGCCGGCCGCAGCCCGCAATCAGGTCGAAAGCGAGTGGCGAAAGGCGAGGAAGCAGATATTCGCCGGCAAGTTCCAAAAGCCGGACTCGGAGGATCCTGATACGGTCGGGCACATGAACTGGTATTTCGCCACCAATTTCACCAAGCCGTATCCGGGTGAAAAGAAGGTGCGCAAGCCGAGTGACTTCCCGAATCTGCTCGTCACGCGCGATGAGGATGACGACGACGACAAAGGCGGCTGACAGGTGGTGGCGCCTGACGACATGGGTATGGCACGTAGTCACGCCATGACACATCAGGCCGGCACGCAGTTGCGTACCTACGACGCTCGTCTTGGCATTTCCGCATGACGACGTTCAGACTTCCGGCGGATGACCTCGAATATGCGGTGCTTGCCAAACTCTGGGAATTCGGCACTGCCTCCGTTCGTGATCTGCACGAAGGTCTCGGTAAGCCGGCCGGGCTGGTTTACACCACGACCGCGAAGGTGATCGACCGGCTGCGCTCCAAAGGCCTGGTGCGGCGCGATCAGGCGGGGAAGGCGTTCGTCTACCGCGCGGCAGTCGCCATGGAAGACGTCGAGCGTGCGCGGGCGCGCGATGCGGTGGGACGCCTGCTCGGGGCCTCCCCACGAGCCGCCGTCGCGGCGCTGGTGGATGCAATGGATGCGGTCGACTCACAGCTGCTCGATGAATTGGAGCGGGTCGTCGCGGAGCGACGGAGGACCAAGCGTGGAGCGTGAAACCCTGCTCATGCTGCTGATGCTGCTGCTCGGCGGACTGGCGCTGCAATTGTTTTCCGCCTGGCCGCACCGTCGGGTGTTTCTGTCGTGGTCACGTCCGCTGGAACGGCGGCAGTGGCTGGCACTCTGGAGTCCCCTGGTGCCCGCGCTCTGCGTTGCGGCCTGGCTCATTGGGTGGGCTTTGTCGCAACCTGACCCGGTACCGTACCGCGTCGATCGTTTCATTTTTCTCCTCTGTGTACCCTTCCTGGCAATCGGGCTGCGTGCGCTGTCGCGCGCGGTCTGGTCTTTGTGGCGCTCCCCGGACGACTACGCCATCGCAACCGTGGGCGTGCTGAGGCCTCGCATCGTGGTCGCTCCGGGCCTCGAGCGGGTTCTCGATCCGCACGCCTTTGCGGCTGCCGTCGCGCACGAGCGCGCGCACCTCCGGCATCGGGATCCGCTGCGTATCTGGCTGGCTCAGTTCGTCACCGACCTGCAGTGGCCCTGGGGCTCCGCGCAGCGCCGCTACACGAGCTGGCTCGCGGCGCTGGAGAACGCCCGCGATGACGAGGCACGGGCGGCCGGAGTCGACGGCGCCGACCTGGCGGCGGCGGTGCTCGGTTCGCTGCGCTTTCAAATGGCCAACCCCGGGCCTTATGCCACCTTGACGGGCGAGGCGCTGGCCTTGCCCGCCCGGATCGAGCGACTGCTGCAGCCGCTGCCGCACACCACGCCGCCGCGCGAAACGCACGGGCTCGTGGTGCTCGGATCGCTCGGTCTTGCACTGCTGCTGGCGCTCGATGTGGGCGCCGCCTGGGGCGGGCGGTTGATTGCCCCCTTGGTGGCCATCGGGTCCGGACTGTGAACGTGAGCGGGTCCCAACGCTGAAGCGTGGCCAGTCAGGTGCTAGGCTCGACCAGGGTGCGGGGACGCGTCGACGCGTCGTCCCTGGCTGATCGATGCGATCACCCCGTCGTCAATCATTGGGTACATGGTCTCTCAATGGCAGGAGTCTCGAATGATGGAACAGACGCAAGGAACACTGGATCGTGCCAGCAAAGGACCGATCGCTCCGCCGCCGATTCTCAAAGGCGTCCTGGCCACGGTGGCGGCCACGGTCGCCCGTTGGCCCGGCGTGGTGTCGACGGCGCATTGGGATCTCTACGACAGCTCGCGCGTCGATGGGATCGACTTCTACGTGGGCGAGGACGAACTCGGCCATATCCATCTCGACGGATCGATACACCTTGCGACCAATCCCTCATTGGGCAAGGCGTTGATCGCAGCCGGCCTCGCGGAGCGATTTCCGTACGGACATGGCTGGGTGCAGGCGGAGATCAAGAGAATCGGCGCGACCGCCGCCGTGGCGCTGTTCGCGCGCAACTACGCACGATTCGCCCATACGCTGGGTTCTTCCGGCAGCTGACCTTCACGCCTCGGCGGTCGGCGGGGCGTCCATCGCGAACAGGCGGAGTGCTGCGACGGCGACCGCCATCAGCACGGGTCCCAGGATCAAACCCGACAACCCGAAGGCCTCCACGCCCCCGAACAACGCGACGAACATCAACAGCGCCACCGATTCTTCGTCGCCGACCAACCGCGGGCGGATCACGTAGTCGCTGAGACCGATGATCACCAGGGCACCCCACACCAGGTCCAGGATGGCATGGCCCGGCTGGCCGATGGCGAACAAATACAGCCCGGCAGGGATCCAGACCAGCATGGTGCCGACGGCCGGAATGAGCGATGCGAGCGCCGTCGCGATGCCGAAGAAGATCGGCGACGGCACGCCGCTGATCCAAAAACCAATGGTCGCCAGCAGCCCTTGAGCGAGGCCAGTCATGACGGTGCCGAACACCGTGACCCGTCCGACCCGCCTGAACTCGCCGAGCAGGGCCCTGCAGTGTTCTGGACGCAGTGGCGCGACCCTGACCACCGCGGCGACCATGCGGGGCCAGTTCACGAGCACCAGATGCATCGCGAGCAGCGCGAAAAACAAGCCGAGCAGGACGCCGAAGGTGCCCGTCGCAAACACGCGCGCCAGATCGGCGAAATGCGTCGCGATCTCCCCCGCACCGGCTTCCAGCCGCGACGTCACGCTCGACGTCGAAATCCCGAGATGCGCGAGCCAGCCACCGGCCGTATCCACCCACGCTCGCAGCGGCCCGCCCGTGTGGAGTTGCTCGCGGACCTTGACGGCGAATTCCACGACACGGGTGACGAAGAGCGAGACGAAGGCCGCCGTGGCGCCGGCCAGGACCACGGCGGAGGCCAACACCGTCGTCAAGGACGCCAGGAACGGCGTGCCCATGCGTCGCGCCAGCCACTGGTACAGCGGGTCGACGGTGAACGCCATGAGCACGCCCAGCAGCAGCGCCGAGGCAAAGGGCAGGGCCAACCAGAGAATGGCGGCCAATGCCGCGACCGCGAGCCACCCCAACGCTTGACGTTCAGTCACCCGGCGATCTCGTGTCGATTCGAGGCATCGGCTCGCGGCAGCAGAGTGCTATCGAGTAAACCAATTCATCCCTTGTACGTCATGAACGCGGCTGCCGTTGAGTGATCGAGGGTCGCACTTTTTAGCGCGCGACACGTCGTAGAATACCTGGATACGGAAATGCCAGCCAGATATTCGACACTCCGATCCGAGCGCGTCGACCGTCCTTTCCGCACCACCGACTTCTCCATCAGCACCGCTCCCGTCGAGCCCAGTATCTGCCGGCGCACGGTGGCGGGGAGGGCGCGCATCCGCAGGCCGCGTGGCGACCATGGCGGACAGGGCCGCTGCAGCCGTGGCGCTGCGTAAACCGGCGTTGTCGAAGTCCGGGATCCGGTAGAGGTGCACTTGATTTTAGTGCAATGACTCCCGGTAGAATCTCTCGGTAATTATAGCGGCGACCGGGGATTTCTCTCAATAGATCAATCAGTTGCTGCTCCCGATTTCTGGGAAGCTATTACGCCCCATCCCAGGAGCATGCAATGAACCTTTGGCAAGCCATG
>CAZZVN010000063.1:0-23362 GCA_964657625.1 uncultured Steroidobacteraceae bacterium
CGGCCCGTAGCCAGGCGGTCCGTAGCCGGGGGGACCACGCGGTGGCGGCGGTCGACGCCTCCAATCATCTCGATCGCGGAACCAAGGTCTCTCTCCATAATACCGACCCCAGTAATCGTCGAGGCTGAAAGCGATGATGCCGACGCCGAGGCTCGGGCCGAAATCGATCAGCGGCAGACGCCGGTTCTCGTCGTCATCGTACAAATAACTAGCGTAGACCCAGCCTCGATTGCCCTCCCAATCAACGTCGCACCAGCTGTAGTCCTCGAGACACCCGTTGACGTTCAACAGCATGTTTGCGGGCAGGTTCGCGACGAGGGGGTAATCGGAGCTGGGACCCGCACGCAGGTTGACCTCGCCTGCCGTGTAGGCGGTGGACGCGTCCACCGTGGCGGCGGCGCAGGCAAACAGCAGGAAAAGCACCCGTGTCGCGACGATGTTCACTCAGGCGCTGCGCTTGTTGCCATGCAGGCGGGCGACCAGATCGGCCTCGCCGGGACTCAGTCCGAACTGCTCTGTGAGCTTGTCTGCATCCGCGCCATGGCGCGCCAGTTCAATGGCGCGATCCACGGAGGCGGGCGGCGCGCCCGCGGTGCTGCGAGATTCGACCACATCGACCCGGTCGACCACATCAGAGTAGTCATGCTCGACGCGCTGCATGCGACGGTCGGTGTGCACGGTCAGAGACACGACGCGTTCCAGCTCGACGTGCAGCGCGGCCAGGCTCGCGTCGAGTACGTCGCATCGCTCACGCACCGCACGGCCGTCACGCAGCATGCGAAACGTCATCACCAGCGCCGTCACTGCGACCCCCAGGAGAAGGACGAAACCCGCACCGAGACCGAGCAGCACGCCGTCGTTCACGCGCCGTGCCCGGAGACGTCGGCGGCTCGAAGGTGTTCGTTGTCGCTGGGGCCGTACGCGCCGCCGCGTTCGAGGTTTTTCAAGCCGGGCTGCTCCTAATTCGATTTCGGGGCGACTTCGGGAGTCTCGACCTTGGCCGGCTCCTTGCTCAGCACGGTTTTTTGCAGGTCGTCCGCATCCACCCGTGATAGTAACCGATTGGTGGCACTGCCCGAGTCCGCCGTCTGCACCCCGCTGCCGGCATCCTGCGGCGTCTTGTCGTTGGCGCGTGCCGTGACCGCACCGCCCGGCGACACTTCCTCGAGCACCAGGATGGCGACGCGGCGGTTCGCGTTGCGCCCTTCGGTGGTGTCGTTCGAGGTGCGTGGATGGAACTCGCCGAAGCCGACGATCTCCAGGCGCAGCGGATCTATCCCGGCCTTGGTGAACTGGTGTACCACGCTGGCCGCACGGGATGCGGACAATTCCCAGTTCGAGGGAAACGCCGCGGTCTTGATGGGCCGGTTGTCGGTATGGCCCTCGACACGGATCGGGTTCGGGAAGGGCTTGAGCACTTCGGCGAGCTTGTCGAGCACCGGTTCGGCGGCGGTCGTGAAATCGCCCGCACCGCTCGGGAACAGGATGTCCGTGTTGATCTCGATCTCGAGCCACATGTTTTCGCGCCGTACCGACACCATTTTTGCGTCGATCAAGGACTGCATGGCGTCCTGCACCTGGCGCTCCATGCGGATCAACGCCCCCGGCAGGTCCTCGTGCTCGAATCCCTTGGCGACGGAGGGATCGCGCGGCGTCAGGTCGCCGCCGGGGGTGGATTGCGTGTTCCTGAGCTTCATCAGGGCGGTGGGGGTGACGCCCACCAGCGGCTTGTCGCCACCCTTGCCGGCGGACTTGGTGCCGATGTTGATGGGCTGCATGGTCTTTGGAGAACCGTGGAACGCGGCAACCATCGAATCGGACAGGACACGGAACTTGCCCTCGTTCACCGACGACACCGCATACATGACGGTGAACAGCGCGAACAGGAGCGTCACCAGATCGCCGTAGGGGATGGCCCAGGCTTCCGCGTTCACGTGCTCCTCATGTTTCTTTTTGCGCGCCATGGCTCAGTGGTGAAAGTAGCCCTGCAGCTTCGCTTCGATGTTGCGCGGATTCTCGCCCTGAGCGATGGCGATGATGCCCTCGATCACCATGGTCCTGACCTGCGTCTGCCCGTGGATCACCGATTTCAGCTTGTTGCCCATGGGCAGGAACAACAGATTGGCGAACGCGATGCCGTAGATGGTGGCGATGAAGGCGGCGGCGATGCCGTGGCCGAGTTTGGAGGGATCCGACAGGTTCTGCATGACCGCCATGAGTCCCATCACGGCACCGATGATGCCGAGCGTCGGCGAGTAGATGCCCATGGCTTCGAAGACCTTGGCGGCCTGATTGTCGAAGTGCTCCATGGTGTCCAGTTCGATCTCCATGCTGGCACGGATCGCCTCGGGCTCGCCGCCGTCAACCAGCGACTGCAGGCCTTTTTTCATGAACGCGTCCTGCTCTTGTTCCACGGCCGATTCGAGGCCCAGCAGGCCCTGCTTGCGCGCGATGTTGCTCCACTCGACGATCTTCTCGATCATGGCCGCTGGATTGTTCACCGGCGGCATGAACACCCACTTGACGATCTTCCATGCCCGCAGGAACGTGGGCAGCGGAGTTTGAACCAGGCTCGCGGCGAAGGTGCCGACCACCACGATGACGAATGCCGCGCTGCCGACCAGTGCACCGGCGCTGCTGCCTTTGAGGATGGCTCCGCCAATGATGGCGATCAATGCGAACACGATGCCGATGATGCTTAGGATGTCCATGGTGTCAATCCGGCGTCAGCCACTCCGCGAGTCTCGAACGCAGGCGCACCAACGCCTGGCCATGAATCTGGCAGACGCGCGATTCGGACACTTCCAGCACTTCGCCGATCTCGCGCAAATTCATCTCCTCATCGTAGTAGAGCGACAACACCAGTTTTTCGCGCTCGGGCAGCAGCTTGATGGCCCCGGCCATCGCTTCGCGAAAGCCGGCATCTTCGATGTGATCGAACGGGCCGGGACCGTCGTCGCGCGCACGATCGACGGGGCTCGACTCGTCCTCTCCCGTGCTCATCTGATCGAAGCTGAACAACCGGCAGCTGGCCGCGTCCTGCACGCGCCGGTGATAGTCGTCCATGGAGACACCCAGGCCTTGGGCGATGTCGGTGGGGCTCGCGTCCTGCCCCTTGGTGTTTTCGATCCTGCGCACGACATCGGCCATCTCGCGCATGTTGCGATGCACCGAGCGGGGGGTCCAGTCGGACTTGCGCACCTCGTCCAGCATCGAGCCCCGGATCCGGATGCCCGCGTAGGTCTCGAAATTGGCACCCTTGGTCGCGGAATAGTTCTTGGCGGCATCGAGCAATCCGATCATCCCCGACTGGATGAGGTCGTCGACCTCCACGTTGGGCGGCATGCGGCTGACCAGGTGATACGCAATACGCTTCACCAGATCGGCGTGTTTCAGCACCAGTTCCTGTTGCGGTATCTGATCGACGGGGACGCCTCCGTCGGCAGCCGCCTTGGACTGTCGCTTCTGGGTGTTCGAGTACTGTGTGCTTGCTCTCATTGCAATACCGTAGAAGGACCGATCCGGGCCCCCACCATGCGTTCGACGAAGAACTCCAGGTGACCGCGTGCCCCTTGGGGCATCGACCACTTATCGGCCTTGGTGGCGAGATTCTTTAGCGCCACCGAAGATATCGACGCCGGAAACGCGTCGACCACCGCGGTCTGCCGCTGCACCGCGCGTCTGAGGTAATCGTCGTACGGTACGGAGCCGGCGAATTCGAGCGACACATTGAGAAACCGGTCACAGACTCGGGAAATTTTTTGGAACAGGTCGGGCCCTTCGCCGGAGCGCCGGGTCTGATTGGCGAGTATCTGGAACCGCTGCACGCCGTGTTCACGGCTCAACACCTTGATCAACGCATACGCGTCGGTGATGGATGCAGGTTCGTCGCATACCACCACCAGCACGTGCTGTGCCGCCTGGCTGAACGTCAGCACGCTGTCGTGCAGGCCGGCGGCGGTGTCGACCACCATGACCTCGACCCGGTGATACAGGTCGCTGAACGCACGGATGATGCCGGCCTGCTCGGCCGCGCTGAGATTGGCCATGCGCTTGATGCCCGACGCCGCCGGCACGATCTGCAGCCCGTGCGGTCCGGTGACGATGGCATCCTCCAGCGAACACTCGCCACGCACCACATGGCCGAGATGGAATTTCGTGTGCAGGCCGAGCAGCACATCGACGTTCGCCATCCCAAGATCCGCATCGACGAGCATGACGTCGCGCCCCTGCGCGGCGATCGCCGTGGCGAGATTCACCGACACCGTGGTCTTGCCCACGCCGCCCTTGCCGCCGGTGACGGCGATCACCTTGACCGGACGGGTCGAATTGAGCTCTTCCAGCGTCTGCGCCTGGGTGCGTGAGAGTCGGGTGTCACGCATGGAGGCCGGCTCCGCCGAAATTGCGCGCAAGATAGGCCTCGTCCGCGCGCGGCGCCGCATGCTGTTTGAGCGTGAGCGCACGCCGCGCCAGCCAGACCTTTTGTTGATGCGCGGGATGCAGATCCTCGGGTACGCGCTGACCTGTGCACAGATAGGCGATCTTCAACGTGTGTCGCAACGTGACCGAAAGCACGGCGCCCAGGCTGGACGCCTCGTCCACCTTGGTGAGGATGCACGCTTCAGGCGTCACGCGCTCGAAAGCGCGCACGATGTCCTCGAGTGCGTTGGCCTCGCCCTGGGCGGGAAGCGCGAGCAGGACGCGCGCCCGGGCGGCGCCGAGCTGCAGCGCCGACAGCTGCTCGCTCAGCCGTACGTCGCGCGGGCCCATGCCGGCCGTGTCGATCAGGATGAGCTGCTTGGACTTCAACCTGCCGAGCACCTGGGCCAGTTCCTTGCCGCTGTTGGCGGTATGCATGGGCGCACCGATGATGCGCGCATACGAGGCGAGCTGTTCGCGCGCACCGATGCGGTAGGAGTCGGTGCTCACCAGCGCGAGATCCTCGCTGCCGTGCTGCATGCTCCAGCGGGCGGCGAGTTTCGCGATCGTGGTGGTCTTGCCGGCGCCCGTGGGGCCGACCAGTGCGATGATCCCGGGATTGATCGTGGTCAGCTGATCGACCACCGGCAGATGCCGCACCAGCATGGCAAGCGGAATGTGCGCGGCGTTCTCGAGACGGGTCTGCGCAGGCGTGAGCGACGCCAGGTGCAGCGCGACGTCAGGGGCGAAATTCATCGAGGTGAGGTCCTCCAGCACCCGCGTTCGCAGCGGCTCGCGCACCCGCCGGTCGTTCCAGGACATGTGCTGGAGCCCGCCCTCGAGCATGCTGCGCATTTCCTTCAGCTCGCGCTGCATGGCGAGGTAGTCGGCCTCGACGCCGGGCGCGGCGGCGCGGCCCGGCACGGCGGCGCGCGCCGGGGCGGCACGATCCGGCGCGGCGCGGCGCGGCGCGCTGACCGCGTCGGTGAGGGTCACCGGCGCCACACTGGCCGCAGGCGCGGCCTGAGCGGGGGCACCCGGGCGCGGCTGCTTCGCATCGACGAACAGCGCCTCGTCATAATCGACGGCCGCGATGACCTCGATGCCCTCCTCGACGCGCCGGCTGGACAGGATGACGGCGTCCGGACCCTGCTCGATCCGCACCTGGTCGAGTGCGACCCGCATGCTCGCGGCCATGTATCGTTTGATCTTCATGCAACCTCCTAGAACCTAAATCATCAGCGGCCGACCGACGCGATCACGCGGATGCGACGGTTCTCGGGAATTTCGTTGTAGGCCAGGACGGCGAGCGTCGGCGTGGAATAGCGCATCAGCCGTGAGACCCAGGGGCGGATCTTCGGAGCCACCAGCAGCACCGCGGGCTCGCCCGCGGCCTCCTGCCGCCGGGTGCTGTCGGTGAGCGATTGCTGGATGCGGTCCGCCAGGCCCGGTTCGAAGCCCGGGGCGCCCTCGCTGCCCCCCGCCATCGAATCCTGCAACACCTGTTCGAGCGCCGGATCGAGCGTGATCACGGGCAGCTCTTCGCGCAGACCGCCGATGTTCTGCACGATGCTCCGGCCGAGCGCGACGCGCACGGCGGCCACCAGCGCCAGCGGGTCTTGGTTCTTCGGGGCGAGCTCGGCCAGGGCCTCGCACACCGTGCGTAGATTGCGGATCGGCACGCGCTCGAGCAGCAGATATTGCAGCACCTTGACCACCACGCTCATCGGCAGCAGCTTGGGCACCAGATCCTCGACCAGCTTGGGTGCGGTTTTCGCCAGCCGGTTGAGGAGCTGCTGCACTTCTTCGTGACCTAGCAGTTCGTGGGCATGGGACTGCAGCAGGTGGCTGAGATGGGTGGCGATGACGCTGGCGGCATCCACCACGGTGTAGCCCTGACTCTGTGCCTGTTCGCGGCGCGCCTTGTCGATCCATACGGCGTCGAGCCCGAATGCCGGATCCTTGGTGACCGAACCCGGCAGGGACCCGGACACCTGGCCGGGATTGATGGCCAGCTCTCGGTCGGGGAACACTTCGGACTCGCCCACGGGTGCCCCCAGGATGGTGATCCGGTACGAGTTCGGGCCGAGTTCGAGGTTGTCACGGATGTGCACCGCCTGCACCAGGAACCCCAGTTCTTCGGACAGCTTCTTGCGTACCCCCTTGATGCGGCCCATCAATTCGCCGCCTTGATTGCGGTCGACCAGCGGGATCAGGCGGTAACCGACCTCGAGACCGATGAGGTCCACGGGTTCGACGTCGTCCCACGACAATTCACGCTGCTCCAGCGGTGTCGCCGGCACCACGACCGGCGGGGCGGCCGCCGCGATCTTCGCGACGGCGCGACTCTTGCCGAGAAAGTAGGCACCGACGGCGCAACCACCCGCCATGACCAGGAACACGAGGTTCGGCATGCCCGGGATGACGCCGAGCAGCGCGAGAATCCCGCCGGTGACGCCGAGCGCCCGCGGCTGGCCCAGCACCTGCGACATGATCTGCTGGCTCATGTCGTGCGACCTGGAGACACGCGTGACCAGGATCGCGACCGCGACGGAAAGCAGCAGCGCCGGGATCTGCGCGACCAGGCCGTCGCCGATGGTGAGCAACGCATAGGTGCGGCCGGCGTCCGCCAGCGACAGGCCGTGCTGCGCCGCGCCGATGATGGTGCCGCCGAACAGATTGATGAACACGATCAGGATGCCGGCCACGGCATCGCCGCGCACGAATTTGCTGGCGCCGTCCATGGCGCCGTAGAAATCCGCCTCTTCGCGCACCTCCTGGCGGCGCACGATGGCCTCGGCCTGCGTGATGATCCCGGCGTTCAGATCCGCGTCGATCGCCATCTGCCGGCCCGGCATGGCGTCCAACGTGAACCGGGCGCTGACTTCCGAGATGCGGCCCGCACCCTTGGTAATGACCACGAAATTGATGATCACCAGCACGACGAACACCACCATGCCCACCGCGTAGTTGCCGCCGACGACGAACTGGCCGAAGGCGGCGATCACGTGTCCGGCGGCGTGCGCCCCGGTATGGCCATTCATGAGCACGATGCGGGTCGAGGCGACGTTCAGACCCAGGCGCAGCAGGGTCGCACCCAGCAGCACGGTGGGGAAGGTGGCGAACTCGAGCGCCCGCCTGACGTAGATGACGGCGAGCAGGATGACCAGCGACAGGGTGATGTTGAAGGTGAAGAACACGTCCAGCAAAAAGGCCGGCAGCGGCAGCACCATCATGGCGATGACGGCCATCACCAGCACGGGCACGCCCAGGCCGTTGCGCGCAAACTCGCCGAAGGTGGTCAGTGCGGCGCGTCCGTTCATACGTCTGCGTACTCGGGGCCGAGCGTGGGATCGGGCTTCGCCATCCGCGCCGCGAGCGTCGGATTCGCGGTGCGTACCCGGAAGATGTAGGAGAGCACCTGTGCCACCGCCACGTACAGCCCGGCCGGAATCTCCTTGTTGAGATCGGTGGACTGGTACAGCGCGCGCGTGAGCCTGGCGGCCTCGAACACCGGCACGCGGTGTTCCTCGGCCAGACGCCGGATGTTGCCGGCGACGAGGTCCGACCCCTTGGCGACGACGCGTGGCGCACGCATCTTCTTCGGATCGTACTTGAGCGCCACGGCGAAGTGCGTCGGATTGACCAGCACCACGTCCGCGGTGGGCACCTTGTGCATCATGCGGCGGCGCGCGAGCGTCTGCTGCATCTGGCGGATGCGCTGTTTGGTCTCCGGCCGGCCGTCCGACTCCTTGGCCTCGTCGCGCAGCTCCTGGCGCGTCATGCGCAACGCCCGGTGGAACTGCAGCAGCTGCAGCGGCACGTCGACGATGGCGACCACGGCGAGCGAGGCGCACATCCAGACGAACGACCAGCCCAGCAGGTTGGCGCCGCGGCCTATGGCGGTGCGGGGAGCCATGTGACCGAGCGCCAGCACGTCGTTGAACAACCAGGACACGATGGCGGCGCACACGCCGCCCACGACCACGCACTTGAGCAGCGCCTTGCCGAGTTCGGTCGCGCCATGCAGCCCGAACAGGCGTTTGAATCCTTGCAGCGGACTCATCCTCGAGAAATCGGGAGCCATGGCGGTCGGGCTGAAGTTCCAGCCGCCGAGCGCGACCGAGGCGAGCAGCACCAGGCCGATCAGCGTGCCGAACAACGGCAGCAGCGCAAACAGCGCGCCCGTGCCTGCCTCGCGCAGCGACCCGGCCATGGCGCCGGGATCGGACAGCGTCGCCGGCTCGAACGACAACGCGTGGCGCATCATCTGAGCCATGCGCCCGGCGAGCGTGCCGCCGCTGGCCATCAGCGTGCCGCTGCCGCCGATCATGGTCGCGAAGATGACGAGTTCGCGGGACCTCGGCACCTGTCCGCGTTCGCGCGCCTGCTGCAGCCGGCGCGCCGAGGGTTCTTCGGTACGTTCACCGCCTTCCCCTTCTTCGGCCATCAGTGCACCGCCGCTGCGGGCGCAGCCGTGAGTTCGGCCACCGCCGCCAGGGCCGTTTCGATCAGACGCGTAACGCCGGCCGTGATGCCGTCTAGGCCCACCATCAGCACCAAGAAGCCGCACAGCAGCGTGATGGTGAAGCCGATGCCGAACAGGTTCAGCTGCGGTGCGGCGCGCGTGACCACGCCGAGCGCGATGTTGACGATGACCAGCGCGATCACGGCCGGCAATGCGACCAAGAGTCCCGTTTCGAAAATTCGCGCACCCCAGGTGGCGACGGACATCAGGAAATCACGGTCGACGTGGCTCATGCCGATGGGCAGCGTTTGAAAGCTGTCGGCCAGGGCGGCGAGCAGCACCAGATGCCCGTTCAATGCCAGGTAGGTGAGCGTGCCCATGATCATGAACAGCTGCCCGAGCACCGGCACGCTTGCACCGCGTTGCGGATCGACCAGGGTTGCGAACCCCAGGCCCATGGTCATGGACACGGTCTGACCGGCGAAGGTGAGGGCCTCGAAGGCCAGTTGCACCACCATGCCGATGGCGACGCCGATCAGCAGTTCCTGCACCGCGGCCAGCAGGCCCGCGCCGGAAAAGATCGACAGGTCGGCGGGGGCCGCGGCGAGAGGTGCCATCAGCACTGCGAGCGCCGCCGTCAAAATGATCTTCACGCGGCTCGGAATCGTGGTTTCGCTGGCGAGCGGAGCGGTCGCGACGAAGCCGCTGATGCGAAGGGCCGGCCACCACAGGCGGTTCACCAGGCTGGCGACATCGGCGACGTTGATGGCGACGGGCTGCACCGTGTTTAGCCGATCACGTTGGGAATGTTGGTGTACAGATCGCGGGTGAAATCGACCAGCACCCGCAGTATCCATGGCCCCGCCGCGAACAGGGTGAGCACTAGCAGCAGCAGTTTCGGGATGAAGCTCAACGTCGATTCGCTGATCTGGGTGGCCGCCTGCAGCATGCCGATGACGAGGCCTGCGACCAGTGCGATCAGGAGCAGCGGCGCTGCGATCATCGAGGTGACCAGCAGTGTGCTGTGCGCGAGATCCATCACCGTCTCCGGTGTCATCGATGAAAGCTCGCGGCGAGCGTGCCCATCAGCAGCGTCCAGCCATCGACCACGACGAACAGCATGATCTTGAAGGGCAGCGACACCAGCACCGGCGAGAGCATCATCATGCCCATCGACATCAGCACGCTCGCGACCACGAGATCGATCACGAGGAAGGGGATGAACACCATGAAGCCGATCTGGAAGGCGGTCTTCAACTCGCTGGTGATGAAGGTGGGCATCAATATGGTGAGCGGTACGTCCTCGGCGCTTGCGAACTGCGTCCTGCCGGCGAGCTTGGTGAAGAGCTGCAGATCCGTCTCGCGGGTCTGCGCCAGCATGAATTTCTTGAGCGGCGCCACCGTCCGGTCGAGCGCTATTTCGCCGGCGAGCTGCCCGTCCAGGTACGGCTTGATCCCCGCGCCGTAGGACTGCTCGATGGCAGAACTCATCACGAAGAAGGTCATGAACAACGCGAGCCCGGTGAGCACCTGGTTGGAGGGCGTGGTCGCCATGCCCAGCGCCTGGCGCAGGATGGACAGGACGATGATGATGCGCGTGAACGCCGTCATCGCCAGCAGGAGGGCCGGCAGCAACGTCAGCACCGTCATCAAGATGACGATCTGAAAGGTCAGCGAGTAGGTCTGGGCGCCGTCCGCCGCCGTCTTGATCGCGACCGCGGGCAAGGCGCTCTGCGCGATGGAGGCGTGCAGCGGCAGCAGCGCCGCGAACGCGATCGCCGCCATGGCGCCGGTCCGGCGCTTCAAGCCACATTTCCCGGACGCCCCAGCAGTTCACGCAGCCGGTCGGCGAACACCGGTGCGGCGGCGCCGGGCGCGACCTCGATGGGCACCGCGAGGGGTGTGAGCCCTACCAGGCCGCCGGCGCCGATGCCCACCAACACTTGCGCGTTGCCGACACGCACCAGCAGGATGCGCTCGCGCGGACTCAAGCTCAGCTCATCCAGCACCGCGATGTCGCCGCGTCCGCGCGGACCCGCCAGCTTGAAGCGCTTGAGCAGCCAGCCGAGCGCGAATATCAGCGCCAGGATCGCCAGCAGACTCAAGCTCAGCTGCGCCAGGCTGCTCACCGACAGCGGCGGGGCGGGTTGCGCCATTACCGTCATCGCGCGTGCTCCATCCGCTCGGTGGCGCTCACGACGTCGGTGAGACGGATGCCGAATTTCTCGTTGACCACCACGACCTCGCCGCGCGCGATGCGCACGCCGTTCACCAGCACGTCGAGGGGTTCACCGGCCAGACGGTCGAGTTCGACGATGGCGCCCGGCGCGAGCTGCAAGAGGTCGCGCACCGGCATGCGCGCACGTCCGACCTCGAGTGCAAGCGTGACGGCCACGTCCAGTATGAGATTCAGATTCATCTCCTGTCCGCCGGTGCCGACGACGTTGCTGCCGAGGTCGTTGAATTGCGCACGCGCCACGGCGGTCTTGGGATCGGCGCCGCTCATGCCGAACCCTCGGCAACGATCTTGAGCGCATTGCGCCCCTGCGATACGCCGAAACGGCCCCGGCACAGCGCGACCTCGCCGGCCAGCAGGGTGACGTGCTGGGGCGTCTCGATGGGAATGATGTCACCCGGCGAGAGCCGCACCAGTTCACGCAGACTGATCTGCGCCTGCGCCAGAATGGCGCGGGTTTCGAGTTCGGTCTCCCGCAGCGCCGAGCTCAGGCTCGGAGCCCAGGCTTCCTGTTTGCGCACGGGGGCGTTGCTGCCCTCGCCGGCCAGCAGCTCGCGGATGGGCGCGAGAAGTGCTTCGGGCAGCAACCAGTCGATGCGGCCGCTGCGCGCGCCGAACTCGACGGTGAATTTCAACACCACCATGCCTTCTTGCGGTGCGCCGAGCTGCATCAGCCGCGGATTGGTCTCCTGCTTCACGAGCTCGAATTCCAGCGGCGTGACCGGGGTCCAGGCACTGGTCACGTCGGCCGCGAAACTGCGCAGCATGAGCGCGAGAAAGCGCTGGGCGGCCGGGGCGATCGCAGCCTGAGTATCGCTGGTGGCACGGCCGGAACCCCCGAAGAAACCGTCCAGCAGCGTGAGCAGCAACGCCGGCTCCACGCTGATGAAGGCGAGCCCGGGCAGGGGCTTCAGGCGCACCACCGCGAGGCTGGAAGGAACCGGCAGCGCCGCCTGCAGGTCGCCGGCCTTCGCCGAGTCGAGCGCGCTGAAGTGCACCGAAGCGTCGCGGCCCAACAGCCCGCACAGCGAACCCGTCATGCGTTCGGCGAGACTCTTGCTGACGATCTCCAGCAGGGGCAGCTGTGTGCGATTGACGCGTTGGGAGGTGAAATCATAGGGACGCACGCCATCGCTGGCATTTTTTTCCAGCAGCGCCGACACCTCTTCCTCGGAGATGGCGCTCGGCGCGGGCGTCGCAGTGTCGGTCGGGGTTTCGGTCATCATTGCACCACGAAGCTTGTGAACAGCAGATCGTCGATGTCCTCGCCGCCCTGCTTCTTTTGCACCGCACGCACCTCCGCCAGAGCTTCGGCACGCAGCTTTTCCTTGCCCTCGCGCGACATCATCGATTGGTAGTCGCGGTTGCTCATCAACAGCAGCAGGTTGTTGCGGATCAGGGGCAGATTCTTCTGCACGCTGTCGAGGGCTTTCTGATCCTTCCCCATGACTTCCATCGTGATCTGCAGGAAGCGCACCACGGACCCGTCTTCGAAATTCACCACCAACGGGGGGTCGATGGCGTAATAGAGGGAGGGGGTCTTGCCGCCCTCCCCCCCTTCGCCGTGACCGCCGCCCGCGGCGGCCACCGCAACGACGGCGGTGATCTTGCCGTCCTTGTCGAGTTTGAAATCAGGCAGGGGATGCAGCTTGGCGTTGATGTAGCCGCCGACCACCACCGCACTCAAGGCTGCCACGAAGGCCCCGACGCCCCCCATCAAGGCGGGCATGAGACCGCCGGATTTCTTGGCGGGCGAGGGAGCTGCTTCTTCTGCGGCGGTGGCCATAGTCTCGTTCCGGGCGCGGCGCGACTGCCGCACAGGGAACTAAGCAATTTCTATGCCAGACTATCGACTATGGTTTATATTATATAAATCATGCCTTTATGCTTTATGGCCGAACCCTCGGCGCGGAGCGTCGAGAAATTGACGCCTGCCCGTCACCAGATCGTGACGCGTCGGCCGGGCTCCACATACATCTTGTCGCCGGGCTTCACGCCGAATGCATCGTAAAACCCTGCCTGGTTGACCAACGGCGCCGTGCCGCGTACCGCGGGCGGCGAATGCGGATCGGCCTTGATGCGCTGAATGGCTTCGTCGTCGCGAACCTTGCCGCGCCACACCTGCGCCCAGCCCAGGTAGAACCGCTGATCGCCCGTGAAGCCGTCGATCACCGGAGCGGGCCTGCCCGCCATGGCCAGTCCATAGGCCTTGTAGGCGATCGCAAGCCCAGAATTGTCGCCGATGTTCTCCCCCAAGGTGAGTTCGCCGTTGACGTGAAAGCCGCTCACGGGCTCATAGGCCGAGTACTGGGCCACCAGCGCTCGCGTCTTGGCGGCGAACTTCTCATGGTCCTCGGGCGTGAACCAGTCGCGCAGATTCCCGTCCGCATCGTACTGACTGCCCTGGTCGTCGAAGCCATGACTGACCTCGTGGCCGATCACGGCGACGATGCCGCCGTAATTGACGGCGTCGTCCGCCTGCACGTTGAAGAACGGCGGCTGCAGTATGGCCGCAGGGAACACGATCTCGTTCATCACCGGGTTGTAGTACGCGTTCACCGTCTGCGGCGTCATGAACCATTCGTTGCGGTCGATGGGTTTGCCGAGCTTGGCGATGGTGCGCTGGTATTCGAAGTCGTCCGCACGCAGCACGTTCCCCCACAGGTCGTCGCGCGCGACGCGCAGCGCGCCGTAGTCCCGCCAATGATCCGGATAGCCGATCTTGGTGACCAGTTTCGCGAGCTTTGCCTGCGCGCCCTGCTTGGTCTGCGGACTCATCCAGTCCAGCGTGTCAATGTCGCGCCGGTACGCCTCGAGCAGATTGCCCACCAGCGCCTGCATGCGCGCCTTGCTCTGCGGCGGAAAGTATTTCTCGACGTACAGACGACCGATCGCCTCGCCCATCGCTCCGTCGAGAAACGACATGCCCCGCTTCCATCGCGGCCGGTTCTCCGGTATCCCCCGCAGCACCGTGCCCGTGAACGCAAAGCGCTCGTCGACGAAGGCCTTCGACAGATAGGGCGCGGCGGCGGCCAGTTGATGCCACTTGAAGTAGGCTTTCCACACCGGCAGAGGCGTCGTGTCGAGCAGCCTGCCCAACCCGGTGAAGTAGCTCGGCTGGGCGACGATCACGTAGTCGACGCGGCCCTGCAAGCCGGCAGCGGCTAGATAGGCGTCCCAGGGGTAGCGGGGCACCAGCGTGCCGAGTCCGGCAATGCCGACCTTGTTGTAGGTCTTCACCGGGTCGCGGTTCGCCACCCGGGTCCACTGCAGATCCGCCATGGCGGTCTCGAGCTTGAGTATGCCGGCGGCGCTTTGCGCGGGCTGCGCATCGCCGGCCATGCCGAGCATCTTCTCGACATGCGCGCGGTATTTCTCGCGTGCCGCCTTGAGCTTGGCGTCATCCTTCAGATAGTAGTCGCGGTCGGGAAGTCCCAGCCCGCTCTGCGCCAGGGTGAGGGCGTAATGAGTGGAATCCCGGGAATCAGGACTCACGTCCATGTCGTACGGCGCGCCCGCGCCGCTGCGGTTGAAACGGGCGATGAGCACGGCGATGTCGCGCGGCGAGCGGACCGCATCGATGGCCGCGAAGGCGTCCCCGAGCGGCGCGATGCCACGTGCTTCGAGCGTGTCAGTGTCCATGAAACTCGCATACAGGTCAGCGATCTTGCGGGCGTCCGCATCGCCGCCGCCGGCGGCCGCCAGTCCCTCGACGATGCCGCGTAGCTGTTCCTGGGCCTGGTCGTCGATGTACGTGAACGCACCGTAGACACCCTTGTCCGCCGGCAGTTGAAAGGTGTCGAGCCATTTGCCGTTCAGGTGACGATACAGGTCGTCCTGCGGGCGTACGGCGGGGTCGACGTAAGCGGTTTCCACGCCGGAACGCGGGCCGGCCGGCCTGCCGGGGTCGGGGAGCGCCGCTTGTCTGCCCGGCGAACAGGCCGCGAGCGCCAGCAGCCACATCGTACGCAATGTCGTTCGTATCATCCGCCTCTCCTCAAAATTTCAATGAGACGCGCAGGCCCGGACCGGCGTCGTCCAGCACCAGGCGGGCGCCGTGTAACTTCGTGACCGCCGCCACCAGCGACAGACCGAGACCCGAGCCCGGAAATTTCCGTGCCTCGTCCAGCCGTACGCGCCGGCCCAGCACGATCTCACGTTTGTCGGCAGGAATGCCCGGTCCGTCGTCCTCGACGACCAGTTCCGGTTCATGGCTCGTACCGCGCAGCAGCACCCGGATGTGTCCGCCGTCAGGCGTGAACTTGATCGCGTTGTCGAGCAGATTGGCGAGCGCCTGCGCCAGCAGCTGACGGCTCCCCTGGACCTGCGCGCCCGCTGCGACGGCGCTGTCGAGCGCGATTCCACGCTCCTCGCCCACGGGGGCGTACAGCTCCACCATGCTGCCCACCAGTTCCGACAGATCCACCCGTTCGCGGGCGACCGTACCTGTTTCCGCAAGCGCGATACGCAACAACGCGTCGAGCGTGCTGCGCATGTGGTCGACCTCGGCGGTGACGCGTTCGAGGACACGGCGCTCGGGGGAGCCTGCGACCAGCCCGCTCATCGCCCCTTCTGCGGTGGCCTGCAGACGGTTGAGCGGGGTGCGCAGGTCGTGCGCGGCGCTGTCGAGGACGGTCCGCATCCCCAGCGTCAACTGCTCGATCTTGTCCAGCATGCCGTTGATTTCGCGCGCCAGCTTGTCGATCTCGTCGTCCGCGTCACGCACCGGCAGACGTTGCGACAGATCACCCCGCATGATCTGCGTGGCCACCGCCGAAATCGCACCCGCCTGGGCGAGGATGCGGCGTCCCATCCACAGTCCGCCGCCGAGCCCCAGCAGCAGAGTCAGCACCACGGCCGCGATGAGCCCGCGCATCATCAGATATTTGACGTCCTGACGCTCCTGCACGTCGTGGCCCACCAGCATCCGATAGCCTCCGGGCAGCGGAAAACGCTGCGCGCGCATCTCGTGCTCGCGTGTCTCGTCGCCGAACGGCACGGACACCTTGAATTGGATCCATTTGCCTTCGTTGGGATTGATCTTCGGCCATGCGGGCACGTTGCCTGCCACCGGACGCAGCTGCGGGTCGACCATGAGATACACGGCGCCGCGCACGTCCTGATCCTGCGAGCGCTGTTCGATCAGTTCGATGAAATCGCCGCGCGACAGCACCAGTACCTGCTCACGCAGGCCCTGGACCTCGGCGCTGATGAGATTGTCCGTGCTGCCGTCGACCACCCGCGACACTGCGAAATCGACCGCTCCGAGCAGCGCGGCGGCGCCGCATGCGAACAGGATGGAATAGACGATGGCGATGCGGAACGGCGAGGTGTCGAGCACGCCCAGAAAACGCTGATCCGGGCCCGCGCGCCGCTCGGGGTGCGCCCTGCGTGGCCACGCGAACGGCACTATTCGTCTTCGCGCAAACTGTAGCCGGCGCCGCGCACGGTATGCAGCAAGGGTTTGTCGAAGTCCTTGTCGATGGCCTGGCGCAGCCGGCTTATGTGCACGTCGATGACGTTGGTCTGTGGATCGAAGTGATAATCCCAGACGCCCTCGAGCAGCATGGTGCGCGTCACCACCTGACCGCTGTGGCGCATCATGAATTCCAGCAGCTGAAATTCACGCGCGGTCAGTTCGATCTTTTTGCCGTTGCGCATCACGCGGCGCGTCATGCGATCGAGTTCGAGGTCGGCGAGCTTCAGCTTGGTGTTCGTTTCCACGCCGCCGGCGTCGCCACGCCGCGCCAGTGCATCGATGCGCGCCACCAGCTCCGACAGGTGATACGGCTTGGTCAGATAGTCGTCGCCGCCGGCCCGCAGCCCCGTGATGCGATCATCCACGTCGCCGAGTGCGCTCAAGATCAGCACCGGAAGCTTGCGGCCGGTGGCGCGCAGGGACTGCACCAGGGCGAGGCCGTCGAGCTTCGGCAGCATGCGGTCGACGATGGCGAGGTCCACGGCGATGGACGATGCGATGCGCAGGCCCTCCAACCCGTCGATCGCGACGTCCACCGTATGGCCCACCTCCCGCAGCGCCTTGGCCAGGTAATTGCGCGCCACCTCGTCATCTTCAACAATCAAGATGTGCATGGCGCATCATCTTACAGCCGTTGGACCCCTGTTTGTGGGCGCGATAAACTCCAGCCCGGGCGGTGCGAATCGACCCTACGTCCGTTGCCACGTTCGTCACGTTCAGAGAAGTGTTCACCATGCCCGACACCGCATCGTCCGTCGAAGAATCCGTCCCGTCCGGGGTCTTCCGCGCCTCCCACGCGTCGTTATGCGATGTATTGGTGATCGGCGGCGGCCCGGCAGGGTCGGCCGCAGCGATCATGCTCGCGCAGCTCGGTCACCACGTGGTGGTGCTGGAAAAAGCCCACCACCCCAGGTTCCACATCGGTGAGTCCTTGTTGCCCGCCAACATGCCGCTGCTTGAGAAGCTGGGCGTGGCCCCCCAGGTCCGGGCCATCGGCATGGAAAAATGGGGTGCCGAGTTCATTTCCTCGGCCGACGGTCGCCGCCAGGAATTCGAATTCGCGAACAGCTGGGACAAGTCCATGCCCTTCGCGTATCAGGTGCGGCGCTCGGAGTTCGACGAAATATTGATCCGCCGGGCCGCCGCCGTCGGCGCCGAGGTCCTCGAGGGCTGCCGGGTGCGCACCGTCGATTTCGCCGAGGATGGCCGCAGCGCTTGGGTGCATGCCGAGCACGACGATGGCCGCACCCAGTCCTGGCAGGCTGCACGCATCATCGATGCATCCGGCCGCGACACGTTGTTGGGCAACCAGCTGGGCGTAAAGAAACGCAACACGAAACACGCGAGCGCCGCATTGTACGCGCACTTCAGCGGGGCTCGCCGCGACCCGGGCAGGCGCGAAGGCAACATCGCGATCTATTGGTTCGAACATGGCTGGTTCTGGTTCATTCCCCTCGCCGATGGTGCGACCAGCGTCGGTGCCGTGGTCTGGCCCGCCTATCTGAAGTCACGCGTCGGCGATTTGCGCGAGTTCTTCCTCGCGACCATCGCACAATGTGCGCCGTTGGCGGAGCGGCTGGCCTCGGCCGTACTGTGCTCCGCGGTCGAAGCCACGGGCAACTATTCCTACGCCTGCGAGCACAGCCATGCGGAAAATTATCTCCTGGTGGGCGACGCGTACGCGTTCGTCGACCCTGTTTTCTCGTCCGGTGTGATGCTGGCCATGAACAGCGGCATGGCCGCCGCGGAGACGACACATCGGTGCCTGAGCGCGCCGCGACGGGCGCGGGCGGCGCTCAGGAAATTCGACCGGCTCATGCGTCACGGGCCGCGCGAATTTTCCTGGTTCATCTACCGTGTCACCAATCCGACCATGCGTGAATTGTTCCTGGGACCGCGCAATGTGCTGCGCATGGAGGAGGCGTTGCTCTCCGTGCTGGCGGGCGACATCTTCGGACGCACGCCGATCTGGGCCTCGCTGCGCGCCTTCAAGAGTCTGTACTACCTCATTTCGCTCGCCAACCTCGGCAGGTCGCTGCGTGCCGCACGAACCCGCGCCGCCCACATCAGCGACCCGGAACCCGAACGCATCCTTCGCACCTGATGCCGGCAGACCGCAAGGAGGCCGGGTTGCGGCGGCCCCTGAAGATGCTCTACGAGTACTTCGCCATGTATGCGTCGTTGACGCTGCTCGGCACCCTCTGCCTCATCCTGTGCATGTTCGCGACCCCACTTTACTTCGTTCTCTCGCGCGAGCGCGGCACGGCGCTGGGGCGGCGCGGCATCAGCGCCGTTTTTCGCCTGTATGCCTGGTCGCTGCGCGTATCGCGCAGTTACAAGCTGGACCTCGAGGAACTCGATGCGCTGCGCGACGGCCCCGCGCTGATTCTCGCGCCGAACCACCCCAGCCTCATCGATGCACTGCTCGTGGTGGCACATCATCCCAACGTGGTGTGCGTGATGAAGGCGGAGTTGATGAAGAACATCTTTTTGGGCTCGGGCGCCCGCCTGGCGCGCTACGTCCGGAACGAATCACCACGGCAGATGGTGAAGGAGTCCGTGGCGCACCTGCAACGCGGGTGCGTGCTGCTGCTATTCCCGGAGGGCACCCGCACCGTTCGGGTCCCCTTCAATCCGCCGGGGGCAAGCGTGGCACTGATCGCCAAGCGTGCCAACGTGCCGGTACAAACGCTGGTGATCGAAACGGATTCTCCGTACCTGAGCAAGGGCTGGCCGTTGTTCAAGCGCCCGACGCTGCCGATCACCTACCGCGTGCGGCTCGGCCGACGTTTCGCACCGCCGACGGATGTCGCGGCGTTCACCGCCGAGCTGGAGCGTTATTACCGTTTTGAATTGGCGAACGCACTGCAGTCACGATGGCTGGGAAGCTCGCCATGACGACCCCCTCGTCGAGCCACCTCGTGCTCATCCCGAGCTACAACCCCGGACCCAAGGGAATCGCTACCGTGCGTGCGGCACTTGGGCAATGGTCCCCGGTATGGGTGGTGGTGGACGGCAGCACCGATGACTCGCCGGCTCGTCTCGCCGAGCTGGCGGCGCGGGAGCCGAATCTGCGGATCTTCGTCCTGCCCGACAACCGCGGCAAAGGGGCCGCCGTGCTGCACGGCCTGCACGCGGCCCGGGCGGCGGGTTTCACCCACGCGCTGACGATGGACTCCGATGGACAGCACCCCGCCGAACTCATCCCGGTCTTCATGCAGGCCTCCCTCGACGCTCCGGCCGTCATGGTGCTGGGCCGGCCCGTGTTCGATTCCACCGCGCCCAGCCTGCGCGTCAAGGGCCGCAAGATCTCGAACTGGTGGGTCGGCCTGGAAACCTTGTGGTCCGGCATCGGCGATTCCCTGTACGGCTTTCGCGTCTATCCCGTCGCCGATCTGCTGGCGGTAATGCGCCGCCGGCCGTGGATGCGCCGTTTCGACTTCGACGCAGAGGCTGTGGTTCGCCTGTCCTGGCGGGGCGTCTCGGCCCTCAACCTGCCCGCTCCGGTGCGCTACCTGCGCGCCGACGAGGGCGGTGTCTCGCACTTCCGGTATTGGCGGGACAACGCGTTGCTCACCTGGATGCACTGTCGTCTCCTGCTCGGTTTTTTGATCCGTCTGCCGAGGCTATGCCTGCGGCGCATCCACGGATAAAGTCTATATAATGCGGGCTCAGCGGCACAGCGGTGCCCGTGTTCCGTCAACCCAATCGAAAGTTCTGCCTATGCCCGACAATGCATCGTTATTGCACCGATCGGCGCCGCCGGACGAGGCGGGTTTGCAGCGGGAAATCGCGGCGCTGTTGGTGGAGGCGCTGAACCTCGACGTCGCCCCCCAGGACATCGACCCGGACGCTGCACTGTACGGCGAGGGACTCGGCCTCGATTCGATCGACATCCTCGAAGTGGCGCTGATCGTGTCGAAGCGTTACGGCATTCAACTTCGCGCGGACAGCCAGGAGAATCAGCAGATCTTCCGCTCGTTGCGGCATCTGTCCGGCTACATTGCGGCGCAGAGAACCAAGTGACCCCTCCGGCGGGACGTAGGCTGCAGGTCGCTGCAGTCGGCGTGACGTTGGCCGGTTATCTGGGGCTCGCCCATTACGCCAACACCCGGCCGCAGATGCCGGGCTGGGCAGCCGGGTTTTCACTCACTCCCGAGTTCGCACTGGCGCTCGGCGTCGTCTGGCGCTCGACGTCCCCTGCGGTGACACTGCTGCTGGCCGTCGCGGTATCGGTGCCGTTGCTGCATTTTTGGCCGCAAATCGAACGCCACTCATCCTGGATGTACTTCGTACAGGAGGCGGGCCTGGACGGCTTTCTGGCGCTGACGTTCGCGCTGACCTTACGGCGCGGCGGGGTCCCCTTGTGCACGCGCCTCGCGGCCGCCTTGCACGACCCGTTGAGCCCCGCCGAACTTCTTTATACCCGTCGCGTGACGCTCGCCTGGGCGTGGTTTTTCCTCGCAATGCTGTGCGTGTCCTGCGTCCTGTTCCTGGAGTCGTCGCAGCGCATCTGGTCCTATTTCGCCAATCTGTGCGCGCTGCCACTCATCGCGGCGATGTTCGTGGTGGAGAATCGAGTCAGGCGACGTGTGCTACCCCCGGGCGACCGTCCCGGGGTCCTCGACACCTTGAAGGTTTATCTGGCCCGCCCGCATTGAACCGATGAACACGAGCCCGCTTTTTTCGCATCCCTCACCCGCAGGCGTGGTCGCCTACCGCGGCGGCAGGGCACTCGATGCACAGCGGCTGCTGGATGACGCCACCCGTCTCGCCGCACGGCTGCCGCCCGGGCGCCACGTGCTCAACGTCTGCCTCGACCGTTATCGTTTCGCGGTCGGTTTCGCCGCCTGCCTCATGACGCAGCGGATCAGTCTGCTGCCCTCGACCCACACACCCGAAGTCATCGACCGCCTGGCTGAATTCGCGCCCGACACCTTCTGTCTCACGGACGACGGGCGCTGCTCCATCGAGCTGCCGCGCGTGTACTTTCCCGACGACTTGAGCGGACCGTCGGTGCCGTGGAGAACCCTGGAGGTCCCCGACGCGCAGGCCGCGGCCATCGTCTTCACGTCGGGTACGACCGGGACGCCCCTGCCCTATCGGAAGACCTGGGGCCGGCTCGCACGCTGTGTACAGGATGGCGCACCGCGCTTCGGTCTGGCCGACGGCCGCTCCCACACGCTGATCGGCACCGTCCCCGCACAGCACATGTACGGTTTCGAATCCACGGTGCTGCTGGCGCTGCTGACCGGCAACACTTTCGGTGCGGAGCGGCCTTTTTATCCCGCCGACATCGCCACCGCCCTGCTGGGCGCGCCGCGTCCGCGAGTGCTGGTGTCGACGCCCGTGCATCTACGCACGCTGCTCGCCTCGGGGATCGCGCTGCCGCCCGTGGATTTGATCGTCTGCGCCACGGCACCGCTCACGTCTGAACTCGCCCGCGAGGTCGAAACCACGTTTCGGACCCGCCTCCTGGAAATCTACGGGTCCACCGAGACCGGTCAGCTCGCCACCCGGCGCACCGCCGAGTCGGAACACTGGCGGCTGTGGCCCGGGGTGCACCTGCAGTTCGAAGACGGGCAGGTATTCGCCCAGGGCGGCCACGTGGAACAACGCACGGCGCTCTGCGACGTCATCGAATCGACCGGCACGGATCGCTTCGTGCTGCGGGGACGCACCGCGGACCTCGTCAACGTTGCGGGCAAGCGCAGCTCCTTCGGTTACCTCAACACGCAGCTGACGGCCATTCCCGGCGTCCTCGACGGCGCTTTTTTTCTGAGCGAGTCCGCTGTCGCGGGCGCCACAGGAGTCGCCCGGCTCGGCGCCCTGGTCGTGGCCCCCGGTCTGGACCTCGCCGCGCTCACTGAACAACTGCGCCGGCGAATCGATGCCGTGTTCATGCCGCGCCCGCTGCTCCTGGTCGATGAACTGCCGCGCAACGCCACGGGCAAGCTGCCGCATCACGCTCTGCACGCCCTGGCGGAACGTCGGTTGAAAGCGGGCCCGCAATGACGGTCGACCGGCGCGTGGCGCCGCTGCCTGTCGATGCGCAGCACCCCGCCTATGCCGGTCACTTTCCGGAATTCCCGATTCTGCCCGGCGCCGTGTTGCTGGATGAAGTGCTGCGCGAAATCGCACGGGCACGGAGCATCGACCTGACCCGCTGGCAGTTGTCGTCGGCCAAATTCCTCCAGCCCGTGCGGCCCGGGGACCTGCTCGAGCTGGACCATGCAACCGACCCGTCCGGCACGATCCGCTTTCGGGTCAGCGCCGGCGACCGCGCCGTGCTGAGCGGCGTCCTCACCATACTCGGCGCCGGGACATGACTCCCGGACCGCTGCAGTTCGTCGACCGGGCGCCCAAAACGGCCGCCTGGCGCGGAGCCCGTGAACGCGGCAGCACCGGTCTTTTGCGATTGATGGTCTTCCTGTCGCTGCATCTGGACGATTTTCATCAGCCGGGGGTGCATGGCGGGCTGGTGTGCATCGACCGGCGACGCCCCGTGCCACGGCTGGCCCGCACGCTTTCGGCGGAGTTTGGGCGGGCCAGTCTGGGGCGTCCCGACTGGGCGCTGCGGGGCGTTCCGGCGCTGACACAGGGACGGTTCGGCGTCCTCGACCCGCAGTTCAATCCGGTGCCGGAAAGCGTCCTGCTGGAGGTCGCCACGCTGTCCAACCCCGCCGACCGCGCCTCCGCCCTCGATCCGCGCCTGCAGGATGTCGCCCGAGGTGTCGCTGGCGAGGTCGCGGGTGTCGCT
>CAZZVN010000064.1:0-22408 GCA_964657625.1 uncultured Steroidobacteraceae bacterium
CCGGGTCGGCCAGTGGGACGTGGTCAATGAAGCCGTCGCGGACGAGACGGCGGGCGTCGCGAGCGAGGCGCGGCCGCCGGTCCGCTCGACATCGTGCCCGAAGCGGATTTTCCCGCGCAGGACCAGCACGCCCGCCACCAGCAACGCGATGCCCTGGAAAGCCCAGAAGCTCGTGAAGTATTGCAGCGTCCGCAGCAGCGCCAGGGCATGCAGGCCGCTGACCTTGGCTTTGATGGTAGTCGGGATCACTGACCCGAAATGAGTCTGCGCGTACCACAGCCACGGCACGAACACGAGCAGATAGATGACGCTCGTCACCAGGATGTTGCCGATCCTGCGCCTGCGCTCGAACAGGGCGATGTCGAGCACCAGGATGCCGGCGAGCAGGCACATCTCGGGACGGCACAATCCCGCCAGCGCGGCGGCGAGCGGCGACAGCAGGTTGATGCTGCCATCGTTGCGCAGCCGTTGCTGCGACAGCAGCAGCGACATGAGGAGACAGAGCGCGAGGCCGTTCTCCATCCCGCTCAAGCTCCAGCGCAGGAACCAAGGATCGGCCAGCATCAATACCGTGGCGAGCACGAGCGCGCCGGTACGGCCGAGATACCGGCCCGCCAGGGTGAAGAACAGCGGCACGTTCACCACCAGAAACAGCCAGTTGAGCCAATGCGCTGCGTCCGGCACGTCGATGCCGAGCCGATGCACCCCGGCGATCAGGAACACCCACAGCGGCGCGGTCGAGCCGTACACCGGAACGTCGGGGTTGAACGAGAAGCCATGGCCGTCGGCGAAGTTACGGGCGAAGCGAAACGTGATGTAGGCATCGTCGCCCGCGAAATGCCGGTAGGGCCACAGCAGCGCGACACCGAACAGCAACAAGCCCAGCACCGCCCACCCCGGCCTGCCACGCACGAACGTATCGAGCGCGGCCGAACCAGGAAAACGCAGACTCGGCGGGGCGGCATCCGACGCGGCGGTGTGGGAGGAGGGGATCGATGGCTGCATAGCGAATTCCATTTATTGAGCGTTGCCGTCGGCGGTGGCGCGGTACCACGCGGCGCTGCGTTCCACGCCTTCCGCCCACGGCGTCCAGCGCATACCGAGTTCGGCCTCTGCACGGCCGACATCGAGACGTAGTTCCTGTTTGAAGAGGGCGAGCAACGAGCCCGGCAGGGGCGGCGGCACACGCCGTGCCAGCGCGGGCGAGAGCCGGCCCAGCAATATCTCGGCGACCTTCAGCGGCGGCGCCAGGAGCTTCGATTCGAGTTTCAGCCGACGACGGGTGATTCTGGTCAACGGCACCGCACCCAGGCGCCGGGCGAAAAGCGAGAAATAATCGTTCCAGGTCGGCGGCTCGGCCGAGCCCAAATTGAACGACCGGCCTGCCGCATCCGGCAGCTGCAATGCGCTCAGCACGGCGGCCACGGTATCGTCGATGAACACGAGATTCGCCAACCCGTCGCCGCCGGCGCCCAAGTCGCCCAGCCGATGGCTGTGGAGCAGTCGCGCGATGCGGCCGCTCCACTGCGGGCTGTGTGGACCATAAACGATGCCGGGACGCAGCGTGACCACGTTGCCGTAGCCTGCGGCCAGGCGTTCCGCCTCCACTTTGGCCGCGCCGTAACCACTCACGGGACTGTCCAGGGGCGCATCTTCGTCGACCGCGCCTGCTCGGGAGCCGTACACCGCCATGCTGCTGAAGTTCACGATCCTCGGCGGGCGGGTCAGCGTACCGGCCACCTCGAACAAGGCACGTGCGGTGGCGACGATGGTTTGCGCGTTGCCGGAGACGCAGTTCACCACGGCGTCGATGCCGGCCAGCGCCTCGCGCAGGCTGTCGGCGTCGGTGGCATCGAGCCGCACCCGGGCGGGGCGTGAGTGCTCGTGCCCCCCGGGCGCGGGCGCGGCGGGCGCGTGCAGGCCGGGCGCGGGCCCGGCACCCGGCGGCGCGGCACGGCGGCTCGCCGCGACGGGCACCGCCCAGGCGCTGGCCGCCAGTGCTTGCACCACCCGCGCGCCGATGAATCCCGAGGCGCCCAGCACCAGGATGCGTGCCGTCACGTCAGCATTCCGGCGGGCTGCTCGGGGCGCGTCGCAGCGGCCCCCGCGCCCTCACCGGCGGAAGGTGCCATCTCGCCAGCGACAGGCGCCGCCTCGTCGGTTGAATGCGCGGCGGCGTCGCGGCCGAGGCGATCCCGCAAATGCCGCGACAAGCGCAGCGCGAGTGCCACCAGGGTCAAGGTGGGATTGGCCTGGCTCGACGTCGGAAACGTGGCCGCCCCGGCCACGAACAGATTGGCCATGCCGTGCACCCGGCAATCGGCGTCCACGACGCTGGTGCGTGGATCGTTGCCCATGCGGGCGGTGCCGATGTGATGTCCTCCATAGGCACCGTAGCGGGTCATTTCCGCCTCGACGGTGCCGGGGTCGTAGTCGAATGTGCCCAGGCGGTTGTGCTCGAAGTCCTGCGCCAGCAGGGCGAGTGAGCGCGTGACCGTGTCGACGTCGACGGACGTATACCGCCAGTCGATGCGCAGCCGGGGCATGCCGAGCGCATCGACGCCGTCCCCCAGGGTGATGCGGCTCGCCGGATTGGGCTGCTGCTCGGCGTGGAAGTCCAGGCTGAACAGGTTCGCCTTCGATTTGACGATGATGGAGGGAAACTTGCGTTCGGCGAGCTTGCGGTCGCGCAGCATGTGCCAGGCGAATGCCACCGCATCGTCGACACCAAACGCGACGTTGCGCACGTGTTGCAGCCATTTCTGCAAGCCGCCGCTGCCCGCCCCCGCGAGCCGCAGCCGGTACTCGTACGGAATGAACATCTGTGAGAGATAGAGCAGCGAGAGCACCGAGTTGCGGTGGTCCGGCTCGGTGATCCGCGGATGATGCAATCGGGCGACGAAGTTGCCGAGCTTCGCCGCGCGCTGGGTCGACTCGCGCAGGGCGAAGCGGCGACGCACGTAGATGCCTTCGTCGGATATTTCGTAGCCATGCCAGACGGAGGCGGCGGGCTTCTCGATCTTGATCCTGCCGATCGTGCCCGCGAGATGGCACATGTAATACCGTCCGACGACGTCGTGTTCGTTGCCGATGCCGTGCGCCAGCACCGCATTGCTCGCGAGCAGCAGTCTGGGCACCTCGAGTCCGCCGGTGGCGAGCACGAAGTACTCGGCGTGCACGCTCATGTCGCCGCCGCGCAGGTTGCGCACGTACGCACCGACGATCGAGCGGCGGGCGGCGTCCACGCTCAGGGAGGTGACGTTCGCATGCAATATCACCCGGATGTTGGCGGCTGCCTGCAGCGTGTGCCCATAGCGGGCCGCGAAGTCGGTGGGACAGCTGAAGCGTTCCAACGTGTTGGCGGTGAAGTGCTCGCCCGCGAAGCCTTCGATGATCGGCCGGGTGGGGCGCGGGAATGCAGCTTCGCTGGAATAGGCGAACTCGCCCGCCTCGCACAGCCGGTTGGCCCTCGGATAGAACGCCGCCAGCGCCTCGCGCGCAATCGGCCAGCCGCTGTCCGGCATGAAGTCGCGCGTCTCGAAGTCGATCGGGTCGAACGGCATGCAGCGGCCGCCCCAGATCGTCGTGGTGCCGCCGAAACGCCGCTGACGATATTTGTCCGGTGGGCTGTGCAGACGGGGGTCCGCCACCTCGCCGCCGTACAGGGCCTGCGTCTGCGGCTCCTCGGCAAGCCCTCCCGCTTCGAGCAGCAGAACCTCGATGCCGGTGCCGACGAAATCGAGCGCCATGGCGATGCCCGCGGCACCGGCGCCGACGATGCACACGGTCGCGCGCAGCGACTTCACGTCCGCCATGTCGTGACTGTCGAGGATCACGCTAACGCCAGTGAGCGGTCAATTGAATGCCGATCGTGGTGTCGTTGTAGTTGTACAGATCGAAATTGGAGTCGCGCGAGGTTCGATTGTAATACGCCTTCATGCGCAGCTGGCGCAGCAGATCGTAGTTCACGTTCACGGCGCCGGTGGGTGTCTTGTCGACCCGCCCGTTCGCCGTCGAGCCGGGGATGGCCTCACCCACGAACGTGCTGCGCACATAGCCGTAATCGGCCGACACCGACAGACGATAGGTGGCCGCCCATACCGCGCCGACCGTGGCCGCGGTGTCGATCTCCGAGCCGCCGGCGGCGAGGTAGCTGTTGACCACACGGGATACCTGCACGTGAACGGAGGTCTTTCCCGTCAACTGTCGCACGTAGCCGAGACTGCCGGTGAGGCCCGAGACGCTGCCGTCCGGTTCGGTCTGCGTGCGGCTCGTGTAGCCCAACGAGCCGTTGAACGAGCTGAGTCCGCTGATCTTGTAGTTGACCACGAACTGGCTGGTGTTCTCCGAGTAGGCACCCACCCCGACGGCATGGGTGTAGCTGCCGTTCAGATGATCGTAGGCGATGCCGTAGGTAAGGTTGGCCACGCCCAGATAACTGATGCCTGCATGGCTGATCGTTTCGTGTTCGGTGAAATCCGGGTAGAACTGCAGCGGCGCCTTCAGGGTGTGGAAGTTGACGCTGCCGTCGAGCCGCCAGTCCGGGGTGAACGTGTAGTTGACCTTGCCGAAGATGCTGCGGTCCGTGTTCACTTCGAGCGTATTGCTGTCGCGATTTTCGAAAGGCGCGGCAAGTTTTTCCTGGCGCAGCGACAACACCCCGTCGAGTTCGCTCAGTACCTTCCAGTTCAAGGCAAGATCGGCCAGGTACTCCGAATGATTGTTGGCGGTGAAGTGATCGTATTCCACCTTGCGCCCCTCGAATTTGCCCACCAGGCTTTCGCGTCCCCATTGGTACGTGCCGTCGGTGCCCACGATGTAGCGCTCGTCCGTGTCGCCCAACGTCGAATCACCGGTCAGCAGCAGCGCGGTCTGGCGGTCCTGGAGACGGAACACGTTGGAATCGTGCTCGACCTGGGCGGACACATACGGGTTCACGGTCAATTGCGCGAAACAGAGACCGGGCATGGTCAGCAACGCCGCGACGAGGACTCCCCGGGGTCGCAGGGCGCAGCGCCGCCTTCCGCAATCGACCGCATCAAAAGCTTCAATCATTTTACGGTCCATACTTTTTTGAATCGAGCCCAGGCCGCTGTTGGCAGTGACTATACGGGACCCGCCTGCGACCTTTCGTGAAGGCCGTGCGCGACGAACGCCGCAAACGTGCAATCTCGTCACGATTTGCGAGATCCGAGGTGCAAACGCAGCCCAAGCCTTTCCCATGCGCCCACCGGAGCGGGGGTGCAAGCTTTACATAATGCCAAAAAAGCGGCGTACCGCAGAGGAAATCGGCAACGCGTCCGGCGCAAAGTCCGGCGACGCGGCTCGAAAGGCGACTACAGGGAGTGGTTCCAGAACCTGGGGCCGTGCAGCCACTTCTTGATTTTGTAGGCCGCGCGTTGGCGGGCGGTCATCGACTTTACGAACCGATGCTCTCTGGCGGTCTGCTTCTCGAGATTCCACGGATAGTCGCGGGTGAGCAGATTGCGCTCCGTCTTGACCGCATACCCCAGGGCATACGCCCGGCGCGGTTCCGGCCCGGTGTTGGCGCCCGCCGAATGCAGCGTCAAAGAATGATGGATGACGACGGCTCCCGCCGGCATGCAGATGGGAACGGCCTTTTCGGGGTTCGGCGGTGTCGTTTCCAGGCCGTGGATGCGCGGATCGTTGCCGGGACTGCGATGCGGAAACAGCGGACCCAGATGACTTTCCGGCACGTACCAGAGACAGCCATTCGCCTCGGTGACGTCCTGCAACGGCATCCACAGGGCAATCGACTCGAGATAACCCGAGCCTTTGGTATTGAACGACTCGTCCTGATGCCAGGGGGTCGCCGCGCCCTTCAGCGCGGGCTTCAGAATGGCGTGCTCGTTCATGTTCTCGGCGGTGGGACCGAGGATCTGACGGGCAATGGACTGGCAGTTGCGCCGGATGAGGGTGTCGCGGAAGAAGGGTTCATAGCGCGAAGGCCACAACATCTGGGGAAGCGAGAGGCCGCCTTCGAGATTATCCGGCGACACCATGTCGAACAGATCGCCCGTTTCCCAGCCGGCGTTCTTCGCGAACAACCGGTCGTACACCACCTTCATTTCGGTGAGTTCGACGGCAGTAGTGCACTGCGGCAAAACCAGGTATCCATCGCGGCGGAACGCCTTGATCTGCTCCTTCGTGAGCACGATATCGCCCTCGAGCCGGTCGGTTCGATGGGTGGTCGCGTCGAGGCCGGCCACGGCAGTCGGCAGAACTCGATTCGCACCAACGACGGCGGCATTCATACCCACTGACTCCTGGAAACATCTGCATGTTGCATGCTCGAAGAGTATAAACCGGCCCGCGGAAAAAAGTGCGACACAACGCGCGGTTTTCGCGCGGGTTTTCCCTTAAAACGATGGGCGACGCGATGGCTCCCGCGCGCCCGCCGGGCCCGCGACGCCCACGGAGCCCGCGGTCTCAGGTGCCTTCGCGGCCGGTCCGCACCCACTCGTTCGACTGCCGACGGCGCAGCGCCAGCCAGACCTTCCAGGCGAGGAACCAGGGCACCCGCGCCAGATCCCATACGCCGCGCGCGCCCACCCCGCTCAACTGCCAGCCGCGCAGCACGTAGACGGTCAGACAGCCGGCACACGCCGCCGCCATCGCCAGCCAATTCCATGACGCCCAGTGCAGCCCGCCGGCCGTGGCCGCCACGCCCAGGAAGGCGAGCGTGAACAAGGCGATGTACGACAGCGGCAGCACCAGCAGATCGCAGGCCAGATCGAAGCACAGGGCGCTGCGCCGTGCGAAGGCCGCGCGCAGCAGGGGCAGCGTCTTGGTGCGGATCAGCGCGAACCGTCCGTCCTCCCAACGCTGGCGCTGCTGACGCGCGATGTCTTCGCTCGACACCATGTCGGCATCGGCATGGGCCTCGTCGGTGTAGGCCACCCGATAGCCGGCGAGTCCGATGGTGATGCCGTATTCGACATCCTCGGTCAACGAAAACGCCGCGTAGGGCACCTTGCGCAGCAGCTCGTGAGTCACGCACCACCCATTGCCCCGCAGGCCGCACGATACTCCGAGCCGTTCGCGCGCACGCGAACGGACGATATGGAAGGAACCCTTGGCGATGGTGATCAGACGCGTGCGCCAGGAGGCCATGGGGTTGCGTACGCCGTAATGGGATTGCACCGCCTGCACCCCGGTCGCGAGCCGCGCCGCAAAGGCCTCGAGCAGGTTCGGCGACACTTCTGCGTCGGCGTCCACCACCACCACGGCGTCGGCCCAGTCCGTCGCCCGGCTGGCATCGAACGCGTAACGCAGGGCATAGCCCTTGCCGCGTTTTTCGGCGTCGCGGCGTTCCAGCACCCAGGCTCCGGCCGCGCGCGCGACCCGGGCGGTGTCGTCCGTGCAGTTGTCGGCCACGGTGATCACGCGAAAGCGGTCCGCCGGCCAGTCGATGCGCTTCAAGCTCGCAACGGTACGCTCGATGATGGCCATCTCGTCGTGGGCCGGCACGATCACGTCGAAGCGCAACGTACGGGACTGCAGCGGCGGGATCCTGGGCCTGCCGGACAGCAGCGTCATCACCAGCAGATACAGGCACGACAAACCCGCGGGCAGCGCGAGGCACGTCAGCAGCAAGGCCGCGATGATGGTCATGAGGAATTATCCGGTGATTGACGTTCGAGTCTGGGGTAGCGGCAGAGCGGGCACAAGGGAGGCATCGGCAAAGCGTGCGTCGCATCACGACGCACGGCCGCTGCGCTCAGGGGACGAATTTGGCGAGCAGCTTCACGTAGCCGGACTGGTAGTAGATCGCAGGTTCCGTGATGGCCCAGGCGGCTTCGGGACTGGCGACGTTCCAGTCCTTGTAGGATTTTTGTGCCGGCTGGCCCGTGGGGGGCGCAAGGTAGGTGGGCACGCCACTCTGCGCAGCGCCGACGTTCGGGCCGCCGGGAACGAAACCGGGCGCCGGTCCGCATTCCGAGGACAGCGCGTCGCTCCACTTCGTGCCGTGCGCGAACCAGGTGTGATAGATCTCGTTTGCGGAGCGCGTCGCGCCCAGGGAATACATGTTGCTGAGATAGACCATGGCGAAGGGATTCACGCCGTGGAAGTAATGCAGTATTTCCTCGGCTCGCAGCCGAAAGTCCGCCTCCTTGTCGCCCGCGATGCCCGAACCGATCATGTCCATGTTGGTATTGCCGTAGGCGGCACGGGGATTGTTGCTGCCCCAGTGGTATTGCGCGTCGTCCAGGAAGGCGCGGTACAGGTCATCTGCGGGATGAAAGCCGTACACCTGGTTGCCGCCGCCGGCATCCTTCGACTTGTCCGCGAGGATCGCCGTGCGCAGCGCAGCGTCGACGTTCGGCAGGCGGGTGTAGAAGAGCAGCGCTTCGCCCTGCTCCGGAGCGTAGCGCGACCAGCCGACGTCATGATAAGGCTTGGCATCGTGGTAGTTCGCGCGCAGGTAATCCTGATATTCGGGATTTTCGGTCACGGCATATAAATAAACCGCGGCCACGACCGCCGCCGCCTTTTGCTCGGCCTCCGGCCAGTCGGCGTTCCCCGCGTGGACCACGTTGGTGTCGCACTGGGTCTGTTTCTGCCCCGTCCCCTGGTAGTTGCGCCAGGCCGCGATGGCGCGCCTGCGCAGATCCACGGCGTCGCCTGCGAGCGCCGGCTGGGCGGCGAACACCAGCGCGGCATGCGCGAACATGCCGGCGGCGGCAATGGTGCTCGAGGTGCAGCTCGGAATGTAGTAACGCGCGTTGTGGTCGGAGCTGGGCGGCGCCGCCGCCGCATAGACGAGTTCTCCCACCTTGAGCGCGGAGCTGCCGTCGGCGTATTGCATCCTCTTCAGCCAGTCGGTTTCCCACTTCACTTCGTCGAGCAGATCGGGAATGCCGTTGCCCGATTCGGGAATTCCAAAATCGTCGGTGAACGCCTGCGGCGTTTCCTGGTAGGCGGTCAATAACTGATGCACGGGCTGGGCCGCGAAGGTGACGTATTTGTTGGTGTCGCCGGCATCGAACCAGCCGCCCGCGACGTTTCTGATCTTCGACGGGTTGTTGCGGTCCGTGACGTCACGCGCCTGCATGTCCTGGCCCGGAGCCATGTAGGCCGCCTCGTCGGCCCAGCAAGAGCCTGCGTAGGCGGCGGGCTTCTCGGTACCGCTGCGCTGGTAGTAATACATGCGCACCGCCGTCCGCAACACGTCCTTGTAGACGTTGGCGTCGATCTTGAACGACGCCGAACGCACCTGCCGGTCCGCGTCGAATATGAAATAGCTGCCGGGCACCGTCACGGTCGAGAAATCGAACCACCAGCCGCTGTCGCCGGACGAGGCCTGCACGGCGCCCTGATTCCAGGCGGTGGGCGCGCCGCCGTAGACCACCGCACCGTCGTCGGTGCGACGTACCTGGTAGCGGTTGCCCGGCTGGAATTGGCTGCTGCCGTCGTAGCCTGTATGCGGATTGCGTATCACGGCGACCTTGGTGTCGGCCGGCCGGTAGCCGAACTGATCGACCAGGAGATGGGCATCGAACGGTACGCTGCCGCTCATGCCGGGTGCCGTCGCGGCACGGGCGTGACCGTTCGACGATGCCGCTGAGCAGCCGCACAGCGCAGCGAGCGACAGCCAGAAGGCGCAACACCAGCTGATATAGTAGGTGAGTGGGGGGCGAACTCGTGGGTCCGGCGCCGGCAGCGGGCGCAATGCGCGGAGAACATTCATGTCCGATGATCATACAGAGCCGCAGTCAGTGTTTCCCCGCGCGATGTGCGGAATTCGGGGCGGCCTCCTGGCCCTCACCGGCGCGGCGGTCTGCTGGGCGGCGGCCTGCAGTTCGGTCGCTTCGGCATCCGACCCCGGCGTTGCCGGGAGCGATCGCGTGTTCTGGATCTACCATCGCGGTTCGTTCACCTGGCAGGGTGATTACTCCTGGGGGGTCAAGGTCGACTATCGCGACGCGTCGGCAGGCCCGGCCGAGGGCAAGTACGCCATTTCGGTCAGCGGCGTGGGCGGTTTCCAGCCCTTCGCGCAAAACAACGATTTCGATCCGTCCCGCTTCAAATACCTTACGTTCTCACTCAAACCGACGCTCCCCGGGCAGATCTGGGACAGCGGCTTCGAAGCGGTGGGCGACGTGCCGGTGGGCAAGCTCATCAGCCTCGCAAGCTACGGACCGAAACCGGTGCCAGGGCAGTGGGCCACCTACAAGATTCCGCTGGGCGAGGGCGGCTACCAGATCCCGCACGGCACCCATATCTACAAGTTCATGATTCAAGACCAGACCGCGGACCAGGCCGGAACGAAATACAAAACGAATCTCTGGTACGTCGACGACATCGCCTTCACCGCCGAGTAGACCCGCCCCTCCGTCCTCTCGAGACGCACAGTGTGCCGCGCGTCTCGGCGCGCGTGCTTCTCGTGCGCCTCGCGTCACAGTTGCTGTCTTTAGAAGCAGACAGTTTTCGCCCTGCGGCCGAACCGCTTCAATGGCTACGTACTGATACGCCCCGCCGCGGGCGCTTCGACACCGCCAAGAGGTTCGCCATGACACTGATGAAACACATGAACACCGCCCTGCGCCACCTGCCCGGTTTGACGGCGTTGGTCTTTCTCGCAGCGTGCGGCGGCGGTTCGTCCGACAGCGCCACGTCGGCCGGCGCGGCGACCGCCGGCGTGGCGACGACCAGCACGGCCAGCACAGCCACGGCCGGCATGGCCACGGTTGCACCGCAGTCCACCGTCACCAGTCAAGGCACCACGCCGATCACCGGCGCGGACCCCCTCGCATTCTCAGCCTCGAATTTCTCGGTCTCGCAGGATGGCGGCTCGGTGTCGCTCATCGTGAATCGCACGGGACCCGCCAGCGCGGCGGTCAGTGTGGACTTCGCCACCACCGACGGCACGGCGGCCGCCGGCACCGACTACACCGCCTCCTCGGGCACGCTGCAGTGGGCCGAGAATGACGCCACCTCCAAGACCATCATGGTGCCCGTGCTCAAGCTCGCCGCGTACACGGGAGTACGCATGTTCAGCGTCGCGTTGAGCAACCCCAGCGCGGCCGCCCAGATCTCGAACCCCGACAGTGCGACGGTCACCATCTCAGGTACGCAGGAATTGACGGCGGGCAGTCTGCAGCTCTCCGCGGCCACCTACTCGGTCGCGCAGAGCGCCGGCAGCATCACGGTCACGGTCAACCGGGTGGGCGGCACCAGCGGCGCGATTTCCGTCGGTTACGCGACGGCCAACGGCACGGCCACGGCCGGCAAAGACTACACAGCAGCGACCGGCACCTTGAGCTGGGCCGACGGCGATGCCTCTTCGAAGACCTTCCAGGTGGCGATTGCCTCCGCGCCCGCCTTCGCGGGCAGCCTGACCTTTGGTGTCACGTTGTCGAACGTTGCGTTGGCGACCCTGGGTGCGCCGGGCGCCGCCACCATCAGCATCGTCGGCGCGGCGAGCGCGTCGGCGGGAGCGGTGCGTCTCGGAGCGGCGAGCTACGTGGTGGCGCAAAGCGCCGGCACGGTGTCGGTCACGGTCAACCGCACCGGTGGCACCGCCGGCGCGGTGTCCGTTTCTTATTCCACCACCGGCGGCAGCGCCGTGGCGGGCACCGATTTCACGGCCGCCACCGGCACGCTCGACTGGGCGGCCGGGGATGCCACTGCGAAGACGTTCGCCATCGCCATCAACGCGACTCCGTCATTCACCGGCAGCCGGGCGTTTTCGCTGGCGCTGAGCGGGCCGGCCGGCGGCGCGACGATCGGTGAGCCGGGCAGCGCGACGGTCACCATCAACGGTGACGGCTCCGACGCGACGGGAGTGTTGCAATTTTCCGCCTCCAGCTTCCCGGTCGCGCAAGGCGCCGGCAGTCTGACGGTGAGCGTCAGCCGCACGGGTGGCAGCGCCGGGGCGGCGTCGGTGAGTTATGCGACGCAGGGCGGCACCGCCGCCTCCGGCACCGACTTTACGGCGGCGCAGGGCACGCTCAACTGGGCGGCCGGCGACACCACGGCGAAGACCCTGGTGATCTCCGTCGCCAGCGCCGTGCCGTTCTCCGGCACCAAGTCTTTTACAGTCGGCCTGTCGCAGGCCACCGGCGCATCGCTCGGCAGCCCGGCCTCGACGGGCGTGGTCATCACCGGTTCGTCGGCGGCGGCGGTCGGCAGTGTGCAGCTCGCCGCCGCCAATGTGGCCATCGCCCAAGGCGGCGGTGCGGCGGCTCTCACGGTGAATCGCACCGGTGGCACCAGCGGTGCGGTGAGCGTGGCCTACGCGACCGTGGGTGGAACGGCGGTCGCGGGAACGGACTTCACGGCGACCAACGGCACGCTGAGCTGGGCCGCGGGGGATGCCGCGTCGAAGACGGTGTCGGTGCCTGTGAGCAATGCGCGACCCTTCACGGGCACCAAGGCCTTCACGGTTGCGTTGTCCGCGCCGAGCGGCGGCGCCACGCTTGCGACACCTTCGAGCGCCACCGTGACGATCACGGGCAGCGGTGCGGTGTCGAGCAGCGGTGGTCCGTCCGCACCCGGCAATCTGCTCATGACCGCGCAGGCGCTAAACAGCATCTCGCTCTCCTGGTCTGCAGCATCGGCCGGGGCGAACGCGGTGGCCAGCTATAAGATTTATCGCAACGGCGTGTCGTACTCGACCTCGCAGACCACGAGTTACGTCGACACGGCGGCGGCCAACGCCACCGTGCCGACCTATTCGGCGGCGGCGAGCGTCTATACCTATGCCGTGTCGGCCGTCGATGCCCAGGGCAACGAAGGCCCGCTGACCACGCAGACCACGTTCAATGTCTACACCGGCGGCGTGTTTTCCTGGCAGGGTGACTACTCGTATGGAGTGACGGTGAATTACACCGACACCGCCGGCGCGCCGGTGAGCGGCACCCACGACATCGCCGTGCACGTCACCTCGCAAGGCGGCGGCTTCCAGCCGTATGCAGGCAATTCGACGCCCTGGTTCGACATGGAAGCCGGTGCCTTCGGCTATGTCACCGTGGATCTCAAGCCCACGATCAGCGGTCAGGCCTGGCGCCTGTCGGCGATCTCGCGGTTGCCGCCGGGCGACGTGTATCCCTGGTCCTCCGTCAACCTCGCCGACTACGGTCCCGCGCCGGTGGTCGGCAAATGGGCGACCTACAAGGTGCCGCTATCCAAGCTCACGGTCGGCAAGACCTCGTTCCACGGCTCCATCTCCGGCACCACCTTGACGGTGACCAGTCAGGATTCTGGAGTGGGCGTGGATGCAGGCGGGTTCATCACCGGACCGGGGGTTGCGGCGGGCACGTATATCACGGGGCACAATCAGAACGGCGGCCCCGGCACCTATACGATTTCACCCGCGCAGACGGTTGCGAATACGGCGATGACCGAACAACGCACTTCGCTGTACAAGCTGGACATCATCGACGAGAGCGGCGCGTCCTCCAACAACTACTACGTCGACAACCTCAAGTTCACCGCCAATTGAACCGGTGGCTGACCGCCCGCAGGGGGCGGTCAGCCCTGCTCGTACGTGTTTACATAATCCTGTTTCCTGCGTCGTTGCCGTCTGCATTCGCGTCGCCTCACTCAGGTGTCGCTTCGTTGAGACATTTGCGCGGGGTTGCGCTTTACGAATAAATCGTTCCCGTGTTCAACGTGTCCGCTCTTGTCGAGAGCGGGCCTTCGCCAATGTCGAGCCCGCGTAATTTCGCGGGACACACGAGGATCAATCAATGTTGAGACGGTTTTGCGTTCTGGTCGGGCTGGGTTTTGTTTGCATGATTTCCGCCGTCGGTGCCGGTGGCTCGGCGTTGGCGGCCAGCGTCGGTGCATTGACTTTCGCCAAGTCGAGCTACACCGTCGCGCAAAGTGCGAAGTCCATCACGATCACCGTGAATCGCACGGGCGACATCAGCAGCAAGGCGAGCATTCATTATCTGACCTCGGCGGGCACGGCGCTGACCGACATCGATTTCACACGCTCGTATGCGCCGCTCACGTGGGCCGCGGGCGACGGCTCGGCGAAGACGTTCAGCATTCCGATCAGCGATGCCAAGACCCTGGCGAAGAGCCGTGTCTTCACGATAAATCTCATAAATCCGGTGAGCGCCAGCTTCGGCTCGATCAAGACGACCTCGGTGACCATTACGCCGAGTGCTGCGAGCACGACGACGGCGGCGGCGGTCCCGGGCACGCTGGTGCTCGCGTCCTCGAGCTACACCGTGCCGGTGAGCGCCACCACGCTGACTGTGACGGTGCATCGCACCGGCGGCTCGAAGGGGGCGGTGACGGTGACCCATTCGACCGCCAACGGCACCGCGGTCGCGGGTCAGAACTTCACCTCGACCTCGGGCACCCTGAGCTGGAAGGACGGCGACGCCTCCGCCAAGACGTTCGCCATTCCCATCAAGTCGACGAGCTTCACCGGCAGCAAGACGTTCACCGTCTCGCTGGCCAGTCCCAGCGGCGGCGCATCGCTCAGCACGCCGGCGGCCGCGCAGGTGGCGATCGACGGCACGGGCACGACTTCCACCTCGAACGGTGCGCCCGCGGCGCCGAGCAATCTGCTTGTCACCGGTCAGTTGGCGAGCAGCATCTCGCTTGCGTGGACGGCCGGCAGCAGCGGGGTTTCCTATTACAAGATCTATCGCAACGGCGCTGCCTTGAGCACCTCGACCGGCACCAGCTTCACGGATTATTCCGCTACGAATGCCACCTCGCCCTCGTACGGCGCAGCAGCCACCATTTATGAATACGCGGTTTCCGCGGTGGACGGCCAGGGTCGGGAGGGGGCGCAAACAAATTCCACGACCTTTCACATCTACGCAAACGGCGTGTTCTACTGGGAGGGGGATTATTCGTACGGCGCCACGGTCAATTACAAGGACACCGCCGGCGGCCCAGAGTCCGGGACCTACGACATCTCGGTCAAGGCTGCGCAGGGTGGCGGCTTCCAGCCCTACGCCGGCAAGGTCGTTCCGGTGTTCGACATGGAGGCGGGTGCGTTCGAATTCGTCTCGGTCGACCTCAAACCCACCCTCAACGGTCAGTCATGGCGGTTGAGCGCCATCTCCCGGCTTCCTCCCGGCGACGTGTATCCCTGGGCGCAGGTCAAACTCTCCGACTACGGTCCCACGCCGGAGGTGGGCAAGTGGGCCACGTACAAGATCCCCCTCGCCGTGCTGTCGATCGGCAAGACGAGTTTCGTGGGTTCGATCTCGGGCACGACCCTGACCGTCACCAAGATCAATTCGGGAGTGGGGGTTGACGCGGGCGGGTTCATCAGTGGACCGGGCATCAAGGCAAACACCTATATCACCGGTCACAATGCCAGCGGTGGCGCCGGCACCTACACCATATCGCCTGCGCAGAATGTGGCGAGCACCACCATCTCGGAACAGAGAACTTCGATCTACAAGTTCGACATCATCGACGACAGCTCGGGGTCCACGTATTACGTCGATAATTGGAAGCTGCTGAGCGACTGAGCGATCGAGCGATTGAGCGTGTTCCGCTGAGCGGACCGACCACCGCCGCGCCTCAGCCCAGGCTGGCCAGGCGATGACGAATCATCTTCAGATAACGCCGCGACCAGTGATTGTCGGCACGTGCCGTGCGCCAGTCGACCATGCTGTCGTTGACGTCGTAGTGACCACGCTGACCTTCCGGCACCGCGCCGCTTTCGACCATCGAGACGAGGTCCGGCAGACGCCGGTAGAATTCTTCGGAGCGGTACGGAGGATGCAGAGTCCACAATCCGGGGGCACTGCCCAGATAATCGATACGACCGAACTTCGCGTTCTGCAGTGTCTTCGACAACAGTACCTCCGCCTCGAGCGCTTCCGGTGAGTTGCCGAGCAGCCGCGATTTCACACGTTGTGTGAACGTGGGCTGCAGCAGGGGGAGGGTGCCGATGTCGGTCTTGAACCGGTTGAGATCGATCATGAAGATGCGTGTGCTCACGTCGTCGTGACGCAGGGCCGCGGCAATCTGCGTGCCGTCCGCCGCGTGCAGTGGGCGTGAGTTCTGGTGCCCGAACACCTGGCCGTCGGCGCGCGGCGGACCCGGAAAGGGCGCCATCACCAGCACGTCCCGATGGCGTTGCATGATTTCGATCGCCTCGTTCATCCAGGTCAGGCTGCCGCCGCCGAACAGGATGTCGCCGTCGAGGTGCATCACGTACTGCGCGTCGGCGATGAAGAGGCCGAAAAAATACGAGTAGAAGGGTCCGCCGTCCCATGCCTTGATGGGAACGGTGTCGGTGCCGAAGAAGTACTGCGCGACGGCGCGGCGCGCCGGCTCGGAATAATCCACGTCGAAGATGTGCAGCTTCGGACAGGTGCGCTGCGCGACGGTGAGGACCCGGCGCAACTCGTCGAGCCGCTCGGCGAAGCGGGTGCCCCGATAACGGCCCGAGCGGCTTTGGTGGGTGTCGATCGTGATCACGATGCGGTCCACCATGTCCGCCAACGCCTTGATCTGATGCGGCAGCAGATGCTCGACATGCGGCAGGTCCATCGGATACGTGCTGATCTGCGCCACCAACCCCTGCCTCATCGCCGCGAGCTCCGCCATCATGATCCCTTTGCCGTTGAGTCGGTTGCTGGCCGGACACCGGTCCGGTTCGATTCGCGCACCGAAAATACGAGTATCCCGGCGAGATTGCAAAATTCACCGGTGAGCAATCCCACCAGTGCGCCGAGCGGTCCGAGCCGCGGCATGGCGGCGATGCTGACGGCGAAGGACAGGATGGCGCTCACCAGCGTGATCATGGACGTCAGCCGGTAGTGGGCGCGGGCCACCAGAAAATACAGCATCTGGTCGCGGAACAGGGTGATGAGGGCGATGCCGGCCCAGAACAGCAGCAGCAGATCCCGGTCGGCAAAATTCTTCTTCATCACGTGGCTGAAAATCCAATCACGGCCCAGCCACATGACGCCGAGATAGCAGGCCGCCAGCAGGGCGAGTCCGAGCGCAAAGGCGGCAAGCCGTTTCAGCACGGTCGCGGCCCCGTGATCGTTGGTCCATTTCGCGGTGGTCGGCAGCATCAGCGTGCCGATGCCCGTCGACAACAAACTGATCGGCATGATCAACAGCCGGGTCGCCGCCAGCGCCGCGACCGCCCGCACGTCGAGCATGCCGGCGACCAGGTAGTTGTAACCCTGGCCGAACAGCCAGTGCGTGCCGCCACCGAAGGCGGACCACGATGCCTGCGGCCACATTTCCTGAAGCGCCCCGCGTGGCGCGCCCGGGTTCCACGGCTCATAGGCCCAGAGCCGCCGGCGCAGCAGGTGTCCGCCGAGCAACGACGCGACTGCGATGGAGAACGCAGCCGTCGCCGCAGGAAACGGCGTCAGGGTCGCGGCGAAGGCGCCGCCGATCAAGACTCCGCAGTAGATGCAGTCCGACTGCAGGACATCCGTGGGGCGTCGATAGGCGAACAGCACCATCCGTAGAAATTCGCGGCGTAACGCAGCGACGATGGCGGTGGCGGCTGCGCCCACGATGGCGAGCAGTTGCAGTGTCAGTGCGTCGCTCAGGTAGAGGATGCCCGTGACCAGCACCGCCGCAGCGGCGATGGCGGGAAGCAGACGCCGTTGATCGCGCAGCAGACTGCCGATCAGATCCGCCCGCGCCGCACGTTCGAGACGCGACAAGCGATTGATCATGGGTCCCTGGATGAACGATCCCTGCAGGACGATGGACAGCAGAATGATGGTGGTGATCAGGACGTAGAAGCCGTACTGCGCATCCGCCGTCCGCCGCACCAGCAGCAGGCCGACCAGAAAATTGGATCCGGACAGGACGGCTTGCACGGCGATGCCGCCGCTCAGCATGCGCACGAAAGCGCCGCGTCCCGTTCGCCGCGCGGGACTTGCGGACGGCTGCCCGGCGTCAAGCATATTCGCGGTACTGATAACCCCACAGGATGGAGAGCTTGCCGAGATTGGCCGACAGCTTGGTCAGCCAATGAGCCGCGACGTGCCGTCCCGCCGGCCAGGACACGAGCACGAGGCCGGCCGCGGCCAGCGCCTGCAGGAACGCGCGCATAAAAAACCGGCAGCGCGTGAGGCCTGAGAATTTGCCATAGCGGCCGGCGACGGCATGCCGCGCGAAGTCCTGGCCCCCGCTCAACGCGCGGCGCAGCAGCCAGCGCAGCGACAGCCGTGCAGGCTCCACGGGCTCGCTCACGATCGCCTCGTCGCACCAGACGATCCGGCTGCCGGCCTGCGTGAGCCGCGCCAGCAGATCACCGTCCTCGCCGCCCGTCAGGCCGTACGCGGGATCGAAAGGCGGATTCTGGGCGCGCAGCGCCGACCCCTTCAGGAGCACGTTGCCGAACCGCAGCCTGTTGGCAGGCACCACGGTGCCGCTCGTCATCCTCGGAAATTCGTAGAATTTCCCGCGCAAGATCCAGGGCGGCGCGTCCTGTGGCAGCACCGGCACCACCGGGCCCAATACGCCGTCCGCGCCGTGCAGGGCGGCCGCCTCGATCAGCTGCCGCAACCAGCCCCGCGGTGCCCGCTCGTCGTCGTCGATGAACGCCAGCCAATCGCCCTTGGCGAGCGCGACGGTCCGGTTCCGGGTGAGAGAGATGTTCTTCAGAGGTTGTACTTCATAGCGGATCGGGTAGGGCGCCCCGCGCTCCAAGACCTTGTCGACGGTGGCGCGCGCACTGCCGGCGGCGTCGTTGTCGACGATGATCACTTCGTCCGGAATGCATTGCTGTGCGGCGACGTCCGCGAGCAATAATTCGAGCCGCTCGGTACGGCGATAGGTGGCGATGCAGAGGCTTACCGAGGACATGACATGGAAACGTACCGGCAGGGACGGGCGGCGGCGCGACCGTGACGTACCGTCATCAAAAGTGATTGAGTATGGCGCCGAGGATCTTCGACTGCGTCGTCTCGAGGCGTCGCAACATCGACTTCGTGGTCTGGTACGAGGAATGCTGCGCCCGGCTCACCAGGAGCACCCGTCCCGCCATCGTGGCGATGGCCAGGGCGTCGGCAAACTCCGCCGCCGGCGGCGTATCGATGACGATGAATTCGTAGGCGTTGCGCCATTCGGAGAACAGCTTCTCGAAGCGGCCGTCGGACAGCAGTTCGAGCGGGTTGGGCGGAACCGGTCCGGCCGTCAGCAGATGCATCCGCGGGAAACCCTCGACCGGCCGGAAGCAGGGCCGTTCGCCGGTGGAGATGGCCCGGGAGAGCCCGGTGTCGTTCACGCAGTCGAACATGAGGTGCTGTTGCGGCCTGCGCATGTCGCCGTCCACCAGCAACGTCCGTCGTCCCAGCTGGGCAAACGAGATGGCGAGCTCCGCGGCGAGCTGCGAGCGTCCCTCCTGGGCGGACGGGCTGACCACGGGTACGATGTTCGCGTGGTGGGTTCCTTCGTTGAGCAGCAGCAACTCGGTTCGCAGCGCGCGGATCTTCTCGTTGCGTACGTTGTAGGGATCGTTGGCCAGCGACAGGCGCGAGCCCGGGGTGACCGTCTCGCCCTGTCTGACGACGAGACTGCGACTGGAGGAGACCTTGCGAATGGCATTTTCGACCAGACCGGGCTGATGCGGATGCTCGCCGCGCGACAGGTCGAGCGCCGCCGCGAGGTCCGCCGGGGTGACGTAGCCCAAGCGTAGCGCTGCGTCGCTGAAGCTCAGGTCCGTGGGCTGCATGGACTCGTAGATGTGGTCGACGGCTTCCGCGGAGAGCTTGAAGGTGGAGATCAGCGCCGCGCGCAGATCTCGTTCGGAACCGTAGGATTCGTCGCGGGGCAGGGGGGCGTTCATGCGGCACTCTGGTCGGCGGTGAAGGAGTTGAATTCCATCAACACCGGAATGGAAAAGCCGCGCTCGAAGTCATCGCGACAACGGATGCGGCGGTTGATGAGCAGTTCGTAGCCCACGGTACCGAGCAGGCCGGCGGCGAGTCCCGCGACGATGCCCATCAGTACGAGTTTGAGCTTGTTGGGTTTGCTCGCTATCTGCGGAGGCACCGCCCGGCTGACCGGAGTGATGTTGGTCGCATGGGTGCCGGAGGCGAACATGATCTGGTCGTAGCCGTCGAGCGCCCGCTTGTACACGGACTGCGCGGACTCGAGCTCCAACAGGTATTTGGTTCCCTCGTCCTCCAGCCGGCTGATGGTGATCACTTTCTTGTGCTGCTCGTCGACCGCCGCCTGCAGCTTGGCTTCGAGCTGCCGGGCGGCGGCGAGATCCGAGGCGGCACTGGCGGACACCGTGCTGAATTCGGAATCGAGTATCCGCTGGTTCGCATCGATCTGGTTCTGCAGTTCGACGACCTTCGGGTGGGCCACGCCCATGGTCGCACGCATCTGCGCCAGCTGCGCCTGTTCGAGGTTCAGCTGGCTCCTGAGAGTCTGAATGGATGCCGACGCCGTGGCACCGGCGCCGACCTTGCGGTCCGCCTCGGCCTTGACCTCGGCGGCCCTGCGTGCATTCTGGGCCTCCTGCAGGCGCACCTCGAGGCTCCCCAGCAAGGCTGCCTCGCCGTTGTTTTGCGCGCCCACGTCCGTGACTCCCGTCCTCTGCCTGAAGGCGGTGACCTGATCTTGCGCGATGCTGACCTTCTGCTTGAGTTCCGCGAGTTCGGAGGAATAGCGCGTGGCCCGATCGCTGGCGGGACCGGACGTCCGCTTGCGCTGCTGGTCGAGGTAGATGTCGACCAGGGTGTTGGCGATCTGCGCGGCAAGAACGCGGTCGCGCGCGGTGGCGGTGACGTAGATGAGCTGACTGCCGAGCCGGCCGGGCTCTATCTCGAGGTCCTTGACCAGCTTTTCCTTCACCCAATCGGCGAGCGAGTAGCCGTCTCCCTTGTAGCCGGCGGCGTAGTACTTGAGCTCCGTCAGCTTCAATCTCTCGATGACGGGCAGCAGCACCTCGGCGCTCTGCATGAGCTGCACTTCGGTGGACATATACGCAAAGACGGACATGTTCTGCGCCTGCCCGGCGCCGGCCAGCGGATCGCTCACCTCGCTCGACACCATGAGCGTGGCCGTCGCCGAATAGCTCTTCGGCAGCAGTTTCGCGTAGAGGGCGACGCCCGCCACGATGACGGCCGCGACGATCAGCGCATACACCTTGTAAGCCCAGACGATCGACAAGATCTGGGCGAGCGACAGACCTCCGCCGCCCTCCGCTTCGGGGACCGTGAACGATGGGGTGTCCCGGTACGCCACCGGGGCCGCAGCCACCGCCAGTACGGGAACGTTCCTAGGTGACCTCAAAAAATACTCTCCTTGACGCGGATCACGTCATCTCCGTGCACGGCCTCGTCGAGCTTCGCCTTGAACGTCTTGAACGTGCCATCGGGCTGAAGACGCTTGATTTCCACCCGCCGCTGGCTGCCACGCACCGTGATGCCGCCGGCGCGGGCGATGGCCTGAATGACCGTCATGCCGGGTTCGATGCGGAATTTGCCGGACGCCGACACTTCACCATAAATATAAAACTGCTCCGCGCGCGGCACGAACAGGGTGTCGCCCGCCTGCAAGGTCTGGGCCCCGGCCGCCAGGCTGCCTTTGGAAAGACCTTTCAGGCTGACTTCTCGGCGGACCACGCTGCCGTCCTTGTCGGGATGCAGGACATAGATCGTGTCTGCGGCGTTCTCCGTGACGCCGCCGGCCTGCGCCAGGAGGTCCAGGATGGCGATATGAGATTCGATCACATAGCGTTCCGGGCGTCCCACCTCGCCCACCACCGAAACGCGCTGGCTGCGCGAGACGATTGCAGACAGCGTGACGTGGGGATCGACCAGGATCTTCTTGGCGCGCAGCTCCTTCTCCACCCGCCGCGCCGCCTCGGCCGGAGACATTCCCTGGACGTTGATCACGCCGGCGAGCGGGACGCTCAAGGTGCCGTCGTCACCGATGTACGTGGTGGTCGCCATGTCGGGCTGACCGAAAACGGAAATGGTGACGCTGTCACCGGGGCCCAGTTGAACCAGGCGCCGGCTCTCCTCCACCGCTTGGGCGTCGCTCGGCGGCGGACTCGGTGCCGCGGCAGCCGGTGGCGCGGCCTGCGGCCGTCCGGGCATGAGCGACAGCGCCAGAAACAGCCCTGCGAGGCGGAATGACAAGGACCTGATCGACACGCATTGCTCTCCTGACCACGGGATGCTTGGAGCGTCCGACGACGCCTCGCTCTGAGTTTATATTAGTATCATACGAGCCCGACATGACGACGCGATGCGCTGCTCAATTTGCGCTGCGCCGCCCCCGAAGCTCTTTGGGGAGGCTTTGGCTCGGCTGGCGGGGGCGAGGGGGCAGGGCGGAGTCAGTGGGTTTCTTGACGACCGTGGCTGCGTCAGGTAACTTGCCGCGCCTCCATGTGGGGCCATAGCTCAGCTGGGAGAGCGCTTGCATGGCATGCAAGAGGTCGGCGGTTCGATCCCGCCTGGCTCCACCA
>CAZZVN010000065.1:0-22408 GCA_964657625.1 uncultured Steroidobacteraceae bacterium
CGACACCGACTGGGCCAAGGCAGACGCTGATTAGGCGGATGCTGCGTGGGCAGGCGTCGACACGGCCGGGATCGGTGCAGTCGATGCGGGTGCAGCCGGGGTTCACGCAGCCGAGGTCGACGCCACCACGTTCACCCACGCCGCGCATGAAACGACGGACGCACCGGGGGAGGCGCCGCTCAGCGCCGAACAACCCACCATCGTCTTGGACGACACGCCCGACGACGGGCCGCCCACCGCGCCGGTGCGAGCCCATCCGGCGGGGCCGCAAACCGGCGACGTGATCAAAAGCCGTTATAAACTGCTGGCCCTGCTCGGCGAGGGCGGCATGAGTCGCGTCTACAAGGCCGAAGACCTGCAGCGGGCCGACGCCCACCCGGACCCGACCAACGCGGATGCGGGCGGCAGCACGGACGCAGGCGACGGCATCCTCGCCGTGAAGGTGCTGACCCGGCCCTTCGCCGACGATGCGCAATCGTTCGAGGCGTTGACACAGGACATCGCTGCGCTGCAACGCCTGCAGCATCCGGGCATCGTGCGCATGTTCGGTAGTGACCGCGACGGTGACACGGTGTTCATCACCATGGAGTATCTCGCCGGCCAATCTCTCTACGGGAAACTTCGCGCCGGCACCCCCGACGGACAGCCGTCCGTTCCTCTGCCGGGTGGGGAAGCCCGGTCCATCGTGGGAGCGATCGCGGCCGCCCTCGAATACGCCCACGCCAACCACGTCGTCCACGGCGATTTGAAACCGGGCAACGTTATCCTGACCCCCCGGGACGGCGTCAAGGTGATCGATTTCGGTCTGGCTGCCTGGATCGGACGGCCGAAGACCGCGCTCGAGCGCCGCGAAGCCGCCGGCGCCCACAATGCCTCGGCGGTGACGCCCCGTTACGCCAGTCCGCAACTCATGGCGCGGCAGAAGCCGGACCCCACCGACGATGTGTACGCCCTCGCCTGCATGGCCTACGAGTTGTTGTCGGGCAGCCATCCGTTCGATCAACGCAGCGGCGCAGCGCCGCTGCGCTTTCCCCCGCCGCGCAGGGCGGGCATTTCGCGCCGGCAGTACACCGCCCTGCTGAACGGGCTGCAGTTTGAGCGGCGCAACCGGACCACGACGGTCACCCGTTTCATCGAGGAGTTCAGCGCGGCGGGGAGCCATGCACCGTGGCTGCCCTGGGCTGCCGGACTCGCCGCGGCCGCGGTAATGGCCGTCGTCGCGTGGACGTGGTTGCGCCCCGCCGTCCGGCCGGAGACGTTGCCGCCGACCGTGGCGGCCGTACCGGTCGAGCCGGCGCCGATACCGACCGTCACGCCGCCGTCGCCCACGCCCCCCGGCGCGACGGTGCGCGATTGTCCCACCTGTCCGCAGATGACGCTGCTCCCCACGGGAAGCTTCAAACAAGGCGCTGCTGCCGACGATCCGAACGGCTCGGCCTTCTCCCGCCCGCAGCACACCGTGCTGATCGACTACCCGCTGGCGATTTCAACCAACGCCGTGACGGTCGGCAATTTCCGGGAGTTCATCGCGGCCACCGGACGCAACATGCAGGGCTGCGAAATCTACGATGGCCGATGGCGGCTGCAGGCGAAGGCCGGTTGGAAGAATCCGGGTTTCGAACAGCACGACGATCATCCCGTGACCTGCACCTCTTGGAACGACGCATTGGCGTACACGCATTGGTTGTCGACGAAGAGTGGACATCGTTACCGGCTGCCCACGGCGTCCGAATGGGAGTACGCCGCGCGTGCGGGTCTGCCCTCTGCCACGCCCTGGTCGGCAGCGGCGGAGGCCTGCCAGCACGCCAACGTCGCCGACACCAGCGCCGCGCTGCGCTATCCGGGCTGGAAGGTGTTCGGGTGCTCGGACAACTACGTCCACACGGCCCCCGTCGGCTCCTTCAAGGCCAACTCTTTCGGCCTGAACGACATGCTGGGCAATGTGTTCGTCTGGACGCAGGATTGCTGGCACGAGGATTACCAGGGCGCGCCCCATGATGGCTCGGCGCGGTTGGACGGCGACTGCGGCGAGCACGAATTGCGTGGCGGATCCTGGTTCAGCTCTCCGGGTTACGTGACGGCTCTGTATCGCAATCATTTCCCGGCCGGCTACCGTACGAGCAGCGTGGGTATCCGCCTCGTCCGGGAGCCGGGGCCGTGAGACTGCGCCCCCTCCTGACTCACGCCGGCATTTGGTCGGTATTGATCGTGGCGGCGCCCGCGTGGTCGCGCGAAACAGCCTCGACTGCCACGTGCCAGGCGGCGGCGACCCGCCCGCCCATCGCGGCGGCCAGGACGACGGCGGCCCAAAATCCGGCCGACCTGCGGGCAACGTTTCGGCTCGCCGATGCGTGGAGTGATGCGGGGTGTTTTGCCGACGCCTTGCAGGTACTGCAGAGCGTGTCGGAGAGCCATCCGGACGACAAGGAACTGGTCACCCGCCTGCGGGTGGCCAGAAGTCTCATCGGCGAGGAACATTATTTCGACGATCTCGCTCGCGTCGAAGCGGAGGCCAGGCTCAAGCGCGCTGTCTTCCGCTGCAGCAGCCTCGCAGATCAGGAGGCATGCGACCAGCTGCAGCACCTGAAGGCAGACGACTTGCCGCCACGGCAAAAAGCGCCCGAAACGCCGATGCCGGTGAGCGATGTCGGGAACCGGGTGGCGGCGGTACGCGATACCAAGACCGTCAAACCCAAAAATGCGCGGATGGTGCGCGACCCGCTCGCGGCGGCCCGTTATTCGAACGAAGCGCCGGCTTCGCGTACCCACTGACGGCGAACGCGGCGAGACCCCCGGGGCGACCCTGCGCACCGGTCTCAGGCGAGCGGTCTGCCCCCATCGACGGGCAGCACGCAACCCGTGGTGAACGTCAGGTCGCGTGCCGCGACCAACACGGCCCCGGCGATTTCCTCCGGCGTCGCCAGCCTTTGCAACGGGGTGCGGGCAGCCTGCTCGTCGCGCCACTCATTGGACAACGACTTCACGAATTCCGTGTCGACCAGACCGGGCGCGATCGACACCACGCGGACGCGGGGCGCGAGCGCCCGCGCCAGCGACGAGGTCATGTTGTCCACGGCCGCCTTCGATGCGCAGTACATGATGTTGCTGCCCATCGCCGTGCGCGCCGCGATGGAGGAGATGTTGACGACACAGGCGCCGCCTGGTTGCGGGCTGGCTTGCAGCAGCGCGACGAAGGCGCGCACCGCCGCGAATGTACCCCGCACGTTGGTGCTCAAGATCTCGTCTATGAGCGCGTCGTCGAGTGCCTCGAGGTCGGCATGCGGCACGAACCGGGTGGTGCCGGCGCAATTGACCAGCACGTCGCAGCGGCCGTAGCACTCGCGCACGCTCTGCGCCAACGACCGCAGACCCGCAGAATCGGTGACCGGTCCCGGCAACGCCCTGTGCGCCGTTCCGGACAGTCCGGCGGCAATGTGCCGCGCCCGATCGGCGGAGCGGCCGTAACCCACCACGACTGCATAGCCAGCCTGGGCGAAACTCGTGCAGATCGCCGAGCCGATACCCCCGGCGCCGCCCAACACCACGGCGACAGGACGATCCTTTTGCGAAAGCGTGCCTGAATCAAGCATGAAGAGCGAATTGGCGGCACATGGCAGGCTCCTCCCGATGACCGGTATCTTGCCACAGTCCCGTAACAGCGGCCGTGCCGCTCGCCACCGCAGTGCCGTTCAGGCGAAGCTGCGGCTCACGAACCAGTACACGCCCAGTCCCACCAGAAAGGCGGACGCCACGTCGACCACGATGGGCCGCGGCAACGCCAGCTTGAGTTTTCTGAGCGCCACCACCAGCAGCGTCGCACCGACGACCAAGGTCAGCTGACCGGCTTCCACCCCCAGATTGAAGCCGACCAAAAGCTCCGCCAGCCGTTCCGGCGGCAGTTGCAGTTCGAGAAGATCCGCTGCGAAACCAAATCCGTGTATCAGGCCGAAGACCAGGGTGATCAGCATGCGCAGACGGCCCGCATCGACCAGCCTGCCGGATATCGCGAGATAGTTCGCGGTGAAAAAACCCGCTCCGAGCAGCAGCAGGGGCGGCAGTTCGCCGAGCCCAAACCACCGCAAAACCGCCATCAACACGAGTGCGGCGCCGGTCGCCAGCGCGATGAGGCGCGCCCTGCCGGTCTGCACGACGATGTTCTCCGCGCCGATCAGCGCGATGGTCAGTGCCACCAACGCATCGATGTATTCGGCGTGTGGACGCAGCACCCCGGTCACCGCGAGGGCCAGCGTCAGGCTGTGGCCGAGGGTGAAGCCGGTGACGACGAACACGAGGTCACGCAGACGGCGCGAGATCAGCACCAATCCCAGCAAAAAGGACATGTGGTCCACGCCGGTGAAGATATGCATGGTGCCCATGCGGATGAACTCGAAGAAACGCGCGCTCTTCAACCTGCTGCCGCTGCCGCCCGTGACCTCGACGGTCTGGTGCTCGTTGGTGATGAGCTGCTCGGTGAACTCGCCCGTGCTAGCATTTTGCACCTGGGCGAAGTTCGTGTGGCTCGGCACGAGATCGAAGAAAGCGCCGGAATGGATCTGCAGGTCGTTGCCCGTGCTGCATTTGAACGTAAAATCAAACTTCCGGTACCCTTGCGTCGCCGACAGCGTCTCGACCGGCGGAATCAGCGCGCAGCGGCTGCCGCCTGCGATGGCGTACACCTTCGGTATCAGGTAGTTCTTGAGCGCCTCGTCGGAAGGCGGTCCCTTGTCGTCCGCGAGCCGGTCCGCCTCGATGGTGGGGATGGTCATCACCACGTCGACGTTGGCACCGTTGATTTCCCACACCGAGTGCGACTGACTGCGCGTGTGTGCGCCCACCGCGCCGGCCGCGAGGCAGCCCAGGACGGCGGCACACCAGCACGCCGGGCGGCTCATCAACGCAGATCGTCCGCGATTAACACGTTGGCACGCTTGCGCAAAAACGTCTCGTCGCCGGTGCGCAGGTGACCTATCGCGTCGGTGCGTACGTCGTTCAGCACCTGGTCGCGGGCTGCCGCAAAATCGAGCGGCACCGGGGTCTTGTTCTCCGCCATGTACAACACGTGCACGCCGTCCGGCAATGCAACCGGGTCGGAGACACCGCCCGTGGACAGTCCTTGCGCGATCTGGAACAAGGCGTCGCCGAGATGAATTTTCGCGGCGAAATAAAACTGCTCGTCGCCGACCCGGGCCGACTCCGTACCATGCAGGGTCGCCAGCAGCGCGGGCGTGGGCGCCGCCGCCTTGAAAGCCGTCACCGCGGCGGCGGCGGGCGCGGCGGCGGTGAACACGTAGTCGTGCACCGTCATCATGCCTTCCCGGGCATAGTTCGCGCGGTGCGAGTCGTAGTAGGCGCGGAGCTTCGCCTCGCTCGGCTGGGATGACAGGGCATCCGCGGCGATCTCCAGTTCAACGGCATTCACCAACGCGCTGCGCACTTCGGAATCCGTCGATGCGACGTCGAGCTCCTTGCCACGCTGGACGAACAATTCCTCACGAATCATGTCGTCCAGCACCTTCTTGCGCTGTTCGGGCGTGGCATGTTGCAGATCGACCGCGAACAGCGCCTGCAGTTGTGCCAGATAGTCGATGCGCGACACGGGCTGCTGGTTCACCAGCGCCACGTCTTCGGCGGGAACTACCAGAGTGGACGTGCCGCGGGCCGTGAACAAGGCGTAGCCCGCCAGGAGCAGGCCGACGATCGCCCCCACCCCCATCAGCAGCAATGAGCGGCCTGCATGCATTTCACGGATGTCGCGCCAACTGGACGGGGCTTGGTCGGAGGAAGGATTCGGCATGGAACTACCCGTGTGGCGCGGACGTGAGAGCAACCGCGCGCGCCGTGGACGCGACGGGCGTGGACGCGGCGGGCGCGGACGTGTGGGACAACGAATAGACGTATACGGCGATCTCGCGCACCGTGGCCGGCGTCAAGACCTTGAGCCATGCGGGGCAGATACCCTGACGTCCCACGGCAATGGACGCGAACAAGGATTCGCGGCTGCCGTCGCCGTAGAGCGTGAGGTTGTCGACCAGATTCGGAGCGCCGATCGCACTGTCACCCTTCGCATCCGCCGAATGACAGTCATAGCACCCGCCCACGTTGCCGTATACCAGCGCGCCACGGGCCACGGCCGCCGTGTCGGCCGGCTTGCCCTGCAGGTAGATCAGGTACTCGGCGACGTCGCGGATGCCGCCCGGACTCAACGGCGGTAACTTAGGCTCGGAGGGGCTGGGCTGCGCGCGCGCATACGCCGGCATCCGTGCCAGATTCCAGGCCTTGGGATTACCGGAACGAATGCCGTAGGCCGCGACCCGCTCGATGTCGCTGACCATGCCCGCACCGTACAGCCAGTCGGCATCGTTCAGACGGGGAATACCGCGGGCGGCATCCCCCACGCCCCCCCGCCCGTGACACGTCTCGCAATGAGACCGATAGGCGTTCGCTCCGTGTGCGACGCCATAGCCGAAGAGACCCGGTTGCTCTGCCAGGTGATCCGGGTCGGCCCGCAGCAGACGGCCCTCCATGACCCGCAGATACCCGGCGTACGAGAACAGGCCGAGCACCGTCAACACCCCCAGCCCGAGCATTAATTTGCGCATGTCGACAGTCTGAGGACTACTCCGGTCGAATGCAGGTAATTTACTGTTTTTCCGGGCGTTAATTAACGTTAATCGGCGTCCGTTAAGCGGAATTCGCTCAGCCGGGACCGAAGGCAGCGATGCCGGTCTGCGCGCGTCCGAGGATCAGCGCATGGATGTCATGGGTGCCCTCGTAGGTATTCACCACCTCGAGATTGACGAGATGCCGGATCACACCATACTCGTCGGATACGCCGTTGCCGCCCAGCATGTCACGTGCCGCTCGCGCCACGTCGAGTGCCTTGCCGCAGGAATTGCGCTTCAACATCGACGTGATTTCCACCGCGGCGGTGCCCTCGTCTTTCATCCGGCCGAGACGCAGACACGCATGCAACGCCAAGGTGATCTCCGTCTGCATGTCCGCCAGCTTCTTTTGAATGAGTTGGTTGGCCGCCAGGGGTCGGCCGAATTGCTTGCGGTCGAGCACGTACTGCCGGGCGGTGTGCCAGCAGCTCTCGGCAGCACCGAGCGTTCCCCACGAGATGCCATAACGCGCCGAGTCCAGACAGGTGAACGGCCCTTTGAGACCCTGTACACCCGGCAACAGGTTCTCTTCCGGGACGAATACATCGTCCATCATGATCATGCCGGTGGTGGAGGCGCGCAAACCCACTTTGCCATGCAATGCCGGCGCCGACAGACCCTTGCTGCCCTTTTCCAGGATAAACCCCCGGATGACCCCGTCGTCGGTCTTCCCCCAGACGACGAACACGTCGGCGAACGGACTGTTCGATATCCACGTCTTCGCCCCCGACACCCGGTAGCCGCCCGTCGTACTGCGCGCACGGGTCACCATGCTGCCCGGATCGGAACCATGATCCGGCTCGGTCAAACCGAAGCACCCGATGAGCTCCCCGCGCGCGAGCGCCGGAAGATATTTTTTCTTCTGTGCCTCCGTGCCGAACTTGAAGATGGGCAGCATGACGAGCGATGACTGCACGCTCATCATGGAGCGATAACCGGAGTCCACGCGCTCCACCTCGCGCGCGATCAGGCCATAACTCACGTAATTCATGCCACCGCCGCCGTATTCCTCGGGGAGGGTGGCGCCGAGCAGACCGAGCTCGCCCATCTCCTTGAAGATGGCCGTATCGGTGTGCTCGTTGCGAAACGCCTCGAGGACGCGGGTCGCCAGCCGATCCTGCGAATACTCGCGCGCGGCGTCGCGCACCATCTTCTCCTCCATGGACAGCTGGTCTTCCAGCAGCAGCGGATCGTCCCAATGAAATGTCGTTCGAGCCATGTTCGGTCCTTACTGAATTTCTCGCCGCACCACCGCGGCTGCGTCGACCAGGGCCTTCAGCTGTCCGAAGGCCGTCTCTCGGGTCAGGTATTTGAGTCCGCAATCGGTGGAGATCACCAGACGCTCCGGGGCAACGAACCCGAGCGCACGGCGCACCCGTTGTTCGACCACCTCCGCAGGCTCCACGCCCGGCACGGAATGATTGAGCACCCCGACCGCAATGTTCTTTTTGGACAGATCGCGGAGCACCCCCAAATCCAGGTCCGGCTGCGCCGCCTCGATCGAAATCTCCTGCACGTCGCTGTCGGCGAGTTCGCCCAGGAACTCGTACGCCTTCGGCTTCTCGCCCGGCCGCAGAAAAGCGTAGCCGAAACAGATGTGAATCGCGGTTCTGCCCTTGAGCCCCTGCAATGCGCGGTTGATCACCGGCACCGCATAACGGCGCGCCGCCTCCGGATCGTTGCGCACCCAGGGCTCGTCGATCTGGATGACATCGATGCCCACCGCCTCGAGGGCCCTGGCCTCTTCGTTGACCGCGACCGCGAAATCGAACGCCAACCCGGCCGCGTCCCGGTAATGCTCGTCCACGCACTGCTGAGCCAGGGTGAAGGGTCCGGGCAGCGTGATCTTGGTCAGGCTGCAGGTATTCGCACGCAGATACCTGGCCGACTCGACTTCGACCGCGCCCGTGCGCCGGATCTGCCCGACCACCCGGGGCACCCGCGTCTCGCGCCCGGTGCGGCTCACCACGACGGCGGGGTGATCCACGTCGAGGCCTGCGAGCGACGCGGCGAAATGATTGCTGTAGCTCTCGCGCGCCATTTCACCGTCGCTGATGACGTCGAGGCCCGCACGTTCCATGTCGCGGATCGCGAGCAACGTCGCATCACGCACCGCTTCCGCGCGCACGTCTTCGGCCACCCGCCACAGCTCGGATTTGCGCACGCGCGGCACCAGGCCGCCGCGCAGTATTTCTTTGTCGACCAACCAGTCGGGTTGCGGATAGCTGCCGACCAGCGTGGTTCGCAACGGAAAGTTCTGCGCCATGAAGCGATATCCCTCTAAATGAGCGACGGGTAGGACCCGCCGTCCAGGTGAATGTTCTGACCCGACATGAATCCTGCCAACGAACTGCACAGGAATGCGCACGTGGCGCCGAACTCGCGCGGATCGCCCAGCCGATGTGCCGCGATCGATTCCACCTGCCGTACGCGCGCCTCGGCGAAGGTGATCTTCTCCCGCTCGGCGGTGAGCCGCGCCATCTGCAGCTGGCGGTCGGTGTCGAAGCGTTCCGGAAGCAGGTTGTTGATGGTCACGTTGTCACGCACCACCTGCAAAGACAACCCTTTCATCGCGGCGGTAAGACCGGCGCGGGCGCCGGCCGAGAGCGTCATGTGCGGTCGCGGCGTAGTGACCATGGCCGAGGTCACGTTGACGATGCGGCCGAACTTGCGCTGACGCATCCCCGGCAACACGGCCCGCAGCAGCAGCATGGGGGCCACCATGTTGGCGTCGAGTGCGCTCATCCACGCCTCATGATCGAAGGACATGTAGTCGCCGGGGCTCGGGCCCGCATTGTTGTTGATGAGAATGTCGGCGTCCGGAAAAGCACCCACCAGCGCCTCTCGCCCCTCTGCGGTTGCGATATCGGCCGCGACGCCCGTGACCCGAGACCCGTGGTCGCGCGCCAGCCGCTCGACGACCTCGGCGACCCGGGATGCATCGCGGCCGTTGACGGCCACCACCGCACCCTCCCCCAACAGTGCCTCCGCGCAGGCCAGTCCCAGCCCCCGGGTCGATGCACAAACGAGCGCGCGGCGCCCGGCAAGACCTAAATCCATGACTCTCTCTCGTCGCTGAAAAAAATCGTCGGCGCGCGGCAGGCGGGCCTCACTTGGACACCAGGCCGTCCAGCGGCAGCACGGGAATACCCCGCACCATGGGCGTGCAGGCGGCGGGCAGTTCCTGCACGATCTCGACCTGCTCGCGCCTGGCCCAGGCAAGGAAGTGCTCAAGGTAGGCCATGGAACCGGCTGGATTGTCATGGCCACTCGGCCGGTCGTGAAGTACCAGGAGGGACCAATCACGACTGAGCACCGCATTCTTGGCGTCCTCGACCCATGCGTCCACCGCAACACCCTTGTCCTTCGGCACGTGGGTCCACAGGACAATCGTGGCCCCGTCGGCGTGCAGATATTCCACCGCGGCAGGGCTGAGCAGATGGGGGCCGACCTTGCCGCGCCCGTTGGGCCTGAAAAAATGCTGCTCGTGAGTCAGGTCACCCAGGAGCGTGTTCATGTCGCCGATTTCCCGCGCTACGGCCTCCGGCCCACGCTCTCCCAGAGGCGCGCCATGACTCATCGTATGATTCCCGATCCAGTGCCCCGAGGCGTGCGCGGTCTCGGCGAGGCGTCTGGAAGCAGGATCGAGCAACCGGTCACCGACCAGAAAAAAGGTGGTCTTCACGGAGTACTTATCCAGCACCTCTAGCACGTGATCGGTGATCCCGGGCCACGGGCCGTTATCGAAGGTCAGCGTCATTCTCGCCATGACTTGGTTCCAAATAAAATCGATATTTAATTATTATACTTGGTTTAAACGATTATAGTAGCCTATTATCCGTAAAAGAGTATTTCGTTCTAGCCGCGTGCGGCAGGAGTAATGGATGAGCCTATCGCCCGCCGTCGTCGCCCCCGCCAGCAACCCCGCTCTGCCATCCCGGCTGCATCACCTCGCCACGGTCATCCGTGATCAGAACGTTACGCGCGCCTACATGGAAGACGTGCTGGGGCTGCCCCTCGTCGCGACCTGGTGCGAGAAGGCGTATTTGAAGGACCTGGGCGCATGGCACGAGTACTGCCACACGTTCTATGGGCTGGACGATGGCAGTGCGCTGGCCTTCTTCCAGTTCGCAGATCCGACCATGTTCGAGCGCTGTCAGCCCAAAGTTCCCGCCGAAGTCCGACGCTTCGGTCATGTGGCAATCCGCGTCTCCCCCGCCCGCCAGGCCGAGTTACTGGAGCGTATGCAGCGGCACGCCGCTCCGCATCGACAAGTGGATCATGGCTATTGCCAGTCGCTCTACACGACCACCCCCGACGGGCTGGACATCGAGTTCACCGTCGATGCCCCGGACTCCGCGCCCCTCTGGGAGGCGCGGCGCGTGAATCCCCGGGCGGAACTCGCCCGCTGGATGTCAGGCGATCACACCGTCAACAACGATCACCGCTGAAGGACTGGTCTCGCTCAGGGCGCTGGAGAAGGGTGGTCAACGCGAAACCACCGGTAGCAATAGCCCTCCATCACCAGTCGATGCCGCCCGTCAGAGCCGGCACGGGGCGCGATCAGTTCGAAAGTCCCCCAGCCGATCTCGGGGACTTCTTTCCGCATCCGGATGATCCGTTCCATCCAGTTCAGCATCGACTGTGGATCACGCCGCTGCGCAGCCGCATTTACCTGCGGGTAGCCGTAGGGGCCCGCCTCGATCACCGGCAGCACGAGCTTGGCACTCGTGCTGAAGCCCGCCTGGCCCTCGGCCGACCATTGCATTGGCGTGCGGGCGCATTGTCGTTCGGGAAGGGTCAGGTCGTCGCCCATGCCGATCTCGTCCCCGTACCGCAGCACGGGTGCACCTGCGGGTTCGCGGTGTTCAGATCCGGCTGAAACTCGTAGAAACGGTGGAAGTACCATTGCCGTGCCACGGTGTCGTAATTCCAGGTGGACTTCTGCACGCCGGGAAAGACGATGCCCTTGGCGGCGTCGGGCGGTTTCTTGTTCGCCCACACGTACCAGTCCCGATACTTCGAGTGCGGGTCCTTGCGGGCCTCCCGAAACCACGGATGTTGGTCGGAAGTGTGATTCACCACCAGGTCGATGATGACGCGGATGCCCCGCTGCCGGGCGGCGTGCGTGAACTCGACGAAATCGCCGAGCGTGCCGTAGCGTGGGTCGACCTGGTAGTAGTCGGCGATGTCGTATCCGTCGTCGCGGCCCGGGGAGCTTTGAAAGGGCATCAGCCAGATCGCCGTCACGCCCAGTCCGTGCAGATAATCGAGACGCCGTACCAGGCCCGGGAAGTCGCCGACACCGTCACCATTTGCATCCATGTAGGTGCCCACCGCGAGGCAGTAGATCACGGCGTTCTTGTACCAGAGATCGCTGATCATGCGCGGTCGTGCACGACGCGCAGCATCACACCCTCGTAGGGCGACAGCGTGAGCAGCGGCGCCGCGTCCGTGCGACCTGCGTCGGTCGACAGCAACAAGGAGCAACGTCCACCGGCGGCCGTCAGGTCGACCACGTGCGCCTCGCCGCTGACATTGAGTGCGATCAGCACTGCTGCGTCGGCGCTGCGCCGTAGATACGCTATCACGTCGTCGTGCGCCGGCACCGGCGCGTAGTCCCCGGTGCGCAGCGCCTCGTGCGCCCGGCGCAATCGCAGTAACCTTCGGTACAGCGTCAAGCTCGACGCGGGATCGTCGCGCTCGGTGGCGACGTTGCAGGTCGCGTGGTCGTCGCCCAGCGGCAACCACGGTAACGCCGAGGTGAAGCCGCCCTGCGCGGACGCATCCCACTGCATGGGAGTGCGGCACGGATCCCGGCCCAGACCCTGGCCCGGGACGTTTTTTTCGAAAGGATCCTGCACGCGGTCCGCGGCGATGTCGACATCGCTCATGCCGAGCTCTTCGCCGTAATACAGCGTGGGCGTGCCGCGCAGCGTCAACAACAACATCGCCGCCAGGCGCGCACGGAGAGGTCCCAGGCGCGATGCGACACGCATGTTGTCGTGATTGCCGAGGACCCAGTTGGGCCATGCGCCGGCGGGCAACAGCGCCTCGTACTCCGCGACCAGCCGCCGCAGCGCAGGCGCGGTCCAGGCGGTGCGCAGCAGTTGGAAATTGAACGGCATGTGGACGCCATCGAGGTCCCGGCCATAGTAGGCCACCAACCGTGGCAGCGGCAGATAGATCTCACCGATCAGCACGCGATCCTCGAATTCGTCGAGCACGCGGCGCAGTCCGGCGACTACGTCTCCCATCTCCGGCCGGTCACTGGTGTAGAGCGGCAGCTGGCTCTGAAACAGCGGGCCGCCGGCCTTAAAATCAGGATTCGGCGGATTGTCGCGCCATCGATCGTCCTTGATGAGCAGCCACAACACGTCCACCCGGAACCCGTCGACGCCGCGTTTCAGCCAGAAGCGCATGACGTCGTGCATGGCGCCGACGACGTCCGGATTGCGCCAGTTGAGATCCGGCTGCTCCTTCAGGAACGAGTGATAGTAGTACTGGCCCGTGGCCTCGTCCCACTCCCAGCCGCCGCCGCCGAAATGGCTTAGCCAGTTGTTGGGCGGACCGCCGCCGGGCGCAGGGTCACGCCACAAGTACCAGTCGCGTTTGCTGCTCACCCGGCTGGCGCGAGATTCCTCGAACCAGGGATGGCGGTCCGAGGTGTGATTCGGCACATAATCGAGGATCAACTTCAAACCGCGTTGCCGGATGCCGGCCAGCAGGGCGTCGAAGTCGGCCAGCGTGCCGAACAGCGGATCGATGTCGGTGAAATCCGCGATGTCGTAGCCGAAGTCCGCCATCGGCGAGGGATAGACCGGCGACAACCAGACAGCGTCGACCCCGAGCTGCACGCAATGATCGAGGCGCTGCAGGATGCCCTCGAGATCGCCCACACCGTCGCCATCGGCATCCTGGAACGAGCGCGGATAGATCTGATACACGACGCCCGACTGCCACCACGCATACGTTGTCGCCATCGCCCGATGGTACGCGAGATGCGACGACGGTGACCATCCCCCTCGCCGCCGCGCGCGCCCGCGAGCAGCGGGGCGATGTCGCCGAGCAGGATGCGTCGCCCGCCGCGTTTACGGGACTATGACGAAATTGCTGAAACCGCCGTTGCGCGCTGGCAGATTGTCGATGGCATCGTTGACGCCGCTCAACGGAAATTTCCGATGCTCGAGCATCGACAGATCGAGCGTGCCGAAGCGCACCATGTCCGCCATGGCCTGTCCCTGGCCGATGCTGAACCAATTGTTGCCGAGACAGGCGATTTGGTGCGCCTGCATCCACTTGACGTCGAGTGCCACGGGATCATCCACGCCGTTCACGTTGACGTAGGCTCCGCCGCGACGCAGCGCATAGATCGCCTCGATCATGAGTTCGCCCGCGGCACCGGGGCCGAGGCAGTCGACGACGCCATCGACCCCGTAGCCGCCGGTAAGACCACGCGCCCAGTCATTGATCTTGTCACCGCCGAGCGCCAGACACTCGATGCGGCCGGGCGCCAGCGCCCGTACCCGATCCATGAGCTCTTTGTTGCGCGCCGTGCCGAGAATGCGCGTGACGCCCATGCCGAGCGCGATGAGACAGGCGCACAAGCCCAGGGTGCCGGTGATGCCGTTGATGAGAATGGTCTTCCCGGGACCGGCCTCGGCCTTCTCCAACGAGGCGTAGGCGGTGCCCAGATAGCCGAACCGGGCCGCGGCGGCGAATTCCAGATTGTCGGGAATCCGCACCAGATTGCGTTGCGGTGCCGTGATGTATTCGGACATGCCGCCGTACGGGTACTGATCGTAGAGCTTCTGCGAATCGGGTCCGAAGCCGAAATAGCCGCGGAAGGTGAAGTTGTGACAGTTGATCGAATCGTCCGCCGCGCACGACGGGCACGACCCGCAGGTCAGCCCCGGGCTCACGTACACCCGGTCGCCCGGCTTGAAGTTGTGCTCGCTCTCGCCCACCTTGCTGACCACGCCGGCGACGTCCAGCCCGAAGATGGCCGGCAGTCTCGGCAGCGGCAGATACGGCAGGGTCTTCGCGAAAAACGCAAGCACGTTGCGCAGGTTCGGCACCATCCCGCACGCCATGACCTTGACCAGTACCTCGCTCGAACGAGGCTCAGGGATCGGCAGGGTTTCGAGTACCATCGGCCGGTCGAAGGCATGCAGCCGCGCGGCAATCATTGTGTTCATGGATGTGCTCTCGAGATTCAGAAGTGGTATTTGAAGTCGACGCCCCACACCCTCGGCTGGGCGCGGAACACGAAGTTGTTCGTACCGGCGGGCCCGGGAAAATTGGGTCCCGGCGCCCATTCGGCATTATAGATTTTATCGAACAGATTCTTCGACCAGGCGGTGACGGACCAGTCTTTGCCCTCGACGCCGATGCGCAGGTTCACGAGATTCACCGGGTCGCGCACCGAACGATTGTCGGGAAACCAGTACGTCGGTCCGATCCTCTGGAAATCAGGACGCACGACCGCGCTGACTTCGTCCCAGAACCGCAGCGGCGTGTGGTATTGCAGCCCGGCATTGAGCGTATACCGGGATACCAGCGACGCCTGATTGCCGACGTCGCCGGACGAGCGGTCGGACTCGCGGATGTTGCTGTCGGTGTAACCGGCGTCGGCGTGCACGTCCAATCCTTCCAGCACGCGCAGACTCCCTTCGAGTTCGCCGCCTTGATAGATCACCCGGCCCAGGTTGCCGAGGTTCTGCGTGCCCGTGGTCGGGTCATAGACGAAGAAATAGGCTCCCTTGTCGATGGTGTGATAGATCGTCATGTTGAGCGCGGCGCGGCGCTCGAACCACTGGGTTTTCACGCCGAGCTCGGCCGTGTCGGCCACTTCCTTGTCGAAATAGTCCTTGATGCCGGCGAGCCCCGCAGAGCCGACGCCGGTCTGATTGAAACCGCCGCTGCGAAAGCCTCGGCCGTAGTCGGCGAAGATCACCACGTCGGGATTCAGCTTGTAACGCAGAGTCACCTTCGGCTGCGCCGCACTCCAGCTGCGCTGACGGACCTCGCCGGGATATTCCGTGCCGCCGAGACCCGCCGGAATGAATTGAGCCGGGGTCTTGGTGATGTTCTTGCGGCTGTCGTCGTCGTACCGCAGCGCCAATGTCCCTTCCAGGCGGTCGGTAATGTCGTAACTCACGTCGCCGAACGCGGCCCACGCGAAGTTGTCCTGCTGATCCGCGAGAAACGCCGCCTGCGGATTGTACAGCGGCAGCGGCGTGTACTTGACTTCAGGAATGCCGGTCCCCGTGTCGAGTACGTTGCCGGTCGAGGTGAAATGGTCCGTATAGATCGCGTACAAACCGCCGATGTACCGCAGCCGCCCGGCCGTGGGCGAAGTGAAGCGCAGTTCCTGGCTGTACGATTCGTTGCGCAGGTAATTGACCTGGGCCTGGTCGTTTCCGTAGTACTGGTAGAGCACCGACTGGGTGATGGGCAGGAAGTTGAACTGATCACCGTCGTAGAATTCCACCACCGAGTCGTACGCGGTGACGGACGTGACGGTGCCGAACGGGGTGTCGTAGTCGAGTTTCAACGACGTGTCGTACAGATCGCGCCGATCGATGCCGGGGTTGTTGACCTGGATGGGCGCAATGGTGTTCACGTCCTCGGCGATGCTGTAGTACACGGCCTGGGAAATGACGTGTGACATCGAAAAGCGCAGATCCGCCTTGAACGCATCGTTCGGTGTCCACAGCAGATTGGCACGCGCCGACACGTCGCGGTACGGGTCGGCTTTCTCGTGCAGGTACTCGTTCTCCAGGTACCCCTTGGTGTTGAAAATGGAGAACGACGTGCGGAATTTCAGGGTATCGATGTTGCCCACCGGCCCGCTGAAGGCCGCCCTCACCTTGTAACCTGGCCCGGAGTCGTAGCCCACCATCACGTCGCCCTCCAGCTGGTCGGTGGGCTGCTTGGTATCGATGATGATGGCACCACCGATGGCGTTCCGGCCGTACAGGGCGCCTTGCGGACCTTTCAGGACCTCGATGCTCTGAATGTCGTACAACTCTTGGTTGAACTGCGAGGGATTGGTCAGCTCGACGCCGTCGATCAACACCGCCACCGAGGGCTCGCTGTTGCGGGCTTCCGAAATCCCGCGGATCACCACGAAGGAGGTGCCTTCGTTTTGCGTCTGTACGAGGTTCATGTTGGGGGTCATGTTGACGAAATCCTGCGGGCGCTCGATGCCCGCGGACGCGATCTCCGCCGCGCCGAAGACATTGACCGCAATGGGCACGTCTAACAGTGATTCAGAGCGTTTTCTGGCGGTTACGGTGATTTCCTGCAAAGAAATCGCATCTGTACCCGCGCCAGCGGACGCAGCGGGCGCAGGGACTGCCGCCGCAGGCACCGCGACGGGCGAGGCACTCTCCACGGCCCCCGTTTGCGCGTGTGCCTGCACGCACGATAAAACCATTGCCCAGACCCAGCCATCGTTTCGCTTCATACATCCCCCGCGCGCCACCGAGCCAACCAGCTCTGTTCGATCAATTCGTTTTAATTACAAAATGATCGATTTATTTGAGTGCAAGGGTAAACGATCTTTTTTTTCACCGCAATGGGGCCAAAAAAAATATTCCGTTTTAAAACGTCATGTTGCAACGCATCGTTCGCGTTGTCCGCCAATGCTTCAACCGGACATTACGCGACGGGTACCCGACGACTGCACGTTCGCACGTTTGCTGAGCTTTTCATGCACGAGCTCGCCGGTGCGCTGGAAGTGGTCGGCCATCAATTTGACCGCGAGTTCGGTGTCACGGGCGACCGAGGCTTCCATGATGGCGCGGTGCTCGTCCAGATGGCTTGAACGCAGCAGTACCCCCGGGGTCCTGGACAGGGCACGATAACGTTCCATGGCGTCGAACAGCGTGAGACTGAAGCGTTTCAGCCATTGCGACCCGCAGGCGTCCAGCAGCGAGAGGTGAAAGTTCTTGTGCGCCTCGTACCAGGCTGGATTACGCACGGTGCCACCCTGCTCCGTGTAGCGCGGGGTTCGCGACAGGCGGTAGTAGCTCAACACCACGTTTTCCTCCCACGCCTGATCCCCCAACCGCAACGATTCGCGCAAACCCTGTTCGTCCAGCCAGCGACGGGTGCGAATCAGCTCCTCCAATTCCGCGACGCTGAAATTAGCGACCGTGAAGCCGCGCTGCGCACTTTGATCGACGAGACCTTCGCTGCTCAACCGGCTGAGGGCTTCACGCACCGGACTCAACCCGGTCGAATAATGCGTGCAAATGTCTCGGATGCGTAATTTCTTGCCCGGCTCGAGCACGGCATTGATGATGTCTTCGCGCAAACGCTTGTAGATTTCTATCGCGAAGGTGGTGCCATTACGCTTGGGCGGAACCGCCAGATCGGGCGGCAGGGCGATATCGGACATCTGACCTCCGAGTGCGTTAGGCGATTTCTCTTTATAATCGTTATTATATCACATAGAGCATAAAATTCGATTTTCTCTAGGAATTGGCATGACTCAATCACTCTCGCATCTGACCGTCCTCGATCTATCGCGCGTGCTGGCAGGTCCTTGGGCGGGTCAGGTACTGGCCGACCTGGGCGCGGATGTCATCAAGATCGAGAGGCCCGGCAGCGGCGACGACACCCGCGGCTGGGGCCCTCCTTTTCTTAAAGATGCACAGGGCGGCGACACCCCGGATGCCGCCTATTTTCTCTGCGCCAACCGCAACAAGAAGTCGGTCACGGTGGATTTCACCACCCCGGAGGGTCGCGAGATCGTGCGCGCCCTCGCCGCCAAGGCCGATATCGTGCTGGAGAATTTCAAGGTGGGCGGCCTCAAGGCGTATGGCCTGGATTATGACTCGCTGAAGGAAATCAACCCGCGCCTCATCTATTGCTCGATCACCGGGTTTGGTCAGACCGGGCCGTACGCGTCGCGGGCCGGCTATGATTTTCTGGTGCAGGGCATGGGTGGCCTGATGAGCATCACCGGCCCGCGTGCCGACGAAGCGGGTTCGGGGCCCCAGAAAGCGGGCGTCGCGGTGGCGGACATCCTGACCGGATTGTATGGAACCATCGGCATCCTGGCGGCGCTCGTCCATCGCGACCGCACCGGCGTGGGCCAGCACATCGACGTGGCCTTGCTGGACGTCCAGGTTGCCTGTCTCGCCAACCAGGCCTCGAATTATCTCGTCGGCGGACAGGTCCCCGAACGTCTGGGGAATGCGCATCCGAACATCGTGCCCTACCAGGATTTTCCGACCGCCGACGGGCACATCATCATAGCGGTGGGAAATGACACGCAGTTCGTCCGCCTCTGCGACGCCCTGGGACTGCCCGGACTCGGCGACGATCCGCTGTTCACGAGCAACAAGCTGCGGGTCTCGAACAGGGTCGTGCTGATCGAACGGCTGCGCGAGGCCACGGTCACACGCTCCACGGCCGCATGGGTCGCCGCCCTCGAGCGGGTGGGAGTGCCGTGCGGGCCGATCAACGCACTCGACGCCGTTTTCGACGACGCACAAGTCCGTGCCCGGGGAATGCAGGTGGAACTGCCCCACCCGCTGGCCGGCGTCGTGCCGCTGGTGGGCAATCCGCTGCGACTGTCGCAAACTCCCGTGACGTACCGGACGGCGCCTCCCGGCCTCGGCGCACAGACCCGCGAAGTGCTCGGCGGGCAGCTGGGAATGTCGGCCGCGCAGCTCGACGCCCTCAGCCACAAAGGCGTGATTTGATCCCGTGTCGAGCGGCGACTGAACTTAACGCAACGATCAGACGAAATTCCTTGCCCGGCGTGCATTTCTGTCGATATTATTTGGAATAAGCTATAATTTATCGGCGCCGCAGAGCACCCTGGCGCGCCACACCGAGGCTTCATGCATCTTGTCAAAATCGCGGACGCACCTGCGTACGCGCCTCCGCAGCATTTCGGCGTCGACGCCTTCAAACTGCAAAGCCCGGAACTCTCCGGTGTGTCGTTTTGTTCCGTGGGCCTTTCCTATTATTCCCCCGGCGGCCACGCCGCCATGGACGCAGGTCCGCAGCAAAAAGTCTACGTGGTTCTGAGCGGCGAGATAACGGTGCTGCTGGCGTCAGGGGAGCGCAAGGTGCTCGGGAAGTTCGACAGCTGCCTCATCGAGGCCAACGAGCGGCGCGAAGTTCGCAACGATTCGCAAACCGAAGCCATCATGCTGGTTCTCATGCCCGTCGCCGGCTCCGCCGCGGCGGCCACCATCAAATAACCGCCTGGGAGCGTTTCATGGCAACACAACAGAGCGAGAAAACGATGCCCGATGTCAGAACTCCATCGGAACCGGCCGGCCCCGCCATCGCGGAGGCGACGCGGCTCGAGCTGTACCGGCTGCAGGTGCTGCTGCGCGAGGCCGAGCAGCGCGCGAACGACTTGTTCCTTCAGAATCTCGTCAAGGGCACGAGCCACCTGTCGCTGGGCCAGGAGGCGGTGGCCGCCGGTTGCGCGACCGCCATGCAGCCCGGCGATCTGAGTTTTTGCACCTATCGCGGACATGCCCACACGCTGGCGCGCGGTGTGCCCGTCGAGAAAGTGTTGGGCGAATTGATGGGACGCGACAACGGTCTGATGCGAGGCAAGGGAGGTTCGATGCATCTGACCTCCGTCGAGCACGGCGTCATGGGCTCCTATGCCATCATCGGCGCACATCTGCCCATCGCCTGCGGTGCGGCGTGGCGCGCCCAATACAAGGGCGCATCCGATGTCTCGGTGTGTTTCTTCGGCGACGGCACCACCAACATCGGTGCGTTTCACGAGGCGCTGAATTTCGCGGTGATCTGGAAGCTTCCGGTGGTGTTCGTCTGCGAGAACAACCTGTACATGGAGTACACCCCCATCAGCGAGGTGACCGCGGTGCACAACCCGGCCGGGGACCGCGCGAGCGCGTACGGACTGCCCAAGATCGTCATCGACGGCAACGATGCGGATGTCGTGTATCAGACCATGCTCAAGGCATTCGAGATCGCGCGGCGCGGTGACGGCCCCTCGCTCGTGGAATGCCTGACCTACCGGTACTCGGGCCATTCACGCGCCGATCCGGCCAAGTATCGGCCCGATGGCGAATTGGAGAAATGGAAACAGCGGGATCCGGTGAAAACCTACAAGGAGCGCCTGCGCTCGCTCGGCATCAAGGACGCCGTACTCGCGAAAATCGAAGCTGACGTGCGGCAGACCGTGGACGATGCGACGGAGGCGTGCAAGGCGGCGCCCACAACGTCGGTCGACATCATGTTCACCGACGTGTACGCGGATGGAGGTTGGGCATGGCGGAATTAACCTATCGCGACGCCGTCGCGCGCGGCATTGCCCAGGAAATGCAGCGTGACGATGACGTCGTGTTTCTCGGCGAGGACATCGCCAAGGCCGGCGGCGTATTCAAGGCGACGGTCGGGTTGTACGAAAAGTTCGGCCCGACCCGCGTGCGTGACACGCCGATTTCCGAGCAGGCCATCCTCGGTGCCGCCATGGGCGCGGCCATGACGGGTCTCAAGCCCATCGCCGAGATCATGTTCGCCGACTTCATCGCCGTGTGCTACGACTACATCGCCAACGAGATTCCGAAGGCGCGGTACATGACCAATGGACAGGCCAAGTGTCCGCTCGTCATCCGCCTCGGGAACGGCGGCGGTGCACGCTTCGGGGCCCAGCACAGTCAGAGCGTCGAGAACTGGTGCATGCAATTCCCCGGCTTGAAAGTGGTCGCACCCTCCTCGCCGGTGGACGTCATCGGTCTGCTCGCCGCCGCGGTACGCGATCCGGACCCGGTGATATTCCTCGAACACAAATCCCTGTACGCCACCAAGGGCGAGGTGCCCGACGGCGAGATCGTCGATACCCTGGGCACCGCGAAAATTCTGCGCAAGGGCACCGATTGCACCTTGATCGCGTTGGCCATGATGGTGCCGCGTTCGCTCGCCGCGGCGGAGAAGCTGCAGGCGGAGCATGGCATCAGCTGCGAGGTGGTGGACGTGCGCTCGTTGATTCCGCTCGACACCCGGACCATCCTCGGTTCGGTGGCGCGGACTCATCGTGTCTTCACCGTGGAGGAGAATCCACGCGTGCTCGGGTGGGGCTCGGAAATCGTCTCCATCATCGCCGACGAGGCGTTTTACGATCTCGACGGTCCGCCGGTGCGCATCACCACGCCGCACATTCCCCTGCCTGCCGCCGACATTCTCGAAGACCTCGCCATCCCGAGCGTGGCGAGGATCGTCGAGACGGTGCGTCGGTCGATGTCGAGCTAGGAAGGAAATCGCGTTATGGACATTCTGATGCCCCAGCTCGGTGAGACCGTCACCGAGGGCAAGATCATCAGCTGGGCGCGCTCGGTAGGGGATACCGTGGCGCACGGCGACGTGTTGTTCGAGATCGAAACCGACAAGGCGACGATGGAGGTCGAGGCCACCAGCGCGGGCCGGATCAGCGACATCCGCGTCAACGCCGGCGACGTCGCGCCGGTGGGCGCGGTGGTGGCGGTCATCAGCTCGGACGCGGACCGGGCGGCGGACCCCGCCGAGCCGGCGACGACGCCCGCGTCGGCCAAGGCGCCCGTGGCTGCGGCGCTTGCGCCAGCGAAGGCGCCCGTGGCTGCGGCGCCCGCGCCGCCGGCCAAGGCGCCCATGGCTGCGCACAGCCCGGCGCCCGTCGAGGCAACGCCCGAAGCGCCGGGGGGCGTATGGGCGGCTGCGGCGGACCCCTTCAATGCAGTGCGCTCGCCGGAAAAAAACTTCGG
>CAZZVN010000066.1:0-21767 GCA_964657625.1 uncultured Steroidobacteraceae bacterium
CACGGCGGGCGTCGCCGCGGCCGCCGGGGAAACAGGCACTTCCGGCGCCGGCTCCGCCGCCGCGAGCGGCACGGCCACCGCGGATTCCGCCGCAACCTCGGCCGCCGGCACCGCGCGCGAGGGCGCGCGAAAGGCCGCGAGCACGGGCAGGTCGACGGCAACCGCGAGCGCCTCCACCCCCGCGGCATCGCCGATCACGCCGATCGAGAGCATGCCGACCCGCCGTACCGCATCGATCACGGCGCGCAGTTCCACGAGCGTCGGCACCCGTTCGAGCGGAGTCAGATCCAGACACACCCCGGTGCGCTTGAAGAACTGCGGCGCGGCGGCCACGCGACCCGACATCTCGTCGAGGATGGCACCCGGGTCCGTGGTTCGCAGCCGTACCTGCAGCAGACCGACCTGGCCGTAGCGGATGTCGATGGCCGGCGACTGTGTGCCGGCCGCGTCGTTCAGGGGTGATTCCAGGTTCGTGCTCAATGGCTACTCGCAGAGGTCCGACAACTCACGCTCGACGGCGCTTGAGCTGGCCGCGACTGGGACAGCAGTGTACCGATTAATGTCGCGGACTCAATCGAAAAAGGACGCCCTCAGGCGCCGATCACCCGCAGCACCCAGCCCGCCAGACTCGCGCCGAGCAACGGCCCCAGCACAGGCACCCACGCATATCCCCAGTCCGACCCGCCCTTCCCGGCGATCGGCAGCAACGCGTGCGCCACACGCGGCCCGAGATCCCGCGCCGGATTCATCGCATAGCCCGTCGTCGCCCCGAGCGACAGCCCGACCGACCACACCAGGCAGCCCACCAGGAACGGGCTCACGCCGCCGGCGGCCCCGGTCGTCAACACGAGCTTCGAGCCGATCGCACCCACCACGATCACCAGCACGAACGTCGCCACGATCTCGCTGAACAGGTTGGAGCCGAAGGAGCGCAGCGCCGGTGCCGTGCAGAACACACCGAGTTTGGCGGCCCGATCCTCGGTGATGCGCCAGTGGGGAAGATAGAACAGCCACACCACCACCGCCGCCGCGAAGCCGCCGCTCAACTGCGCGAGCAGATAGGGCACACACTTCGAGAAATCCCCCACCTTCACCCCGAGCGCGAGCGTGATGGCCGGATTCAGATGCGCATCGGGGCTGCCGAACAGGTTGGCCGCGAAGATGCCACACAGCACCGCGAAGCCCCAGGCGGTGGTGATGGTCAACCATCCGGATCCGGTCGCCTTGGTCCCCTTGAGCAGGCACGCCGCGACCACCCCGTCGCCGAGCAGCATCATCACGAACGTCCCCGCGAACTCCCCGAGCAACGGTCCGCGGATCAAGCGCCTCCGCCCGCGAGCACCCCGGTCACCGCCGCCTCCACCGCGAGGCGCGCGGCCGCCGCGGCCTGCGCGCCCGGCGTCAGCAGATACTGCTGTGCGAGCACGGTGAAACTCTCCACCTGCGCCGCGATCCACTGCTCGTCGCGACCGAGCTCCGCCGCCATGAGGCGCGCCACGCGCGGCGCGATGGCCGCCGCCGCGCGGGCATTGAGCAGCAGCGCCCGCGTACGACGCGCGAGCGCATCGTCGAGGTTGCGCGACATTTCGTGCCGCACCGACCAGACGATCTCCGCGGCGAGGTACGGCAGCTCCGGATGGAGCTGCTCGGCGAAGGCAGGGTCTTCGCCCGCCACGTCGAGAATCGCAGCCGCATCGCTGCCATAGACGCCCAGGTTGCCGAGTTCTTTCGGCCGTGGATGATGGCCATGGATCTTGAGCCCCGCCGTGACGCACGGCGCGTCGCCCAGGTCGCCGAGCGTGAGCGCATGATCCACGCAGTCCTCCGCCATGTGGCGGTAGGTGGTCCATTTGCCGCCGACGAGGGTCATCAAGCCCGACTCGTCGATGTGGATGGTGTGGCCGCGCGACAGCGCGGAGGTCTTGCCCACGCCGCCGCCGGGCGCGCTCACCAGCGGCCGGATGCCGACGTAGATGCTGAGCACGTCGGCGCGCGAGGGCGGCCGGCTGAGATAGTCGCGCGCTGTCTCGAGCACGAACTCGATCTCCTCCTCGAGCGCCAGCGGTTCATAGGAAGGATGATCGATCGCGGTGTCGGTGGTGCCCACCAGGGTCCGGTCGTGCCATGGGATCGCGAACAACACGCGCCCGTCACTGGTTCGCGGCACCATGATGGCGCTGTCTCCCTGCAGGAAGGAGCGGTCCAGCACGAGATGGATGCCCTGGCTCGGACTCACCATCGCCTCCGCCGCCGGCTGCGCCAGACGCCGCGTTGCGTCGGTGAAGATGCCGGTGGCATTCACCACCACCTTCGCCCGCACCGTGTGGCGCACCGCCGCTTCGCGGTCCTCCACCACCACGCCGCAGACGAAGCCCTGCGCGTCCTTCTGAAACTCCACCGCCTCGGCGTAGTTCACGACGGTCGCGCCGTGATCCGCCGCCGTCACGATCAGGTGCGTGAGCAGCCGCGTGTCGTCGAACTGCCCGTCGTGGTAGAGCACGCCGCCGCGCAGACCCTCGCGCTGGATGGTCGGCAGCCGCTCCAGCGTCTCGGCCAGCGACAGCACCCGCGACTTGCCGAAATTATATTTCCCCGCCAGCAGGTCGTACACCTTCATGCCGATGCCGTAGAAAGGCGCCTCCCACCACGAATAGTTCGGCACCACGAAGGGCAGATCGTGGACGATGTGCGGCGCATTGCGCAGCAGCAGGCCACGCTCCTTCAACGCCTCCATCACCAGCGAGATGTTGCCCTGCTCGAGATAGCGAACCCCGCCATGGACCAGTTTCGTCGACCGGCTGGACGTCCCCTTGCCGAAGTCCTCGCGCTCGACCAGCAGGACGTCCAGACCCCGCGAACTCGCATCGACGGCGACGCCCGCACCCACCGCGCCACCACCGATCACCACCAGGTCCCACGGCTCGGTGCGCCGCTCGACGCGCAACATCATCTCGGCGCGCTTCATGCCGCGTCCTCGTTCCAACCCTTGGAGCGCTGCACGGCATCCGCCCACTTCTCGTATTGACGCGTCGCCTTCGCGCGCTCCTGCTGCGGCGTGAACACCTGCCCCGCGGGCCGGGTCTTCGCGATCTCGGCCACGTCGCTCCAGTAGCCCGTGGCCAGCCCGGCAAGATAGGCCGCACCCTGCGCAGTGGTCTCGAGGATGGCCGGACGTTCCACGGGGATGCCCAGCACGTCGGCCTGGAACTGCATCAAGATGTCGCTCGCCGCCGCGCCGCCATCCGCCTTGAGGCGCTTCGACTCGGTGCCCGTGTCGTTCTGCATGGCCAGCAGCACGTCGGTCACCTGGAATGCGATGCTCTCGAGCGCGGCCCGCGCGATGTGGCCGATCTCCGTGTCCCGCTGCAGTCCGATGAGCATGCCGCTCGCGTACGGGTCCCAGTGCGGCGCGCCCAGCCCGGTGAAGGCCGGCACCAGCACGACGTTGCCGGAGTCCGCCACCGCCGCCGCCACCTGCTCGATGTCCGGCGCCTTCGCGAAGAACTGCATCTTGTCACGCAGCCACTGCACCACCGCGCCGCCGATGAACACGCTGCCCTCGAGCGCATATTCGCGCTTGCGGTCCACGCTGCACACCATCGTCGTGATCAGCTTCTCGTCGGACAGCGTGAATTTCTCCCCGATGTTCTGCAGCAGGAAGCAGCCGGTGCCGTAGGTGTTCTTCGCATCACCCACCTTGACGCACAGCTGGCCGAACAGCGCCGCCTGCTGATCGCCGGCGATACCCGCGATCTCGATCTCGCCGAGACCCAGGGTGGTGCTCACGCGCGCGATTTTCTCGCTCGACCAGACCACCTCGGGCATCAGGCTGCGCGGGATCTTGAACAGTTTCAGAAGGTCGTCGTCCCAGGCGTCCTCGACGATGTCGTACAGGAGCGTGCGCGAGGCATTGGTACGGTCGGTGATGTGCCGCTTGCCGCTGGTGAGATTCCAGATGAGCCAGCTGTCGACGGTACCGAAGGCGAGCTTGCCCTGTTCGGCGCGCGCCCGCGCGCCATTCACGTTGTCCAGTATCCAGCCGATCTTCGTGGCCGAGAAATACGGATCGATCAGCAGTCCGGTTTTTTTCCTGATCAGCTCCTCGTTGCCGTCCTTCTGCAGCTGCGCGCAGGCCGGCGCGGTGCGCCGGTCCTGCCACACGATCGCGTTGTACACCGGGGTGCCGGTGTCACGATCCCAGACGATGGTCGTCTCGCGTTGATTGGTGATGCCGAGTGCCACCACGTCGCGGGGCCGGATGCGCGCACGGGCCAGCACCTCCACGGCCGCATTGAGCTGGGTGGTGAGGATGTCGAGCGGATCGTGCTCCACCCAGCCGGTGTTCGGAAAGTGCTGCGTGAATTCGTGCTGCGCGGTGCCGACGATCCTGCCCTCGTGGTCGAAGAGCATGGCGCGCGAACTCGTCGTCCCCTGATCGAGCGAAAGGACGTAATTGTTCATCGAAGCTGCCTTGTCGTGAGTTCTGGGATGGGTGCCGAGAGCGATGCCAACGGCCCCAGAATACTCCCCCGCGGCCGGTCGCGCCCGGTGCGCTCAGCCGAACAGCGCAGCGACCCCCGCGTTGATCGCGAGGCCGCCCATCAACAACCAGGCGAACAGCAGCGCCGCCAGCGCCAGGGGTCTGCTCCCCGCCCTGCGCAGCGCCGAGGAGTGTGTGCTCATCCCGAGTGCTGCCATGGCCATCGCCAGCAGGAAGGTGTCCGCGTCGAGCGTCGCGCCCACCAGCGCAGGCGGCAGGCGCACCAGCGAATTCACCCCCGCCACCGCGACGAACCCCAGCGCGAACCACGGCACGACGATCCGCCCGGCCGTCGCGCGCTCGCCCGCGGCGGCGGGCTGCGCCGCCCCCGGACGGCGCGCAAGATACGCCGACAGCAGCACGAGAAAGGGCGCCAGCATCATGACACGGACCATCTTGGTGATCACCGCCGTGTCCGCCGCTGCCGCGCTGACCGCCCGTCCGGCCGCGACCACCTGCGCAACTTCGTGAATGGTCGAGCCGGCGAAGATCCCGTACGCCGCCGGACTCAAGGCCAGCAGCGCGTGGCGCGCATTCAGGTGGTACAACGCCGGGTACAGAAAGATCGCCAGCGTGCCGAACACCACCACGGTGGAGACGGCCACGGTCACCTGCTCGGCGCGTGCACGCAGCACAGGGTCCGTGGCCATGACGGCCGCGGCGCCGCAGATGGCGCTGCCCGCGCCGATCAGCATCGCCGTCTGCCGGTCCAAGCCGAACAGCCGCGTCCCCGCCCACCAGGACAGGGCGAACGTGCTGCTCAACACCAGCGCGTCGGTCGCGATACCGGTCAAGCCCACGTGCGCGATGTTTTGAAACGTCAGCCGCAATCCATACAGCACGATTCCTGCGCGCAGCAGCCGCTGCTTCGAGAAGGTCACGCCGCTGTCGCAGACCTGGGTGAAACGCGCGGACAGCGTGTTGCCGGCCACCATGCCCAACACGATGGCGAGCGTCAGCGCACTCAAGCCGCGGTCGCGCAACCCGGGCAGCGCGCCGAGCTCGATGGCCAGCAGCGCCAGGACCGCCACGCACAACACGCCGGGCAGCCCCGCCAGCAGCTTGCGCTGCAGCCGGCCCGGCAGCCTCGCCGGAGAAATGGATGCCAAGACGGTCGGCTTGCTCGTGATCAAGGTGCTCTCCTACGAAAACTCAGAGGACGACGCCAATATGAGCCGGAGCCGATCATGAGCAAAACAGATTGATGCGCTATGATCGATCGATTCAATCGCTCGATGACCGTAGCCCATGCGCATCACGCTTCGCCAATTGCAGATATTTAGTGCGATCGCACACACCGGCAGCACCGCCGCCGCGGCGCTCAGCGTGCCGTTGTCGCAGTCCGCGGCGAGCGCGGCGCTGAACGGCTTCGAGCGCAGCCTCGGCGCACGCCTGTTCGACCGCGTCGGCAAACGCCTGCTGTTGAACGATAGCGGCCGCGCCTTGCTGCCCATGGCACTCGCCGTGCTGGACGGCGCTCGCCATGTCGAAACCGCGTTCCTCGCCGGCGAGCACGGCCTGATCGCGGATCTGCGCCTGTGCGCGAGCACCACCATCGGCAACTACGTCCTGCCCAGGCTGCTGGCGGGCTTTCGCGACCGGGTGCCCGCGACACGGCTCGACATCCGCATCGGCAACACCCTGGAGGTGGTCGGGGCGGTACGCGATTTCTCCGCCGATCTCGGCTTGATCGAAGGACCCTGCCACGCCGCCGACGTGACCATCACCCCCTGGTTCGAAGACGAACTCGTGATCGTCGCCGCGCCCGCGCATCCCCTGGCCCGGGTCGCCAGGCGGCGCCGGCTCAGCGTCGAGCAGCTGCGGCGCGCGCCCTGGCTGCTGCGCGAACCCGGCTCAGGCACCCGCGAGGCCGTCGAACTCGCCCTGCTGCCGCACTTGCTGCACATCCAGCCCGTCATGACCCTGGGCAGCTCCGAAGCCATCAAGAACTGCGTCGCCGAAGGTCTCGGCGTCAGCTGTCTGTCGCGAACCGTGGTGGAGGATCTGCTCGCCACCCGCCGTCTCACGGTCCTCGCCACCCCGCTGCCGCGACTGGTGCGACGCTTCGCCGTGATACACCACCACCGCAAACTGCTTTCCGGCCCGCTGCGCCAGTTCATGCAGCACTGCGCCGGCCACCCCGGCCGCCTGCCGGCGTGACCGACCGCGCCCGCGTTCCACGCCCGCGCCGTGCCCTCAAGGCCCGGCGGGCGGGGTGCTAAACTCGACGCCCACAGGGAGCACGCACACCATGGAATTCGAGCCGCACCACGACCCGGTCGCCACGCCCTTCGCGGCACTGGCGAGCCGGCTGCTCGGCAAGACCGAGACCGTCGCCTACATGGTGCTCGGCCTGCTGCTCGCGCTGGCCGCGCTGCTCGGGGTCGGCGATGCGGCGGTCACGCTCTGGCACGCCGCTTCCGGACACGACGATGCGGAACTGCTGGTGGGGGCGATCGGGCGCCTGCTGTTCGTACTCATGATCGTGGAGATTCTGCACACGGTGCGCGTGTCCTTCCGCTCCGGCGAGATAATCTGCGAGCCGTTCCTCATCGTCGGCCTGATCGCCTCCATCCGGCGCATGCTGGTCATCACGTTGGAATCCTCGCAAGCCTATCAGCCGGGCCATTGGACCCCGGAGGCCCAGGTGCTGCTGAACTCGACCATGCTCGAACTGGTCGTGTTGGGCTTCCTCATCCTGATCTTCGTCCTCTCGATTTACGTGCTGCGACGGAGCAAGCAGTCGTAACCGCCCCCGCCGGCGCCCGCCCATCGATGTCGCCGACCGCCTGTCCGCCCTGTGGGCATCGTCTTACACCAACACCCGCCGCCCGTGCAGCCGTTCTCAGCGACAATGCCGGTGGTTTTCAACAGGAATAAGTCTAATGCATACAACCGAATCTCATGCCAATCCGCTGCGTCGTCTCACCACGGTGGTCGGGGTGGGTACGCTCATGGTCGCCGGCCTTGCCGCGATCGCGACTCCCGTCGTGGCGAAGGACAAGTACAAGATTGATCCCGTCACCGGCACCAAGTACAAAGCCGATTCGGACATGAAAGAGTTGCTCGCTGCGCTCGCCAACCAGGGCGGCAAGCCCATCGAGAAGTTGACGCCCGCAGAAGCGCGCCAGCAGCCGGGCATGGCGGATGCCGTGACCGCGGTGCTGAAACTGCGTGCGCTGCCGACCGATCCCGCCAAGCTGGTCTCCGACGTGACCACCGTTCAAGCGACGATTCCCGGCCCCACCTTGGACACGCCGCTCACCGCGACGGTGTACACGCCCGTCGGCCCCGGGCCCTTCCCGGCCGTCGTGTATTTCCACGGGGGTGGCTGGGTGATCGGCAGCAGCGATGCGTACGACGCCGGCGCGCGCGCCATCGCGAAGCAGGCCGAAGCGGTGGTGATCTCCGTCAATTATCGTCTCGCTCCCGAGAACAAGTTCCCGGCCGCCTGGGACGATGCCCTCGCCGCTTACAAATGGACGGCCGCCAACATCGCCACCTGGCGCGGCGATCCTCGCCGCCTGGCCCTGGCGGGTGAAAGCGCCGGCGGCAATCTCGCGCTGTCCACCGCCATCTCTGCGGTCACCGCCGGGCTGCCGCGACCGAAGGCCGTGATCGCCATCTATCCGGTGACCCAGACCGGCATGGAGACGGAGTCGTATATCGACAGCGCCAACGCCAAGCCGTTGAACAAGGCCATGATGGGCTGGTTCTTCGATCACACGCTGAGTTCGCCCGCCGACAAGAACGATCCGCGCCTGAATCTGATCCACGCGAAACTCGCCTCGCTGCCGCCGGTGACCCTGATCGCGGCGCAAATCGACCCGCTGCGCAGCGACAGCGCCATGCTCGAAGAGGCGCTGAAACAGGCCGGTGTGCCGGTGATGCGCAAGGAGTTCGAGGGCGTGACGCACGAGTTCTTCGGCGCCGCCGCCGTACTGCCCGCCGCCAAGAAGGCGCAATCGTTCGCCGCGGATCAGTTGAAGGAAGCGTTCAAGCAGTAACGCGGGACGGCAGAGACGCGGCGCGTTCGAAAGCGCGCACGTTCGTAAGCGCGCCGCGTTTTTAGCGCGCCGCGGCAGACAAGCTCAGCGGCGGGGCCGGATGGCTCCGACGCGTGGCATTTCTAGACCCGCCGCGCGTCCAACAAGCGACGCATCGACTCGAGCGGGTTTTGGGCGTCGGCCTGCGATGAGGGGGGCAGTGTGTCCGCCAGTTTGGTCGAGCGCGCCCGCTCCACAGCACCCTGCAACGCCGCAATCAACCGTGTAGATGCCGGTGTCGGGTGACACCAACCTGCCCGCCGCTGGGTCGCCTCGCCTTTCGTTTTCATACCGCGGTAAGGTACCGTGCCGGGCGGAATGTGCTGAGGACTTCCTTCACAAATACCGCACGCCGCGCCCGCTATCGCACTGCCGCATCGACTGCCGCACCTTCCACCGCACCCGTCTCGTCGACCGCCTGCTCGCCCAGGAAACCGCCGCTCTGATGCGCCCACAACCGCGCGTACAGGCCGCCGCGCGTGAGCAGCTGTTCGTGACTGCCCGCCTCGATCACCCGGCCTGCATCGAGCACCAGCAAGCGGTCCATCATCACGATGGTCGACAGCCGGTGCGCGATGGCCACCACCGTCTTCCCGCGCATCAGCACGCTCAACGTCTCCTGAATCGCCGCCTCCACCTCCGAATCCAGGGCGCTGGTCGCCTCGTCCAGCAACAGGATCGGCGCGTCCTTCAGCATGACGCGCGCGATGGCGATCCGCTGCCGTTGTCCTCCCGACAGTTTCACGCCCCGTTCGCCCACGTGAGCGGCGTAGCCACGGCGGCCGTGCGCATCGGTGAGCGAATCGATGAACTCCGCCGCCTTCGCGCGGTGCGCAGCCGTGTGCAGCGCCTCCTCCGACGCATCGGGCCGCCCGTACAGAATGTTGTCGCGAATGGACCGATGCAGCAGCGAGGTGTCCTGCGTCACCATGCCGATCTGGTGGCGCAGACTTTCCTGGGTGGCCCCGGCGATGTCCTGCCCGTCGATCAGTATCCGTCCCGCCTCGAGATCGTAGAAACGCAGCAGCAGGTTCACCACCGTGGACTTGCCCGCCCCGGACCGCCCCACCAGACCGATGCGCTCGCCCGGCTGGATGACGAGCGACAGGTCGTCGATGACCCGCTTCGCGCCGCCGTAGTGAAAGCGGACGTGCTCGAAACGAATCTCGCCCCGCGTGACCCGCAGCGGCTGCGCCTGCGCGGCATCCGTCACCGCCGTGCCGCGGGCGAACGTGCCGATGCCATCCTGCACCGTGCCGACGTTTTCGAACAGGGTCGCCAGTTCCCACATGATCCATTGCGAGATGCCGTTGAGGCGCAGCGCCAGCGCCGTGGTCGCCGCCACCGCGCCGATACCCACCCGCTGCTGCGCCCATGAATCGATGGCGATCGCCGCCGTGCCGCCGATCAGCGCCATGCTCAGCGTATGGTTGACGATCTCGAAACCGCTGACGAGCCGCGTCTGCGCCCGGGCCGTGACCAGGAACTCCGTCATGGCGGCACGCGCGAAATCCGCTTCGCGCCGGCCGTGCGAAAACAGTTTGACCGTCGAAATGTTGGTGTACGCATCGGTGATCCGACCCGTCATCAACGAGCGCGCATCGGCCTGCGCCGCGCCGACCTTGCCCAGCCGCGGCACGAAGTAGACCAGCGCCGCCGCGTAACCCGCCAGCCAGCCCAGATAAGGCAGCAGCAGCCACCAATCGAAGCCCGCCACCACCGCCGCGACCGTGATGAAGTACACCACCACGTACACCAGGATGTCCGCCACCGTGGTCCACGTGTCGCGCACCGCGAGCGCCGTCTGCATCACTTTCGCCGCGATGCGACCGGCGAATTCATCCTGAAAGAAGCTCAACGACTGATCGAGCATGCGACGATGGAAGATCCAGCGCAGCCGCATCGGGAACGAGGGCAGAATCGATTGATTCTTGAGCCACGCCTGCAGCGCGATGACGAGCGGGCTCGCCACCAGGATCGCGCCCAGCCACAGCAGATGCGTGCGCTGCTCGAGGAAGAACCGCGCGGGTCCCGACGCCCCCAGCCAGTCGATCAAACGCCCCAGCATCGAGAACAGCAACGCCTCGAACACGCCGATGGCGGCCGTCAGCAACGTCATCCACAACAGGTAGGACCGCACGCCCGCGGAGCATTCCCACAGAAATGCGAAGAACGTCCGCGGCATCGCCTTGGGCAGCGTGTCGGGAAAAGGATCCACCCGTCGTTCGAACCAATCAAGCATGAGCAACCTCGAGGGGGGAGCGGTGCGCATCATGATAGCCGCGACGCGGAGCGGACGTACTCACGTCTTGGTGTGACCGGCCGTGCGTCGTGCCGGAGTATGCCGCAGGCCGGGGTGCCGAAAAGCTTCCACGCAGCAACTTGATCGCCCACCTGCCGAGCTGTCCTTCGCATCGGCCCGTCACCACACCCGCTCGACGATGCCGTCGAACACGTTATCGCTCGATATCAAAGGTAGCCGATAGTGAATCGCCGAGGCCGCCAGCAGCCGATCGAAAGGATCTCGGTGCGGCCAATCCATCATGCTGGCTGCGATGCAGATCGCAGGACTCAGGCTTGCGATCGATCCCCCCTGCTCACGCAGCAAGGCCGGCAGCTGATCCACGAATTGCTCCATCACGGGCCATTTCCCCGCCCGCACTTTCTGCGCGATCTCGAAGAACGTGATCGGGCTGACGAGCACCGTGTGCGCCGCTTTGATGGCGGAAAGCGCCGGCCGCGAGAGGCGTGCGTCTCCGGCCAAACTCCACGCCCAGGCGTGGGTATCGAGCAGCACCATCGTCACCGGCTAACCTGCCCATAGATCCAGGTCACTGTTCTGCAACGGTGCGAGAAAATCAGGGCCTGACCCGAGTTTTCCCTGCAGCAGCCCGATCTGGAATGCGCCCTGCACGATGGGCATGAGCCGCGCCACCGGCTTGCTGCCGCGCGAGATGATTATCTCCTCGCCACCGAGAGCGGCTTCGATGAGCTTGGAGAGCTGGGTTTTTGCAGTGTGAATGGTAACTTGTTGCATGCGCACCTCCGCAATGCCGAAATTAGCCTCTAATGCCGTTCTTGGTCAACTTAGCTAACTCTTTACCGGGTGGATTTCACGTGGTGGCATGCTCCACAGAGAGTTCCATGCCCGTGCGGAGGGGACCCTCATGAACGAGGAAATGACGAGACACGGCGAACTCGATACCCGCCTGCTCAAAATTCTGACCTATTCGATGTTCTTCTTGTTCGCGATGACCAGCGACGCGGTCGGGAGTCTCCTCCCCACCCTCATCGTCGAGTTTCATTTGAGCATGAAGAGCGCTGCCGCTCTCCACTATGCGCCCATGGCGTCGATCGGAGCAGGGGCGTTGCTGGCAGGGTCCCTGGCCCATCGCTTCGGACGCAAGGTCGCCCTCCTCGCCGGCTTATCCATATATGGCGCAAGTTCGTTGCTGCTCGCGTTCGGACACTCCTTCAGCCACTTCGTCGCCTTGTCGGCATGCGCGGGAATCGGCATCAGCATTTTCAAGGTCGGCGCGCTCACCTTGCTCGGCGACATCGCGCATTCGGCACGCGAACACACCTCGCTCATGAACAAGGTAGAGGGTTTTTTTGCGTTGGGCGCCATCGTCGGACCCGCGCTGGTCGCAACGCTTCTGAGCATCCATCAATCGTGGAAATTTCTATATGTGATCGCCGCCGCCGTCTGTGCCCTGCTGATCGCGGTGGCGCTCCTGGTAGCCTACCCCGCGACGGCGCCGCCGTCGGGCGCCATCGATCCGTTGCGCATGATGCGGGTGTTGCGCAGCCCCTATGCCCTTGGGATGTCGCTGCTCGTCATGCTGTATGTGACGACCGAAACGGCGATCTACGTATGGATGCCCACCTACTTGCAGGGTAACCCGGGCATGCACCCCTGGCTCGCCGGCTATGCGCTCAGTACGTTCTTCGGGCTGCGCGCCGCGGGCAGATTCCTGGGACCCTGGCTGCTGGCTCGCTTCGCCTGGAGCGCCGTGCTCGCGACGTGGGGCGGTGCGATTTTCTGTTGCTTCGCGGTGAGTTTGTATGGCGGCCCGACATGGGGACTGTATGGGTTGCCGCTGTCGGGTTTGTTCATGTCCTTGATCTACCCGACCCTGAATTCCAAGGCGATCAGCTGTTTTCGAAGCACGGAACACGGTGCAGTCGCCGCCCTCGTGCTCTTTTTTACCGCCTGCGCCGCGGCGGGCGGGCCGGTGGCGATGGCCGCCGTCAGCGACGCGTGCGGCGGTCCGCGCTACGGCTTCGTCCTGGCAACTGGATTCGCGCTGGTGCTCTTTGCGGGGTTGCTGGTCAACGGCATTGCGAATCCCTTGCAACGACACCTGCGCGACATGGAGCGCAGCCAATACGGCGGCGGCGCCCCCGACTAACGCGCGTGCCGAACGGCACTCGATTCGCGGATCTTGAGCTCCGCTGGCATGATCGCCGAGGGCGTGTCCTCGCCGTCGATACGACGGAGTAGAAGATCCACCAGCATGCCGGCGCCGCGCTGCAGATCCTGGTGGACCGTGGTCAGCGTGGGTATCGAGTACGCCGCCATGGGGATATCGTCGAAGCCCACCACGGCGACGTCCCCGGGTACCGACCGTCCGGACGCCACGATGGAGCGCATGGCGCTGATGGCGATCACGTCGGTCGCGGCGAAGACCGCGTCGAACTTGGCACCCTTGAGCAGAAGGGCGTGCATTGCCTCATAGGCAGCGTCGGGCGTCATCCGGGCGGGCACACTGATTTCCGGGAAGGTGGCGCGTGCAGTGTGCGCAAGGGCGAGTCGGTAGCCTTCGAACCGCAGGCGGATCTCGGGTATGGTCGGGTCGCCTAGGAACACGATCCGTTTGCGGCCACCCTGTAGTAAGTGTTCGACCGCGGTGCGTGCGCCGCCCACGTTGTCGGTGCCCACGGTGCAGTAGGACCGCTGTGGCAGATGACCGCCCCACACCACGAGTGGCAGATAGGTTTTCGCGGCCGCTTCGAGCGCATCGTGCTCGGTGCTCTGACCGATGACGATGATGCCGTCGGCCCGTTGCGAGGCAATGAGCTGCCCGAGCCACTCTTCCGAGGGCGGCAGCACTTTTTGCAGGAACATGCCGTAACCATGCTGCGTTATCTGCTCTGCGAGATATCCCAGCATGCTGACGAAGAACGGATCGCTGAGCGCCTGCCCTGCCTCATGCCCCAGTGGAATGACGACACCCAAGGTTTGTGTGCGCTTGAGCCTGAGGTTGCGCGCAGTCCAGTTCACGACGTAACCGTGCTTTCGCGCCAGTTTGAGAATTTTTTGTCGCTTTGCCTCCTCGACCAACGGGCTTCCCGAAAGCGCGCGCGATACCGTCGAGGCGTGCACCCCGGCCAATCGTGCGATGTCGGCCAGCGTGGCAGGGGCGGATTCAAGACGTCGCTTCATTATCGCCCAGCATACCGGCACCCCGTGCCCGCTGCAGTCATACCGGTGCGCAACCTGGTTGGTCCTCTGTCATCTTTTTGCAATCGATTGCAAGTATCGTTTCTTTAATACAATCGATTGCACAGCAGTTCGAGGGATGTTCGATGTCTAGCTTCCATGGTTCGGCCCTTTACTGCGCTGCTTTCGGGTTGTTCGCGCTCGCCGGCGGCGAAGCCGGTGCACAGAGCGCAACGTCCACGTCGGCCGCACCGCCTGGCGCCGCCGCACCAAGTGCGTCTTCGAGCGATGCCGGTCTCGGCACACACGGCCTGGAGCTTCAGGAAATCGTCGTGACGGGCACCGACCGGCCCACCTCCAAACTGTCCGCGCCTTATGCCATCTCCACCGTCAGCGACGAGGAATTGCGCGAGAAGTCGCCGCGCAGTCTGGTCGATGCATTGAAGGCGGTGCCCGGCATCAGCGTCGAGAATTCCGGCGGCGAGGGCGGCGGCGAGAACGTGGTCATCCGCGGTCTGCCGTGGTCCGGATTCAGGTTGCTGGACGTATTGGAAGACGGTCTCCCCCTGTTCGAATCTAACTACGAACGGGAGTTGCAAATCGACGAGCTGTTCAGGGTCGATCTTGGCACCAGCCGTGTCGAATTGGAGCGCGGCGGCACCGCGCCGATCTACAGCAACAACGCGTCGGGCGGCGTCCTGAACCTCATAACTAATCATGGCACCGAAGTGGCCGAAGGCAGCGTCCGGCTCACCACCGGCACGGGGGAGCAGCGCCGCCTCGACGTGCAATCCTCCGGGCCCCTCGCGGACAACCTGCTGTACAGCGTCAGCGGATTTTATCGCGAGGACAACGGCCTGCGTGATCCAGGCTTCACCGGCGCCGACAAGGGCGGCCAGCTGAAGGTGGGCGGCACCTACCTGTTCAGCGGGGGAAAGCTCTGGGCCGACTTCAAATACCTGAACGACCGCAGCATTTTCTACAGCGACATCCCGTTGAACAATCCCGTCACGGGCGGTTCGCTCAGTAATTTGATAGATGCGAGTTACGGCACGTTGGATTCGAACAGCTTTCGCAACGTCCAGTTCCTGGCATTGAACGGCTCCGGCGGCGTCACGACTCGCGCCGCCGACTTGTCCGATGGCATCCATCCCAACACCAAAACGCTCACCGCCGGCGTCGAGGACGATCTGGGCGGCGGCTGGAAAATCAGCGACAAGGCACGTTACGTGGACGGCACGGTGCAGTTCAATGCCATATTGAACGGTTCGCCCGCGAACGCGGCCACCAATCTCAACGGCTACCTGACCGCGGCGCAAAGGGCATTCCCGGGAACGACCTCGCTGCGCTACGTGTACGCGGGTACCAACAACGTCTTCGATCCGGCGAGCACGGCCGGTCTGACCACGACGAATACCTGGGAAGACACCCAGACGCGGTATAAAGACACGCTCAACGATCTGCGGATCAGCACGACCATCGACTTGGGCTCCTTCGGCACTCACGAATTGACGCTTGGCAGCAGTCAAAGCTTTTTCGCCATGGAACAGGAACAGCTCGGCAACACGCTGCTGACGGACGTCAAAAACAATCCCGACGCCCTCGACATTCAAGCGCTCGACGCGGCCGGCAACGTCACCGGATCGGTAACGCAGAACGGCTTTACCGCATACGGGTCCGGTGATTTGATCGGCAACGTCCGCGGCCATGCCATTTCCGGATACGCCGCCGAGAACTGGCACATTACCGACCGCTGGCAGACCGACGCCGGCGTGCGTCGCGAAGTGCAATCCGACCGCGGCAACCGCGGCGTGATCGGCACGGCGACGGTTGCCACGAGCGGGCCCCTTGCCGCGCAGACCGTGACCGGTCTTACGGGGTATGTGCCCTATACCAAGACCTTGGCGGGTACTTCGTGGACCGTGGGATCGTCTTATCAATTCACGCCACAGACCAACGGCTTCGCACGCTACACGAGCACCTTCAGTTTTCCGCGCCTGAGCGATCAATGGAACAACATCAACAACGGCGTCGCCGGCACGCTTCCCAACGGTCAGCCGGTGCCCATCGTACCCATCAAACAGGCTGAAGTGGGCCTCAAGCTGGCACTGCCGCAGTTGGAGCTGTTCGGCATCGCTTTCTGGAGTCACTTCGATGGGCTCAACGCCTCCACCTACGTCGCCGATGCGGCGGGCGTGTTGTCGAACCAGTCGCTGCTCATCAACACCACGACCAAGGGCATCGAATTCGAAGGAGCCTGGCGGCCATGGCGGGCCATCGAGATCAAGGCGTCGCTGACGTTACAAGACCCGGTCGTCGACAGTGCCAATACCTTCAACGCCATTTCGGCGGCCGATCTGTCCGGTAAAGAGATCACGCGCATCCCCAAATACACTGCGATCCTGGAGCCCGCCTACCTGTTCCGCGTGCGCGGCCGCGACGCGAGGCTCTACACCAGCCTCTACACGGTCGGCAAGCGCTACCAGGATTACGCGAACACCAGCATCTTGTCGCCGTACAGCACCGTGGACCTCGGTATGACTCTCCAGCTGTCCCGCAGTCTGGTATTCCAAGCGGTGGGCAGCAATTTGACCAACTCGACCGGGCTCACCGAAGGCAATGCGCGCGGTCCGACCGCCAACGTATTGCCCGTCGCCGATGCCACCGTCGGGCGACCGATATTTGGGCGTGCGTTCACGGCGTCCGTCACGTTCAACTGGTGATGGAGTTGTCGGCGACCGTCCGCGCGCAGCGGGCGCTCTTGGCGCTGTTCGCAGTGACGGGCTTGCTGACGCACATCTGTGGAGCGTATGCAGCGCCCGTCGACGCGGTCCGTGAGCGCCTGCTCCACCCAACCCCGGGCGAAGTGATTACGATCGCGCATCGATCGTGCTGGAAGGAAACGGCGGAGAACTCCCTGGCAGGCGTCCGACGGTGCATCGCCATCGGCGTCGACGGGATCGAATTCGACGTACGTCATACCAAGGACGGCGTGGCGGTGGTCATGCACGATGAAACGGTGGATCGCACCACCGACGGTCACGGTGCCGTCGCCGCGTTGACTTACCAGCAGGTGAAGCGGCTGCATCTACGCGCCGGCCGCGGCGGAGCAAACGCAGCGCCGACCGGCGAACACGTGCCGACGCTGCGGCGCTTTCTGCGCGCCGCCAAGGGGCAATTATTGCTGGTCTTCGATGTGAAGGACTGGACCCAGGAGGAGACTTTCGAGGAGGCTAGGGCCCTCGGCGTGGCGGGTCAGGCGATATTTTTCTACGAATGCCGCGACCGCGCCCTCTTGAACACGATTCGGCCGTTCTGGCACCAGGTGGTGGTGTTTCCCATCGCCTTCGAAAGGGACGGGCCACTCGCGACGTCGATGGCGCAGTGCCCTTCGCATCCGGCCGACCTGATCCATACGAAGTGGACCAGCGCAGGCTTTCTCGAAGCCGCCACCCCTCAAATCAAGGCACGGAACGAGCGGGTGTGGATTGCCACCATGTTTGCGGACGACGTGGCCGGCCATTTCGACGGCGACGCCCTGGCCGAACCGGAAAACGTCTGGGGCACGCAAATCGATGCAGGTGCGAACATGATCATGACGAACGAACCCGCAGCGTTGCTGTCTTTTCTCCACGGCCGTGATGCCGCAGGTGCCCCTGCGCGTTGATGACGGCGGGTAGGTGGCCGTGGGCGTACCGTGGTCTCCCCACCCGGGCGTTCATCTCGGCAGCCGCTCGTCAAAGCTTCAGGGTGGACCGCAGGCTGTCCGCAATCGACGCATCGTAGCCCGCCATGCCGGCCCCCATCCGCTCGATGTCCTTGATCAAGGCTTCGACCTTCTCCCGCCCGGCGGCCGTGCGCACGGCCTCACGGGGCGTCTTGCCTTTGAGTGCGGGAAGCGACTCGTCCACCCAGGCTGCGTAGTGCCGCGCCAGCATGTCTCGCACCTGCGCCTGCACCTCGGGGCGTGCCATGAGTTCAGCTTGATCCAAGTCGGCCTGGTGCTTGACGCCCGGCGGCGCGTTTCGCGCGTTGGCCATCAGCCGCTCCATCGATTGGACCTCGGTGACGCGATAGCGCGCGCCGGCGCCCAGCCGCTCGGCTATCACGCGTTTGAACTCGGCCGCACGCCGCGCCGAATTGACCTCGGCCGCGAGCTGCGTGCCGTCGATCTCGACGTGACCCAGCAACGTGTTTTCCCATTCCTTGTGTTGCGCATTCCCGCGCCGGGTCCAGCCGAAGGCGACCCGGCACAGCGCCCCGCCCGCGTCGTACTGCGCGTCCTGCAGCAACTCCTGTTCGGACCGACCCACCGCGAGATCCTTGAGGGCCGCGAAGGTCGCGGCCGGCGAGTCGATGGCAAAGATCAGGCGCTGCATCGACAACGGCTCGTCGTCGGTGTTGTGCATTTCGGGAAGCACGGGGTTCAGCAGGGGCAGCACCAGGTCCCAGTACAGCTCGCGAATCGAGTCGTCATAGCGGGCGAGGACCGACTTGTCCAGAGTCTTCGGTGCGTCGCCCAGACCGGCTGCCGCCGTCGATGCGGATACCGCCGGCGATGCGACCGCATCCCCCACATCTTCCGCACCGTCGATTTCGTCGCCCTCTTCGGCGTGGCCCGACGCCGCGGCATCGGCACGGTCTCGTGCTTCCTCCTGCTCGAATTCCGCGAGGGCCTCCTCGTAGTCCAGCGCCTGCTCCTCGAGCAGACGTTCCCGCTCCTCCACGATCATGACCTTCAGGCGCGGCGGCAGCGCCACGGGCGCACTCGCCTCCAGCATCGCGACGCCGTCGCACTCGACCACCATGCCGTAGACGATATCCCCCGCACCGAGGCTGCCCGAGGCGCTGCGCTCCAGTACCGCATGCGACGTCTCGGTCAAGATCTCCGAGAGCTGCATCCCACGGCCCGGGTCCACGCTGACCACCTCGAAGAAACCAAATGGCGAGTCCAGACAGGTCGACAGGTAGCGATACAGCACGGGATCGAGGCTTTGACCCTTCGCGATCAGGTACGCCTGCGACGGCGCAATGGAATGCAGGCACCGCGCGGCGACTCCGGTCTCCGGGCCAAACGGCTTCCACGAGTGAAACAACCACGGATAGAACAGCGTGACCTGCGGCGATTCGGGGTCGAACGGCTCCCCGCTCCACAAGGTGAATTCCTCCCACGCCTCCTCGATCGCACCGCGGCCGTGCGACTCCGCGATGAAGCCCAACAGTTTCGTCGCATGGTTCTCCACCGCGCGACGCAACCGCCGCCACGCGAGCAGCTCCGGCGACTCTGTCTTGGCGGCGGCTCCGCAGCACAGTTTGTACTTCTTGCCGCTGCCGCAGGTGCAGGTTTCGTTGCGTCCGATCTTCATTGAAGGGCTCGTCGTTGGAGAATAGAGGCGAAGCGCCTGCCGCCGCATCCTAGCAACCTCCACCTCGTAATTCGAGCATCACCCCCTGCCCCGCCGCAGCTCAAAACCGATAATACGCGGTGACGCCGAACTCCCGCGGTCTGTACGTGGAATACAAATTCGAGTAACGGATCTCGGAGTAGGTGGTGCAGGCCGAGTTGGTGCACCCCGTGCGGCCGTTGCCGCCCGACTGGTTGATGACGTCCTGCGCATTGAAGACGTTCTTCAGGTACAAGGACACGTCGATGGCATCGAACTGCAGACCGGCGCGCGCGTTGGTGGTGGAGGTCGCATGCAGGGTGTAAGCATCCGGTGCATAGCCCACGGCGCCCGGGCCGAACGTCTTGTGGTAGCTGCTCTGATAAAAATAATCCGACCGCACGTAGAACTGCTCGTCCGTGAAGATCGACACCCGATATTCGAGACCCAACGACGCGTTCACCGGGGCGATCGGCAGTTCGTCGCCGTCGTGGACGAGCACGGATCGCACGTGCGTGGTCGGGTTCGGGGTGCCGAACGCGGTCTGTGTGTATTTGGCATCCGTATAGCCTACGTTCAGGTCGGCCGTGAAATGAGACGACAACCTGAGCTGCGTGGTCACGTCGACCCCCTGGCTCTGCGCCGTACCGGCATTCGCGGTGAAACTGAATGGTGCGCACCCGGGAAGGGCCACGTTGAACTGAATCTGCTGCCAGTCGATGCGGTAGACACTGGTGTTCACCACGGCCCGTCCGTCCAACGCGTTCACCTTGGCGCCCACCTCGTAGCTCTTGACGTAATCGGGCTGATAGGTCTCGGGACGGCCGCCGGCCGCGGCCAATGCCGCGTTGCACGACATCGACGGCGGCAACGCGGTATTCACACCGCCGCTGCGATAGCCCTTCGACGCCGTGAAGTACACCAGATCCTGATCATTGATCTGGTAGGCCAGCCCGTATTTTGGCAGCACCGGCGAGGCGTCCTGGGTGTCCGACGTCAGGAGTCCGTTCGCGGCGGTACACGTCCCCTGCCCCAACGTCGTACCATATTGACACCCGTTGAAGCCCTGCGACTCGTGCTCCACGCGTACACCCGCGGTCGCTTTCAGGCGCTCGGTGATGTTGAAGTTGGCCTCGCCGAAGCCCGCCAGGGTGATCTCGTACAAGGTTTCGTCCCGATACACCGAGATCGGATTATTGGGATCTTCCTGGACGCCGTATTTGACGGCGGTTGGCACACCGTACAGAGCGAGCGTGGCACCGTTCAGACTTTCATAGCCGATCGAGGACACCGGATTGACGGCATGCTGATAGAAAGCGCCACTGACGAAGTTCAAGCGCTGGTTCACGGGCGAGGACAGGCGCAGTTCCTGCGAAAACGCCCGGCGCTGGTTGTCCGACGTGAACCGCATGTCGTCCTGGCCGGCGAGCGAGTTGTAACCGCTGAATCCGAACCCGAGTCCCGCCGGCGCCGACAACGGTTCCAGGTTGGAAAACACACTCGACACCGCCGTCGTTCTCGCATCCGTGAACGCCGATATCGACGTGAATTTCACCGGGCCGAAGTCGTAATTCACGTCGAGGCTGTACACCTTGAGCACGCTGTTGTTCCACGAATTGGTGGGATCGCCCGATCTGCCCGGCCCGAAGTAGTTCACCGCCGGATAATTTTCGGCGGGACGGGTGAAGACGGCCGGATTGGCGGCGGTCGCGAGTTGTCCGTTCGCACCGAACGACAACGCCGGCGTCGTGTACGCGGGGCTGTCCGACCAATAGTCGTCCGTGTCGTTTTTGTAGCGCTTCGAATAATAGAATGCGGGCATGATTTGCAGCTGTTCGACCGGGGAGAACAACAATTCGCCGCGTACGGCATCGTGATCCTCCCAATTGGAGTCGTGCAGCACGGTCTGGCCCGTGAGCGGACTGATGTGGGACAAATATCCACCGTCATGGCCGTGGATCACGCTCAGCCGAAAGCCAAGCCGGTCGGCGCTGAGCGGACCGCCGTACGCCGCCGCGACTTCGTCGCTCGGTTGCCCGCCGCGCGTCTTGGAGCCGTCCACCCGTACCAACCCCGAATATTGCGTGAGACTCGGCGGCGTGGTGACGAAGCGCACGGCACCGCCTTCGGACGAGCCGCCGAACAGCGTTCCCTGGGGTCCGCGCAGCACTTCGACCCGTGCCAGATCGAACAGCTGTGGCAACGGCGTCGCCGAGGCCGTGACGCCGGGGGCGAAACGCGACTGCACCGGCACGTCGTCCAGGTAGACACCCGTCGTCGCCGCACCGCTCAAGGTGTATACCCCGCGGATCGCGATGGTGGAACCGCCGCCCGCCGAGCCGCCGCCGACGCCG